>CAYVGC010000043.1:0-30850 GCA_964449815.1 uncultured Bifidobacteriaceae bacterium
GCGCTGACCATCGCCCAACTCTATCTCTATCGCGGACGCTGGCAGATCGAACTCTGCTTCACATGTTTACTGGGGTTCTAAACTGGACAGTAGTGGCGTTGACATTAATTTCTTTGCAGGCGGTAGAAAATGAGGCCGTTGCCGCCGGCAGGGGTGAAGTATTGAAATGAATTGGTCAGCGTGTAAGTCTGCACCGGCGTCCAGGGCACCACGTTGGAAAGATTGGTCTTGGCCAGGACGGTGTATTGCAGTCCCGGCTGGCCGTAACCCAACAGCGTGCGCTTTTGGTTTGTGCCCAGGAGCGCGTCCAGCACCGGCGGATCCGGCGTGAATTCCATGGCGCGATAGAAAGCATCGGGGGCCGGAAGACCCAGCCCGGTCAGGCTGGTCACCATGTTGGTCTGGGCGAAATACCGCGTCTGGCTCCAGCCGGCGGGATTCGCCAGATTCGTGGAATACAGAATCGCATAACTCATCCAGGCCTTGCCATAGAGTGTCAACTGCCGCGAACCGTCGGACGCGAAGCCCGCTTCGAGCAGCGGCTGGTTCGCGATCACCACCACCCGGCCGAATTGCGCCAGCGTCCGGCTGATCGGCGAGGCGTCCGGTTTCGTGCCGCTCAATGCCGTCACCTGCAAAGGCACAAAGGTGGAACTCTGATTGGAAACGGCGGTGAAGGCGATTTCAGCCAGCGCGTTGTTACCGATGATTGTCTGCCCGGAAAGCGTGGCGAGGTGCATCTGCCAGGAGGAACTGTTTTGCTGGACAAAGGTTGTCGCCGCCGGATCCAACTGCGGCGAGAGCGGCTGCAAAACCAGGTTGGTCAGGTGGCCCGGGGGAATTTGGAGCGTCAGGTCAATGCTGGCAAGATTGGTGTTGGCATTGCCGCTGACGGGCACGCTGCCGGACTGCCCGGTGCGGAGGACCGCCGTTCCCACGTTCAACGACAGGAACTCCGTGTTGATGGTAGCCAGCATGGTTAGCGCCGTGGAGAAATTCGCGGTGAACGTCAACGTGTAAGTCTCTGACTGAACACTTCGATTTGGTCTCAAAACGTCCAAGTCGAAATTCTGATCGCCCAGCGGCGTGAAATTCCCGGTTCCGGCGAGCGCGAACAGATCGCTCACATTGAAGAACACCTGGCTGGGGCCGACGCCGTCGCCGACCACGGCGGCCAGCGGATAGGCAGCGTTGGTGTGGGTGAGCAAAACAATGCGGCCTTCGTTGCCCGGATCGGACAGGTCCAGGATGATGACCTGATCGTTGGCCACGAACGTGTTTTCCGCTTCCGTCGTGGCCGCCGGCAAGGGACCGGAGGCCGGATAAACCTCGGGACTGCCGGAGGTTGGCGTTGAAGTGAGGCGAAAGTAATAGGTGGTGCTGGGCTGGCAGTCGCTGACGTGCATCATCATCAGGCCGGAATTTTGGGTCTTCTGCCGCAAGGTCGCGGCATCCACGCGGCGCGGGTAACCCTCCGCCAAATTCGGATTGCCCGTGGATAGCGGAAACGCCTCGATCCCGACCTGGCCCGCTAGATTCGTCACGCCGCCGGCGTCGGCAAACACCGCGATGGACGGCGTCGAATTCGTCGCCCGCCAGACAACACTGAAGCTTGTTGGCGTCACGTTCACGACTGTGACGTTGGTGATGACATCGGCGCGGGTCGTCTGATAAAACCCGGCGACCCAGCTCATCAGCATCCAACAACACAGCCAGCGGGCGACGCGACAAGTTTTTAATTCGATGGCACTCATACAATCATGGGCTTTTGGCGGGTGACAAGCCCGAGCTGCTCCGCACGGTCACGCTCGAACCGATGCGCTGCAATCCCGCCTGGCCGTGGACCGAGAGGATTTGCTCGCCGCCCGCCAGAACAGCAAACCGCGTGATCCCATTGGCCTTGAGTGAGCGCGCCATTCTTTGGGCGCTGACGTCGCCGTTGTCAATGAGCACCAGCAGCGGCGGCGGAGTCGAGGCCGAGGCCGCCGAAGCCTTCGTCCGAGGTGACGAGACGGCGAAGGGAGATCGGGCAATTCTGGCTTTGGGAAACTCGGCTTGCAAATCGGTCAGCGGCGAGGCGGCAACTTTCGCTGCGGACGACTTCGCGGCGGAGGCGCTGGTGATCGCCGGCGCGCTTTGGCGCAAATCCACGAGCACCACATCAGCGTTTTGCTTCTGTTTCAATTGGGCGTAAGTGATCACCGGCGTCTCCTCGGGTTTCAGACCGCCGGATTGTGTGGTGGACGATTGCGCCATTTCCCACGCGGCATACCCGCCATCCAGGGGCTCGGCCGTGATGCCGGGCTTTTGGTTCAACGCCGCGGCGGCGGCCACCGCGTCATCCGTGCCCAGGCCGTCATCATACACCACCACGCGGCCCAGCGGCGGCAGTGGTTTGTCCGGCACGAGTTGCGCCGGAATGTTGATGGCGCCCGGAATGTGGCCTTTTTGGAAAAGAACATTGAGACGCACGTCCGCGAAGGTGATTTTTTCGCCCGAATTCAGCAACTGTTGGACTTGGGCCGGGGAAATGGCGAAGGCCGCTCCGGCAAAGCCAGCCAGCGCAAAGCCCAGGCAGCAGATGGAGATGAAAGTTTTCATGGTCATTGCGGGGTGAAATTGTTCACGGGATTTGCGAGGTCGAGCATGAGCACAGCCACCGAAGGAATCGTGAAATCGTCGCCGACCGGCCGGCCATTTTGAATCTCAGCCACCACCCACCGGCCGGACTCGGCGTCCAACATGCGCACAGCCCGCGCGTTGTTCACGCCGAGCTGGTTCAGCAATTGGAAAGCGGTGTAAGCGCTCGGGAATCCGGCGTAGCTGAACACATTCAACCCGGCGGCCAGGTTGAGCGGGCCGGCGGAGTTGACGCCCAGGTCCAGCACGCGCGAATCGTCGAATTTGATCCACAGGAAACTACCGGCGGTGAGCGCAAAATCCTGTCCGGAGGGCGCGCCATTGTTCCAGGAAGCCGTCTGGCTGGTGACTTGCGGCACGAGCGAACTGTAGAGCGAAATTGACTGCACTCCCGCCTGCGCCTGCCACTGCGTCAACAGCGTGTAGGCATCCTGGAAATAGTTGGTCATCGCCGGAGTCACGACCACGGCGTTGCGGTTTTGGAAGACGCCCTGCAAGGACGGCAGGTCCGCCATGACCACGCTGGAAAGATTGCTGGTGGTGTCCAGCCATAAGGCTTTGCCACCCGCCAGCGCGGGCCGGTCTTTGAGCGTGAGCGTGCGGCTGATCGGCACCGCGTTCAGGCTCGGCAAATGGATGAGGCGCACATTTTCGGTGAGCGGCCCCAGCGAGTCTTCCAGGCAGGCCAGCCACGGACCGTCGAGGAACGGAAGAGTTTCATTTTCCGGCGTGCTCGTAATGCGCACCTCGGTGCTGCGCAACAAGTCGTAGCCGTAAATGTCCACCTCGCTGTTCCGGGTGTCCTGCCACACAATCCAATTGTCGTAGATGGCCGGATGATACTGGCCAAAGGTGTTGGTTGTGATGCGGCGCTGTTCGCCGGTTTCCAAGTTCGCGAAATAAATCTCGCCTGGCCCGACGTCGCGCCAGTCCTGCCAGACCACCCGGCCCGTCTGCACATCCGGGTCCAATTCATCCTGGCCCGATGGCGACACGGCAAACAACTGGCCGGTCACCAAGTTGGTCGCCATTAAATTCCACGCGGCGTTGGGATTGGACGTCGGGCGCGCCTGATAGACAACCCACGGCCAGTCAATCACCGGATTCACTTCGTCCTGGGTTGGCGTGCTCGTCAGCGCCTGCGGAGCCGGGGAATTGCTAAGGTCATCCAGATAAATGTCCCAATCGCCATCGGCCTGGCGCCCTTGCCAGACAACATACCGGCCATCGGTGCGCGGATTTTCCTGGCTCAAGGCGGTGTGGGTCAGCTTGACGATGCCCGCGCCGGGGTTGCTCAAATCTTGGGCGTAAATCTCCCAGTTGCCGTCGCTTTGGTCCTCCCAGACGGTCCAATGTCCGCGGGCATTCGGGTTCTTTGGCCCGCGCGTCACGTCGGCCAACACGGCGGGCGTGCCGGCGACATTGCCGATCTGCACCAGCCGGGTGGCAAAGTTTGTCCGGCCCAGTTGGTCCGTCAGCGTCAACCGCACCGTGAACCAACCCGGCGGCACGACCGCGCCCGCGTCGTTGTGGCCATCCCAAACGAAAGTCTGCATTGCGGTTCCGATGTTGGTCAGCGTGACCGTGCGAACCACGGGCAATCCAAGCTGCGCGTAACCAAACATTGGATCATAGGTCCAAGCCACCGTGGTCGGATTGTTGGTGGTTTGATAGACCCCGTTGGTTTCGCCGAGGACCGACACGGTGAAAACCTCGCCGGTGCTGCTGGCGGTCGGAATGACCAGCACGTTTGGCGCGTTGGTTTCGGGCCGGTAATAGTCGTTGTTGATGGTCCAGCGATAGTCCGTGACGCCCGGGCCGCCGATGTTCAGCGTCGCGGTCGTGTCGCGGGTCGGCGTGGACGGCGTGCCGGTGACGAGCGTTGGCGGTGCGGTGGGACTCATCACCCAGTTGACCGTCACCGCGTTGGAGGCGTCCAGATAACCGCCATATTGCGAGCGGCCCAGGACCGAAACCGCCTGGCTGCCGGGAGTGAGTCCGGACAAACTGATGGGTGCCGTCACCGGCTGTTCCGCGCTCCACGCGCCGCCGTTCACGGAATACCGGTAATAATCCACGTGATCGCCGCCCACTGTCAGCGAAGCCGTGGTGCCAGTGGTCGGTGATGAAGGCACGCCTGAAACGCCGGCCCAGGCGACCACGCCTTGGAAAATTTCAACCAGCGCGTCCACTTCGCTGGGATCCACGGCGGCCTGGAAGGAAATCGGCGCGTTGAACGGACGCACCGACAACGCATCGCCCGAAACGTAAAACGGTCCGCCCGGCGCGCCGACGCTGGCAAAGTCCAGCGTGGCGTTGCCGGACACAATAACATCATTCGTCTGGGTGGCGGAAGTGTTGTTATACGAGTCAGTAGCGTAGAAGGCGATGGGATAGTCACCCGGCGTTGTCAGCGAGAACGGCAAGGCCGGATGGAACAAGCCATTGGTAATGTTGTAAAACATGCTCACCGGGCTGGCATCGTCCGCGGTAAAGTAAATCATCGTGTCTGGCGTGACGTAGTATTTCCCGCCGCTCACGTTGACCGGGCCGGCGAAGCGCATGGTCATGACCGGCGGGGTGGTGTCCACCACGGTCGCCGCGTAAGTGACCGTGTAGCTGTAATTGGCAAGGTTCACGTTGTCGAAAATGTTCAGCCAATTCTGGCGGATGTTGCCGATTTCGGTGTAGCGATGGTTGGTCCAGACATTGTTCGTGTTCAGAATTTTTCCGTCCGAACGCACCACGCTGGCGAGTTGCAGCATGTCCTGGCCGGGATCGGGCACCTGAATGTAACCCCAGCCCGGTTTGTCGGCATTCAGCGTGACTTGAAAACTGCCGCCCGGCCCGGCGGACCCGACCACCGCCGCATTGGTCAGCAGGTTCACCGGCAGGATGTCGCCTTCGCTCTCGTAGAGGGCGGTGGGAATCACCTCCGTGTCGTTGGTGTTGATGTCCGTCAGGAAATCCTTGACGTTGTCGCGGCCCGGCTGGTCGTCCAGAACTTCATGGGCGATAAAATAGGCGTTCAACGATTGAATGAGCGAGGTCTCCTGCCCGCCCAAATCCGATGAGTGCGTGTAACTGGCCGAGAACTGGATGAACTGGCCGGACAGCGAGGTGATCATGTCCCACGCGCCCTTGCGGGTCTGGCCGGGCGGGATGTCGCCGAGGTTGACATTGAGACTGGTGGGCGTCACGGGAACGTCCGCCACGCGCGAGCCAAGCAATTGGGCGACCAGCAGCAGGCCGTTGTTGCTCGCCACGATCTTCGGCTGCTGCGAATTGATGTCCACGGCTTGCGCGGTGCCGTAACCCACGTTTTTCACCAGCACGCCCAGCGTGAACGGCACCGGGCTTTCCACTTGCGGCGTGAACGGGTCGTCGCCCTGCACGTCGCGCGGCTGGAAATAAGTGATTTGAAGCTGCGCGTCCGGCTTGACGTAAATCGTCGCCGGAAAGGCGGAAAGGACATCGGAGGGAATGACTTGCCCGCTAATTTTGCCCGCCAGCCGGCAGCCAATGCTGTATTGAACTCCGCTCGGAGTGGTGCCACCGGCGGATGGTTTGGGAATGATGAACCAGTGGATGATCGCCGTGGTCGTCGGAGAGATGACGCCGTCGCCGCCCACGGAGTTGATGTTCTGAAAAGTGGGGGCCTGCACGAAAAACAGCGAAGACGAATCGTTGACCGTGCCGTTGGTCGAAAGGTTGGGGTTCTCAAACGTCAAGGCCGCTGAGAAATCGGTGATGGGGTCCGTGCCATCGTTGTTGGCGATTTGCAGTTCCGCGTCAAAGCCGATGCGTTCCAGCGTCAATTGCTGCTGAATTACGATTTTGACCTGGGCGCACACGCCTTGATACTGCTCCTGGGCGAACAGTGGCGCGATCCCCATTGCAGCCAGACTCATGCAGCCACCCGCCAGCATCCGCCAGCCAACGATCCGGCGAATTGCGAATCTTGATTTGAAAAAGCTTGGGCGCATAGAAATCACGTCATTTGGAATCTTGGGCGCGAAGCGGTTTTGGCGCGGGCACCGTCCAGCTCACGCCAGCCCGCGCGGGCGTCGTCCACGCGCCGCAAAGGTCATGGACCAAAATGCCGTTGGCGTAGAAGGCCGTGTCGCCCATCAATTTTAGCGTATAGACTTCATGCGAGCCGGAAAGCCGCGCGTTGGCGGTGATCTGGACGCGCTGGCCCTCATCGTTCATCAACCAGTCACCCACTTTCAACTCGGCGGCGGCCACCCAGCCCTTGCCGTCCACCCAGAACAAGTGCTCGTCGGTCGTCCGCACCGCATCGGGTTCGGCCTGGCCGGGCAGGGCAAAGCGGACTTCGCGGCAGGCGTTGTCCGCCCGCTCATAGACTTCAGCCACGGTGGCGATTTCGCGGCGATTCACGCCTGATTTCACCAAGTCGCCCGGCTTGATTTGGTCAATGGTCTTGAACGTTCCATCCGCCAGCAAAACTCGCGTGTCACCGGCAAAGCAGCCGGCGGTAATGGGCGAGAATTGCGCGACGGAGGTTTGGGCTGGCGGCGCCGTCCCGATGGCCACCGGGAGGCCCGGCAGACCGATCGGCCCGATCAAATTACCCAGGATGCAACCTAGCAATTTCACCGGTGACAACAAGTTCTCCGCCGCCGACTCGGCGTCCAGGAGGATTTGATAGGTCACGGCAACCGTGGCCGCGATTGTGATCAAGGTCAGGTCTTTCGGACACTGCGCGTAGGCCTGCGCAAACGCCGCCATGCCGGCGATGAAGTCGGCTATCGTGCCAATGTTGCCAAAGCCGATACAACCGGCAATGGCGTCACCCAACCCCTGCTGTCCCGGCGCATTGGTTCCGGAGTAAGTCACCACAAACGGAATGTCTATGCTCTGTTGCGCACCCAATAACGGCACGTAGGTGATCAACGGCGTCAGGGACGCCGAACCCGTTTGTTGACCGCTGATGGACAGGTCGGTCATTTGCACCAGCCCCTCGTTCATGGCCGTGGCAATGAAGGTCGCCTGGAAGCCCGGCTTGACGTCGGTGAAAGCTTGATAGGCCGGCGTCATCACCAGCACCGGAATCGGCACATGCGTTTCAAATGTCTGCTCAATCGTGATGTCATACTTGTCCGTGTATGGCACCGGCGTCACCGTAAAAGTGACCGTGACCAGGCTCTTGTTCAGCCGCGAATGCGTCTGCACCGTCTGGTCGGGAATCACCGTGGTCACGCCGACGTTGCCGGAATAACCCGACGCGCCAACCTGCCACGACCAGTCGCCTTCCTGGAGATTGGTGACGGTGACCAGGCCGTTGATGTCGGTCGTCGCCGGCGGCAATTCCACCTGCAACGCCGTGTTGCGCAGGCGGATCGTGGCGTTCGGCACGTCCTGCCCCAGAATGTCATCCACGTAAAACTGGATCGCGCCGACTTGGGACGACGTCACGAGGGCATACAAATCCACGTCAAACCCGGCCTGCGCGTTGGTGCCCAGAATTGTGAGTTTGTCCTGGGCAAATCCCAAGTCGGCGTTCGTCGGCGGGGTGAAGACCACCGTGAAGGAATTGGTCGTGCCGACCGGCAGATCAGGCAGCGGGATTGTGCCATCCGGCGCGACCGGCAAATTGACGATCATCCATGTGACATTCGTGGGCGGAATAATCGAAACGCCCTTCAAGTCCTTGAGTCCGCTGTTGACAATGGACACCTGCCGGCTCAACAGCGTCCCGCGATCCAGGCTGACCTCGACGTATCCAATGTTCGGTTCCACCACTGTGACAATCGGCACGGCGGGCAGCAAGGTCACGTTGGCGGTGAACATGGCTGACGCGCCCTCCGCCGAAGTCAGCGTGAACACCCCCACCGCGTTGTCGGGCGCGTCGGCGTCCGCATCCAATTGCAGCGTGATGGTCTGCTTCTGGCCGGCGGCCAATGCGAAGTTTGCCGCCGACAAATTCGTGCCATGCAGCGTCGTGATCGGCACCTCGTTTATGCCCTGCATCTGGTAAGCCTGGAAGGTCGTCGTGAACCCGGTCAAAGGCGTGTCGCCGGGATTGAGCAATGAAATCGTGAACGGCAGCGTGTCGTTCTTCGACATCCGAATGTCGCCGGACGACGGCGAGGCATACATCCGGTAGATGATGATCTGCGCCTGGTTGAGTTGATCCACCACCTCCGGATGCGCCGCCCAGATCGTCAGCGTGCCGGCCAGGCCTGGCGTCACGTTGTAAGTCAACGAGTAATTTCCGTTGCTGTCGGTGGTCACGTCCTGATACCAACGGTAGCCGCGCGTGGCGAAACCGATCTGCAACGGCACATTCGGCACTGGCAGGCCGGTGATCCGGTCCAGCGCCTGGCCGGTGATCACCACCCGCTGGTCGCCGCTGTAAAGCTGATAATCGGTTTGCGCCGTCCCGTAATACGGCGTCTGCGAAAGGCTCGATTGCATGCTGCCGATGATCGGCCCGGAAGACTGCTGGCCGGCGGGCGTCAAGCGGTCGTAAATCGTGCTGACGACGGCCTGGAAAGTCACCGTATTGCTGGCCAGCACCGCCGGCGTCAGCACGTCCGGCACGGTGAGCGTGGCCGAACTGCCGGGTGGAATCATGAGATAACCGAGGTCGCCGTCGAAAATCACGCCCGACGGCGTGCCGACATAGGCCGTGCGGCTGACCTCCTGGCCCTGCGGATTGAGCACCGAGATATAGAGATCGCCCGCCTGCGAACCGCCGCCGCGCGTGGTGACGAAATAAATGGGAGTGTAACCGCGGTTGTAAATGCGGACATTGAACGGCGTCAGGCCGCCGGCCAGCGGCAATTGGTTGGCGCTCACTTCCGCCATCACGCCCGACGCCTGGGTGCCCGGCAGGTTGAAGGTCTGCTCATAAATCACGCTGCTGCCTTCCGAGTCCGTCTGCTGCACCGCCTGCACGAGGACGGATTGCGGGGCCGTGTTGGAAGCGCACGGCACCGACCACTCGGCGGCATACGAACCGCCGGCGGCCACCGCGCTGTTCACGGGATTCACAATGTTCAACGGTGTGGTGCCCGACGCCTGCCGTTGCAATCCCACCTGTTGCAAGGGCAAGGCCGCAGTCGCCGTCAAATTGGAAACACTGACCAAGTAATCATCAAAATAGCCGGTGACCGGCGGGTTGTTGGTCGTGCCGCCCGCCGCGTTGACCAGCAGTCCGAGATTCACCGCAAAGACGGTCACCGAGCGCGCCGCGCTTTCCGCGTTGGTCACGTTCACCGCCGTCACCGCGTAGGTCACCGGGTCTGTTCCCAATGAGAACGTGTCCGCATAACTGGCGCCGGTGAGCGGCGTGGCATTCTGTTTGATGCCATTGCGATAGACATTGAATCCAACGGCGGTGGCGTCCGAGGAACTCCACGACAACACGGGGCTTTGTCCCGCGTTGAACAGCGCCTGGAGATTGTTCACCGCGCCGACCAGCATCTCAATCGTCGCCGGCAAACTGACTGCTTCATTGCCCAAGGCGTCGTCGGCACCGACAGTGTAGGTCATCTCGCCGCGCGGCGGATTATCTATGACCGGCGTGGCGCTGCTCACGGTGCGGATGAGCGCGCCATTGCGATAGACGTTGAAGTGATCGGGCGTCTCGCCCGCGCCGGGCTGCCAGGTGATCTGCAATCCGGCGGCCGCCAGTTGGACAACCACGTTGGTGGGCACCGGGGGCGGCGTGCGGTCGGACACCGCCACGCGCACAATCGAATTGGTGCCTTCCGCGCCGCGGCGCGAGGCGGTAACCACGTAACCGTAATCGCCATCCGCCGCCGGCAGGTCAATAAAACTGTTGGTGGTGAGGTTGTCGGCAATCAACGTGGTCGGCACGGTGAAATCGTTCAAATTCGTCGCCGGGCCAGAATACACGCGGTAAATTTCCGCGTTGGGCACGTTGGACCACGTCAGCAGGATTTGTCCGCCGGCCAGACTCGTGGCTGCAAAATACACCGGCTGACCCGGCGGCGACGGCAGGGCGGTGTTGTAAATCTCCAGCGATTCACCGGTGATGATTTCATGCCCCACGTTGGCAAGCGCGTCGGTGACCGACAGAGTGAAATAGCCGATGCCGCTGCCCATCGCGGGCGTGACCGTCAGCGTGCTGTTCCAGCTCGTCCCGGAACCGGCGAGCGTGACCGGGACGGGCGTGCCGATCGGCGGCCCGAAGCTTAAAACCGGCGTGGTTCCAATTTGAGGCGGCTTGGTGAGTTGCAGGTTCACCTGCACATTGGCATTGTTGGTCGCCTGCACCGGCGGCAATGGCGCGGTGCTGACCACGCCCGATGGCGGCGTCACGTCAATAACCAACGACGGGCCGCTCGGAGGGCCGTTGAACGGATTCCCCGCCAAATCCTGCGCGGACACTTTGAACTGCACCGGACCGGACGGCAACAGGGTGGTGACATTGATGTCCGCTTCATATGTGTTCACCGTGGTATTGGAAAGGGTCAGCACCGAAGGACTGAAACCGTAAGGCTGCACCGTCAACGAAGGCGCGCTGGCCAGCGGTTTGGAGGCAGTCAGGACGACATGCACCAATCCAACACCCACCGGCGAGGGTTTGTCGAAGGTGATCGTGAAACTCGGCGGCACGGCGTCGTAATGGAACGTCACCGGCGCCGACAACGGACTCGCATTGGCCAGCGCATCGTAGCCCACCACGTAGAAGTAGTAATCGCCGGTGGCCAAACCCTGAACCGTCGCGCTCATGCTGGTCAGCGCAATGGTGTGACCAAGGGCTTGCGCCGGATCGGTGATGGGCGTCGCGCTCCAGAAAACCACGAAACTGGACGCGCGTTTGCCGCTGGCCGGATAATTCCACGTCAGCGCCAGTCCGGTGCCCGGTGTATAAACGGGCGCATTCATCACCAGTTGCGCCGGCGGTATCGTATCCAGGTTCACCGTGCGGACGTTGGAGTTGGCGCTGCCCAACGTGTCCTGCGCCACGGCCACCATCTGATTCTGCCCTTCCACCAGCGGCACGGCGGGGAAGCTGAAGGTTCCGTCGGCCGCGGCGTTGGTTGTGCTGACCAGCGAGCCGGAATTTAACAGGCGCACCTGGATGAACGGCTCGGCGGTGCCGCTAATGAGCACCGTGTTCGTGTTGACCACGAGATCGGCGGCGGGCATGGTAATCGCGGGCGTGGGCGGCGGCGTGGGCGAGATCACGACGTTGTGCGCGAGCGTGGCGATGTTGCCGCTGTTGTCGCGGGCCAGCAATTCCACCCGATGCGTGCCGGTGCTGAAATTGCGCACGTCAAACCATTGCGCGAAACTGGCGCCGCTGTTGGTGCCCTGACCCGCGCCGTCCACGTAAAATTCCACGTCCGCGACGCCCAGCGCCGCGCTGGCGCTGCCCGTGACGTTCAGCGGCCGCGTCAGTATCTGACCCTCGGTCAGGCTGAAGGTGGAGATCGTTGGGCCGGCGGTGATGTAGTTGACCGTGACCGAAACCGGCGCGCTCGTGTCGCCGGTGACACTGCGGAACTGGGCGAAGACGGTCTTTTGCCCGCCGCCGCTGCTTAACGCGAACAATGTGGCATTGGTGAACGGCGCGAAGAAAACGCCGGTGAACGCCGAGTCTTCGCTCAACCGCATCGTGTCAGCGGTGCGGCAGGCCAGACGCAGATTGACCGACTGGCTGCCGACCTGGGTGACGTTGTTCGACGTGCCGAGGGCCGGAGTCAACAGCGGTTCGCCCGTCAGGAAACTGAAATTGTCCACCGCGCCCCGCAACGTGGCGGCGATGTCCGTCGGCACAGCGCTGCCCCACCAATCTTTATTGGCCCGGAGGTTCAGGCCGCCCGAGGCCAGCGCGTTGGTGCCGTTGTTCTGAATGACGGAGTTGGTGATTGTCAGTTGCGCCGCGCCGAGTTGTTGCGCGCCAATGCCGTTGAACACCAGCAGCGCGTCGGACGTGTTCAGCGCCGCGCCGTTTTGCGCGGTCAGGCCCGCCGGCGCGTTGTTCAACGCCGTCAACGCCTGCACCGTGGGCGCGCAATTGTCGAGCGTCAGTCCGCCGCCGAACTTCACGAGCACATTCATCAACACCGACGGGCTGGCGCCGCTGTCCAAAGTGATGCCGTTCCAATCCCCCGCCGCCGGCGCCCCGCCGGGCTGGTCGTTCGCGGAGGTGAAAATGACGGGATCGAGCGGCGTGCCCAGGGCAAACAAGGCGCCCTGCTGGACGGTCAGGATGGCGCCGGGAGCGAAGCGCAACGTGGTGCCGGCGGGCACGGTCAGGATGGCGTTGCTCACCACGGTGATGCTGTGGAGAATGTCCACGATGTTCTGGCCGGAACCGCCGATCGTTGTGTTGACGCCGATGTTCCCCGCGTAGGGATCCGACCAGCTTGCCGTGGTGACGTTCGGGTTGAAGGCGCTGTTGACGTTGTAGCCGACGATGGCGAAATGATAGGTCTTCGTCCGGTCCAGATTGTTAATCTGCACCATGCGCGTCCCGGCGGACAAGGTCTGCATCGGGGTCAGACTGGTCACGGAAGTGAAATCGCTCGTCCCGTAGTAAAGCTGGAACCCGGCAAAGCCCAGCAACTGGCTGGTGTCGTAACTATTCCATGAAACGACGGCCGACGACGAACCAACGGCGGCCACCTGCACCGGGACGGGCGGCGGCACCGCGCTGGGGAGAGTGAAGGACAGCGTGGACACCAACGGCGAACTGTTGCCGGCCAGATCCACCGCCACCACCGCCGCGTAATATGGCCGGTCCAGCGCCAAACCGGTGAACCAATAGCTTCTGGTCCCGGAGCCAACCGACGTCAACGGCGTCATGCCGGCCACGGAACTGAAATTGTTGGTGTTGAGATAAAGGCGGAAGCTACCCAAATCGGACGGCGGCGAATAGCCGGACCAACTCACCAAGGCCGAGGAGCTGTTTGAAGCAACGAGCGAAATCACCGGATTCGGCGGCGGCGTCACGTCAATGACCAGCGCCGCAACATTGGTCGCCGTCATTTGCGCGCCTTGCGGATCGGTCGCGCCGGAAACTTGCACGAAGGCCGGGCCATCCATGCCGCTGCTGAACGTGATGAACGGCGTCCGATAGGTGTCATTGGAAAGGACGGTGGCGAACCACGCTCCATTGGCGGGCACGGACGCCTGCGCCGGCGCGCTGCTGTTGGTGATGACTATCAGCGGCGTCACATTGGTGTTCATCGTCCGGTCAAACTGGAGCGTGATCTGGTAATTGGACGATGCCGGCACGGGATTGGTGACGGTGGTAAAGCCGCCGAGGACGGCGTTGGTGAAGCCGGGCGTGACGTTAATCACGATGGGCAGGATGCTTCTGGTGTCATACACCGCGACATACTGCATATTGGTCGGATCCAGCGTGGAGAAAGTCTTGTTGAACGAGGGGTTGTTGCCCGCCAGCGTGCCGTTGAGCTGGAATTGCCGGAACGTGTAAAGGTTGGGCGCGTTTGTGATGGAGGCGGGCGCGCTGATGGCCGCCGTGTCGCCGTTGTTGTAAGTGCCGGCACCGGCCACGGTCGCCAGATTGGTGGGCGAGGTCGCGGTGGTGACGTAGTGAACGGTGTTGGCTTCGGCATAATTCGCGACGACCAACCGGTTGCTGGTGACGATGTTGGTCAGGGCCGCCGTGTTGGCGATCACCGCTCCAAATTCCGTCCAATTGGTGAAGCGATAGCCGAAATTCGCGCTGGCCGTGAGCACATTGGTCGTTCCGTAGAAATAGGTCCCCTGCCCGCTCACGGCGCCGGCGGTGGGCGGATTGTTCGATGCGGCAATCTGGAAGCTGGGCAGCGTGAAGTTCGCGGTCAGCGAGCGGTCGCGCGAAATGATGAAGTTATAATTGGTGCCGGCGCTCTGGAACGTGCCGCCTTCCGTCCAATTCACAAAGAGAAACGGCAGGACATTGGTGATGGCCGCCGCCGTGACCGTGACCGACGAGCCGGAACCGTAAGTGCCCGCGCCGGTCAGCGTTCCGGCACCCGCCGGGCTGCTTGTCAGTGCGACCGTGTAGTAGGCCGTGATCTGGAAATTGGTGGTCGCGGTGTTGTTCGCCTCGGCGGTGGCGTGGCTCACGCCGTCAAACTCCCACAAGTTGTTGTGCGAATCGGTGAAAACGGTCACCACATAATTCCCCGCGGCGGTGGCAACGACATTTTGCAGATGCGCCACCGTGCCGTTGGGTGGAATCGTGGTCGCGATGGGCTGATCGCTGTTGGCCAGCAATGCCCCGGTCGTGATGTTGCGAACCGTAAATTGCTCGTAAAATCCGGCGGGCGCCGGCCCGGTGCCGCGGTTGGCTGTGTTCCAGGTTATCGTGTAGTTGTTGTTGGCATCCGGCCCGCTGACGGCGAGATTCTCCACACGCAAGTCGGGATAAGGCGCCAAGTTGACATGGAAAGTATTTGTAGAAACGGTGGTCTTGTTGACCCCAAAAATGAACTCGTTCACGGCGTCACCGGCGTCGGTTTGCACGATGATGTGGAAGTCCCCGCTCAAACCATCCGGCAGCGTGAACTGGTTCGTCACACTGTAACTGTCACCCGGATTAAGCACGCCAGTGTGCGGGAAAAATCCCAACGGAATATCGTCCGCATTTCCCAGAATGGTGTCGGTGGAAAGAACCGCACGATCCACCCAGTTGGCGACCACGGTGTTGGTGGAGCCGACGTTGGCAACATTAAATGAATAGGTGATGTTTTGGCCGCTTTGAATGTTCGCGCCGGCGGGCAATGCGATCGCACCTACTTCCAGGTTCGGGAACAGCACGGTGCCTGTGGGGACCACCTGCACGTCGGTCAGATACTGCGCGTCCAGCCCGCCGGTGCCGAGGTTGCCGCGAACCAGGGCATAGTAAGTTCCGGTCTGCGTAATGCGGAATTCACCTACCCCGTTGTCCGGGTTCCCGCCGGGCGCCACGGGTTGATAAACGTTCGCTGCGTTGTAAACACTGACCACCGGCACGAGCGAACTGCTCGACGGCTGGCGCACGTTCAGGAAAATGCTGTAGCCGTTGCTCACCGTGCCGAGATTGAAGTAATCCAAATCCGTCGGGCTGCTCACATAGCCCGCCACCGTCGCTGATTGGGAATTGCCATTGGTCGTGAAACTCAACGGCGTCGCATTGGCCAGACTCCCATTGTCTTCCACCTCGAACTGGACCGGCGGCGTGACGGTGGCCAGCCGGAACCGGTATTCGCTGTAGTAACCATAGTAGGGCGACACTTCCACCAAATAGGTGCCATTGGTCGGCAAAACAACCGGCGTGCTCTGTCCAATGCCGTAGTAGTTTGGATAGAAGTTGATGATGCGCGAACCATTCGGCGCAAAAACCTGGTATTCGAGTTCCGAGCCGCCTGGATCACCCGGCACTTCGGTGGACAGCTCGAGCAAGTCCCCATTGGTGCCGGTGAAGCTCCACCAATCCTGATCATTGCCATCAAACAATTTGCCGCGGGCGGCGGCGCTCTTCAACCCAAGCGGATCCTCCGTGAACGCCAGCGCGGTGGGCGAAGCCGAAGTGTTGTTAGTCCGGCCCGCCTCGACATACCCCGACACGCCGGCTATGGTAAAGTATTCCACAAATGGCGTCATCGGATTGCCAAACAGGTCGCGCAATGAACTGGTCACCATGAACCGGTAGTTGCCGGGCTGGAGCGGCCCGTCCGTGACATAAAAATTCAACGTGCCGCCGCTCGAGTAGGTGTCATGCGACAGATGATAAACAACATCGTCCGCCGTGTCGAAAATGCCATCCGGCCCCGCCGCGCGCAGATCTATGCCGTTGTAGGGATCGTAAGGATAAGGATCGAGCGTGTCGGGAATGCCGTCCCCATCACTGTCGGGGCCGGCGACCTCCACCACGCCGCGATAGTTGGCCGAAGCGGCATAGTCCGCCCACACGCCGCCACCGCGCATGACCCCGTAATCCTGATCGCTCGAATTGTTTGGCTGGCCGGCATCCCAATTCGTGTAGGCAAACGGATCATCGCTGCTCCAGACATAAGTGCCATGCTGCGCCTCGTCGGAAAGACCAATCCATAAATAGCCATAACTCCCAAAAGCGCCAAAAACAAAGGCGTTTTCGAGTGAGTCGTTGATGGCCACCAAATGCCCGCCAAAACCACGCGCTTGCATCTCCGCCGCATACCAGGTTGATCCCGCATCCGTGATGGTATAACCGTGGCCGTTGTAGGTGCGGATGTAGCGGTTTAGATTATTAATCCCCGGGTCAAGATCCTTGCTGAAATTCAGCGTCAAACGGTCTATGATACTTGAGTTAGTCGAGCCATTCGCCGGCAGCGTGACCGAGGTGATGGCCGGGGACACAGTGTCACTCACGTCGAAGCTGAAGAGATACTGGGCGAAAAGTCCAGGGAGGACATTCACGCCGCTGTTGACTGCGGGCGCCCAAGTCGGATTGTTGATCAGCACCGCGTTGTTGCCGTTGGTAGTCTGATCCACGGAAATGGTTCCGCTGCCTTCATTAAACCGCCAATAGCCGATCAAACCTGGTTCGGAGCCGGTCAGGCTGTTGGTCATGTTGCGCAGCACGTCCGCTGCCCCGAAAGCGTAGTTCCAGATGCGCACCTCATCCAGATAGCCGGTCAAATAGTTGTCCGGGGCGTCCTGCGAGTAGCCGAAGCGAACCCGGTTGTTGGACGTGAAATCCGAGCTTGACTTGGTGCCATAGGCAACCTGCACCCCGTCCACATAAATCATCTGCCCGGAGATGGCGCTGCCGTAAGTATAGACCACATAGTGCCAGTTGCCGTCCGCCAGCACCAGACCGGTCGAGGAAATGGTCTGGTTGCTGTAAAGGCGGGCATTGATGTTGCCGCCATTGTTGAGATAAACGTGCCGGTCATGTCCGCTGCCGCCGTCGGAAACCGAGAACAATCCCGCGTTCGGGTCCGTGGTGCGGAACCAGAACGACACAGCCAAGGCGGAAGGCGGCACAGCCAGCGGTGCCTGGCAATAACTATTGGGCGTGTAGAGCAGGGTATTGGTGCTGCCTGTCGGATGCAGCGGGGCCGACAGCAACACGCCGCTCGCCGCCCGGATATGTGCATAGTAAGCGCCGTCTCCTAAAACCGGAACCGTGTAAGTCAGATTCGTGGCCCCAATAATGGAGCTGGTGACCAATGTTCCGGCGCTGTTATAGACCTCCAGCACGTCCGCAAAACCACTGCTGGGCGGCTGCCAAGCACCGAGATTAATGGCGGCTCCGGCGGCAAGGTCGCCCAATTGGAAAAAATCACCGCTGCCATCGGCGGATCCAATGTAACCCAATACGGTGGCCTGCCGATGCCCGGCGGCATTGGTAAAGGTCAGGCTGTCGGCCTGGCTGATGCTGTCGTTCGGTTCGGACTCGACCTGCACCGGAGGTTTGGCCAGGGTAAGCCGGAACCGGTATTCACCGGTATAACCATAGTATTGTTCGACGCGGATGTAATAGGTGCCGCTGACGGGCAGCGTCGCGCCGATCTGTCCGCGGCCATAGTAATCAGTGTAGAAATAAGTCCACTGACTTCCATTTGGATAGTAAATCCGATAGAGCAGCCCTGAACCGCCGGGATCGCCGGGATTCTGCGTGGCCAGATCCATCACGTCCCCCGCGTTGCCGGTGAAAGACCAATAATCCACTTCACCACTGGTCAGATTGCCGCGCCCGGCGGCCGTGCGCAGGATTCCGTTGGGAGCAACCGGTTCGGTGTCGTTGCCCAGCAGGGTCCACACGGCATTGCCGCTGTCGCTGGCGGCCGCAATGTCGAGACGCCCATCGTTGTTGAAGTCCGCCGCCGCCAAACCCACGATATGGTTAGGCATCGAATAGTCCGTGGGTGAACCAAACGTGCCGTCACCTTGATTCGGCAGCACCGCGATGACATTGTTATTATAACCTCCCACCACCAAATCAGGCCAGCCGTCGTTGTTCACGTCCGCCGCCAGCATTTCATATCCGTCGGACGTTCCCGTGCCGTAGTTGACACGCGGCTGGAAGGAGCCGTCGCCATTGCCCAGCATCACGCTCACCGTGTTGTCGCCGCCGTTGAAAACGGCCAGATCCAACTTGCCGTCACCGTTCAGATCGCGCAACACCACCGCGCGCGGCGAGTGGCCGGTGGCCAATGTGACTGGTGCGGCAAAGGTGCCGTTGCCGTTGCCGAGGAACAGACTCACATTGTCCGAGTAATAATTAGCCACGATCAAATCCTGTTTGCCATCGCCGTTCACGTCGCCCACGGCGGCATATACCGGCCCGGAACCGGAAGCGTAGTTGACCGGCGGCTGGAAGGTGCCATCGCCGTTGCCAAGCAGGATGCTGACATTGCCGGAATTCAAAATCGGCACCGCCAGGTCGGTTTTACCGTCATTGTTGAAGTCGCCCGTGACAATATGATACGGCGACCCTCCAACCGAATAATTGCTCAAAACCTGGAATGTGCCATCCCCATTGCCGGCCAGCACGGTGATGGTGTTGGCGTTGTAGTTGGCCACCGCCAGATCCAGGTTTGTGTCCGCATTAAAATAACCCAGCGCCGGCGACCACGCATCGCTGCCGGTGACATAGCTGGTCTTGATGTTGAAGGAACCATCGCCGTTGCCCGTCAGCACGGTGACGCCTGGATAATTCCATTGGCAGACGACCAAGTCCATGTTCGTGTCCCCATTCAACTGACCGGCGGCAATGCGCTCCGGACCGGATGACAAACCAACCGTAGGCCCGGCTGAAAATGAGCCATCGGGCCGGTTGGTCGGCGCAAACGAGAGGCTGGTGGCCGTGGCGAAGGTGTTGTTGGTGCGGCCCTCAAAGAAAAAGCCCGGCACGTTCGAGATGGCAAAATCGAGGATGAAATTAGCCGCCATGGGATTGAGCGTCTTGTCGGCGAGATTGGTGTTGGCCGTGAACCGGTAAAGCCCCGGTTGCAAGGGACCATCGGCGATCTGATAGGATGAGTTGGTGCCCGAGACATAGGCGGGCGAATTGACGACGGTGTATAACTGGTCGTCGGCCGTGCCAAACACGTTATCTGGCCCAGCACAACGCAACTCATAACTGTTCGAACTGGTCACGGTTCCGGCGTTCATGTCTTGCGAGAAAGTCAGGGCGAAACTGGTCCAGATGCCAGAATTGGTCGTCCCCTCCGCCGGCAAGGTAATGGAGGTGATCGTCGGCGGGTTGGCGCCGGAAAGATTGAGGCTCAACAAGTATTGCGACAAGATACTGGAAAGCTGGCCAGGACCAATGTTGGAAGGCAGCCATAGCGGGTTGCCTTGAAGGGAACCGGTGTTCGCGTTGGTCGTAGCGTCGTTCAAAACCAGCCCCGAACCTTCGTCAAACCGCCAGTAACCGACCAGACCCGCCTCATTGCCGGTCAGCCGGTTGGTCAGGTTGGCCGCAATGTCAGACGCGGCGCGCGCCACATTCCAGATGCGGACTTCATCTATGTCGCCGGGCCAGTATTCGCCATAGCCCCCGTATTGCCGGCCGATGCGCAGCGGAGTCGAACTGGCCGGATTGAGAATCGTGCCTCCTTTGTTCGCCGCCAAAACACCGTCAATGTAGAGCAGCGTGTTGGTGCTGCTCTTGACGATGGCGAAATGATGCCAGCCGTTGAATGGGAACGGCACGCCAGTGTCTCCCCAGCCGTCGCCGGAGCGGACATTATTATCGGTGGCAAACCCCAGATAGAAAGCATTGCCACCGCTGCCCTGCGAAAGGATTTCACGATAATTGCTGGCACCCCAGCTATCCCCCAGCGCCCATGCCTCCACGGTAAAGTCACCGGAAGTTGGAATGATGGCGTTGGTGAAGCTAATCCACGAGCTGCCGCTGTTAAACCAGAGCGCTGAACCTGGCAACCCACCGAAGGTCAATGCCACCGCCGGACCGGCATCGAAAATCTGGGCATAATAGGATCCATCAGCACCACTCGGAACAATATAGGTCAAATTGGTGTCCCCAACGGCGGAATTGGTGACAATGACTCCGGCAGCATTGTAAACCACCAGACCTTCCAACAGTCCGCTGCTGGCGGGCCGGCTGAAACCAAGATTGATCTTCGTGTTGGCGGCCAGATTGCCGAGTTGGAAGTAATCGCCCGAGGTGTCATAATTGCCGATATAGCCCAGCACCGTGGCGCTTTGAACTCCCCTGGCAATCGCAAAGGTAAGCCCATTGGCGTTGGCAATGGAATCGTTGACCTCTGTTTCCATCTGGATCGGCGGCCGGGCAAGGGTCACACGCAAGCGATACTCGCCATAATACTGGTAATTGGGTTCAACCCGGATCGTGTAAGTCCCAGATGCGGGCACCATGAGGCTAATCTGGCCGCGGCCGTAGTAATCCGGATAGAAATCAGTCCACTGACTGCCATCCGGGTAATAGATGCGGTAGTGCAACTGGGAACCACCCGGATTGCCGGGATTCTCCACGGCAATCACGCACCGGTCGCCAGCCAGGGCGCTGAACGTCCAGTAATCCAAATCACTGCTGTCCGCCAGATTACCCCGGGCCATGGCGATGCGCAGGCCGGTGCCCGCCGGATCAAAGGCGAGACCCTCGGCGTTGTTACCCAGCAGAACGAAGACATTGTTCCAGTTGTAATTAACGCCGGCAATATCAAGAATGCCATCGTGATTGTAATCTCCCACCACCACGCCGATGGGGTTGCCGCCCATGTTCCCATTGTTGTTATACGAAAGCGTTGAACCAAAGGTGCCGTCACCATTATTCAACATCGTGTAAAGCCGGTTTGCTCCGTAACCGGGAATGATCAGATCCGGTGCCCCGTCGTTGTTGATGTCCGCCACGACCACCTGATAAGTGTCACCACTGCCGATGTTGTAATCCGTCCTAGCCTGAAATGTTCCATCGCCATCGCCCAAGGCAACACTGACATAGCCTCCGTTATCAACCGTGATGGCATCCAGCTTGCCGTCGCCATTCACGTCGGCCAGCGTGGTGTAACGGGGATTGCTGATGGTGGCATAATTGGTGGTCAGCGTGAAGGTGCCGTTCGAGCTGCCCATCAGCACGCTGAAGGTCGAGCTGTTGTAATTGGCCACCACCAAGTCGGGATTGCCATCATTGTTCAAGTCGCCGATTCGCATCGTTTCGGGTCCGCTGCCAACGGCATAATCCGTCGCGTTGGTGAACAAGCCGCTGCCGCTGCCAAAAAGAACGGTCACGCGCGAGCCGCCTTCGCTCGGCACCACCAGATCGGGAATGCCATCGTGATTAAAATCAGCCACCGCCAGGTTCCTGGGGTTGGTGAAACCGGGAATATTTGTGGCCAGCGTGAAACCGGCGGCCCCGTTGCCTAAGAGAATGCTCACCGTGCCGGAATAATAGTTGGCGACCGCCAGGCCGGCATTGGTGCCGCCATTAAAGTTTGCCACCGCCACCGAGATGGGATTGTTGCCGGTTGGAATATTGGTGGCCGCCACAAAATTGCCATGCGTGTCGTTCGTGAGCACGGTAATGCCGCCGCTGCTCCAGTTGGCCGTGACCAGATCCAAGTAGCCATCACCGTTGAAATCGCCCTGGGCGACAAAGTAAGGATTGGCTCCCACGCCCTGACTGAAGGTGTAGGCGAAGGAACCATCAAGCTGGTTGCTCGCGTTCAGGCTGAGTGAAGTATAAGAAACTCCGTTGGTGCGGCGGTTCTCCTCGGTGAAGCCAGTCACGGGGGCAATGGCAAAATACTGCGTGAACGACGAAGGCAGCGCATTGCCGAAGCGGTCCGTCAGAGAGGTCGTCACCTTGAAACGGTAGTTGCCCGGCTCGAGCAGACCATCCGCGATGGCAAAGGGTGCCGACAAGCCGTTGACATAACCGGTGGTGTAGATCCGGTAAACCACGTCGTCCGCCGTGTCAAACAGGCCGTCCGGCCCCGCCGCGCGCAGGTCAAAGGCGTTCATCGGATCGTTCGGATACGGATCAATCGAGTCCACCAAGCCATCGCCATCCGCGTCGGCCAGGTTCGTCACTTCAATGATGCCGCGAAGGCTGGTCCACGGCTGGACGTCATCCCAAGTGCCGTCCGTCCGCATCTTGACAGCCGTGCTGTAACCGGTGCTGTTGTCCGGCTGGCCGCCATACCAATTGCTGAACGCGAACGGATCGCCGCTGGACCACGTCCAGTTGCCAGTCGCGGACAACATGTTTAATCCGATCCACAGTTCGCCGTAGCTGCTGAAGGTTTGGTTGAGCCAGGCGTTTTCCGCCGGGGAATTGACCGCCACCAAGTGACCGCCGACGGCTTGGGCGGCGGCTTCGGCGCTTTGCCACGAAGTCGAGCTGTCCGTGAGCAAATAGGAATGGCCGCCGTTCCGATAAATGTTGCGGAACAGGGTGTTGAACCGCGCGTCCATGTCCTCGCTGAAATTGACCGTGAAGGAAGTGATGATGTTGCTGGAGATGACGTTGTTGGCCGGCAGGCTGACGGAAGTGACAGACGGCAGGCTGGAACTGGCCAGGTCAAAGTTGAGAATATATTGCTCGAACAGGCCGGGCGACGTGGCGTTGGTCGGGCCAAGATTCACCCAGTAAGCGCCATTGTAAAGAGTTCCCGCGTGGTTGAAGCTGCTTAAATCGGCGGTGGTGCTGCCAGCACCTTCATTGAAGCGCCAGTAGCCAAGCAGGTTG
Source organism: uncultured Bifidobacteriaceae bacterium (assembly GCA_964449815.1). GTDB lineage: Bacteria > Verrucomicrobiota > Verrucomicrobiia > Limisphaerales > UBA11358 > UBA11358. Next base: position 23,300 of record CAYVGC010000043.1, read on the forward strand.
GGTTCATTTCCGGTGAGATTGGTGTTCAAGTTGGCGGCAATTTCAGTGGCGGAAAGCGCCCGGTTCCAGATCCGCACGTCGTTGATCAGGCCGGGGAAGGTGTTGCCGGAGCAGCAATATTCGCTTCCGGCACGAACACCTTGCGCGGTGCCGGTGTAGGTGGCCATGGTGCCGCTGGCCTGAAGCTGGCCGTTGACATACAGCAGCGCGTTCGTGCCATCGTAGGTGCCGGTGATTTGACACCACTGGCCCGGAGTGACCGCATTGCCGGAGCTGTAAGTGGTTCCATTACCAACGTCAACGCCGAACAATCCATTTTGCAAATTGATGGCCCAGTCGAGATTTTGAGCGACGCCGCCCACGATGGTGTGTCGGCCACCAGGAAAAGAGGACGGATTAACCCACGCCTGCAACGTCCACTGCGTGCCGGCGGCCCACGCTCCCAAGTCAACATAACTCCCGCTGCCATTGAAACCTATGGCCGTCGCGGATCTGGTGGTGTAAGCCGCCTGGCCCGGCGAAAGAACCACATAATAAATCCCGTTCGAGCCAGTGGGCACGGTGAACACGAAATTGGTGACGCCCGGCAGGCTGTTGGTCATGAGCAAGCCGGCGTAATTATAAACAGATAGAACTTCCGCGAGGCCGCTGGACGCCGGTTCGCGAAAGTTCAGGTTGATGGTTGTGCCGCCGAGCAGGTTGCCAAGGCTGTAATAGTCCGTGCCGTCGCCGATGCTTAGATAGCCGGCAATGGTGCCGGAGAGGTGGTTGTTATTGGTAAGCGCGAGCGTCACTGCGCTGGCTGAATTAAACGAGGTGTTGCCCTCACCATCCAATTGCAGCGGCGGCCGGGCCAGTGTCACCCGGAACCGGTATTCACCCTGATAATCATAGCTGGCGGCGACCCGGACCAGATAGGTGCCAGTGTAAGGCAGCGTGATGACGGCGCTCTGGCCCCAGCCGGTGTAGGAGGAGTTAAACGAGGTCAGCACGGTGCCGTCCATTTGCTGGACTTGAAAATTCAACGCGCTGCCGGCGGGGTTGCCGGGCGTGTCCACCGCCACCATCGCCTGATCGCCGGCGTTGCCGGTAAAACGCCAGTAATCCACATCGCCGGAATTGGACCGGATGCCCCGACCGGAAACCGAGCGCAAGCCGCTGCCGGGCGGGTCTTCGGTCAGGGTCAGGACCGGGTCGCCGCTCCAAATGCTCACATAATTCCCGTAGTAATGGCAGAAGGCCAGGTCAGGCCGGCCGTCGCCGTCAAAATCACCCACGGCAACGCCAATCGGGTTTTGGCTCATGTTGTATCCGTAAATGTTGGTAAAGCTGCCCGTGCCATTGTTGAGCAGGACGTTGAAGGTGTTGTTGCCGTAACCGGGCACAACGATGTCCAAGGCACCGTCGCCGTTTAGGTCAGCTAGACCAAAATTGTAAGCGCTGGTTGTATTGTCCAAGAAACAGCGCCGCGGCTGGAATGTCCCGTTGCCGTTGCCCTGGAAGATGCTGACGGAGTTTTCGCCGGCTTGCAAAGTGATGATGTCAGGGATGCCGTCGCCCGTAACATCCGCGATGGCGGCAAAACGAGGATTGGCGCCCGTGGCCAGGTTGGTGGTGACCTGGAAGGAGCCGTCGCCATTGCCAAGCAGGACGGTGACGGTGCTGCTGTTGTAATTCACGACCACCAAATCCGGTTTGTTGTCATGGTTCAAATCGCCCGCCGCAACGCATTGCGGATAATTGCCGGTGGAATAATTCGTGAAAGTCTGGAAGGTTCCGTCGCCGTTGCCCAACAGCACCGTGATGGTGCCGTTGCCCGAATTGGGAACGACCAGGTCAGGCTTGCCGTCGTTATTAAGATCAGCGACTGCCAGATTGTAGGGATTGCTGAATCCAGAAAGATTGGTCTTCAATTGGAAGCCGCCGTTGCCATCGCCGAGCAGAATGCTCACCGAGTTGCCGTAGTAGTTGGCCACGGCGAGATCGGCGTGGCCGTCGTGGTTGAAATCAGCGACCACCACGGCGACGGGATAGCTGCCGGTCGGGATGTTGGTGGACACCGTGAACCCACCAGCCCCGTTGTTGGTGAGCACGGTGACATTGTTGCCACCCCAATTGGCCGTGACCAGATCGAGATTGGTATCGCCATTGAACTGGCCGGCGGCAATCCCTTGCGGGTTGGCGCCAACGCCCGTGCTGCCGACGCTCGTAAAGGTGCCGTTGCCGTTCGTGCCGGTGACGGCACCCAGCAGCGTGCCCAAGCCGCCGTTGTCGTCGCTGCGGTTTTCCAAGACGTAGCCGGCAATGTTCGCCACGCTGAAGTCCCGCACGAACGGCGCCGACATGGGATTGCCGGCGCGATCAATGAGATTGGTGCTGACGGTCAGCCGGTAATTGCCCGGTTGCAGCGGGCCGTTGCTGATCGTGTAACCGCCCGTCAACCCGCCCGTGTAACCGGCGCTGGACACCGCGACTTGGTAGAAGGTGTCGTCGGCCGTTCCGAAAATCCCGTCCGGCCCCGCCCCGCGCAGTTCGTAGTTGGCCGAGTTGCTCACGGCGGCAGGGACAATGTCCTCCGAAAAATTGAGCGTGAAACGGTCAACGATGTTGCTCGTGGTCATGCCTTCGTCCGGCAGACTCGTGCCGGTGATCACTGGCGGAACTTGGTCCACCACCGCCACGTTGAGCAAATACTGGGCGCGGAGATTCAGGTTCGTGCTCTGGATGTGAATATAATGCACACCGTTGGAAACAACGGTAAAGTTCAGGTTGCCGGTGTTGTTGGTGACCAGCGCGACGGGATTGCCATTGAGTTCCACACTCAACACCGTCTGGCTGGCCGTCAGCGCCGAGCCGGTCGGATACTGGGCGATGACGTTGATGGAATTGCCCGCGTTGAGGTTGCCAAGCCCGAAATAATCGCCCGCCGTGTCCGCTTCCGGCAGGGAGCCGGCGATGCGAGCCTGATAAAACCCCGGACTGAAGGTAAAGGTGAGAGGATTGGCGCTGGCTTGGGAATCGTTGCTTTCCGATTCCAACGACGGGCCGCGCGACTGGTCCAGGCGCATCCAATAGCGCGACCGGTTGTTGCTGCTCCAGACGCGCAAATAATACGTGCCGGGGGTGCTGATGGTGATGTCTTGAAGCTGCGCCACGCCGTCGTTGCCGCCATCATAGCTCGCGACATCCTGGTCCGAGGCGTTGCGCAACCGCAGGTGCGGATAAACCCCCTGCGATTCGGACTCCAGCCGCACCGTGATCACATCACCGGCCTCGGCGTTGAAACTCCAATAATCCACATCAGCCGTGGACGAAAACAAACCTATGGCAAACGCCGTGAGGAAACCGCTGCCCACCGGAGATTCGGCCACCGGCAACGCGGTGGCATTGGCCAGCGTGTCATCACTGGTGCTTTCAATCTGCCCCAGAACCGGGTTGGCGATGGTGAAGTCCCGCGTGAAAACCGGCAAGGCCACCGAGTTGGTGTCGAGCAAACTCGCGGTGGTTTGAAAACGATACCGGCCGGGTTGCAGCGGCGCGCCAGCCAGTTGCAACGCGACGGACCGCCCGCCGAGTCCTGGCAGGGAGGTCGTGAGCGGGTAAATCGTGTCGTCGCCATCGCCCAGGATGCCGTCGGCACCGGCGTCGCGCAGGATGAAATTCGCGGCGTTGGTGGCCGAGGCGGACAGGGGCCAGTTCGCGGAAATGGTGAAGCTGTCAATGGCGTCGCTGTTGGTCGTCCCGGATGGCGGCAGCGACGTGGAGCGGACAAAGGTGCTGGTCAGAGCGGAGGTCAACTGGACGCTGACGTTGTCCAGGCCCCAGGATTCATTGTCCACCGCCTCGAGGTTTTGTCCGCTGAAGGAAATCGTGGTCAGCGCATTCGACGCGACGAATTGGATTTCAATGTTCCGGTAAATGGCATCCACATAACCGGGCGTGAAGCCGAAGTTGGCGCGGCCCTCGTCCGGCAGGCCGGGAAAGCTTTGCGGATTAACCGGCGGAGTGCCGTTATTGTTGCTGAACGTGTTGTGGAACACTTGAAGACCATTGACGTTGACGTTGAAGAAATCCCCGGTGCCGCTGTAAGTGCCGTCCCAGGAATCAATCGCATAAAAATCAAAGCCGACGGTGTAGGTCTGGCCAGGAACAAGGTTGGTGAGGGTGAGCGCTTCCGTGGTGTTGCCGAAACGGCCCAAGAATCGGGTGAACCCCAAAGTTTCGCTGTTGTTAATGTTGGGAAGCATCCACTCCGGCCCCGCGCCAGCCTCGAAGTCGGTGAAATACGGCGCGCTGGCACCCGCAATATTCAAGCATTTTCCAGCGGTGCCGGCATTATACAACCCGGCAACTTCGGCATCGCTCAAGGCCCGTCCGTAGAGCGAAACTTCGTCCACCTGGCCATCGAAAAACTGACCGTCACCCCGGCGACCGATGTAGAGCGGTGAACTGCCGTGGGTCGTGTCACCGGAAAAACTGGTGGACTGCGCCACCATCTGGCCATCCACATAGAGCCGGCAAAAAGCGCCCTTCCGCATCGTGCCCACCAGGTGATGCCACTGCCCCAGTGTGAGGCTGGTGACGCTACCGGCGCCAACATAGCCGGAACCACCGGACTGCCACAATTGGAAGAACGGCGTGCCATTCGTCAGGATCTCAAAACCATATTCCCAGTTTCCCGGAGAACCTTTCACCACCACCGCCCGGTTGGCTTGTCCGGTTGCCGCGTCAAACTTGGGCAGCCGCTGCATGAACACCCACGTCTCAAGCGTCATTTCACCCTGCTGCCCGGTGTGGGGACTTAACAAAACGGAATCGGGTATTTGCACATAGCCGTTCGTCCCGTCGAAAACGAACGACTGGCCCACCTCACCGGCGGCGAAAGTGGTGTTGCCTTGAACTGTTCCATTATCAATTGCCAGCATGTCGCTGGCATCGCCATTCCCGCCCCACCAGCCAATCAAGCCCGGCGGGGGCGGCACACAACCCACACCCTGCGCCGGATTGGGGTGCAAAAAAAACACCGCAAGGAAAAGTAGCGTTCTCCCCAAAAGCACGGTCCACAAGTTAACCATGGTTGCCCGCATACCTCGTTGTTAGAATGTTGTTTTTCTAAATCCGGATGCAATACTAACCACTTGCTCTTTTGCATGTCAAGCAAAATAAATCATATTCCAAATAATCAGATGTAATGGTAAATGGCTGAAAACCAGAGAGTTCCCGCCGCACCCGCCATTCCCCTGCTCCATAAAGCCCACGGAACGCCCTGCCACACATCAGGGTGCGGTGGCTTCGATCCGATAAAATCCACTCCCTTCCGCCGGTAGAGGGTCCACAAAGGAAATGGCCTCCCCATTGGTCGTGGCGATGGTATCCGTCACTTGCGACCAACTCCCGACAGTCAGCAAGTCTCTTCGCCACAGCGAGTAAGTCACGCCGGTTCGGTAACTGGCCGTGACCCGCGCCTGGCTGTTCGTCAGCACCAGGCTTGTAATGACGGGCAACGTGGCCTCCGCGGCGGCGGCGGCGGCTGCAAAATCAATCCTGCCCCAGCCATAAAATGAATTCCATTCCCCCGCCGGCCAGCCATTGGGCTGATGGGCCGTCGTCTTCAGGATGGCAATCGCATCATCCGGCCCCAGCGTCGGATTGATGCTAAACAACACGGCGACCACGCCCGCAAAGACCGGCGCGGCATAACTGGTGCCGCTGGCGAACCCGTAGTTGCCGCCGGTCATTGTGGAAAAGACGTTCCACCCCGGCGCGGCAAAATCCACCTGCGGGCCGGCCAGGGACTGCATATTGTCCGCCGCGTCCGTCATGGAAATGCAATAAATGTCCGGCTGGTTGGTGGTGTAGGGAGAAACGCCCAAGTTGCCGCCAGCCATGACCAGGAGGCCGCGATCCGCAGCCTCCAAATAGGCGCCCGCCGCGTTCAGCGTGTCGCTGTCTCCTCCCGTCCAACTAATGTTCACCACCCGGACGCCGTGGTCGGCCGCCCAGATCACCGCGTCATACATTTCGCTGATCGCGCCGTTGATGTTGATGGGCAGAATGGTGCAATTGCCCATGCCGGCGATGCCCAGACCATTGTTGATGACGGCGGCGGCCAAGCCGGCGCACAGCGTCGAATGATCAATGCCGCTGCTGTTCGTGACCGCGATGTTTTGATCCACGTCCCAGCCATTGACGGTGTTCGGCGCGAGGTCCGGATGATTCATCTGGAACGGCGCATCCACAATCGCGATGCTCACAAAACTTTGTCCCTGGTTCAACGCCCAGGCTTGCACACTGCCGAGAACCTGGTGATGCCACTGGTTGGTGAGGAGCGGATCGTCCGGAAAAGATTCGTGCTTTTCAAAGCAATCCAGTTCGGCAAATTCGACATCCGGCCGCGCACCCAGCTCCCGAACGGCCTGCAATTCCCGGCCGGATTCCACCCGGAGCGCCGCGACGTGCCGCGCCCCCTTGAATTTCACCAGCACCACTTCCGGATTAAACAGCCGAATCTCCCCCCCGGCGGTCTGCAACCGGCCAAACTGGCGGTTGGTATAATTGAAATGGCTCAACGTATCGGCCTGCGGCAGGGGGACGGCGCGCTGCGCCAAATCCTGTGAACTGAGTTCGGACCAAGAAACCAGCTCTGGAATCCGCCGGCCGGAATCCTCTTCGGGGGCAGGCTCATGGAAAGCAAGGCGGTCAAAATCCGGCGGCAGATTCAGATCCCCAAACGGTAAAATGTCCATCTGGAGTTGCCGCGCTCCGGAGCATGGCGGTATGTCAAGCCGTTGAGATACTGGAAGCGAATTGGGATGTGACTTTGCCGCTGACTCCAAGACGGCCCCCCCGTTGGACTGACCGCCACTTGCCAAGTCAGACACCGGGGATGGCCTCTTTTGTCCGGCAACAAAAAAAAGGTCCGCGGCAAGCAACAAGCCGGCCAAAAAAATCTTTTGTGTCACAGCAGACATTTAACGCATTCACCGACAGCGCGCAACACGGCGGAAGACTTGGCTTTCATGTAAAAAAACAGGAAGTAGGGTGGGACAATCAAAACCATTCGTCTTCCTTGAAAAAATCGTCAGGGTGGTGAAATTTGATCTCACAGCTTCCTGCCCTCGAAACAAGCACGCCACCAAGTTGCGCTTCGGCCATCTTCTCCCGTCCGACGGGCGAAGGAATTTGGATCAAATGACCGTCCTCACCCCGGCCCTCTCCTCCAAGGAGAGGGAGGAACTTCCGCCGTCCCCTTGAAAATCCGCGCGTGGGATTGGCATTGATATTTCACCCATCCATGACCATGGACGGAGCATCTTTGGTTCTTGGTGAAGCATCCATGATTATGGTTATGGCCTGATTTGCCCATTTTCACACCCCTTGAATGTAGTTTTTTGCCCCGACAAATCGCTTAAACCATTTGTAAACAAAGGCTCCCAGCGGTTCAACCTCATTTGTCGCAAAATCAGCCATTACCGCAATGTGAAGTAATTAAAAATATTTCTTAAAGTTTTTTTCAAACTGCCGTTAGATATGGCGACGGAATGTAAAATA
>CAYVGC010000044.1:0-30784 GCA_964449815.1 uncultured Bifidobacteriaceae bacterium
ATCTGCCGTGGGCGGAAATTGTGAAAATGGAATTGTCGCCGGAGCAGGGCATCCGCTTGCGCCGCGCGGCCTCGCGTTATCTGAAATCCAAGCAGCAGAAAAAGCCGCGTCACGCCAATCGTGCGCCAGGCATGTGGTGGTTAAGCAGCCAGCCTCCGGCCTGGCTGGCGCTGGCCGGCAAGCCGTTTTGACTGGCTCAATACACCAGCACCAAAGCCGCTGCGGCCGGCGTTCAAATCATGGCTGGATCACACGGCGGAAGAAAATTGATAAACCGCAGGGTTGGACTGGCTGGCTTAACGAAGCCAGTCGCAACGAAAACAATCTTGCATTCCATGCCAGGTGTGGGAACTTTCCCATTATGATGACTGTAGCCAAAGCCGACAAGAGCCGGTTGACCATTCGCGGACTGGTTGACGGCCATCAATACATCGTGCGCGAACAGCCCGGCGGCTGGTTCGTCACGCCCGAAAAGCCCCATCGTGTCAAAAAAACCGGCATGAGGGCCGAGACCTTCGCCAAACTCTACCGTTCCCGTTCGCCTTTGGGCGCTGATACCGCCCAAGAAATCTCCGCCAACCTCGCCGCGATTGACCGGGCGAAATGAGAATCCTGCTGGATACTTCCTTGCTGGTGGAAGGCGAACGCCGGAATTTTGATCTCGGCAAATGGGTTGTGGCCGCCCGCCATGAAGTTTTTATTTGTGATGCCACGGTCGCGGAATACATCGCCGGGAAGCCGTTGAAAGACGCGGGCAAGGAACAACGCTGGCAGAATTATTGGGACTCGTTCGTTTCGCTTTTGGAATCTGTGCCGCTGGATCATCAAGTCTGTGAAAAGGCTGGTGAACTGCTGGCCGATGCCAGGCGCGCGGGGAAAACTGTGCCGCTGCCCGCCGTTTTCATTTTTCAAACCCGCTGCCATTATAATTATGGCGAGAAATTCAGTTTTTAGGTTGAAGTCAAAAGGTTTTTGAAATTCATCACGCGGCCAGACCTCGTCACGCTGCTTAATGCCGAGTTTTTGACGATGAAGCAGAAGCTGGCAGGGATGCTCAAAAGCTTTCGGTGAGCCATCGGGATTCTTTGTGCCATCGCCTGCCGCCATTTCCTTTGCCAAAGCATTTAGTTTTTTGGCTATTATTTTCTTTTCCTCTTTTTGTTCTGCGGTTTCCTGCTTGGCTTCTCCCTGCTTCCACGGCACTTCGGTTTTACCGCGTCGCTTCCACAAATGCGTGATTGCGGCATGAAGTTCTTCTGGCTTTTCAATGCGACCCTGCAACGCTTCGCATCGCAACAGCACTGGATTTGAAATCCGCGCATAATCCAATCCCGGCTTAAGAACAATTTGCCCATCGGCGGTTTTCATCCAAGGTGACGGCAGACCTAATTTTTCTTCAAGCTGATCAGCCAGCCAATCGCGGACACGGTTGCGATTCCTCAGACGGCGGCGTTGTGAACGTGAACCACGGCGCTTGTCCAACTTACTTGTGTCCTCCGGGCAAATCAGCACGCCAACATCTTTGAACACGCTGCCCTTGCGCACGGCGTAGCCAATGGAGCCGGTGCCGACATCGAAGCCGAAGACGAGGCCGGTGAGAAACTTGTCATTTGAAGCCGGTTCCGCTTTTTTATTCAGAACATAATCATTCATAACCAGTTTTCCCGATGAGGAGTTGGAGCAATATTACGCCCGTGGCCTCGGCTCGGCAATGGTTTGTTTCTGTGACAAAGCACCCCGGGAATATTCAATGAATGTGTCGGCCAAGCTGAATGCGTCGGCGGGGCTGGCGGCGAGCGGGGCGTTGCCGGAGAATGTGAATTACGCGGTCAAGAGCAGCCTGCTGTTGAGCTTCCTGGAATCGGTGCCGGCGGTTTCGGCCAAGCTCAAAGCGCCGGTCACGGCTGACCGGAAGTTTGAGGAGGTGGTGAAGTCGGCGCAGGAGGCGGCAGTGCTGGTGCTGGTGTATTAAGCAATTTCGGGTTTATAAAACGAGTCGGGAGGGAATCGCCAAGGCGGTCCGGGATGCGGTCCAAAAGGCTTGGCTTGACAGCATCTTAATGTTGTGGGAAATTCCCATAATGAATGCAGTCAAGGTTGATGACACGCGCCGAGTCAGGCTGCCCATGCTGGCACCCGGAGATTATTACGTCCCCGAACACTTGGGCGGAAACTCTATTTTGCTCCACAAGGTTCCGCCGCCGCCCCGCCAGATGTCCAAGGCCGAAGTGCTGGCCGCTTTGGAGGAAAGCCCCATCCGTTTCAAGGGCAATTGGGATGACCTTAAAAAAGAGGTGCGATGATTCTTTTTGACACCAGTGTAATTATTGACGCCCGGGATGCTGACAGCGAATTTCATCAATGGGCAAAACTTCAAATTGCGGAAGCCGTCGCCACGGAAGGTGCGGCGGTGAACAGCGTTGTCATTGCGGAAGCCAGTGTCAGGGTGGAAAAACGTGAACATTTCACGCGCCATTTGGAAAACATCGGATTGATCTTGCTGCCGTTGCCCGTGTCCGCAGCAGTCCCGGCAGCCAAGGCGTTCTCAGTTTATCTCGATAGGCTTAAGGCGGACGGCAAAACCTCAAAGTCAAAAATTCCCCTAGGGGATTTTTTCATCGGTGCCCACGCAGAAGCCGAAGGCATGAAGTTAGTGACGCGCGATCCGGCGCGGGTGTCCACTTATTTCCCAAAAGTTGTATTGGTTAAGCCTTAAAACACCCGTCCGAACCATTTCCCCGTAACATCGTTGCTAACGGTCTTTGATCAATCAAAATGGGTTTTCTGACGGTTTCAGCAAGTCTTCTTGTAAATCCGCTTCCGTCAGCGGCCCGACGTCAATGTTATCGGCTTCTGCCGGTTGTGATTCCTGCCAGCGCATTTGCGCCATGTCGTCAAAGGCCAGTTCCGTGAATTTCCGCAGCAACATTGAATGGACCGCCACCAGTTTCTTTTTGGTTTCCTCATCCAGATACGGAAACGGATTTCCAGCGAAGGCATCCAAAATTTTCACCGCAATACCGCGCTCAAAATCGCCCTTGGCAAACACCATCGGCACCGGGATGGCTGCAATCAGGTCGCCCAGGTAATAATTCCAGTGCGGCCCGAAATAATTGGCAAAATCCCCGTAATCCTCAAAATGCAACATGGACGCCGCAATTTTCAACCGAGTCCGGTAAATCAAATTGCCGAGGCTCCAGATGGAAAAGTGCATGGTGATTTGACGGCTGACACCGCGTGACAGCCGCACCAGCCGATGCTTTTTGCCCGGATGAATTACTTTGAATGACTTGCTCAAATAAGCGGCCAGATAACGCGCCAATGCCTCGCCGGTTTTCTTGATTGGCAGCAGTTCAATCCGCCCAAACCGATATTTGCAGGTGGTTTCCCGCAATCTCCGCCATTCCGCCGCCAGCGCCTCATTCCGCAGATGTTTGCCCCGGCGCATCCAGGCGGGCAGACTGTAATTCGTCAGGGTTTCGACATCGGTGCCGGTGCGGATGTCAACTTTGGTTGCCACGACGACATGCAGATGCCACACGCCATCGCCTTGCGGTTCCAGGATGCAAATCCAGTCCGGGTAACGCCTGGCAATGATGTTGGTGTTTAACGAATGCCAGCGCTTCTGGACGAACTCCAAATCTTTGGCTTGCTCGCGCAGTTCCTTTGTCGCTTGCGATCCGCGACCACTGCCGGGGACACCAAAGGTCAGGGTGAGCAGGCCGACATTGTTTAGCCCATGTTTTTTCACCATCCATTCAATCGCCATAATCAGCCGGTGCCGGCATTTCCGACGGTAAGGCGATAGCTGATTTGAAGCTGATTCATACTCATCGTCATCCTCTTCAATGCAATTATTACTCCTTTGACAAGGAAGGGCAGCGGACGCGCCCGCGCTTCGCGCGGGCACATCCGCCGCCCCTTCCGTGTGCGCGTGTGCCTCACGAGCCTCCGACCGCAGAACCGACGAGCTGTCGGCTCGCTGTTTCGGTTCTGCTGGTTCTAGCTCGTTGCGTTGATCCCCGCGAGAAATGACGGAGGCGCTCATTGAACGCCCCCCGCTGAATTGACAATGGCGAGGATTGCCGCCTTGAGCGGTTCAGGAAGTTTCGACCATGCCGTGACTACGCGGGACAGGTCAGTCCCAGACGGGACTAATTTTTGTGAGTCTATTTGTGAGTCTGCATCACAAAAACCGCATGAAATATGGTGCGCGCTGCAGGTTTCGAACCTGCGACCCCTACCGTGTGAAGGTAATGCTCTACCACTGAGCTAAGCGCGCAACCTGTATGACGCTCATACAGCACTCGGACTTGAACGCCAAGTTTGAAGTCTCCCAAAAAAAGACCGGTCGTGCAATTCGATTTTAATCGCCTGTTTTGGCGGAAGGCTAGTCTTGGATGTCCGGCGCGCCCTTGAACCGCTCCAGCACACTCGACGCGACAATCGTGTCCTGAATCTGCTGGAACGCCGGGCCGGCGCGCCGTTTCTGCCACCGGGATCGCAGCCGGACGGCGCAGCCAGCATCCGGTCAAAGTTTTTTTCACATCGCGGGCGACCACCAGGCCGGGCGGCAAAACGCCACCGATTTGATGCGGATCACACTTGGTCATCAACAGAAGCCAGATTTTCTTAACCGCAAATCGCTTGCTCCCGCCGGGGCAATCCATTAGAAACGGCGGAGACAGGAAAATCTTATGGCCAACTATTTCATCATTGGTGGTGACGGCAAAGAATACGGCCCGGTATCAGACGCCGACGTGCGGTTGTGGATTTCCGAAGGCCGGCTCAACGCGGAGACGCGCGCAAAGGCGGAAAGCGACGCGGAATTTCGCGCGCTGGCGCTGTTCCCGGAATTCGCCGCCGCGCTCGCGCAGCAGGCCGCGCCCGCGACGATTGCGCCGGAAAAAACGGCCGCGGATTTTTTGGAACGTGACTACGAGCTGGACCTCGGCGGCTGCATTGCACGCGGCTGGGAATTATTGAAAGCAAACCTTGGAACGATGCTCGGCAGTTTTCTGGTCATGATCCTGGTGGAAATAGCCTGCATGGGGATGTTGAACTTGTTCACGCTGGGCTTTGGAAAAAACCTGCTGCATGCGCCCATCGCGCTCCGTCTTGGCTACAACTATTTTTTCACGGCCGTGGTTTCCCTGGTCATGGGTCCGTTGATGGGCGGTCTGTTTCTGGTTTATCTCAAGCTGGTTCGTCAGCAGGCGGCCAGTGTGGGCGAGGTTTTCGCAGGATTTCAAAAAGCCTATTTGCAGCTTTTCCTCGGCGCGCTCGTGGTGTCATTAATCGTCAGCGCGTGCATGTTGCCGTTCAATTTCGTCTGGCAGACGAAGGCCGGGCCGTTGCTGGAACAAATGCAGCACCTGCAGAACGATCCGGCCGGCTTGCAAAATCTTCTGCCGCAGCTCTTGTCGGCGTTTACCAGCGCCCTGCCGGTCCTGTTCGTCTGCCTGATTCCGGTGACTTTCTTCACGGTGTGCTGGCAGTTCACCCTGCCGCTCATCATTGACAAGCAGATGGATTTTGGCACGGCGATGAAAACCAGCTTCAAAATGGTGAACAAACACTGGTGGCAGGTTTTCGGGCTGACCATTCTGGTTGGCTTGGTGAGCTTCGCCGGTGTTTTAGGCTGCTGCATTGGCGTGCTGTTCACCGCTCCCATCGGCATCGCGGCGATGATGATTGCCTATGAAACCATCTTCGGCGCCGAAAAGAATTAGCCGCGCCAAGGCCCGCAACGCCGCGCTGCTCAACCAGCTTGCCACGCCCGGACTCGGCTCGATCATCGCCGGGCGGTGGATCGCGGGCACCGGGCAATTGCTTTTGTCACTCGGTGGGTTTGTGCTGATCATGGGCTGGTTCTTCAAGGAAATGAGCCAGCTTTACGGCCAGATCAGCGGTCAGGTCGCAGTGCAGCCGATCGGGTGGATTTTAGAAGCGGGCGCAATTTTGTTCGCGCTGGCCTGGGGCTGGTCGCTGGTGACGAGCTTCAGCCTTTTCCGTGAGGCGACCAAGATCAGCCTGGAATCGCTTGAATGTTTTGCCGCCGGCCTGGTGAAACTGGACGAGGCCGGAATCGTGCTGGCGCTTGCGGCCCTGCCGCAGTGGAAACGCGAAGGCGAAATCATCTCACGCACGTTTGCGTTCAAAGATTTTCCCGCCGCGATGGGATTCGTCAACGCCGTCGCCGACCTCGCCGAGCAGGCGCAGCATCACCCGGACATTGATGTGCGTTGGAACAGGGTCGCGCTCGCGCTGACCACCCATGACGCGGGCGGCCTGACGGAAAAGGATTTTGCGCTGGCCCGCCAGTGCGATGCCGTGGCGCTGCGTTAGCATTTTAGGCGCTTCGGCAGGCCGCCCAGACGAACGGGGCCGGTTTGCCTTCGCCGCCTTCAAATCAGTTCAGGTTTTTTGCCGGGCGATCCGTTCGGGATTGCGGGCGCGGCTGATCGCCGTGTCGTAGGTGATGGCGCATTTGCAGTAAAGGTCATAGAGATAATTATCCATCAGCACCATGCCGTCCTTGCGGCCCATCTGGATGGTGTTTTCCAGGTGGTGAAACTGGTTTTCACGGATCAGATTCCGCACCGCGCCGGTGGCCACCAGCAATTCATAGGCGAGCACGCGGCGCGTCCGGTCGGCGGACGGCAGCAAATCTTGGGCGATGATTCCCTGCAGCGCGTTGGAGAGCTGCAAAATGATCTGCTTCTGCGCGCTGCCTTCAAACACGCCGATGATGCGCTCCAGCGCGTGCGACACATTGGGCGAGTGCATCGTGGCCAGCACGAGGTGGCCGGTTTCCGCCGCCGTCAATGCCGTGGCAATCGCCTCGTGATCGCGCATTTCGCCGACGACAATCACGTCCGGATCCTGCCGCAGCACATGGATCAGCGCGCGGTTGAACGAATGCACGTCGGTCAAAACTTCCTGCTGCACCACGATGGCGCGCTTGTTTTCGTGGACGAACTCAATCGGGTCTTCAATCGTCACAATCTTGCAGCGGCGCTCGCTGTTGATGAGGTCCACGAGGTAATTCAGCGTGGTCGTCTTGCCCGCGCCGGTGGGGCCGGTGACCAGCACCAGGCCGTTGGGCCGGCGCGCCAGCTCGTCCAGTTTTTCCGGCAGGCCCAGTTCCGCGCGCGCCGCCACTTTCTCGCCGCAAAAGCGGAAGCTCAGTTCAGGATGGTTGTTGCGCCGGTAAAATGTCGCCCGCACGCGGCCCGCCACGCTGTGCAGAATGGAAATGCACAGCTCCCATTCCTGCTCGAACTTCTTCCGCTGCGGCTCGTTCATCAGGCTGTCGGCCATCTCGCTGATTTCGGCTTCGGTCAGTGCGTCCTCGTCGGCGATGATGATTTCGCCGTTCACGCGGAAGGCCGGCGGCACGCCCGCCACGAGGTGCAGATCCGACGCGTCAAATTCATTCACCGCTGACAGCAGCCGGTTCAAAGTTTCAGAGTTCATCGTTTGAATAATTCCCGCAGTTTTCCGCGCAGCCGCGCCAGCGGGCCGGACTGGGAAATTCGGAGCAGCTGCTTGTCGGCATCCTCGCAGCGTGGATTCAACTGCCGCGCCTGCGTGAAGGAAACTTCCGCCGCGCCGACCAGGCCGATCGCCTGCTGGCAATGGCCCTGTTCGAGCCACAATAAAAAATGTCCGGGATTTAATTCCACGGCCTGTTGAATCAGCTTGAGCGCCAGGGCAAACTGCTCGTAGTAAAACCGGATGCGGGCCGCGAGCCAGGCGGCGAACCAGTCGCGCGGCGCCAGCAGCAGCGCTTTTTCAAAGCAATAATCCGCCCGCGTTTCCTCGCGCGCCAGCAGCACGTCGCCGCGCGCGAGCCAGACGTAAGGCGTGTCGCCGCGCTCCTCGATGGACGCGTCGGAAAACGCCAGCGCGCCCTGCAAGTCGCCGCTGCGGCCGAGCGCGACCGCCTTGGCTGCGAGCAGTTCCGGCTCGTTGGGGAACCTTTCCAGCGCCTTGTCCGCCCACAGCTTGGCTTCGCGGAATTCGCCGAGTTCGATGAGCATCCGCACCTGGCCGGTCCAGGCGGCGATGTTCTTGGGATTGTATTCCAGCACTTTCGAATAGGAGCGCAGCCCCGGCTCGAAGCAGCCGGTTTCAAACGCCGTCCGCGCCTCGGCCAGATAATAAGCCTCGTCCTTGACCAGCGCCTTTGGCTCCGGCTCCAACTGGTTGTCGGATCCGTCCTCGAACTCGAGATTGACGAAACGGCTCATGGTAAAATTTGTTTCCGCCAGAACCAGCGGCGCAGCGGCCTGCCGGAAAAATTAGTTTCGGCCACGTCGGCCAGCCCCAGCAGGGCGCTGCTGACCCTGGCTTCACCGACATCGCCGTGTCCGCTTATACCAAGGTTCGGCCAGATGAACCAATGATTTTCCGGCACCGTCAGTTCACCCGCCTGCGGCATGTGCGGCAGATTGGTGTGAAGAATGCCGTTCACCGAAAAACAATTGTTGGAGAAAGCAACCCGGTCGCCCGCCAGCGCCAGCACCGGTCCCAGGCTCAGGCCGTTTCGCAACCAGACCGTTCCGCCATGATAATTTTGGCCCACGGCATTCTCATCAAAAGAGTAGGCCACCCAGTCGCCGCGCTGGACGCGGCGCGTTTGAAAGCTCCGCTGCACGACGATGACCCGGTCGTTCATGCGCAACGGCGTGAGCCAGTGCCCCTGGACAAAATTTCGCGCCGGCAGGTAGAGCAGCAGTCCAATCGCCAGCAAAATCAGAAGCGTAAAAGCCAGCCGCGACCGGAACGGCTCGCCGGCCATCAGCGGACTGCAATAATAAACAAAGCCCGTGCAATGAAGCGAAATCAGCAGACCAAACGCGAAGGTGGCGGACGGATAACCCAGCCAGACGATGAAAATCAAAAACAGCGCCGCGCTTCCCGCCAGGGCGGCCTGGCCCCAAAGCCGCGGTCCGCGCAGCCAAACAGCCACGCCAGGCGCAAAAAAAGCAACGACCACCTCGCCGATTTTCATTTCACGAGGCAGCGTCAGCCGGGCCAGCCCCATCCGACGGCGCAGCATGTTCCCCAGATAAAAAATGGTCGAATACCACCGCGCCCGCGGCGGATAATACGCGGAGGCTTCTTCGGGAATGTGCGGTCGGGCCATGTGTTCAAACGGAAATCAGGTTTCCAATGTTTAAATCAGTGCCGCTGGTCAATGCGGTATTGCACCTGTTCTTCCGGCTCATAAAACTCGCTGGTCTGTTGCTGTTCCTTCATTTCGCCGACGATTTCCTCGAAGATTTTCACGGCCGCGAGACAGCCCTTGCCTTTGTAACCTTTGACATGCAACTCGACCTCGCCGGTCTTGCCGATGGTGATTTCAAATTCGCGTTGGGGCATAAATTAACAATCGTTTGGTTCAGCCAATAAAGCGGAAATTTTCTCGTCGAAATTCCCACGCAGGTTGTCGAAACGCAAAACACCCTTTTTGTCCAGGAGAAACAGGTGCGGAATTCCGTTGACTCCGAATTCGACGGTAAATTTGTTTTCAGTCCGCCTTTGGCCGCCAAAATATTGCGGCCAGGGAATTTCTTGGCATTTTGCAAATTCCTCCAAATCACTCTCGCTGGCGTTGGTGCTGATGCCGATGACTTCCAATCCTTGAGCGTGATATTTCTTCCACATTTCTTTTACCGTATCTGTTTTGCACGCCTTGCAACGAGTTGAAGAAAAAAACACGAGCACGACCTTGCCTCGCATGTGAATTGAATCCACTTTGCGTCCATCGACCGCGGTAAATTGCAGGGCCACAGTTTTCCCAAGCAGATCAAGCCGATTTAGAAAACCTTTCGACCACAGTTTGAATTCCTCCGGCACTGCACTGGTAATCATTTTCTCCGCCAATGCCCGCGCCTTGGCAAATGCGCCAGCGCGTTCGTGTGATGCAATAGCCGCCATGATGTTCTGATAAACGTTAATTTCTTCCGGATAATCCGCGACAAGCGGCCATGCGCCTTCGACAAATTGGTCAATCGCGTTGGGAGAGCCGGAGTTTAGGATTTGCCACAACTGATTGTCCCGGTCCTTAAAACGCTCAATCCGCGCGGAATCCAACAGCGAATTGGTTTCGAACGTGGCGTCGCCGTTGGCGGTTTGAGGCTGGTTGATCGGCATAAGCGGATGCTCAAAAATTCGGGCCAAGTTTCAAAAACGGTCGTGGGCCAAAGCTCGCGTTAATCGGCTCGCCGGTTTCGCTGTCAAAAACCATCATCGCAAACGCGTCGGGACGAATTTTCAAATAAACCACCTTGGCATCTTGAATCAGCGATTTTTCCAACTTGTCCGCTCCGATTTCATTTTCAATGGCGAGCTGCTGGATTGCTTTTTGAATGAATTGTTCGTCGGACATGGTTGGAATGGTTATCAAATCGCTTTGGGGCATATATTTTAATCTGATCGCTAATGACTCCGTGCCGTTTTTTAGGTCCCGCTCTCATCCTTGGTCTTCGGGAAAAAGTAGCGCTCGTGAGTGACCAAGTCTTCTGGTGTCCCAGCCACCTCAAGTTTCTCCCCATTGATGAGCGTGATGATGGACGAAACCTCTTCCGCTCCGCAGGCCGCCAGTTCGATCTTCATAATGTGATTCGCGTTGAGAAAAACCGCGTTTTCGTGTTTTCCTTGCAGATCGCGGCAAAACACCTTTAGGAATTTTAGCATGGGTTCGGCGCTCATTTGAGGATCGCGCAATTGGATGTTCGATGTTGATTGGTTCCGATAAATCAATTTTCCCAATGCCGAACTTTCAGCCGGATCGAACGGTCTTCGTTCACTGCCTCCTCGACCACGTTGAAGCCACGCGTCCGCATTTCGTCCATCAGCTTTTGATAAACGTATTGCTGCACGACCGCCTGGCTCAATTCCTCGCCGAGCGCGCGCAATTCCTCGTTGCTCTGGCCGTTGCCGGCGACGCACAAGGACGCCTTGCCGCGCACATCGCGCGAAAACGTCACCGTCACGCCCTCGCGCGACACGGCGATGCGCTGGTCGCGGCCAAGCTGGTTGGTCACCACCTCGCTGCGCGCGATTTCCAATTGGACGGCTTTAGAATCCTTGCGGACGATTTCGCCGGGAAGCTGGCTGTGGACTTCGGCGGCGACCTGATAGCCCAGCGAACTGGCGGCTGCCACCACCGCCGCGCTGAAGGCCGGCCACGCCATGATGACCACCGGCGTTAAAATGCAAACTGCGCTCATGATTTTTTGAAAGTTGATTTCGTTATCAGTTTTGACCGGGCTTTCGTCTTTTCGTCACGCGACAAAGGTGAAGATTTATACCGGTTCAACCGCATCGCGCGCATCTGCCGAAAGCCGCGCCAGATCAGCGCCAGCAGCACCGGGCCGATCGCCGCCAAAACTACCGGCCATTCGCGCAGCAAGTTTTGGTAAAAAACGGCAACCAGCACGAGGAGACCGAAAACCGCCGCGAGCGTGCCAAAGAAAACCGAACCAAGCCGCCGGTCCTTGAAGTATTCAAAAATGTTCCCCCAGAAATAATTCATCGTCTTAACGCTGGTTCACAATTCCATCCGCCGCACGCTGCTGGCTTTCTGGAGGTCGCGCGGCACGCTGGCGTTGCGGGCACGGCCTTCGGCCCAGTTGCGCAGGCGGTTGATCTGCTCGTCCATCGTCTTGGCCAGCGGCACGGTTTGCGCCAGCGTCGCCAGCACGGATTCGGTGGTGATTTCCTGGTTCGCGTAAAACGCGTCGTAAAGCGCGCTGTTGATGGCCTCTTCGATTTCCGCGCCGCTGCAATCCTTGCTCGCCTCCGCCAGGGCAGTCGTATCGAACTGTGCCGCGTCCCGGCTGCGCCGGCTGATGTGAATGCGGAAAATTTCCTTCCGCTCTTCGGACGACGGCAGGTCCACAAAAAAGATTTCGTCCAGGCGGCCCTTGCGCAGCAGTTCCGGCGGCAGTTGCGAAATGTCATTGGCCGTCGCCACCACAAACACCGGCGCGGTTTTTTCCGACAGCCACGTCAGAAATGTTCCAAACACACGCGCCGTCGTGCCGCCGTCGGTCGCGCCGGAACCTTGCGAGCCGGCGAACGCCTTGTCAATTTCGTCCACCCACAAAATCGCCGGGGCCACCGATTCCGCCACGGCGATGGCGCGGCGCACATTTTCTTCCGACGAACCCACGAGGCTGCCAAACATCCGGCCCATGTCGAACCGCAGCAGCGGCAACTGCCATTGATTTGAAACCGCCTTCGCACACAAACTTTTGCCGCAGCCCTGCACGCCCAGCATCAAAATCCCTTTCGGCGCGGGCAGGCCAAATGCCCGCGCTTCTTTCGTGAACGCCGCCGCGCGCTTGTCCAGCCAGTCTTTCAAGACCGCCAGTCCGCCGATGTTAGAAAAACTGTCTTCCGTGGTGTAATACTCCAGCAGCCCGCTCTTGCGGATGATCTGCTGTTTCTCCGCAAACACTTCGTTCACGTCATCGCCGCTCAACCGCTCGTCCTTGACGATAATTTTGGCGAAGACGTTTTCCGCCTCGCCCAGCGTCAAGCCGAGCGCCGCCGACAACAGCCGTTCACGCCCGGCGTCGTCCAGCTCGATTTTCACCTGCTTGAACTGCGCGACATCCGCGATGATCTTATCGAGAAGCTCGCTCAAATCCTCGCGCGACGGCAGCGGATAATTTAGCACGGTGATTTCCTTTTCCAGTTCCGGCGGAATTTCCATCATCGGCGAGATGAGCACAATCGTCTTGAAGCTGTTTTTCAGGTGCAGCGCAATTTCCTTGAGCTTGCGGACGATCGCGAAATTGTTCTTCGTCAAAAACGGATGAAAATCCTTGAAAATATAAATCGCCGGCTCGACCTGTTCAATCACCTGGTCCAGTGCCATCAACGGGTCCTTGGTGGCGGCGTTGCGGTTTTTGTGCGACTGGATGGAAGTGCCGGCCGGCACGATGCCGGTGCTGTAGCTCCACTCAAAAACTTTTTTCTGCCGCTTCTTGGCGATCTCCACGATCACGTTTTGCACGCGCATCTCCTCGCTGGAAATGACGTAAAGGATCGGATAGCGCGCCCGGATCAGCGTTTCGAGTTCAGTTTGGAAGTTCATGTTTCAAAATATTTTTCCGCAGTGCCCGCCGGCTCATGGCCTCGTCGGCGGGATTCAATTCCGCCAGCACGCCGGCCATCACGGGCGATATATTATGCGCCAGAATTTTGCCGTCGGCTAAAATCAAAATTTCACTGACCGATTTTTTGGCGGATAACTTCGTTCGCTTTTTAGTCATGGGAGCTTTCATGGAATTAAATTCAATCCCAGTTCCTGCGCCAGTCCAAAGGCGAAATCGTTTTCAGCCGGGGACAAGGAATTTTGCAGTTCCACGTGCCGCCGCGCGTGCCACGCCGGCCAAAAGCCCGAACGCAAATTCACTTTGACGCCGGCCAGATTTTCCGCCAGCCATTCCGCCACGTGCCGCCAGCAGCATTTGACGTGGCCGGGCATCAGCAAATGACGCACGATGAGTTCGCTGTGTTCATCCGCCCAAAGCAAATTTTCCTGAACGACATGGACGTAATCGGAAACTTTCGCCAGCCGCTGCGCGCAGGCGTCGTTGCCGAATTTGAAATCCGCCAGCCACACGTCGAACATGCCGTCAAGCAGTTCGCGCGCCTGTGCCGTGCCGTGCGCGTTGGTTTTCCAGATTAACTTTGCCGATTCCGGCAGCAGCGAGACAAATTCCAGCGCGCTCGGCAGATGAATGGTCGGCTCGCCGCCCAGCACCATGACCGTCCGCGCGCCGTTGCGCAACGCGGCTTCCGCCCGCCCGGCCATCACGGCGGCATCGAAGCCGAGACCCACCCGCGCATTCCAGCTTTCCTTGCCGGTGATGCAAAAATCACAGCGGAGGTCGCAGCCGCTCAAAGCCACGGAAAATGTCGGCATCAATTCCAATTCATCCGACACTTCCACCTGCGCGGAAAAAAATCGCGCCTCCGCTCCGGCGTGGCACAAGCCGGTTTCGCCCGCGAGCCGGTTGACGCCGCAGTTGTGCGCGCACAGCCGGCAATCCGCCAGCATCGCCCGCGCGCAATGGGCGCGTTCGCGCGCGAGCGCGGGACGGCTTCGCGTCATGGGAGAAATTTTCTCAGGCTGGGTGCAAATCATAGTTCTAGGCGGTTGATGCGTTCCGAATGCGCCACGCGACTGGTGCGGCTCATCAGCCATTTATGCCTTAGCCAGAGATAAAGCCAGCCGGTCAATCCGCCCGCCGACATGATGATCGCCGTCATCAGCCCGGCGGTGAAAAACATGATTAGAAAACTGGCTGCACCCGCGACCAAGACCAGTTTCCACACGGTCATTTCGCCAAACGGAACGATGGAAATCTGTTCACGTCCGCACAGAAATCCCCAGCCGATGAGCAGGCCAAACATCATCGGCGCGGCGCCAACCAGCAGCAGCGGACTGGAAAATTGCAGAAGCACTTTGGCGAGGCCGGCCCCCGCCGCCGCCACGAGGCAGTAAAGCCAGAAATCGCCGCGTGACCAGTGGCGTTCGAGCAATCCGCCAAGCATCACCAATGCGATGCTGTTCATCAGGAAATCCAGAACTCTAGCCGGCAGCAACGCATAGGTAATGAGCCGCCAGATTTGGCCGCTCCGGAATTTTGGCCCGCTCACCGCCAGCCAATCATACAAATCAAAGACATGAAGAGACTTTCCGATGACCGCCGCCAGATAGGTCGCCGCCAGCAGGCCGAGCAAAATCCGCACGCCGGGCGTGAGCGCAGCCAAGAATCGTTGCCAGAAATGATTCATGGTTCAGCCGCCAAATAAATTTTTCCACCACGTCCGCGTTAGCGGCGGCGGGATGTGCGCCACGGACTTTTGCAATCGCTGCGTGATCTCCGGCGGCACGGTGGTTTGCGCGGCATCGAACCGCAGCAGTTCGTCCGAGCTGGCAAATTCCACGGCCGCCTGCGCCTGTGTCTGCTGTTCCGCGACAGTTTCCTGCTTCGGGGTAAGTTTGGTTTGCTGTTTCATGTTTCGGTCTCCTTAAACAGTTTTTTCAAAATGCGCGGCGAAGGCTTTGCGGGCGCGATGCAGCTTGCCGCGCACGGCATCACTGGACTGGCCGACGAGCGCGGCAATTTCCTCGTAGCTTAGTTCCTCGTCCGCGACGAGCAGCAGCAGCAGCCGGTATTCGTCGGACAAGGCGTCGAGCGTTTGCTGAATGCGCTGGCCTAGTTCCTTGGTTTCCAGCACGCGCAGCGGCGAGTCGGTTTTGGCCGCCGCACTTTCCAGAACGAGGTCGTCGGAACTGGCCTGCACGTGGCGGTTGTGCCAGGACTGGCAGAGGTTCTGGCAATGGTTGATGGCGATGCGGTAGAGCCAGGTGCGGATCGAGGCTTCACCGCGAAACTGATCGAGCCGGCGGAACGCCTTCAGAAAAACATCGTGCGTCGCATCCTCGGCCTTTTGCGGGTCGCCGAGAAAGCGCAGTGCGAGATAAAAAATCGCGCGGCTGTGCTCGTCGTAAAGCGCGGCGAACTCCGAAGCTGGCCAGTCAGTTGGCGGCCCAGCCGCAACACCTTGCCTTGCAACCGGTTCTTTCATGAGTGTGTTCACTAGTGATTAGACCGGGTTGCCGCCGGAATGTCACGCCGAGTTTGAGCCGCCGAACAAATTGGACAACGAATCAGGTTCAAATCAGCGGCAGAATGTTGAGCGCGGGTTCGATTAATACACAGCCTTCTCCGCGTTCCGAACGGCCACAACCGTGGGGTTTGGAGGCGGTTTCACTGTGAGTGGTTGAGCGCTTTGCCCGTCTGCGGGCAAAAGCTCATTGCATAAAAATCACAGGCAATATTGCCCCCGTCTGGTCTTGCCGGGAGGAAGTCGCCGCGAAATTTGGCTTTTGCGCGGGCGCGGTGTGGTGTTCAATCAATGGTCTATGAATCAGACGCATCCTCTGACGACCACGGCCTTCGAGCTGCCGGGGTATCGCATCACCAAGTCGTTTGGTGTCGTGCGCGGGATCATTGTGCGTTCGCGCTCCGTCATCGGCAACATCGGCGCCAGCATCCAGAGCATTTTTGGCGGCAACATCACGCTCTACACGAACCTGTGCGAGCGCGCCCGGGAAGATACGTTCAACCTCATGCTCACCCACGCGGGCGAACTCGGCGCGAACGCGGTCATTGGCGTGCGCTATGACGCGACGGAGATTGCGCCGGGCATCACGGAAGTTTTGTGCTACGGCACGGCGGTGTTGGTGGAGGCGGAAACCAGATGAAGCGGCAGCCGCGAAACCCGCCGGAACCTTGCCACGCTTCAGCGCTTCAACGCTTCCCGGGGAACCAATGAAGGCGCTGAACGATCATTCCTTTCTGGCCCGGCTGCTGGGCCGGCTGGCGGCGGGCGTCTGCCGTCATCCGCGCTGGTTCTTCTGGCCGCAGATCGCGCTGTTTGTGGTGTGCGTGGGCTACACCGCCCTCTTTCTGAAGGCGGACATGAACCGCGACGATCTGGTGGGGCCGAACCAGAAGTATCACGAGAATTACCTCGCGTTCCAAAAGGAGTTCCCGCAGCCGGACGATTTGGTGGTGGTGGTGGAAAGCGGCAATCCCGAAAAAAACCGGCAGTTCGTCGAGCGCATCGCCGCCAAGATGCAGGCGGACACGAACAATTTGTTCCGTGACGTTTTTTACCAGCAGAATCTGGCGATGATGGGGAACAAGGCGCTGCAATTTGCCGAGACAACCAATTTGGTGGAGATGCGCGACATGCTGACGACGGCGCGGCCCTTCATCGAGCAGTTCACGCAGACGACGAATCTGGTTTCGCTGTTTGAGCAGATCAACAAAGCATTTCGCACGGCCAAGGAGGAGGACAACGCGGAGAACCGCTCGCTCGTCAAGTCGCTGCCGGCGCTGGGGCGAATCGTGTCGCAGGCCGAGGATGCCTTGCTGCGGCCGGGTTCACCGCCGTCACCGAATGTAACCACGTTGCTGGACAGCAGCAAGGAGGCGATGCTCTCCAGCTACCTCACGTTTGCGCACGGGCGGATTTTTGTGGTGACGTGCCACGCGCCGAACGACGATGACACGCCGCCGGTGCTTTGGACTTTGATCAAAAATGCCGTGCTGGAAAATGCGTTTCATCAGAAGACCACCACCGGCGATTTGACCAGCGATGCCGTGGACCGGCTGCGCGAGCTGGTCAAACAAACGCGCGACGAAGTGCCGGGCGTCAATGTCGGCATCACCGGCGAGCCGGTGCTGGATTACGACGAGATGACGCAATCGCAGAAGGACACGACGCTGGCCAGCGTCGTCGCCATGGTGTTGTGCGCGATTATTTTCATCTACGGCTATCACGAGACCGGCCGGCCGGTGAAAGCCACCCTCTGCCTGGTGGTCGGGCTCGGCTACACGCTGGCCTTCACCACGCTGACGGTGGGGCATCTGAATATTTTGACCATCACCTTTGTGCCGATGCTCATCGGACTGGCGATTGACTATGCCGTGCATCTGATCACGCGCTACGAGGAGGAATTGCGCCACGGCAAAACGGAGCAGGCGGCCATCACCAAGGCGATGGTGTTCACCGGCCAGGGCATTTTCACCGGCGCGCTGACGACGGCGGGCGCGTTTCTGGCGATGGGGTTCACGCATTTTCAAGGCATCAAGGAAATGGGCGTCATCTGCGGCGGCGGCCTGCTGGTCTGCCTCGTCCCGATGATGACCATGCTGCCGGTGATGTTGCTGCGCGGACGGCAAAATGTTCTGGATCATCAAATTCACGAGGACGACCGGCGGGCGCGGATCGAGAATTTCTGGCTGCAACGGCCGGTGCTGGTGACGGCGATCATCGCGAGCTTGTGCGTGGCGGCGTTGTTTGAGGCGCGCAAAGTGTATTTCGACTACAACCTGATCAAAATGCAAAGTCCAAGCCTGTCGTCGGTGGTGTTTGAACAGACGCTGCTGAATTCGGCGGACAAGTCGCTGCTTTACGGCGCGGTGCTGGCGGATTCATTGACCAACGCCGTGGCATTGCAGGAAAAAATCGAGAAGCTGCCAACCGTGGCCGCCACTGAACCGCCATTTTACAAGGATTTTCTAAATCCCGACCAGGGTGAAAAACGGCGGCTGATTGGCGAAGTCAAAGCGGAAGTCGCCGCGCTGGCGTTCCGGGCGTCGGATTTGTCGCCGGTGAACATTGAAGATTTGAGCGGCACAATTTTCTACACGTCCTGCTATCTCCACCTCGCCGCGCAGCAGGTCGGCACCAACGACCCGGCGCTGGCCGGACAGTTGGAGTCGCTTTGCCAGTCCATCACGGATTTGCGCAAGACGATGCTTGGCGGCAACGCGGCGCAGCGGGCGGCGGCGGCCGCCAAGCTGGCGCAATTCCAGCAGGCGTTTCTGGCTGACCTGCGCGACACCTTCCAGCTTCTGCAACAGCAGGACGACACCACGTCGCCGCGCGTGGAAGATTTGCCGCCGGCTTTGCACCACCGGTTTGTGGGCGTGAACGGACAATTCTTGATCCAGGTTTATCCCAAACAAGATGTCTGGCAGCGCGCGGCGCAGGAAAAATTTGTCAGCGAACTGCGCACCGTGGACCCCAACGTCACCGGCACCCCCGTGCAGCTTTACGAATATGAAACACTTCTCAAAGACAGCTATGTGCAGGCGGCGTGGTATTCGCTGGCCGCGATTGCGCTGATGGTGCTGTTCCATTTTCGCAGTTTTGGCGCGGTGATTCTGGCGTTGATTCCGGTCGGCATCGGCACGCTCTGGCTGGCCGGCTTGATGGGCTGGGCGGGCGTGCCGGTCAATCTGGCGAACATCATGACACTGCCGCTTGTCATTGGCATCGGTGTCACCAATGGCATTCATATTTTGAACCGCTACGCCGAGGAAGGCACGCCGGGCATCCTCTCGCGCAGCACCGGCAAGGCCGTGCTCGTGTCGGGATTGACGGCCATTGCAGGATTCGGCAGTCTGATTCTCGCGCAGCATCGAGGCATTCGCAGCCTGGGCATCATCATGTCGGTCGGCATTGCAACCTGCATGATTGCGGCGCTGACTTTTTTGCCGGCGCTGCTGGGCTTGATTGGCCGCTGGCGACCATTGATTAAAAAACCCGATGCCAGCAACTCGCCGACACCGGGTCTAGGAGGAACCGAGGTAAAAACCTCAATTAAAAACTAGCATATGGAAAAAATGGCCAAAGTCAATATCATTGTTAAACTACTATCTGCATTGGCAAAAGTGGAATGAAGCAAGAATCAATAACGATAAAGAATTGTGCGGCTGGCCGTTTACGCGCCTCGTCTTTGCGGGCTGTGTTTGCTTTGGCCTTGATGAGAATAATTATTCCATTTTATACGGCGGTTGCAGCAGAAACATCCGCCGGTTTCCTCTTTGACCAGTTCCGGTTGACGCTGGAAGAGGGTGGCCGCACGGAAGCCGCCGGACCGTTTTATTATTCGCAACAGACGGATTCTGAAAGCATCTGGGCCATTCCGCCGTTTTATTCCCGTGACTGCAATCCATCCGTCGAGTTTTATGAAGATGATTTTCTCTATCCTTTGGTGACCTCCATCCGTTACGGCCAGGAACAGCGCTGGCAGTTCTGCCAGTTGATCAGCACCTCCACCGGGCGCGACCCCGAAGCGACGGACACGAGACGCCTCACGCTTTTTCCGTTTTATTTCCAACAGCGTTCTGCGGACACAAACTTGAATTACACCGCCGTCGTGCCTTTCTACGGTCGTCTCAAAAACCGGCTGTTTCACGACGAAATGTATTTCATCATGTTTCCGGTTTTTGGCGAGACGCGCAAACGCGACGTGGTGACCGACAATTATTTCTATCCGCTGGCGCATGTGCGTCACGGTGACGGTTTGAAAGGCTGGCAGGTCTGGCCGTTTGCCGGGCGCGAACACAAAGACGTCACGACGCAGACCAACGGCTTCGGCGACACGGCCCTCATCGGCGGCCACGACCAGTCATTTTACTTCTGGCCGTTTTATTTCAGCCAAAACAACGGCATCGGCACCGACAATCCTGAAAAATTCCGCGCCTCGATTCCGTTTTTTGCCATCAACCGCTCGCCGCAACGCGATTCCACGTCCGTCATCTGGCCTTTTTTCGCCTCGATAGATGACCGCGCGAAAAAATATCACGAATGGCAGGGGCCGTGGCCGCTGGTGATTTTCGCGCGTGGCGAAGGCAAGCACACCTCGCGCATTTTCCCGCTGTTCAGCGAATCGCGCAACGGCGTCAAGGAAAGCGATTCCTGCCTCTGGCCGCTCTACGCGTTTCGCCGGACGCTGGCGGCACCGCTCGACCAGCAGCGCACCCGCGTGCTGATATACCTTTATTCCAGCCTGACGGAAAAAAACACCGGGACCGGCGCGGAGAAGGCGCGGCTGGACTTGTGGCCGTTTTTCACCTGGCACCGCGATTTCAACGGCAACGAACGCCTGCAAATCCTCGCGCCGCTCGAACCGGCAGTGCCTGACAACCGCGGCATTGAACACAACTGGTCGCCGCTCTGGTCGCTCTGGCGCGCGGAGGACAACCGGAAAACCGGCGCCGGCAGCCGGTCGTTTTTATGGAATTTATACCGTCGTGAAACCGCGCCGGAGCACAAAAAAGTCTCGCTCTTGTTCGGCCTTTTCCAGTATCAATCACTCAAGGAAACGGAGCAGATGAAGCTGTTTTATTTCACAGTTTTCCAAACGCCGCCGCCCAAGAAATAAACTACGAAGATCATGTTTGAAAACGTTGGTGAAATCGTCCTGCTGTTTTGGCGCACGCTGCTGGCCCTGCCGCAGGCATGGCGGCAGCGGCAAAAAGTTTTCGAGCAGTTTTTCGAGATCGGCAACGCCAGCCTGCTGATGGTCTGCGTGCTGTCGTTTTTCATCGGCGCGGTCATCTCCCTGCAGACCGGCCCGATCCTGGTAAACGACGGCCTGGCCAGCGCCGTGGGCGGCGTGGTCGGCATCGCCATCGCCAAGGAGCTCGCCCCGGTGATGATGTCCATTTTGATCGCGGGCCGCATCGGTTCCGCCATGGCGGCGGAAATCGGCTCGATGCGCGTTTATCAGGAAATTGACGCGCTGCGCACGATGAACATCAACCCGATTCACTATCTCGTCCTGCCCCGGATTCTGGCGATCGCCTTTGCGCTGCCGCTGCTCGTCGTGTTTTCCATTCTCGTCGGCTGGTTTGGCGGCGCGGTGGTGGCGGATATGAACCAGCACATGGAAATTCCATTCCGCGCCTTCTTCTCAGACTTGAAGAACATCGTCGAGGTGAAGGATGTTGGCAACGGCGTCTTCAAAAGCCTGTGTTTTGCGGTGATTGTCGGCGTCGTGTCGTGCCATCAGGGACTGACCACCATCGGCGGCCCGCGCGGCATCGGCCGCTCCGTCACGAAGGCCGTGGTGAACTCCATCGTGCTCATCGTGATTTTTGACTACATCCTAACCCGTTTTTTGCTGAAATGAACGGCTCCAACAACCAGGTCCCGGGCGTCAGCCTCGTCGTGCGGGGACTGCATAAAAGTTTTGGCGGGCAGAAAGTGCTGGACGGCCTTGATTTTGACGTCCGGGCGGGGGAAATCTTCGTCATCATGGGGCCGAGCGGCAGCGGCAAAAGCGTCCTGCTCAAACACCTGATCGGCCTCGAAGAACCGGATGCCGGCGAGATTCTCATCAACGGCGAGTCCATCAGCGCGCCGGAAATCGCCGCGAAATACCGCATGGCGCTGGTGTTCCAATCCGGCGCGCTGCTCAATTCGCTGACCGTCGGCGAAAATGTCGGGCTTTACCTGGCCGAGCATCGCCTCAAAGCGCCGGCGGAAATTGAAAAAATCGTTGCCGAAAAACTGGCGGATGTCGGCCTTAGAGACGCGATGGATAAGATGCCTTCCGAACTTTCCGGCGGCATGAAAAAGCGCGTCGCCATCGCCCGCGCGCTTGTCATCGAACCGCAACTGATCCTTTATGACGAACCCACGAGCGAGCTGGATCCGCTTTCGTCCGTGGTCATTGGCAATGAGATTCTGGATCTCAAACGCAGCATCCGCGTCACTACGCTCGTCGTGTCGCATGACCGGGATCTGGCCTTCGGCGTGGCCGACCGGATCGCGGTCATCGCAGACGGCAAAATCATCACCATCGGCACGCCCGAAGAAGTTAAAAATTCCAAAGACCCGCTCGTGCAAAATTTTCTGCACGCGGACTTCAAACGTGAAAAATAATTTATCCCGCCTATGAAAAATTCACTCGAAACCAAACTGGGCCTTTTTGTCTTTCTCGCGATCCTCGCCGCCTGGGCCATTGTTGAAACCTTGGGCAGCGCCGACTGGTTCCATCACGGCTATCACGTCACCGCGCAGTTTGACACCGTGCAGGATTTGAAGCCGGGCGACCGCGTGAAGATGGCCGGCGTCGAAATCGGCCGCGTGGAAGACATCCGGCTGACGGACACCAAGGTCAGCGTCATCATGAAACTGCATGACAACGCGATGGTCCGAACCGACAGCAAGGCCAGCGTCAAGTTCACCGGCCTGATGGGGCAGAATTTTGTCGCCGTGGATTTTGGTTCGCCGGACAAGCCGAAGGCCAAAGACGGCACGGAACTCGCCACCGTTGAGCAGCCGGATTTGAGCGCCATCATGACCAAGCTGGATGGCGCGGTGGACGGCATTCAGAACATGACTAAAACTTTCGCCAGCGACGACATCCACAATTTGTTTGGCCCGCTGGGGGATTTTTTCAAGAGCCACCGGGATGAACTGGCGGCGACGATTGCGAACATCACCAACATCACCGGGCAGATCGCTTCCGGCCAGGGCACGGTCGGCAGGCTGATTTACGACGACGCCTTGTATTCGTCCACGCTGACCACGGTGACTAATTTGCAGGCAACCGCCGCGAACGCCAACGACATGATCGCTTCCGTAAAACTCGTGGTGACCAACGCCGCCGCCGGTCATGGCACCATCGGCAAGCTGCTGACCGATGAAACGCTTTACCACGCGACGACCAGTTCGATGACCAACTTGAACGGAATTCTGCTCAAGATCAACCAGGGCGACGGCACCATCGGCAAGCTGGTGAACGACCAGGAATTTTACAAAAATGCCAAGCTCTCGCTGCAGAAACTCGACAAGGCCGCCGACGGGCTGGAAGATCAGGGACCGTTGAGCGTCCTTGGCATCATGGCGAACCAGTTTGGATTGTAGGGCGGGCATCCTGCCAGTCTCCTTTTTGAAAATGAACCGGCGACAGCCGGGACGACTGTCCTGCGAATTCCAGCGATAAGCCGGGCGCAATTCCATGTTTTTTTTAGCTTGCTCTCCTGTTGGAAAACTGATACCGCTCAAACGAGCCTCTTTCAGAGGGCAATAATCATGTGAAAATGAGATGCATCAAGCGGCTTGGAGTTTGTGCATTTGGCGTGGAAGTCATGCTGTGCCTGCCTGAAGTCAATGCCGCTGGACTGGCGGGGGGAACGGTGCAAGACGTGGGGATTGCCGAATATAGTTCAAAGGATTTGTCGCTGGTGGCCCGGGTTCATGCCAGTCAGATTGTTACCGATTATGAGCGCCATGGGTTTTTTCGCATTGGGCTTCTGCCAATCGCGGTCGCTGACAATGTTCAACTTCAAATTTCCTCGGCAGGTTGCCTGACCAATGCTTTGTCTGCCTTGCGTGAGTGGCGTCAGCCATCCGTCGGCGCCCGGCGGCTGGAACTGCGCAACCTTGAAATTACGATGGTCGGCGAAGCCCGGCCACGATTGCGGGCATCGCGTGCGCGCATCGGTAACGACAGCTCGCTTGAATTGTTCAATGTTTCGTCATCTGGCGCTGAAGGACAACCCGTTGCCTTCGGGAAAGGCGCATTGCAAATTGCCGGAAGTTCCGCCGGCCGCCTTTCCTGGGATGTTGCCGGTCGCACGGAAGAACTTTTCCCGCTAAACCCCAAAACCAAAGAACCATGAAAACCTGCATCCTCATCTCCATCATCGCCGGTCTTTTCTGTTGGAACACTTTTGCCCAAACAACCGCGGACGATTGGATCAGCCAGGGCCGCGCGGATCTTGCCGCGCGGGACATCGGCGATGCCAGCGCCGCGTTTACCCACGCTTTGACGCTGGCACCGACCAATGAAACCGCCAACGTGTTTTATGCCATCACGCGGTTGCTGACGTTGCCCAGCCAGCCGGCCGGTTCCAATTTTCTGACGCGCCTCGGCCTGCCCGTTGCCGGGCGGGACATTTACGATTGGAGTTCCGTGCCGCCCCAGGACGGCAACGGGCTTCTGCTGGCGCCTGCGGGCGTGAACGCCAGCGAATTCACCAGCCAATTGCGGACCAATGTTTTGCCCGTTATTTCCGGCGCGATCAGCAACCTGTTGGTTACGGACACCAATTTTGCGCTCAGCCTGACCAGCAGCGAAACCACCGCCGCCGCTGTCACCGTGGATTATGGCGATTTCAAGCTGATCCAAGCGGGTTTGTATGGCGCGGAGTATTTTATCTACACATTGAACGCCCAGAATTTCGACGCGCAATTGACAGCCATCCGCGCGCTGGCCACCAACGGCAACACGTCCGTCCAGGAAGTTCTGCGCGACTATCCGCAATTGCTCACCTTCGCCACCACCAACGATCTGCAAAACGCCCGTGCCGCCTTCACCAACGCCGTGAACACCTATCTGGCTGCTTCCGCCTTCATCAGTTCCCGGCCGACCAACGAAGTGCGGCTGTTCAACTACGACAAGGTTTCGGCGCAGGGCGAGGCAAACTTTCGTTTGGTATTGCAGGACCTGAAAAACTCGCTGGTGGCCGGGCCGCAAATTTTAGCCGTCAACCCGAATTTGACCGTGGACCTGGCCCCGCAATTTGCCGGCGGCCCGACCTGGCGAGACTGGCTGCCCAAATTTGACGGCAACGCCATTGAACTGGGCAGTCTGCCCGATGCGACCTTTGGTGGGGTGATTTACGGACTCAGCCGCGAACAGCTTGAAAGTGCCTTGAGCCACCGCTTCGTGATGCTGCCAGTGGGCGCCCCGCCCAAGCCTGCCGCCGGCCACGCGGTTCAACTGGCATTTACGACCCTGCAAAACCACTACTACGCGCTCGAAGTTTCGACCAACCTGATGGCCTGGCAGGTGACAACCAACCTCACCGCGACAAATTCAACCACCGTCCTTTTGGACGTTTCTCCCGCCGCCGATCACCGTTTTTACCGTTTGCGGGACGACACCGGGTTTTTGACTTTTGGCGGCGTGGTGCTGGACCAGAATACCGGTTCGCCGGTCGCCGGCGCACATGTGGTCAGCTTGTGGGACGGAACCTCAACCCTCACCGACAACAACGGGCAATTTTATCTGGGAACCACGCTCCCGGCTTCAATATGGTATGAAGATGAACTGGAAATCAGCGCGCCCGGCCACCTCACAGTTGATCATTATTATTATGGCGACGGACTTGTGACGGGGCTGCAAATTTATCTGTCTCCTTGATCCGGCTGTCCAATTTTGACACGGCCCGTTGACGTCCTCGGCATCATGGCCAACCAGCTTGGCTTATAGGATGAAGACAAAAGGATGAAAGATGAAACAAGAGACGTAGCCGCCTGCAGATTCAACCTTTAGGCCAGCCCCAGATTTTTCAAAACCTGCACGGTGGCAGGCGCCTTGTTGAGCGTGTAGAAATGCAGGCCGGGCGCGCCGGCGCGGAGCAGCTCCTCGCACTGCTGCGTGGCGTATTCAATGCCAAACTTCATGGCCGCCTCGTCGTCGGTGCCGAGCGCATCCAGTTTTGCCCGCAGCGCCGGCGGAATCTTCGCGCCGCACATCTGCGTGAATCTGGTGATCTGCGTCGCGCTCAGAATGGAGATGACGCCGGGAACGAGCGGCACTTTCACGCCGAGCCTGCCGGCCACGTGGTCGCGGAACTCAAAATAATCCGCGTTGTCGAAAAACAACTGCGTGATCACGAAATCCGCGCCGGCCCCGACTTTTTCCTGCAAATGCCGCCAGTCGGCCTGTTTGCCGGCCTTGCAGGCGACATGGCCTTCGGGAAAGCCGGCGACCCCGGTGGAAAAATCTCCCGCCGCGCGGATGAATTTCACCAGCTCCGAGGAAAATTCAAAGCCGCCGGGCGTGGGCGTGAATTCGCCGCCGCCGGGCGGATCGCCGCGCAGGGCCAGGATGTTTTTACAGTTGAGCGCCCGGATTTTTTCCAGCAGCGTGCGGACTTCCTCGCGGGTGTGGTTGACGCAGGTGAGGTGGGCGAGCGCCGGCAGGCCGAGCTGGCGCTGGATGCGGTCCACAATCTGCAGGGTTTTTTCGCGCGTGCTGCCGCCGGCGCCGTAGGTGACGGAGCAAAAATCCGGCCGCGCCGCCAGCAGCGCGGGAATCTGTTTTTCAAACAATGCGCGGTCGCCCTCGTCCGTCTTGGGCGGGAAAAATTCCAAGGAGAGGACGGGCTGGCCAGTCGCCCGCTTGGCGGCGTAGATGTCGCGGATGAATTTCACGGGGCTGGATTATGAAAGGAAGTGCGGTGGAAGCCAAGTTTAACTCCGGGAAAGCAGCCGTTGCTTTCCGACCAGCAACCGCTACTTTCTGTCTGGAAACCGCTGGTTTTGCCTCATTCGTGCGCGTTTCTGGGCCAACGACCCGCCGGCAGCCAGTTTTTTGTCATCCTCAAATCAAAACCTGTCTTTGCCAGACCTGCGGCTTCTGCCAAAAATGGCATCCCAGAACCTCACAGAGCGTCCCGCCCTGAAAACTGGCGGGAAATACCGTTCCCAATAAAAAAGCCCCTGCCGGCGAACCGGCAGGGGCCAAAGGATTCTAAATTAAATTAGAATTTGTAAACGACGTTGAGCGCGAGCAGATACGCATTTTCCGTGTCGTTGGCGTTAAACTGGGCACCGCTTTCGGTATGATCCCAGCGGAATTCCGCACGGCTTACGACGTTGGCCCAGAGATCATATTCAACGGTGGCGGTGATTTCTTCGCCCTTGCCGCTGCCTTTATAATTGTAAACTTCTGTGTTGGAGTTGTTGCCACCATTGGAGAAAAATCCAAGGTTCTGGCCGTCGAGATATTCACCACGGAGATTGAAGCCGAGCTTTTCAGTTGCCTGATAAGTGGCATACACGCCGTAGATGTTGCCGTCTCCACCGCCTTTATTGATCTGGTAGTTGCCCGGTCCATATTCCAAGTTTTGCACTTTGTCATACGCCAAGCCGAATTTCAAACCGGTAACCGGCGTCGCAATCGTGGCATTGGCGCTGTAGTTGTTCTGGCCACCGTTGTCAAAGGTCTGAACGGTGCCCAAATTGAGCACGGAGCCTTTGACCCAGCCCCAACTATCCGGAGCGGTCAAAGCAACCGTCCCAATGAAATTCTTGGAGCTAAGCCCCTCAGAATATCCGCTGCCAAAACCATAGCCATCATATTCTCGGTCAGCAATGCCTGCCTGCACGGTAACTGCATCAATGATTTTATAGCTGCCAATGAGGCCAAGTTCCGAGGCGGGATTCACCGCATAGCCGTAGGAGCGGGTATAGTTCGGATTGGAATATCCGGTGTTGCCTTCATAACCGGTCACGCCGTCAAACAGACCGGCTTTCCAGTCAATGCCATTGCCCACCGGCGTGCGGAGAGCGA
The DNA here is from genome assembly GCA_964449815.1 of uncultured Bifidobacteriaceae bacterium. Lineage (GTDB taxonomy): Bacteria > Verrucomicrobiota > Verrucomicrobiia > Limisphaerales > UBA11358 > UBA11358. The sequence goes on from CAYVGC010000044.1 coordinate 27,716, forward strand.
CATAAGCCTGACGCACACCAACGGCTCCAAAGCCGCTGGATGATTCCGCGTTCAACGGGGTAATGGCATCCTGGCCCGCATTCAGATCAACATGATAACCGGCCGCCCATGGACTTTCGTCCAGCGGCTTGTCCAAGCTGACGGTCACGTTGTTGAGGCTGAAGTTGTCAACTTTGTTATTGTCAGCCTGCACAGCGTTGCCGGGATTATATTGCGCGGCCACATCAACGTAGCCGCTGATGACCGTGCTGGAAACCGCCGTGTTCAGCGGAACCAGTTTTGCTTCGTCTGCGCGGACGGCGGAAGCCATGCTGACGGCTCCGACGGCGGCGAGACCCAATGTCCATTTATTAAACTTCATCTGTTCCTCCAGTTAGTTTGTTTGTTATGTTTTTACCTGTGATAAGTGGGGCGAAACCGGTTCGCCCCTAGCACCACAAAGTGCCATTGGTGTCAAAAATAAGGAAAAACGGGGCAAATGACAATCTTTTTTTTTTGCAAACCTGATTGCCCAAGTCGTTGGCGCAAAACTGCTTGTCAAAACAGCGGCCGATCAAAGCCGGCGCCGCCGGTTTTTAGACGCCACAAAACTGGGCAAAATCCCGTTTTACCGGCCCGAAAATTTACGCGGCGGACCGGGCACAATGGAACAAATTGTGCTGGTTTGTCCGGTGCGACTGGTGAATTGCACTTGCAATTTGCCAGCATTGAATTATTCACCCGCACAGCCATGCCAATATTTGCCTACACTGCCAGAGAGACGGCCTCGGGCCGCGAAATCCGCAACACCGTTGAGGCGCTTTCGGAGCAGGCGGCCATCGCCGCGCTGCTCAACCGCAACCTGCTGGTGGTCGAGATCAAGGAAAAGATGGCCAGGCGCGGCCAGACCAGGGGCGGCAAGGTGCAGCTGGCCGACCTGGTGGTGTTTACGCGGCAGCTGGCGACGATGATTGACGCGGGCATCGCCATCGTGCAGGCGCTGCAGGCGCTCGCCGAGCAGACGCCCAACAAAGTGATGCGCGACACCATCAAGGATGTTTGTTCGCGGGTGGAGGCGGGGGAAAGCTTTTCCGAGGCGCTGATCCGGCATCCCAAGGCGTTCAACCGGCTGTATGTTTCCATGGTGGGCGCGGGCGAAAAAGGCGGTTTGCTGGCGGAGATTCTGGCGCGGCTCGCCACCTATCTGGAAAACACGGAACGCCTCCGCAAGAAAGTCAAAACGGCGCTGATGTATCCGACGGTCGTGACGGTCGTGGCCATTATCATCACCATTTTCCTGCTGGTGCGGGTGATCCCCACCTTCAAGGAAGTTTATTCCGGCTTCGGCGCCAAGCTGCCGGCGCCGACCGAGGTCATGATCGGCATCAGTGAAATCGTCCAGCATGATTTGATATATTTAATCGTGCTGGCGGGTGCCGGCGTCTGGGGCTGGCTGCATTTCATCAAAACCAGGCAAGGGCGCGAATTTTGGGACACTCAGCGCATCAAGCTGCCCGTGTTTGGGCCAATCGCCCACAAGATCTGCCTCGCGCGGTTCACGCGCACGCTCGCCTCGCTGGTGCGCAGCGGCGTGCCGATTCTGGAAGTGCTGCAGATCGTCTCGCAAACCGTCGGGAACGTCGTCATGGAAAAGGCCGTCAAGGCCGCCGCCGCCGACATTGAACGCGGCGAAGGCATTTCTTCCGCGCTGGGCAAGCATCCCGTTTTCCCCACCATGATCATCCGCATGTTGAGCGCCGGCGAACAGACCGGCAACATTGACACCATGCTCGAACGCGTCGCCGACTTTCTCGACGAGGAGATCGAAACCACCCTTTCCGGCATCATGTCGCTCATCGAGCCGTTGCTGATCGTGTTTCTCGGCGTCGTCATCGGCGGCATGGTGATCTGCATGTTCCTGCCGATTTTCAACCTGGCGAACGTCGTCAGCGGCAGCCACTGAACAATCTGAAAACCAAAAGCCGCCGGAAAAAGCATTTTTCCGGCGGCCTTGTCATTTCTGAAATCAAGCGGCGACCATTTTTCCCGGCTGCGGCTGGAAAAGCTTGATTTTCGGCCAGCGCACGCGGATCTGCTCCGCGAACCAGGCGCGCGCGGAATCGTCGCCGTGGCCCAGCAAAACGGCGCGCGGCGAAACCTGGCCGACAAACTCCAGCAAGGCCCCGCGGTTCGCATGCGCCGACAGGCTGAAATCCTGCATGTCACAGTTCTTTGTCACGCGGCCCGCGCTCGGGCTGAACACAAACGTCTCGCCGGGCTTCGCCGCCTTCAACCGGCCCGCCGGCGAATCCGGGTCCGCGTAGCCGACGAAGAAAATGCTCTGCCGCTCGTCGCCGATCATCCGTTTGGCCAGATCATGCGCCGCCGTGTTCTCGCTCATCATGCCGGCGGTGATGACGAAAATTTTCCCGCCGCTCAACTTCATGTTTTCCGACGCGCCTTTTTCCAGCACGATCAACTGCAGCGCCTCGTTCAAATTCAAGTTCGTGTGCTGCCGGTGTGTGCGGTGCGCCTCGAGGTCGTAAATCTCCGTGAACACCCGGCCCAAACCGCCGATGTAAACCGGCTGCTGCTTCAGTTTCCCGTCGCGCATCAGCAGCGCCAGCAGCGCCAGGATCTCCTGCGTGCGGCCGAGCGCGAACGAGGGAATCAGGATGCAGCCCTTCTTTTTTTGCGCCGCGTGGATGGCCGTGACGAGCCGTTCAATTTCCTTTTCGCGCGTAAAATCCTTCGGCACCTCGCGGTTGCCGCGCGTCGTTTCCATGATCAGCACGTCCGCCTTCACGTCCTCGAACCGCGCGCTGCGCAACAGCGTCTGGTCGTGGAAACACACGTCGCCGGTGAAAAACAGCGTCTCGTTTTTGCCGCGCAGTAGAATTCCCGCCGAGCCGAGCGTGTGGCCCGCGTCGAAAAATTCCAGCGTCGGCGACGGCACGCCCGCGCGCATTTTTTTGAACGAACCCCATTCCACCTCGCGGTTGTATTTGAAGCCTTGGAACTGCGGCGTGATTTCATCCACCTCGTCGTGCGTGTAGAGCGGATATTCGCGGATGCCCAGCTCGTCGCGCT
>CAYVGC010000045.1:0-30508 GCA_964449815.1 uncultured Bifidobacteriaceae bacterium
TCAGGCTCATAACCTGAAGGTCGTTGGTTCAAATCCAGCCCCCGCAACCAATTTCCGGCCCTGAGACGCACGTTTCAGGGCCGTTTTTGTTGGTAAATATGCGTTTTAGCTCCTTTTCTTGATTCCCCTACATCCACGTGCAACTTGGTGCTTCTGGCCGCGCAACTACCCACACATCCACCCACACAAACCACACACACACCGCGTTAAGTCATGAAGCTTCCTTTTTCGCATTCACCAGACCGCGCAATTGACCGTGACGGTAAGCAAAAAACCAAAGGCCGACTGCCGCAGCGACGCCGGCCAAAATCAGAAGTTCGTTGCCCACGATCAGCGTCGGCAAGATAATCAGCGCGAGGCCACCGGCACAAATCGCCGCGCTCGTGGTGACACTGCCAATGAGCAGCTTGAGCGGCGGATAAAATAGCGTCGCCAGGCCGAACAGAAACAAGACCACGCCGACCCACACGATGCCTTTGAGACTCGCCAGCTTTGCGCCGAGTTCGCGCGCCGTGTCCTTTTGCGCCGCGCCAAGCTCCGTCTTGGCTCGCGTCTCCTCATGTTCGATGACCGGCATCGGCGCGCTGACGACCACGGCTTGCACATTGGTAACATCGACGCCGGCAGCATTGGCCGTGACATGGGCCTCTTCCAGCCGCGAGCCAGCCGGCACGGTGTAACTGCGCGTCTTCACCGTCTCTTGATCCTGCCGGGAGGCTTGCGCCGGATTGTCGCCTTGCACGACGGTTTGACCGATGACCCCGGAGGTTGTCGCGCGGCCACCTTTCAACGGTGCCAGGTTGCAGCCGCACAAAAACATCGCCGACGCGATGATTGCAAAATCAATGAGGATTAACTTTTTCATACGATTCACCTTTCATGTGTTGGTCCAACAAAATGCTGATGCGATCCACCGTCCGCGCCATCAGAGCCTGATTTTCGGACAAGGTCGAAATGCTCGCCTTCAAATCGTGCCGTTCTTCCATCGCGTAATTCTCGCGGACTTCCATCGCGGAAATCCGCTTGTCCATGTTGACCCACAAGCCCACGACCGCCGCCGCGATGGACAACAGTTGCAGCACGTTGCCGAGCGTGATTTCCGGCGTGAACCGGATTTTTTTCGGATTCTGAATTTGTTCGTTCATACGCGGATCAGCCGCACCGCGCCGCTGGTGGCGCTGATTTGCGAGCCGTATTTCGCCAGCATCACTTGCGCGACTTGCGACAGCACCGGCCGGCGGTCAGTCTTGTCGTAACCAGTTTGAACGCCGCCAGAGTTAAAATACTTCAAGCCTTCGCCCGTTGGCGCGACCGTCCGGTCAGTGATCAAAAGTTCCCGCGCCATTTCACACGTCGCCTGAATGACCGCCTTCGGGACGATGTCATATTCAACGTAGTCGTAGGGAATCGGCAGCAGCACCGAGATTGGCACATGGACGTTGTCCGGCTCCGGGCACTTCGCGCGAGGCCACTGCATTCCTTGCACGGCATTCGTGCGCGTGCCGTTAAATTGCCACTCGGCATCAATCAGCCGCGAGGCCATCACCAAGGCAGTGGCTTTCTGCGCATCCGTCGCCGCCGTCCACGCCGTCGCATACAGATGGCCGTCATAATAGGCATTGGCATCGGTCAAATCCGCGTAAGCATTCGCGTCGGCATTGCCAGTGCCATCTTCTTTTACGAGCGTCAGTGCCATAAAATTTATTTGCCGTCGGAATAAACCGCGTTCGAGTAAGGCGGCACATCCGCGCCGTTGTCATCGCAAACGCAGATGCGAAAATAACCCGCCGAGCCGCTGCAATCGCGAGCACCCGAATACAAATCCCAGCCGTCAAATGGATCCGTGCCCCAGGTCACGCCGTCGGCGGATTGGTAAATGTTGATGCTGTCATATTGGCTGGTGAAATTGACCGTCCAGGTCAAATGACCGTGACCGTCCGATGCGAGCAAAATTGCCGGCAATCGCGCCCGCCGATGCTTTTGTTCCTCCAGTGCCAGCCAAACCCGACGTTGGCCAACGGTCATCGGCGGGTTACTCGGATTCGGGGTTAGAAAGGATTTTGCCATCGTCAGGCTTGGAAATTGTCGCCGGTTCAACCTCTGGCGTTTTCACCACAGGTTGAACCGGCTCGGTTTTGGTCGGAATCGGCGGAACGTCCACCACCAGCGGACGCCGCTTTCGCCGAATGATTGGATAGAGTTTGTCCATGTGCTAAATGGCGTTGATGCCAATGGCGACTTGCCGCCAGTTCGTGCCATCGCTGACGGCCAGACACGGCACCGAACCCGTGCCACCGGCCGTCAGGTAGATGATGCGACGCGGATATTTCGCCGCCGTGATGCCGGCAGCAATCGCCGCCGCATTGTTGGTGAAGGTTGGAATCAGGATTTGTTCACCCGAGCGAATCCGTTCAAAACTGCGAGGTAGAAGTTTACCCATAATGTTAGTTGGTAAAGCGGCGTGCCGGCGCGAACCGGCACGCCATTGGTTTAGATGTTGTGCGTCACGGCAACGACCGGGACGTTTTTGTTTTCCCAGACGCGAATCCAATTCGCGGCCAAGGCCAGTTCAGCGTTGGTCGGGTTGGCACCAGCCACGCTTGCGCTGGTGAACTTCACACCGCGAGGATGCAGGATGAAACGGCGACGATTCACGAGGAACGTATCGCTATTCAAAGCATCACGCGCCGATTCGCAGCCTTCCGTGCCGTGACCGCCCTCGACGGGAGCGCCATTCAGATCGGCGAAGCCCATGCCGAACGAGCCGAGGCCGAACAGATAGGTCGTATAGACCAAGCCGTCAGTCGTGCCCGCGCGCGAAGGGCAGCCGTCATCCACGATGACGCGCCGGCCTTGGAACGTGCGGATTTGCGCTTCACCCTGGCTGTCGGGGATGAAGTCAATCAGGTCGAGCTTCCGCAACGCGGCTTCCGTCGCCGAGTGCATGGCCACGGCCACGAGCCGGTCGCCACGATCACCGAGGCGTTGAGTGGCGTCCACAAAGGTCGAGCCATTCAACCGCGTGGTGGCGGACTGATTCGCGACGGATTCACTTTGAATCGCCAACAGATTGCCCGCCATGCTCGCCGCACCAAAAACGCCGGTGAGCGAGTTGATGAGCATGTATTGATTCTGGCGATTCCAGTAGTCGGCCATGAAGTTTGCCAGCGCCAACGCCGGATCATCACCCGCGACCACGGTTGCCAGATGATTCCACGACCACGCATTGCCGTCGTTGTGAATGCGTGCGATGTCCTGGTCAGCGACCAGTTTCGCCGGGACCAAAGGAGCGGAATCGCTCAAAGGTTGCCGGTTGCCAGTCAGGTCATTCCAGTGGGGCATGTTGACTTGCGTGCCGCCGAGGCTGGCACGTTCGTCGTAATCGGGATTGCGAATCACGATGCCGGATTGGAACAGGTCGGATTTCTCCGCCGTGCGCTGAAGGACGTAGCCAGCGAACTGCGCTGGCACGATGATGTCTGCAAGTTGTGTCTTTGCCATAAACTAAGTTGTGTGTTGTGACCTTTAAGCAGCGGCTTTCAAACGGGCCGCCAGCTTCGGGTCGGATTTTTCAAGTTTCATTTGTTCCGTGAGATTGAACGATTCCTTGCGGAAGGGATTCTTCACGGACCGGTTGCCGGCGGCACCGCCACCAGAGCCAGCAGCACCGCTGCCAGCGTTTGCTTCAAACAAGTGCGGTGCGTCAGACACCAACGCATCCACCCATTCGGCCAAAGTCATCGGCGACGTGCCATCCTTGCCCATGCGGGCAGTCTGGCCGTCACTGTCGAAAGCCTGCGGCACGCCGTTGACGAGTTTGAACGTCTGACGAGCGCGGGCGGTAATATCGGTAATTGCCGTCGGGCGCAGACCACGTTTCGTGGCTTCAGTGATAACGGCTTGATCAATCTGGATGGCCGTCAGGCGACCAGTCAGCACATCACGTTCAGCGACCACCACACCATGCTGCTTGTCCCAATCGGCGCGGGCGGTCTTCAGCCGGGCCTCGATGACCTTGTCCACTTCACCGGCCTTGATCTGCGCGGTCTCTTCCAGCTTGCGCTTGTCATCGGCGAGCTGACGCACGGCGTCAGGATCAATGCCTTCAAAGCGTTTCAGTTGATTGGTGAGCGTGATGTTGTTCTGGCGGAACTCATCCAGCTTGGACTGACTCACGACACCATCGGCGTCGAGCAGCCAGGCACCGTCGCGCTCGACGTAGAAGGATTGATGTTCAGAAGGGATTTCCTGCTTGGTTGCGAATTTGTATTTGAGCGGCATAAACTTTTTATTTCACGGTTACAGTTACCGGTGTTGCGTTCACATCACCGGGCGGAGTCGTCGGCACTGCTGGCGTTGGTGTCCGTCCGGTAGGACTGACCGCGACCGGCGCGGTTGTTGGCTTCTGCGTTGCCAGCAGTTTGATTTCTTCATCGTTGGTGCGACCAGGTGCGATGACTTCACCGGCGCGGAAGAGGTCGAGCATGGTTGCCTGACTGATGGCACCAGCCTGCCACGCGGCGACCAGTGCGGTGATTTCCAGCGGCGACATGCCGGTGACGCTGAAGTCAGTATTCAGACTGGCGAGGACAAGGTCGGGACCGATGGCATCGGGAATCGGTTCGGTGGAGTTCCACCAATAGACCCAGCGCAGCACTTGTGTCAGTGAAGCACTGATGCTGAGAGACACGGTGTTGAGGATGGAGTTCTCACCGGATTGACGAAGTTCGAGTGCAGCGGCGGTTTCACCGACACGCTTCTGGGATTCGAGCATCCGCGTGCCGAGGACGGCCATGAGTTGCTCGTCGCGATCCATCGCGCGTTCAAAGGTGGACAGACCTTGACCGTGGAATTCGAGATAGCCAGCCGTCGCGCCGGGCGCTTCGGCGACCCATGCCGTGCTGCTACCGATGCGAAGGCTGGAGTTCTTGTCGAAGCCAGACACCCAAGCGGTAGGCAATGCGGTGTAGTGCATACCGTGCTTGTAGTCAGCATTCAGGCGGTAGTGGTCGAGATTGACGGCGATGATGTCGGCCAGCGGGATCTTGTCCACTTCCGGCAGGCAGTGACGAGGACCGTGAAAGACAAAGGGAATCAGCGGCAGCGGTTTCCCTAGACGCAGGGGCGTGATGGTGTCAGTGAGTTTCCATTTCTTTTTGCCGCGTTTCGACGTGCCGCTGATGTTCTGACCGTCAGCCAGGAATTGCCAGATTTCGACGATGTAAGACCAGTCGGCTTTCGCGTCAGTCGTGCCCTGCGGTGGGACGAGTTTCAGGACGCGGAGTTGCTGGATTTCTTCCGGCTCGAAAGGATCATCTTCAGCGACGGGCGTCTGGCTGATTTCTTTGAGGACGACCAGCGAGAGGACGTTGCGACCATTCACGCGTTCCGTGTGCCAGTTGATGATGTCTTCGACAGAATAGGCGACGGCGTAAGCGCGTTGCTCGGCTTCGTTGTTCCAGTCAATCAGTGTGCCAGCACGACCGACGTTGATGATTTCCGTTACCAGTTTTTTCGAGAAGGCAGACAGCGGCGTGCCGAGCATGTCTGCATCTTCCACAAATTCCGTGAGTGCATCCGCCACGCCGCCGGTTTCAGGAAGTTTGAAAGCTGGATCACGACGGAAGATCAGACCGACGAAGCCATCGGCGGTGCGGGCGGAAGCGTTGAAGAAGGCGGCGCGATTTTTGTAAGCGAGATATTCCTTGTCGTCCTGACAGTCGAGACGCGGCAGATATTTTTCAGCAGCAGATTTGACGGCATCTTCACCAGCGAAGACATCACGCGCCCGTTGCCAGGCGAGGACGTTTGCGTCGTAATCAGGATGTGTCGAATTGACGGGCACGAGCGCAATCTAGCACGCGTTTTTGAAATTGTTTTGCGATGCCAAATCACCCACTAGACGGATGCTGCCGCACGATGTCACACGCCGACAGACGCCGACATTTTTTTGAAATATTTCCACTTGACGGGTTTTCATTTCGGCAATGCGGCAGCAACAAAATTAGTTCGCGTTGCTCAATAGGAAGTTAGTTCGCGTTGCTCAACAATGACGAATCGCGCGGCAAATTCACGGTTTCCATTTACGATGATCATTTCCCGCGCGCGGACGCCGGCGCTCATGCTGGCGGCGGCGGCTAACGCCACCGCGACGCCAGCACCGGCCAGCCATCATCGGTTTACGATGCCCACTGACGGCTGGCCTTTCGCTGACAGCGCGCGCGATTCGGACGCGCTAGGTTCGCGAATGATTACGTTTCAAGAGAACCATTTTGATTTGCCATGACTTACCGCGCTGTCCGGCGTCGAAACCTCGTCACTTCGTTCCTCGGTTGAGTGGGGGCAGGTCCGGCACGGACTCGGTCACACTTCCGGCAGCGTGACCGAAGGCCGCGCTACTTCGTCCGGCCAGGTTGAGCAATACGACGCGAGGCTTCGCCTGTCGTCGCAGGCAATAGGTGGATGGCTCCCTACGGTCGTGGATAGTTTGCTCGCGTTGCTCGAAAGAATAATGGCGTTGGTTTTTTGTGAAGGCCGCTTCGTTTTCAAGTCCCTTTTTCACTGCTCACCGAGACCCCTCAGTCCATCGGTCGCCTTGTCACGGCCTCACCCAAGACACCAGCCCGCCTCTCGCGGCTCCTTCTGAAGACCACTTCCACGGAGGAGGGCTGGGGGTTCGGCTTTTTCGCGAACAAGGCGACCGACGGATGAGGGGCGAGCAGTGCATAAAAAAAAGACTATGAAAACTACATCACAAAAAAAGACGAACAGGCTCCCTCAAGAATCGAAGCTAGTAGTGCCGCAGGCGCAGACACCGCAACCGGAGGCACCGAAGCCAGACACGCGTTTGCCGATTGATTCGGAAGCACGGAAAGCTAACCGGACGTTGCCCACGGACAAGGTTTTGGCCTTGTTGCACACCGTCAATCCTGACCTGTTTAATCTCGCCGAGGTTGTCGGCAAGTGGATTTGGGTTCAGTTCAACGAGCAGCCCGCAGCGACCTTGCGGCAGCAGTTGGCGCAGCTTGGTTTTCATTGGAACCGTGAGCGGCAGGCTTGGCAGCACCCGTGCGGCGCATTCCGTTTGCGCGGCGCAGGCGACCCACACGAAAAGTATTCGTCCTACTATCCCGGCGACGAGCGGCCCGCGTGACTTTCACCACAGGATTTTTATGATTACCAATCTTTACACCCTACGCGCTGGCGACGTTGTCGAGTATGCCGGCCAGCCGTGTCGAGTTATCCGCGTGACCGAGTCCGCCGCAGTTGTCGCGGTGATTCAGAAGCCACGCACCATCACGCCGCGCTTTGGCAAGCCGGTGACGATTCAGCCAAGCCCCAAGCACGCTTGGATTTCTCCTAACTCTGAAATTCCCATCCTTAACCGCTGACATTATGAACACAGAACAAAATGAATCACCGTTTGGCCCTGTCATTTACGCCTACACCAGAGCGCAAGCCGTCGCCGACGGCGTGCAGGTGGACGTGACCAAGACCGCCAAGGAAGCCGGAATCAGTTTTCCGGTGTTCCTGACACGCACCGTGTTTGATGCTTACGTCGCCGTGCCGGACGGCGTGCAAGGCCAGGATGAAGCCGGAAGATTATGGGATGTCTGCTGGATGCTGAGATTTGCCATCCTTCGCAGCCGCAGCCACGGCGACCGCGTGCCGGTTGCCTTGTATGTTCGCAACGACAATCACCGCGCCAAGCTGGTGAAGTTGATTGCCCAATGCGGCCCACTCGACATGGACGACCCCGCCCCAGCCATTACGGTCATGCTACCGGATGAAGACTGACCACACACAACGCCGCGCGTGACAGGCGCGGCTTTTTTCCATGAATCAAGACCTGATGTTTTTTGAAGCCGAAGCCATCGCCGCCGAGGCAGCGAAATGCGACGCGCAACGCGCCGCCGAGCAGCACGAGCGCGACGCGAAGGCAGCCGCGAAAGTTTTATTGCAAGCCGCCCGCGATAAAATCAAAGCCGAGAAGCAGGCAAAAACCGAGGACTGGAGGCGCAAGACATCGCAGGCCCGAACCTACCGCACACCCGACGAACACGCCATGTGCGGCATCCGTTGGTATTGCCGCAGCCAGAAAGACCGTGACACCGGTTGTTACTGGCACAACTGCCACAAATGCGGCCAGCCATTGATTTACACCAGCGACCCACATGCCAAACCACAGATTTGCAAAGCAGACACCCACTGATGGCCGAAAACTTTTCGTGGCTTCGCCTCGTGCCTCATCTCGCCACGAAAAATTTATTTCCCCAGGAAACAGCCCTGCCTCAGTCGCCGGCCAGGCTAACGCAAATAGTGTTCGCGTTGCTCAATAGTAACGGCGCGCAACCCATCCACGGTTTCCCTTGGCGGATGATGTGGGCCGCGCGCGGTTGCCGACGCTCATGCTGGCGGCGGCGGCTAACGCCACCGCAACGCCAGCACCGGGCCGCCATCGCAGGTTTGCGAATGGTTTCTCACGGCGGCCCTTTCGCTACCCCGCGCGCGATATGGGCGTCGTCGGTTGTCGGATGGTTTCAGGATTATCCAACGCTTCAGGTTGGCGGATGATTTTGGCGCGGGGTCGGCAAGAAAAGTTAGTGGATTGATTCCCTGTCGCTATCGCTCTACCCAAAAAAGCCGGCGTCAGCGAGCCTCATCATCCTTTCGCTCAGGGACTGCGCAAGCTCCGCCCGTCGCTCGGTCTGAATCGGCACGCTTCCGCCCGTGGCCTGGCCGGACTCACCAGCTTTCCGACCGCTCCACTTCACTGCCGCGAACCGCTGCGCGGACGCTATCGTTTCGTTCCGACGGTCGAAAACTGGCGAGACCGGATGAAACCGGCCGCGTCCCGCAGGTAGCCAGAGGGAACCTCGTCGCTGCGCTCCTCGCGCGGCTCGAACCGTCACTGCGTTTCCGGTTCTCGCTGATCGCGCTCGGGCGTTGCGAAAAAATGGCCGCGAGACTACGTCCGGCCAAGATCAGCAATACGGCGCGAGGCGTTGCCTGTCGCCGAAGACGAAAGCAATAGCACCGCGAGGCTTCGCCCGGTGCAAGCAACCAGCATTATCCGTGAGATCGGTCATTTCTGCACCGCCTCCATTTCGCAAGCTACATTGCGGCGGACAGAAACAACCGAACTCACTGCGAACACAATTTTGACCGACACCCCGGCGCTGGGCTTCGCGGCCTGCTGTCTCGGCTGCCATGCACCCATCAGCCGGCCATCATTCCGCTACGCTCCAGCGGCGGGGAGTCGGGAAAGATGTCATCGCGCTGGCGCGACGATGCCAGGCAACGAGTCCAGACGCCACGACAAATTGACGCTGGCTTTGCGGCTCTGTTGGCATGAAGGAATGCTTCCGGGACTGCACACAACACACATTGTCCGTTCGGTCGTTCCTCCCACCTTAATTCTTTTCGCGCCGACAACTCCCCGTTGCCGGGACCCTTCGGCGCGGAATTAAGGTCAGACAATGTGGCGTTGTGTGCTATCCCGCTGCGGCACTGTCACGGTGACTGCGATTCCGCACCTTCGCGCTCGTGCGGGCAGTCACCGCGCCAGTTTGCAGGCATCCTTCACGCCAACGTCGCCGCTCCGCTGTTTTGAAAATTTGGTCGTGGCGTCTTTTGCCCCAAAGCCCCCGCCCATCCTCATTGCTCGTCTCCTTCCATCCCCAAGGAGACTGCGCCAAGACTGATTGGTTTCATGGTTGGCCAGACGTTGCGGCATTTCGACAGGCGTTCAGGGTTGGCCTCTAGTGTTAAAAACCGCGCAACTTCCGTTGCGTGATGGTCCGCGCCTTCGTCGCCACCAGGTAGCGCAGCGCATCCGCGCAATCGTCGCCGCCGATGCCGTCCTCATCGGCATCCACCTTCAGCACATCTTCGGGCCGGTTCGGATCGTGTTGCAGCGACGGCAATGTTTCAACCAGCCGGCCGCAGCGCTGGTGCATGAAAAGCGTCGGGCGAATCCCCCCGTCAATGTCACCAAACCGCGTGAGAATTTCCGCCCAGCCGTTGACGCGGTCGGTGTTGGCGCACCGCAGCGAAAGGCCATGCTTGGCATACTGCGCGGCGATGGTGGTCCCGTCGCTCTGGCGCGAGAACACATCCGCGCCGGCCACAATCCGTTTCAGATCCTCGAAGGCCAGCTTGCGGTTGCCGATTTTGTGCCGCGCCAACATCGCCTTGATCGCGGCGGCATGACGCTCCGGCAACCACAGCCGTTCGGCGTGTTCGTCCACGACGAAAATATTCCCGTCGCCATCGGTGCAGCCGAGCAACGCGACGGTGTAGTGAGCAAAACCATAGTCCAGGGCGACGAACCATTCGCGCGCCCGCGTTTCGTCGAAGTCCGTGACGACGTGAATCTCACGGCGCAGGGTCGTGAAATACTGTCCGGCGGCAATGTCCCAATCGCCGTCGAGCCAGGCGCGCTTTTGCCAGCCGGTGAGATTTTGCAGGACGCGGAGGTATTCGGGATTGTTCCAGCGATTGTCCGTCACGCGCGCGGGGATGAAGCGGGTTTCCGTCTCGCGCTTTTCCTGAAACGGCACGATGAATTTTGACCGATACCAGCCGTGACCCACGCCGCCGGGATTCGTGGTCGAATAAATGCGCGGACGCCAGTTCGCTTTGGACGTGCGACAGCAGGTGGAAATATCCTGGTATTTCCGCGCCGTTAAAGTTGTGGCTTCTTCAATCCCGATGACGTCGTATTCCAGGCCGAGGTAGGCATCAATATCTTTTTCATTCTGAAAATGTCCCGCGATGATCCGCGAGCCGTTGGCGAACGACAGAATCCCGCGAAACGCGGAAAATTCATGCTTCAGCTTGCCGAACAGCCGGCGGCGCAAATCTTCAAAGTGTTCCAAGTTGGCCTTGCCGACTTTCCGCAGCAGCAGGCATTTCAAGCCCGGCACGCGCTGGCAATCGTCCGCCCCCATTTGCGCCAGCAGCCAGTGTGATTTTCCGCCACCACGCGCGCCGCCGTAGCCGATGGCCGTCGGCCCGTCGGGTGCGTCGCACAAGCGCGCGGCGGCACTGGCGACCAGTTGCCGCTGTTGCAAAATCACATCGGCTTGCTGGAGGCGGTCCATTTGATTCTGCGGACAGCCAGCGCGGCGACCGACCAAAAAATAGCGTTCCCAAGGTGTCATGCGGTTTTCTCCGGTAAGACAGGCACGGTTTCCACGTCCACGATTTCGCCGGGAATTGGCTCCCCGTAAATTTTCTCCAGCGCGACGGTGACCTCGACGCGCATCGTCGGCAGATCATCGCCGGTGCGGCGCTCGCCGTCGGTGCCGAGGCCCGTCGCCAGCCGACCGAGCTTGCTCGCGATTTCCAGCATCCGGGCGATGTCGGCGAGATTGGCATAAACTTTTTCGCGCTCCATGTAGGCAGCCAGCCCCTTTTTCGCGGCGGCGATGGCCGATTCGTGCATGGCCCATTCCGTTTCGCGAAGTTTCTGCTCGCGGCTGGCCCATTCCGCCGCCTTGCCACGCGCGGCGGCTTCGATCGCTTCGCGCTCGACGATGGCCAGATGCGTCGCGTGTGCGGCCAAGCGACTTTGCCAGTCGAATTTCGCGGCCCAGCGCTCAATCAAACCCTCACTCTTTCCCAATTGTTTCCCCACTTCGCGGGTCGAACGCTCCGCGCCGAGGCTCAGATACAGACTGAACGCGGCGAACGCTTTTGCGCTTTCGCGCGGCTGTTTTTCAAACGGTAATGGCATTTTTCATCCTTTCTTTCACTTCGGCGAGGGTTTGGGCGACCGACTGACCGCCGCGCCACCAGTGGTAACGCTCCGGCGAATCAAACGGGATGGACAGATCGCCACCGGCGGTCAGGAACGGCAGCCGTTCACCGGCAACGACCGGCGGCGGGACGGTTAGGACGGCACTATCCGAGTCCTTTAGCTGCTCTAGGATATTTGCCGTATCTATATTGGTAGTGGTGCAATCTTCTCGCGCACGCGCGCATAACTTTACTTCTGCCGTCCCAAGCGTCCCAAATTGATAACCCGTCAGGGAATTTTTGACCGATTGCAACGACGGCAACGCTGGCGGCGTCTTGAGCCGCAGCGAAATTGTCCCCGGCTGGCGGACGCCAGCGAGCGCCCAAATCCGTTTGCGATGTTCGCCGTCCTTCGGATGGACGCAGCAACCGAACCGGCCATCGGGATAAATCCGCAGATGTTCGCCGCTCCGGTCGTGACCGCCTTCGGCACAGGCCGGACACCGCGCTTGCACCAGACCGCCGGCCAGTTCGCGAACTTTTTCCAATTTGGCAACGTCGAGACTCATTCGCCCTCCACCAGTTGAAAGGTTGACGGCGCTTTCAGCCGCACCCGACGCCAGCCCCGGTTTGACTTCTTCCCATCGCGCTCGATGGAATGTGATTTCGTGACGTGGAAAAATTCGAGTATGAGATCGGGCAGCGTCCGCTCGACGACGGCGGACGGCAGAGCGTTCCAGCCCTTGTCCGCGCAAAATTCCGCGTATGCCTGGCTGATTTCCGCGCTGGTGATGTTTTCGTGTTCGTGCCGTTCCAGCGACGCCTGGACGAAGAGCCGCAAGCTGTCGCTTTCGGCGAGCAGTGAATCCACCCGCCCGCGTTGCGCGTCGGTCAGAGCAAAATCGCCGGTGTCGGCAAACTCCGTTTGCAGCTTCACGAACCCGGCCAGCGCCCAGCGCAAAATCCCGCTGCCCTCATCGCGCAGCAGCACATGGTCGAAATCCAAAACCCGTTTGGCCGGTGCCGGTTTTTCGTAACGCACCACCAGCAACCGCCGGCGCCACGCGCCCGCGTCGCCTTCCAGACGGAGGCGGAGGCGCGAATTGCACGTCACCACAATGTTGAACGTGCCGAACATCTGAAAATCCCCGTTCAATCCCTTGCCTTCGGCGGAAATGGGATCCCCGCCGACCAGCACCTTCAACATGCTCGCGCCGCGTTCCATCAAAAAATCCCCGCGCACGTCCGGCCCGATGAGCAATGTTTTTCCGCGATAGCGGTAGGTCTCGAATCGTTCCTGCAAACATTCCGTCCGCAGTTGGTAGGTGTTCGCCGCGCCGACGAGCGCCTGAATGATGCGAACCAGAGTCCCTTTGCCGCCGTTCGGAGTGCCGTCCACAATTAAAAACCGTTGCGGCAGGTTGTAACCGAACAACGCCAGTCCCGCCCACCGTTGCAGCAAGTCGGCATCGTCCGGCTCGACGGCGGGCAAAATCAATTCGTTCAGGAAGCGCGGACAATCCGCGTCCGGCTGGAAATCAAACGGCGAACGGTTGCGCGAATAATCTTCCGGCGAAAAGCCGCCGAACTGGATGTCGCCATCGTCGGCAAACCGAATCACGCCGTTGGCGACGTGGATGAAGCGTTGCTTCACCTTGAAAGCGCCGCGCTTTTCGACAATGCCCTTGAGCGCCGACACCACCGCGTTGAGCCGCGTTTGCGTGATCTGAATTTCCAGCGTGAACTGTTGCGACGTGCGGCTGATTTCCAAAATGCGGCCGGAAATCACTTCGCGGATGCTTTCCGGCGTGATGGTTTCCCAAAGTCCAGACTCCGCCGCGTAGCGGTAGAAGTTGCGTTCGTCTGGGTCGAACAGCACGCGGTTTTCGCGCGCGTAAAGCGCCGCCCAATACCGTTCATTGATGCCGTTCACCTTGCCGTCCTTGTTCGTGTAAAACGGTTGGCCGTATTCCCGCGCCAGCGCTTCCGCCGCGTCGCGACCGGCGGCACCGACCCAGGGCAAATCCCAGCCGTCCGGCCATTGCAATTCGGCGAACGCCACCGCCACCGGCGCGGCTTCCACGAGCAGCGTGTAATCCATGCCCTTCGGATGCCGGCCAAAAATCGTCGAAAGCCGCCCGTTCGCGCGCCACTCAAAATGTTTCGTGGTGCAGCTCGCGGGAAACTCGCCTGTCACGCGCAGCCAGACCATGCCGCCGCGACTGCCGCGCGAGCGCGTTGTCGTCGCCAGCGCCGGATTGACGGCGAGGAACGCCGCCAAATCTTCATCGCGGTCAAAATCCAGCGCGCACAGCCCGCCGGACATTTGCCCGAGATAAACGGCGATGTTGAATTCGCCGGACGCCAGCGCGTGCCGATAGGCCGGCGTTAGCGTCGCCTCGAATGGCCGTTGCGTGTAAGTGACCGCCGGGATTTTCGTTCCCGAAATGCACGGCACGAAAAAAACATCCGCGCCAAGCAGACCGGCCACGCGATCCAAAGCCGTCGTTTCGCCGTTTGTCATTTTGCGCCTTGGTAAAATTCGATGGCTTCCGGCGACACATGGACGCCTTTGAACCATTCTTTGAAGTTGAGTCCCGCCAGTGACCGCACGCGCGACACGGCGACGTAAGCCTGACCCGGCTCGCGGGCGGCGCGGATGTCCAGATAAGCCGCGTCGAGCGTCAGCCCTTGCGCCTTGTGAATTGTCATCGCCCACGCCAGCCGTAGCGGGAACTGCGAAAAACTCGCCGACTCGTCATCGTTCTGGTCGTAACGCCAGGTGAACCGCTCGACGCGGATCTCCGCGCCGGTTTTGGTTTTGACCAGCACCGCATCCGATTCGACTTCCAACACCGTGCCCAACTGTCCATTCACGAAAATCGGATCAGTGCCACCGGGCGCTACCCGGTTGACGGTGAACATCACGAGTGCGCCCGGCTTCAAATGCAGCGTCGCCGGTGTCAGCAGATTGCGCGTGAGAAATTCCCGTTGCAGGTCAGGACCGGATTGTTCGGCGTGCAGAATTGTTTCGTCGCCCGGTAGTTCGGAAAGCTGGAATGAATTCCATTTATCAACCTGGACGTTGTGGGTGAACAGCCGCGTCATGGTCGCGGGCGGGTTGCTCCGCACCCGCGATTGCAGCAGCCGTGCCGAATCACCCCACACGCGACCGACGCGAAAATCCGCCAGCGCGCGGACAAAGCCCGGCTCATCCTGCCGCCGCACTTTGTCGAGGACCAGCGTGCGGAACTCTGCCGCCGCCCATGCCGCCGATTGAAACGCCCAATCGTAACGCTCCGTTTCACTTTTCCGCACCGGTGGCAGTTGCAGGAAATCGCCAGTGGCGATGATCTGACAGCCACCGAACGGCACATCACGACCGCGCAACCGGCGGAACAGAAATTCGACAAACTCGAATTGTCGCCCCGGCAGCATGGAGATTTCATCAATCACCAGCACTTCGCACCGCTTCACGCGGTTGAAGCCCGCGAGAATGGAGCGGCGCGGATCGCGCTGGAGTTGTGCGAAATAATCTTCGTTCGACTGGCCGGCAGCGGGACCGATCAGCATCCCGCAGAAACGGTGAATCGTCATGCCGCCGACATTGAGCGCCGCCACGCCGGTTGGCGCGGTGACACTGACGCGGCGCGGACACTCCGCGATAAACTCGCGGAGTTGCGTGGACTTGCCAGTGCCGCCCGCGCCGGTGAGAAAAACATTCCCCCCGGCTTTTGCCGACGCATGAAATAAATTTTCCGGCGTCAGCACGGCGTCAGCCAGCTTTTCATATTCCGCGTCCGACATCATCGGCAGCAGCGGTTCAGATGGAGATTGCGAGTGCATCGGCGACGAGGGCGGTAAGTTCAATGTCATTCCGCAGATACGCTTCCGCCTGTTTGCGGTCGCTCTGCCACAGTGCTGCGAAGGCTTTGCCATCGCCGTTTTTCGCGCCGACACCAAGATGTCGGGCGATGGTGTCCAACGAACCACGCGCTTGCCGGTCGCCAAGCTGCCAGCAATCGCGCAGGTCAAGCAGTTGGTCGCCCCAATACCGGCCGCGCCGGATGCCGAACGGAACCGGCACGCGATGCTTCCACGACCGGCGGAACAGGAACGGCAAATCAAAGCCGAAGATGTTGAACCCAACGATAGGATTCAGCCGCCCCATTTCGCCGCGCGTCAGTTCCCAAAACTCGCGCAGCGTCCGCGCTTCATCATCGTGGCCGATGATGGAGAACTTTCCGCCCTTGCCGAACTTCGTCGGCGTCTCGCCTTTGGCGTCATAACGCATGACGCCGATGGCGATGACGCGCCCCGTCAGCGGGTCGAGCGCGGCGCGCTCGATGAAGTCGCGGCGATGATTCGCCTCGGCCTCGGCGATTTTCTCCGCGATCTTCGCGGGGTCTTTCAGGTTGCCGGTTTTAACTTCCGCCGGGTCGAACGGTGGGAGTAGCGCAGATAGTTCGCTTTCCGCCAGAGGCCCGGTTTCCAAATCAAATACAATGGTCTGTGACATAAAAAATTTTGGTGGTTGCGTGGAGGGACAGAATTAGTCCCCCCACGCGGTTGTTGTGGTTTCATTGCCCGATGGCAAGTGCGGCTCGCACTCAATAGGGCACGTCGTCGTCCGCCGGTTTCGCCGACTGCGCGGCCTGCCAGGATTCCAGCGCGGCGATGAGCCGCTTGTCATCCGCCGTCGGCTTGGCGTTCGCCTTCGCCGTCGGCAGCCAGTTCGCCACCAGCGCGCCGACTTGTTCCGGCGAGAGGTCACGGACTTCCAGCCCCTTGCACTTGCCGACGTGGATTTTCGTCGCCAGCAAATCCGCGCCGCCGTCGCCGGCAGGCTCGGCGCGGCGATAGCCGCTCGCGTCCTTCGGCGGACGGTCTTTCATCCGCACGAATTTCCCCGACGGCTTCAACGGCGTCGCCGACTTGTCCGGCGTGATCAGCGCGATGTTCGCGTAAATCTCGCCGTCGCTGTGCTCGTGAATCACCGTGATATGCGCGGGACGCCCCAGCAGTGATTCCGTGTCGAAGTCTTTGACTTCATCCGGCGACAGCTCGCGCCCCATCCATTTGCGGAGGAACGGACGCAGCGCCGCGTTTTCGTGATACGACGGCGTGAACGGTGCCGACCAAACGCACCAGGGCGAGCCATCGTCTTTTGTTTCGCCGATTTCAAAAACGAACCGGAATTTTTCTTTCGGTCCGAATTGTGTCTGCACTGTCTTGAGCGGCGTCACGTCCACTAGGACTGCCGAGCCGGTGTATTCCGGGCAGGGCTGGAAGTTGCCGCTATTGCTTTTTATTTTCATGGTTGTTGCTGTTGTTGCTTTGTTTGCTCTGTTGGTTTGTTCCCGTGTTCGGAACCTTGCGCCACCGGCGCATTGCCCTGGAGCGGAAGCTCCCCACGGAGAAAATTGAAGAAAGTTTCGGCGCGCATCGTGATCAGCCAGGGCGCGTGATTGCGGCGGTGCGCCACAATCCACGGCTTGCCGCCGCAGTCGCCTTCGGCTTGCACGCAGGCATCGGTGAGGTTCAGATTTTGAACCCGCTTCACCTCGACGTGTAGCCACGCGAGCGCGTCGCTGACCACGTCGGGTGAATCCGGCGAGCCGGAAAATTGCTGGCCGCGCCGCGCGTCAAACCCATGCTCGCGCAACAGCGCCGAAAATTCGCGCTCGCCCACCGCACCTTTGCGCCGTGAATTCATTCCTTGTCCCCCCGTTTCAAGAAGTCGTGACGATTGACCCGCTCGCGGATTCGCAGATAGACGTCAATGACGTCTATCGCGACGAACAGCGACGCGCCGATGAATACGACGAAGCCAATGAAACCCAGGAGGGAAGTTAGGAACTCAATGATGTTATGGAGTGTCATAATTATTTTTGTGTCTTGGTTTTGATGCTTTCCGGCGTTAATTCACCGGTCTGATTTTTAGTTTTCAGATTCTTGATTTCCCCGTTGCCGGTGGCGCTGCCAACGGACAGGTAGCGTTCGGCTTCCGAACGTAAAATCCGCACCGCCCGACCGCGCACGCGCCGCACGCGGATTTCACCGGCGGCGATCATCCGATCCACCGTCCGCACGGAGACGTGCAGCAGCACCGCAAATTCGGCGCGCGTCATGCACGGCAGGGCTGGGGTGGAAACGAGGGGATTCATTTGCTTTCAGAAATTTTGGTTTCACCGTTGGCCGGTGGCGTTGTCACACCGAAGGCGATTTGTTCGACCTCTTCGCGCCGCACCCGATACGTCGCGGGCAAAACTTCCACCCGCGCCAGCCGACCGGCCTGAAGCATCCGCCACAGTGTTGGGCGGCTGACACCCAGCAGCGTCGCCGCCGCGCCCATCTTCAGCAGAAACGGCCCGCGCCGTTCCGGTTGCGCCGGTTCCGTCATGCCGGCCAACACGCGGTCAATCGCGGTGAGTTGTTCCGGCGATGCCTGCAAAATCCGCATCAGCCGTTCGTTGGAGGAAATGAGTTTCATGGTTCAGGCGGTGAAGAGTTCAAAGGTGGGTTTGCCCAGCACATCGGCGATGCGACGTTTCAAATCCGCGTCCGCATCGGCCCGTCCGGTTTCAATGCGCGAGACTTCGATTTCCTTGAGGCCGACCAACTCCGCGAGCTGGAATTGCGTCATGCCTTTCAGCACCCGCGCCGCCTTCAATCTGTTGTTTGCTGCCATAAGCGTTTTTTTGTAATAGTGGCAAGTCAACCGGGAGTGAGCGTGTTGATGGCGGTTTGCAGGCGCGACCGGAGGGATTCCAGGTGCCAGGTCAACGCGCTGGCCGCCCGCAAGGGCAGACGAACCGCGACGAGTGCCGCCCGCAGCGCGAGCAGTTGAATTTGTTTCTTGAAAAACAGCATCGTTTTCACGACGCAACACTAGCCGCCGCAAAACGAGCGAGATACGGGAACAGAGGGGAATGAAGCAGCCTCGTTTCAGCCAATGTTTATGCGGCTAAAACGGACAATGGGGGTGAAAAGGGGAGAGAAAAATTCAGCCAGCGTGGACCTTCAAGTAATACTTCCCATTCTTGCCGGCGGCCACCACAAGCCCCTGACGCAGTTTTTTCAGCGCGCCGTTGCCGCCCTTGAAATAATCCTTCATCTGAATCGTCGCGAGCTTCGGGAATCCCCCTTTCTTGCGGACATGCGGATCAATTTCGTCCAAAAAATGCTTGGCCGCGCTGCGGCTGTAAGCCTGCTCGTTCACGAGAAATTCCAATAATAACTGCGCCTTGACGTGCCCGCCCAAATCATAGTGTGTTCCATTCACCCAAACGTCATTGAACCCCGGCAGATAACCGAACCGGCCAATGGTAATCCGCTGATCCGCCGCCACCGGCGCATTCAGCCTGGACACACGTTGCCCGAACAATTTTTTGCCCTCGTCGTTCAGTTGTAATTTCCCATCCGCAAGCAAAGTGAAATTTGGTTCCAATGGCAACACCCCGGCGCGTGTCCTGTCCAACAGTTCCACCGCCGCCGCGCAGAAACGCCCCGTTGGAGAAATAAGGATGAAGCCGTTTGAAAACCGAGCCGCCAGTGTGGAAACCACGTCGCCAAATTCTTTTTCACTGGTTTGAATCGTCAGAAAGATGCCAGCCTGACCAGCGCCCGCGACCGCAATTCGTCGCGTTCGCTCAATCCCGATTGTCCCGTCGCTTTGGCTCGAAAAACACGCCGGCACCGACCGCGTCTCCGGCTCAAAAACCGCCGATATGCGCTCCGCCCTGGTGGATTATTTTCGCGACGAAGGCCGCATCATGATCGCCACGGAAGCCGGCGCGGAAGGCATCAATCTCCAATTTTGTTCGCTGGTCGTGAATTACGATTTGCCGTGGAATCCCCAACGCATCGAGCAGCGCATCGGCCGTTGTCACCGTTACGGCCAGCAGCATGATGTCGTCGTCGTCAATTTCCTGAATCGCAAAAACGAGGCCGACCGCCGCGTCTTTGAATTGCTGTCCGAAAAATTCCAGTTGTTCGAGGGCGTGTTCGGCGCGAGCGATGAAGTCCTGGGTGCCATCGAAAGCGGCGTGGATTTTGAAAAGCGCATCAATGACATTTACCAGCGTTGCCGAAAGCACGACGAAATCAAATCCGCGTTCGACCAGCTTCAACTGGAATTGAGCCTCGAAATCAACGAGGCCATGACGCAGACGCGCCGCAAACTGCTGGAAAATTTTGACGACGAGGTCCGCGAAAAACTCAAAGTCCGCGACACCGACTCAAAGGCTTACCTTAACCAGTTGGAACGCCGCCTCATTCAACTCACCGGCCACGAACTGGCCGGCCACGTCGAATTCATTGACGATTCGTCATTCCGGTTGAAATCCTGTCCCTTCCCATCGCCGGACGGCCAGATTCCCATCGGCCTTTACGAATTGCCCCGGCGCTCCGGTGAGGCGCACCTGTATCGCCTGAATCATCCGCTGGCCGAGGCCATCATCGCGCAGGCAAAGGCCCGCGACCTGGCCGTTCAGGAAGTCTGCTTCGATTACCAGCATTACGAAGGCACCATCAGCATCTTGGAACCGCTCATCGGCAAATCCGGCTGGCTCATGTTGTCCCGGTTCACCGTCGAATCGCTGGATCAGGCGGAAGACCACCTGATTTTCGGCGTCGTCACGGACGATGGCTTGCCACTCGACGAAGATGTCGCCGCGCGATTGTTCACGCTGCCCGCCAAAATCACCGCTCCCTGCTTGAGCATCGCGCCGGACGCGCTGGAATCCGGCACGCGCCGACGGCAGGGCGCGATTCAGAAAACGATTTCCGAACGCAACGCCGCCTTTTTCGAGGCCGAAGCCGATAAACTGGAAAGCTGGGCCGACGATTTGAAACTCGGTCTTGAACGCGAAATCAAGGACATTGACCGGCAAATCCGGGAAGCCCGCCGCGCCGCCACCACCGCGCTGACGCTGGAAGATAAGCTCGCCGGCCAGAAACAAATCAAGGCATTGGAAGCCCAGCGCAGCCAGCGGCGGCGCTCGCTCTTTGACGCGCAAGACCAGGTGGACGACCAGCGCGAAAAATTGATTGCCTCTGTCGAAGGCAAGCTCGCCCAAAAAAGCAACCTGCAAAAACTTTTCGCCATCCGGTGGAAACTGGAATGAACCATGCCACCCCCGCGCGAAGAACAGGTTGTTCAGATTGAAGCATCCCTAAAGCGGAGGTTTTTTCCCCTTGTCCCCAAAGTGGTGTTCGCGGGCCGCGAGAATTGGACCGAGGAACAGCATGACACCGACCGCTTGTCCCGCGCACTGGCGGCATATTCGCTGGTCGCGTTATGCGATTTGGACGAAACGACGGCAGCCGGCGCAATCACGGATGGCAAGGACGACGGCGGCATTGACGCCCTCTATTTTGACCGCGCCAACAACCGGCTGCTTTTCATTCAGTCAAAATTCAAACGCACCGGCGCGGCCCCGTCGCAGGAAGAAAATCTGAAAACCATCAATGGCATCAGAGCCTTGCAGGCGCGCCGCTTTGGTGAATTCAATCAGACTTTCCAGAACCGGCTGGACGAAATCGAAGCCGCCCTCGACACCGCCGGGGTTCAAATGGTTCTCGTCCTGGCATTTTTGGGCGACAACCTCGGCCAGCACGTCATTAACGACAACAACGCGCTAAAGGCCGAGTTGAATATCATCAGTCCGCGCATGGATTGGCAGCCGGCGGGACTGTCCGTTATCTACGAATGGCTGGTCGCCGAACAAACCCCGCAAGCTGTCTGCGCCGATGTCGTTCTTCACAATTGGTATGTCATCACCGCTCCGCGCAAGGCGGTCTATGGTCAGATCAGCGCCGCCTCTCTCGCGCAACTGGTTCAGGCCAAGGGAAAGGCATTGTTCGAGCGTAACATCCGGCACTATCTCGGCAGCGTCGGCGTCAACAACGCCATTGAGGAAACCGTCCGGCGCTGCCCCGGCGACTTTTTCTATTTGAACAACGGCATTACCGCCGTGGTTCAAACCCTCACCCAAGCCGGAGGCAATCACGGCCAATGCTCTTTTGGCCTGACCAATGTTTCCATTGTTAACGGGGCACAGACCGCCGGAACAATCGCCAACGCCGCCGGCACAGGCGAGATTTCTCCCGATGCCAAAGTCCTCATCACCATCATCGAAATCGGGAGCAATGCGGACGACATCGGCATTCGCATCACAAAGGCCCGGAACCATCAAACCGTCGTCCGTGGCGTGGATTTTGCCGCGCTTGACCCTAATCAGGAACGCTTGCGGCAGGAAATGGCGCTCGCCGGCATCACTTACCACTATCGCCCGTCCGCCGAGGCGCGAACCCGCCGCGATGACGCGCTGACGTTTGAAGAAGCGGCCGTCGCGCTCGCCTGCCTGTCGTTTCCCGTGCTGACCAGCACGGAAATTTCGGGAGCGTCCAACCGCCGCGCGCCCGTCTATACGGCGGTTGAATTTGTCGTCGCGGCCAAAAAGGAAGTCGGACGGCTTTGGGATCAGCAAGGCACCCTCCACGGGCAGCTTTTCCCGGCCACCATCACCGGACTGCGCGTGTGCCGGATGGTCCGAATCTACCGTTTCATTGATCAGATTCTTGCCGCCAGCGAGCGTTCCGAATACGGCTACCACCGGCGCATGTTTTTCCGCCATGCCCGTTATTTCATCATGGCGTTCGTCGCGCACCGGTCGCCGGAAGTAATCGCGCGCTCATCGTTCGACCTTTCAAACGACGACCGCACGCTGCTTTCGCAGCGCACCAACGAAATCGCGGAAGCCACCTACGCGCAAAGAGTAATTGACGGAGCAGATTCCAGCAAGACCGGCGCGGAGGAAGATGAAATGATTGAACGGCTGCTCAAGGTGGAGTCCACCGACGAGCCGACGGAAATCGTAATCCACGTCAACATGCTGAAAGAAGGCTGGGACGTGACCAATCTTTATACCATCGTCCCGCTCCGCGCCGCCAATGCGCGCATCCTGATTGAACAGTCCATCGGGCGCGGCTTGCGGTTGCCCTACGGCAAACGCACCGGCGTCAACACCGTGGACCGGTTGAACATCATCGCCCATGACAAGTTTCAGGAAATCGTGGACGAGGCCAAGAAACCGGATTCAGCCATCCGCTTGCAGCAGGTGATTTTGGAGCCGGAACAAATCGGCGAGAAAACGGTGACGGTGGTTTCGCAGCCGCAACTGGCGAGCAAACTCGGCTTGCAGCCGGAACAGGCGTCCGCCAGCACGCACATCCCGCAGTCGGTGGATGCTCCGGTGTTCACGACGCCAGAAGACCAAAAAGTGGCGCAGATCACCTACGAGGTGATAAAGAAGCTGGAAAATCAGCCGCAAAAATTGCCCAGCGTTTCGCATTTGTCGCACCCGGAAATTCAGGCGGAAGTGTTGCTGGCGGTCAAAAGCCAGTATCGCCCGACGCAGTTGGAAATTGAGGGCGTCACCAAACAACCGGACTTCGCCGCCATCGTCGCCAAGACGACGGAAATCGTCAAACAGCAGACGATTGATATTCCACGCATCCTGGTCGTGCCGACCGGCAAGGTGCAATCCGGCTTTCACCCGTTCACGCTGAATGTGGAAACGCTGCATTATCCGCCGGTGGAAGAAGAAATGTGGGCCAAGCATCTGCGCACGGATCAGGTGGATGTCATTTCCACCGGGGCCGGCGGCATTGAGGAATTGCGGCTGGAGGATTACGTCGTCAGCGGCTTGGTGGATTTCGATGACGTCTCCTATGACGCCCATGCCGACCTGCTTTACCTTTTGGCCGGTCAGGTGGTGGCGCGGTTGAAAAGCTACCTGCCGGACGAGCATGAAGTTCGCAAAGTGCTCGGTTGCCACCAGACCGAAATCGCCCGTTTCGTTCACGCCCAAATGCAGGAACATTATTGGGAAAAGGCCACGGGCTACGAAGTGAAAATAAGCAAAGGATTCACCGAGTTGAAGCCCAGCGCCTACACCGCTTCCGCCAGCGAACCGGTTCTCGACTATCGCCAGCCGCCCGCCGACAAAAGCAACATGGCGAAATACCTGTTTGGCGGTTTCAAGCATTGCCTCTACCCGGTGCAAAAATTTCAGGCGGATGGCGAGCGCCGGTTGTCCGTCATTCTTGAGCGGGAAAAAGCCAAGTGGTTCAAACCCGCCAAAGACCAGTTCCAGATTTATTACAAATCAGGTGCCGACCACCTTGAATACCAGCCGGATTTCGTCGCCGAAACGGATTCAGTCGTTTATATGCTGGAGCCGAAGGCCAAAAACGAAATGACCGCCGATGATGTGGTTGCCAAGAAAGACGCCGCCGTGAAGTGGTGCCAGCACGCCAGCGATCACGCCGCCACCTACCAAGGCAAGCCGTGGGAGTATCTGCTGATTCCCCACGACATGATTGCCGAAAACATGACGTTGAAAGGCTTGGCGGAACGCTACCGGGTCTTGGCCGTTTAGTTTCCGGGCATTGCCGGTGAGGGACGCAATTTTTTATGAGCCATCGAATTCCATTGCGTGAGATTAAGCACCCAAAGTGCAAGGGTTTGAATTGTCCAGAACGAAAGGAAATTGATGATGATGGACTTTGCACGCACACCATGTCCGAACTGGATCAGCTTCCGGTTCGATGTGTTGGCAAATGGGCCTACGAAAAGATTTATAGGCTCGTCCAATACTTCGGCATCTTCGCCAATGGGATGAAAAACAAGTGGGGAGGGAGGTTAAACTATGTGGAGATTTGCAGCGGGCCGGGCCGGTGCATCACTCGCGAAGACCATACGGAAATGGATGGGACGGCATTGGCAATTATTCAGAGTCCGCACTTCAAAGAACTGAAAAAAGCCATCTTCATTGATGCCAGCCCGCGAGTGGTCGAAATTCTTAATCAGCGAATCAAAAATTTGGAAAAAACCCATATCGCCGAGGCGGTCGTCGGTGATTACGGTGACGCTCCCGGTTTGGCCCGCATCCTGGGCACACTGCCGGATAGTTGCTTGAACCTCGTTTTCATTGATCCCACGGAATGTGACGTCCCATTCCACACCATTGAACGGATTGTTGCTGAACTGCAAAATGCCGATTTGCTAATCAACGTCGCCATCGGCACTGATATAAACCGAAACATTGTCAAGGCTGCCACCAAACCTTCATTTATCCGGGCGCGCGAAAAATATGAAAAATTTCTCGGTGTCCCCGGTTTTTGCGCACGCCCCGATGTTGTGGAACTCGCCATGCGGGAGGATCACGATGATTTAAGGCGGAAATTTGCCGATGCCTACAAGGAAAAGCTGAATAATTTGGGCTACGTTCACACCAATGTGCGCGGCGTGAAACATTATTATTATCTACTTTTTGCTTCCCGGAGTGCGAAGGGGCTGGAGTTTTGGAATAAATCCTGTGCAATTGCGCCAGACAACCAGCGAGAGTTGTTGTAATTTTTCCCGTTCATGGCCCTGAAATCGTCAATTGAGTGGACCGAGGCAACCTGGAACCCCGTCACAGGTTGTTCCAAGGTCAGTCCCGGCTGCAAACATTGCTACGCCGAGCGCATGGCGTTCCGGTTGCAGGCAATGGGCAATCCAAATTACCGCAACGGCTTCAAGGTCACGCTTCAGGACGATATGCTCGACTTGCCGGTTCGCTGGAAAAAACCGCAGACCATTTTCGTGAACTCGATGAGCGATCTCTATCACCGCGAGGTGCCGCTGTCATTCATCCAAAAAGTTTTCGTCACCATGCACAAGGCTGACTGGCATCGGTATCAAATTCTCACCAAGCGCCCGGAACGGTTGGTCGAGTTGGATGCGAAACTGGCTTGGGCACCGCACATCTGGCAGGGCGTCACCGTCGAGCACCCGGATTATTACGACCGGATTGATTTGCTCCGTAAAAGCGGCGCGCACGTCAAATTTCTGTCCCTTGAACCGTTGCTCGCGCCCATGCCCAAGCTGAAACTGCGCGGCATAGATTGGGTGATCGTCGGCGGCGAGTCCGGCCCCGGCGCGCGGCCAATGGCCGAGGAATGGGTGACTGAAATCCGCGACCAATGCCTGAAGGCGGGGGTTGCCTTTTATTTCAAGCAGTGGGGCGGAGTCTTCAAAAAGCGCAATGGCCGCGACTTGGAAGGCCGCACCTGGGATGAAATGCCCGCCGTTGGTGAACTGGCTCTCGCCTGACGGAAACTAACCATCGCGCCACCACTGCCGTTCAAACAATCGCGGACTATCCGCACCGGCTCGATGCAGTGCGGGTCGTCTGTCTTGAGGCTGTTGCCGAGCAGGCAGACCGCATTTACCAGAGCGTAATTGGGTAGTCACCTAATTTGAAATTGTCCGGTTGCATTTTTGGTTGCCTTACTTTTTATTTTTCTTCCCGTCCGCGACGATGCTGACACGCACGGCGGTAAGGGCGGATTCAACCGGCGGGATTTCCAGCACGGTCACAAACCGCTCGCCTTCGTCATTCTGGCCTTCGCGGTGTGACCATCCATAAGCGCGCTTTGCCTTTGGGTGTCCCGTCAGATCAAAAACCTCGACTTCCCCTTTCCAGACGGTCTGGCCGCGAAAGACTTCATGGACAGGAACGGTTTCGCGCCATTTCGCGCCGCAATTATGCAACTGCATCAGCGCGACTTGGACGCGGGAAATGTAATCAGATTTATTCGCCACAGCGTTTAACGAGTTCTTCCACCGTCCATGCGCTGCTTTCGATGCCTGCGGCTTGTGCCGGCGTCATGCGCAACGACTTGTGTGTTTTGCAAAAGTTGTAATAGGCGAAATTCAGCGCAACCGCAGCTTCAAAGTTTTCAATCTTTTTGCTGAATGCGTTGGTCAACCGAGTCAAACGGCGGCAGTGCATCCGCAGGGTGTGATTCTGCTTTTCAACATGGCTGGTGGTGATGCGATTCACGTCCGGCAAGCCCATGACAACCGTCTTTTCAACTTTCACGACTTCCGCCGGGCTATACCGAATGGCGGCGGGTTGCGCGGTGCTACCGAGCGGGGTAACGGAGTAGGTTTTTACCACCTGCCCATAATCCACTTCCGCGCCAAAAGCCCTCTCCGTGGCGTCCTGATATGTTGAAAGGGCGTCAGAACTGATTTGGACACGGTTTGTCAAGCGTCCGGCCAGATCGTCCATAAACATCTTGGTGTGGTAAGCATCGCGCTTTCCGACGACGAATGACGGAATCAGCTTGGTATCCGCATCCAGCGCGATAAACGTCCAGACATCACCGTAAGCCCCGGCGCGTTTGGCATTGTTGCGCTTCGCGCCGACGAATCCCCAAATCTCATCAACTTGGATTTGCTTGCAATTCAATCCGCGCATTTTCTCATCTTGAATCTTCGCGCAAGCCTGTCCGATACGCACCGCTAGACGCATGATGGTGTCAGGGTGAATGCCGGTGATTCGGGCGATTGACGCCATGCTGCTGCCTTCCGCAAGCATGGAAACGACTTGGACTTTCTTTTCGGTTTTGAGGATATTTGCCATAGCGTTTATTTAATGTTGACTATATGTTAAACATAAAC
Source organism: uncultured Bifidobacteriaceae bacterium (assembly GCA_964449815.1). GTDB lineage: Bacteria > Verrucomicrobiota > Verrucomicrobiia > Limisphaerales > UBA11358 > UBA11358. The sequence goes on from CAYVGC010000045.1 coordinate 27,263, forward strand.
TAGGATTGTGTCAACAAAAATGTTTAACATTTATGAAAAAGAAAATTGGCAGGCCAAAGGTTAAAAAAGCTGAATTTAAGGGGATTCTGATTGGCGCACGATTTGCGCCAGACGAATCCAAGGCCGTCCATGACGCCGTCAAAAAGTCTGGACAGGGCAAATCCGCGTGGATTCGGAAAGCGTTGCTTTCCGCTGCGGGGAGTGATAAACCGGTTTCATAATTCAGTGGATGCGGCGAGCCTCGGACTCGCAATCTGCGATTGTAAGGAACGCCAGGTTTGCCGATTAACCTACGCACCCAAACTGCTTTGAAAGTTGCACACATTTTATTGGAAGCAAATTATTTTTTGTAAGGTGCATTCGAGAACCAATTTATCCAGAAAATGCAAATTCCAACAAAAAGCAAAACCCCAAAAATAATTTCTGGAATTGTTGCGACGATGTCCTTTATATCGCTTGGATTTTTTCTTTTGTCCTCATTTTGGTTTTGGGTTTCTTTAGAAATAATTGCTGCGTTGCTTGTGGCGGTTGGATGTAGTGGAGAATGGTGGTTACACCACCATCCGGCAGGCCGCAAAAGGAAAGAAAAGGACGAACACCACAAACTTGAATCCAGATTTATAGCGATGGTTGCCCTCGGAGTAATAATTGAGCTTTTTGCTCTGGGGCATTCCATAAAAGAAGGAAAAAAACTTGAAGATAAAGTTTCTTTAGCAAACGAGCGCGCCGAAAACACAGAATCAAACTTGGCAGTATTAAGTAAAGCAACGCTTGAGCTTGCCCACCAATACGATTTATCAACAAACGCGCTTGCTGAAGCAAATGCACGACTTGCATCCATTCGCCCTCTTAAAGATCGTTTGATTGACTGCCTAAATGACATAGACCCAAGCATTGTTCCTTCTTTGCGGGCAGGAAAAACCACATTCCAATTGAAATTTATCCCAGAATTTAAATACAACTCATTTGTGGCTTTGTTAAGAGAACGCGGATCAGCCGCATATTGTTCTTCCGCAGAATATAATCCGACCATGACACTTGTGGGTGGAATTGGACGAACGGAGGATTTGACGATTGTGCTGAAGCCTGAATTGGCGCAATAAATTGCCAACAAAGTGAAACCCATAAATTTCTTATACCTCCATGCCGCAATTTCATGCCAACCGCGCAGAATGCAAGCCGCCGAACGCCGAAAACACGCGAAAATCCAAATTAGGTGACTACCCGTAATTGACGCTGGTTGGTTTTCCCCTAATATTAATTCATGTCCAGCGATGAAAATAAGGGTTCAAAACCGCAACCCACGAAGCTGCCTATTTCCAAGCGCACGCAGGTAGCAAACATCAAAACGCTTTGGCAGCAAGAGACCCATTTTTCCGATTGGCTGACGACGCAAGCTGGGATTGACCTTTTGGCGCAGGACCTTGAAATCGCAATTGAAAATCCCCGTCGCGAAGGCAAGGGCGCAAACTTTTCCTGTGACATTGTTGCTAACATCGTCGGCGATGAAAGCCATGTCGTGGTGATTGAAAACCAGTTTGGCAGAACCAATCACGACCACCTCGCCAAATTGCTGACCTACGCGGCCGTTCATAAGGCTGTGGTGGGCATTTGGATTGCTGAGGAGGCAGCCGATGACCACCGGCAGGTGATTGACTGGTTGAACGAGAACACGCCCAATACGGTTTCCCTTTATCTGGCGGAACTTAAAGCGTTCACCATCGGCTCAAGCCCCGCAGCTCCGCAGCTCGACGTAATTTGCCGTCCAAACGTCACCATGAAACAGGCGAACACGGATTTGACCGAAGGCGACAAGAAACGCAACCAATGGAGACTCGCGTTTTGGACTGACATCCACAAGCGCATGAAATCTGAAAAGCTACCTTTTCGGCTTCAAAAACCCGGTGAAGACCATTGGTCTTCTATTGCTATTGGGCGGTCTGGATTCCATATCAGCATGCTCTTGACTCCGAAGAACCAGAGCATCGTTGTTGAAATGATCATTCAGCCGGAAGGCTGGAAAGATTCCGCTTTCGAGCAGCTTAAAGCCCAGGCGAATGAAATTGAAAAAGAAGTCGGCGCAACTTTGGAATGGCGACCAATGCTCGATAAAGTTTCCGCCAGAATCCTGCTCGAAGAGAAGATAGATCCCAAAATTGAAGCCAATCGGAAGCCCGTGTGCGATTGGTTTGCCAATTGGACGCCAAAGATGTATTCAGCATTTTCCAGTCGCATTAAAGCGCTCTCTGCACCCGAGTAGATTTGATTCGGTCCAAAGTCTTCAAAACGCATTATCACACGCCCCGGACAACGCCGATCCAACCGAAAATTTTTCCGTTGGATTTTCTTTTTGTCCGGGCAGCCGGCGGATTCAGTTTGAACCTTTCCCTGTAAGCATTTTCAGCACCCGCGCTTGATCCTGCTTCCACGTCTTCGCCGTGCTACGTTCCAAAATCGCCAGAATCGCCTTGTCCTGCTTTTCCACTGCGGGTTTCAGCGTTTCAGGTTTCACCGTTTCCACTTCAGATCCACTCATCAGCAGTTTCGGCATGGCCGCATTGAGCGCCGACCGGAAAGCCTCCCGTCCCGGCTGGAAATAGTGTTTCAAAACAATATCCGTCGTCTTGTGGCCGGTAACTTTTTGCACCAGTTCCAATGGCACACCGGCCGTCAGCGCCAGCGTTACCCACGTCACGCGGAAACTGTGGAAATCCCGCACGCTCGCCCGCCGCAAGCCGTGTTTCCGCTCCCGATACAGACCGGCATCCTTCATGCCGTCCTTGATGCTATCGCCTTTGTTCGCGTGGCTGGAGCCGCGCACAATCCGGCAGCCAATCGCCGATTCGATTTCGTTGAGGTAGCCCGAAACGCTGCCCTTGCTCACGTTCGCGCCGGCCATCACCGCCGCGATGTTGCCCCCGTCCATGTAGAGCTTGAACACCGTCGCCATGCGGACGCGTTTCTCGCCTTCCGGCAGCTTGGCGATGTAGGTATCGCCCCGCTTCCGCGCTTCATCGGTTGGAAGTTCCGGCAGAGCCGTCGTTTCCCCAGCTTCAACGACCGGCTCCCTCCGTGAATCATCCTGCCAGACCCACTCCTTGAATTTCTCCTTGATGCGTTCCTGTTTTTCCCGCGCGGCCTCGGTGGACTGCGCGTTGACGACGGGCTTCTTGTCCACATAATCATAAACGGTTGTTCCTCAAGCGCGACAACGGTTCGCCTTTTAACCACCACGCGGTGGATGCC
>CAYVGC010000046.1:0-30020 GCA_964449815.1 uncultured Bifidobacteriaceae bacterium
TCACCGAGAACCAAAGATGCTCCACCGAGAACCAAAGATGCTTCACCGAGAACCATGGATGGACCATCTATGGTTATGGATATGACCTATTTTGGCATGACGATGACGGATTTAACGATATTTTGATGTTCTTTGCCGATTTCAACCCTGAACTGGCTAAATTTATACATCAAGCAGCAACCGGTCCTGCGTGTCAGATCGTATCTGAAAATCCCGGGGTGCGGCTGGGTCGTCCTCGACCAGCCGCAGCCGGTCGCGAATTTTCGGCGCGTTGAGGTGCTGGCCAGAGGCGGCGGCTGGTCTGCGACCCCGCCGCGCTCTGGTTTCCGACCGGCTCCAAGGCCACAGGGTCAATTTTTTACAACCTTTCCTTTTGGAAGCGGCGGAACGACAAACCCATCGGAAGAGATGTGAACTGGCAGCTCAACAACCTGCTGGGAAAAATCCAACCCCGCCGAAACATACGTCGTCGGCTGCCCAAAATCATCCCGGGTGCCTGATGATCCTGTCGGTTGTGCCTGCCACGACGAGAAACGGTAATACCAGTCCTCGCCGCCGGCAGCCCCCGGCTCAATCCGCAATGGCTTTCCAAAATTCGCCCGCAAAACACTGCGCGGCATCCCCCCAAGCACGGTGGAATAAGCGGTCTCGCGGGTGGTCGAGCAGCCGGCGAACACAAGCCAGCTCATCGCGGCTAAAACAAGGCAGTTGATTTTCATAATCATGTTTTTTTGCGGTGCGCAAAGGCGGCCTAAGCCACCGCCGACTCGCGGCGGGAATCGCGACAGCGGCGGTTCCTGGACCACTCCTGGCTGCAAACCGCGCGGCTTGTGGGCACCTGCCTGGGCGATTAAAAGTCCCGCCTTTGCGGGCGATGGTAGCTACCCAGCAGCCACCTCGGATTGCAGCCTATCCCCTCGTTAGGCCAACCGCCACTTGATCTGCTTCTCGATTACCTGGAGCGGCGGATCGGGTCCAACCGCCAGACCCTGACATATTGCACACAAAATGGATTGTTTTTCCAGTCGGCCCCCTTGTTGTCGTTATCCAAAAGAAGAAAAATGTATATCCCGCTTGCCATGTTGGTTGAACTGGCATTCAGGGTATATGGCGACAACAATGGCGAGCCATCCAGATAGAACTGCATGGAACCGTAAGGTCCCGAACCATCGTCCCTCCAGAATAACCCGTAGGTGTGCCAATCTGCGGATAGATCAGTGAGCGGTGAGGTCCCATAGAGGCCACCGTAAGCGCCATCATGCCGCACGCCATGGTCACCGTAGTCATGGATGCCGAAGTAGATCTTGGTGTTGTCCTTGTCGAGGTTGGCGTCCCAAGTCGGTCTCTCCCCGACATTAATTTCCGGCAACCACTCAATGGTGCTTCCCAAACCCTCCGGGATGGGGTGCATCCAGAAATCAGAGTGAAGGCCCGCACCCTCGCCATGGGGGTTGTGCGGCACCTTAAAACGAGCCTCCCAGTAACCAAACTTCTGGATAAACTTGGCATTCTGGGCGGTTGTGCCGCCGGTTTGCAGCGCGGCGCTGGGAGCGCCCGGCGACCGCATCTCCAGACCATTCGTGCGACTGAGAGTGCAGCCCTCGTAGTGCTGTCCACAGGGGTCGTTAGTTTCGCCGAACATCCAGCCGCCGCCCGTCTTTCCATGAAAGTCCAGGTTGCACCAGTCGGTGCCGCCGGCGCCGCCGTTCCACTTGTTCGTATTGATCGAATTGTCCTGCGTGAATTCATCATCGAACGTCATCGCCCATTGCCTGCCGCTCGGTGGGGATACGCCGTAAGGGTCCGCGCCGTAGCTTATAGAGGCCACGGCGGACAGGAGTAAGGTTACAAACCGTTGGCCGGATGCTTTACCCAAGGCAGCGAAAAGGAGATCAACAAGAATATCGAAGCGTGAATGTTTCATAAAATTCTCCATTTATGGCCTAATAGATAATAATGGACGGCTGGATTTTCAGCCTGTCCTTGCCGTGGCTTGCCCTGCGGATGGCGGGCAGTCCAATCGCGCCGGAAGCGTTGCCGGGCTGGTTCATGTCAAGGAATCTGGTTTATTTCACGCCGGATTTCTGGTTAAGTCAAGTGATATGGACACCGCCCTGCCGCCGCTGACCGCCAGCACGCTTTACCTCGTCGCCACGCCGATTGGCAACCTAGAGGACATCACGCTGCGCGCGCTGCGCGTGCTGCGCGAATGCGACGTGGTGGCCGCCGAGGACACGCGGCATTCCGGGCAGTTGCTGAAACATTTCGGCATCAGCAAGCCGCTCCTGAGCTATTTTCAGTTCAACGAGGCCAAGCGCAGCGAGGAAATCATCGAGCGGCTCCGGCGGGGCGAAAAGGTCGCGCTGGTCACGGACGCCGGCAGTCCCGGCATCAGCGATCCCGGCGAACGGGTGGTGAAAGCCGCCATCGCCGCCGGCTGCCGCGTGGAAGCGGTGGCCGGTCCGTGCGCGCTGGTCGCCGCGCTCACGGCGAGCGGGCTGCCGACGGAGGAATTTCATTTCGCCGGTTTTCTCCCGCACAAATCCGGCCAGCGGCGCAACAAATTGGAATCGTTGAAAGCGGTTGAAGGCACATTGGTCTTCTACGAATCGCCGTATCGCATCGAAAAGCTGCTGGGCGAATTGAACGAGGTGTTTCCCGAACGCGACGTGGTGCTGGCGCGCGAGCTGACGAAGAAGTTCGAGGAGTTTTTGCGCGGCAAACCGGCGGCGCTGCTGGAACTCGCGCAGCAGCGCAGCTTGAAAGGGGAGTTTGTGGTGCTGGTGGGCGGCGTTCGGTGAGCGTCACTTCGGCGGCCACCAACCGCCGCTGCATCGGCGAAGAATTTTTGTAACCGGCGCATGGACTTTCCAGTCTGTTTTTGAAATCATCAGCAACACACCATATCATTATGAATTCATCCCGTTCATTCACGCGTCGTAATTTTCTCAAGACCACCCTCGTCGCCGGCACCGCGCCGCTGATATTGCGTTCCAGTTTGTTTGCGGCAGACACGGCGCCGGGCAGACAAGTCACGCTGGGCTTCATCGGCCTTGGCGCGCAGGGTTCCGGCCTGCTTGGCAATTGCCTGGGGCGAAATGAATTTCGCGTGCTGGCGGTGTGCGACGTGGACACCACGCGCCGCAACCTGGCCAAGCAGTCGGTTGAAGAACGCTACGCGAAGGACACCAAGACCGGCGATTACAAGGGCTGCGACACTTACGGGGATTATCGGGAAATGCTGGCGCGCAAGGACATTGACGCCGTGGTCATCGCCACGCCGGATCACTGGCACGCGCTGGCCGCCATCGCCGCCGCCAACGCGGGCAAGGATATTTACTGCGAGAAGCCGATGGCGCACACCGTGCTCGAAGGCCGCGCGATGGTGAACGCCGTGCGCGCGAACCAGCGGATTTTCCAGACCGGTTCCATGCAGCGTTCTTCGGGCGAATTCCGCGCGGCCTGTGAGCTGGTGCGCAACGGCGTGCTCGGCAAGGTGGCGCGAGTGGAAGCGTGCGTCAGCGGCCCGCCCATCCCGTGCGATCTGCCCGGTGAACCCGACGAGCCGGGATTGAACTGGGACATGTGGCTGGGACCGGCGCCGTTGCGGCCATACAATTCCGTGTTGAGTCCGCGCGGCAGGTGCGACCATTTTCCCGACTGGCGGCGTTACCGCGAATACGGCAGCGGTGGCATCGGTGACTGGGGCGCGCATCACTTCGACATTGTGCAATGGGCGTTGGGCTACGATGATGGCGGGCCGGTGGAATTTTTCCTGCCGGAAAAGCCCGACGCAAACTTCGGCGTCCACTGGCGCTACGACAACGGCACGGTGGTCACGCACTTGGACGGCAACGGCATCACGTTTTACGGCGACAAGGGCAAGCTGTATGTCAACCGCGGCAAGTTCCAGCTCTGGCTGGGTGGTCAGCTCAAGGCGGAGACGATGGACAGCTATGCGGCGCTGTTGAAGGAGCTGTTGCCGGAGAACGCCGTGCGGCTGTATCACAGCAACGACCAGGTTTCCGACTGGTTGAAGTGCATGCAAACCCGCAAGCTGCCGATTTGCGACGTGGAAATCGGCCAGCGCACGGCGACGATATGCAACCTCGTGAACCAGGTTTATTTCAACCGCAAAGGCTGCAAGTGGGATCCGAAGACGGAACAGTTTCTGGATGGCACCGGCGGCGCCAGCTGGCTCACCCGCGAATACCGCGCGCCGTGGCAACTGGCGTGAGCGTCAGCGCGGCAGCTTGAAGTTGGGCGACTGGCGTAAAAACCTTTTTGGGTTCTCGAAAATGACTTTTTCGATGGCGCTGGCGTGGTGGCCGCGTTTTTTCATTTCCAGCGCCGTCTTGGGCACGGCGAGCGGATCGCTCACGCCCCAGTCGCACGCGCTGTTCAGCCAGAGGCGTTCGCTGCCGCAAATTTCCAAAATATCAATCGCCCGCGTCGGCGTGCATTTCGTTTCGGGATAAAGCGTCATGCCCGCCCACATGCCGCTGTCCAAAACCATTGCCACCGTGTGTTCCTCGACGTGGTCAATGATGACGCGCTCCGGCCGGATGCGTCTGTCATTTTTCAACACGTCGAGAATCAGCCGCGTGCCTTTCAGTTTGTCTTCGAGATGCGGCGTGTGAACCAAAATCAATTGCTTGTGCTGCGCTGCCAGCTCAACCTGCATTTCCAGCACGCGCAATTCGTTCCGCGAATTTTTGTTCAGCCCGATCTCGCCGATGCCAAGGATGTTTGGGCGGTTCAGAAATTTCGGGATGAGGGCGATGACTTCCCCGGCGAGCTTTACGTCCTCGGCTTCCTTGGAATTGATGCCGAGCCAGCAGAAATGTTTCAGACCGAACTTCTCGGCGCGTTTCGGTTCATGCTCGGTGAGCTGGCAAAAATAATCGTGAAAGCCCGCCGCCGAACTGCGGTCGAAGCCCGCCCAGAACGCCGGTTCACAAACGGCCTCGCAACCGGCGAGCGCCATGCGTTCGTAATCATCCGTCGTGCGGCTGACCATGTGGGCGTGAGGTTCGATGTAGCGCATGGAAAAGTTGAGAGATTTCAGTTGAGAGTTGAGAGTGGTTACGCGACGCCGAGCGAACGGCGGAGTCCACTGAACCTGCGGCTTTGTTCTTTGGCGGCGGCATAAAGCCGCTGGCGATTTTCTTCGGACAAGCAGCCCTGGCTTTGGGCCATGAATGATTGAGAAACAATTTCAAAGACCGAGCCGGTGGCAATTTCCAGAAAGCGGGCATAATCATCTTTGGAATGCCGCGACGCGCCTTCGGCGATATTTGGCGAGATGGACACGGTCGCGCGGCGCATCCGGCTGGTCAGGCCAAATCTCTCGTTGTCGGGAAAGGTGTGGGTGGTGGTATAGACGAAATCGGCAAAATCAATCGCCTTCTTCCACACCTCCAGTTTTTCAAAGTTAAACATAGTGGTCTTGGTCTTTGCGTTTTTCTCTCAACTCTCAACTCAAGCTCTCTCAACTTGCCCCCGCCACGCTCCGCAGGCGGATTTGGTGGTCGCCGCCGCAATCGGCTTTGTCGTCGGGTCGCTGAACGCAAGCAAAACGGCTTTCGCCCGGTTTTTCTTTTTGCCGTTCAGGCTGGTGAGCGCGGCGCGGAAACTATTCAGGCGGAAATCAGCCTGGCCCTCGGCGCGTTCGGCGCGGTCGAGAAAGGCGGCGATTTCAACCAGCTTGTGCCGCGCGTCGAGAAAATAGAGGTCGAGAACTTGTTGCCGGGTCATACGTTTGCTGGCGGAATATAAGACGAAATCGCCCGGCGGCAACCGCAAATAAAACCGCCTGCCGAGATGCCTTTCCGTGGCGCATCGGCGGGCCGCCCCAGCCTAAACCAGTTTCAACCAAGGGATTTCAATCGTATTCGGCGAGGGTGGGCAGGCCGTTGGGATCGGTTACACCTTTGCCCTGCACGAAAATGATGTGCTGGTAGCCGAGTCCGCGCAGCCCGACAAACCAGGCCACGCTGCGGTCGCGGAACTGCGTGCCCAGTTGCGGTTCAGAATAATTTTCCAGGATGATGACCGCCGTCTGGTGCTGGGGAAAAGACCTGGCTTGATTAAGCACAAACGCATTCTCTTCTTTGACCGTGGCCGTCGGTGCGATGATCTGGCAGGAACGGTTGTCAAGCGATTGGACAATCAGCGCCGAGTTGTCCGAGTTGTGAAACGCCTGCGGCGGCCTGGAGGTGGCGCACGAGGACAGCAGGACGGGCAGTGCCGCAGTCAAAAGCAAGAGTGTTTTTTTCATTTGGTTGAATTGTTAATCTCAAATTGAGCAGGCATCTGGTGGAAATGTTTTTGCTCGCATTTCTCATCAAGCAATTCTGATGCCAGAATCCATCGCCGGAAAACATCCAGTTCGCACCGCGCCCCCGTCACAATTAAAAACTGCGGCCGGAAACTTTATCCGGCCGGCACCTTTGAAAACCGCCTTGAAAGCAGGTTTGGAAAATTTTGGCGGCCAATTCTTTTCAAACTGGAAAACCTTGCCGCCCAGGTTGGGGACTGGCAGGGAAAAGGCGTGCTGTAAAAGCGGACAGCGTGGATGTTTTTGAGGCGTCAGGCCAGTTTGGGGAAGAAGCAGCTTGCGGTCCGGCAGGTCGCGGTGCTCAGTTCATCAAGCGAACACATTTTGACCCTCGCAACGGTCTCGGAAATTTCCTTCACGAACGCCGGTTCGCCGCGCTGGCCGCGATAGGGCACGGGCGCGAGATACGGGCAGTCGGTTTCGAGCATGAATTTGTCCAGCGGCGTCGCGGCCACGGCGTCACGGATGTTCTGGCCGTTTTTGAACGTGACAATGCCGGTGTAGCTGACCAGCGAGCCAATTTCCAAAACGCTTTGCAACCGCTCCACGGATTCGCCGAAACAATGAAACACGCCGCGCACTTTTCCCGCGAACGGCCTGAACTGCGCCAGCGTGTCGTCGAACGCGGCGCGCTGGTGGATGATGACGTTCAAGCCGAATTCCGCCGCGACTTCAAGCTGTTGGCGGAAAATTTCCGCCTGCCGCGTTTTGTAATGGCTGTCGTCCTCCGCGCTGCCTTTTTGTGAACTTGGCAGACGATAATAATCCAATCCGGTTTCGCCGATGGCCACCACCTTGGGCTGCCGTGCGAGTTCGCGCAGGGCCGGGCGCAGATCGGCCGGCGCTTCCAGGGCCTCGCTGGGATGCCAGCCGACGGCGGCGTAAATCGTGGGGAATTTTCCGGCAAGCCGGACGGCGCGTGCGCTGCTTTCCAGGCTGGTGCCGACGGAAATTATTTTGGTGATGCCGGCGGCCTGGGCGCGGGCCACGACTTCCGGAAAATCCTTTTCGTATTTGGAATCGTCGAGGTGGGCGTGCGTGTCAAAAAAGGCGGCCATACATTCACTTTTTTTCAGCGGCAATTTTTTGTTCCAGTGACCTGAGTTCTTCTTCGACGGCGGGTTTGCCCGGATAATCCGGCGCCTCGGCGATGAGCTGCCGCCAGTTTTCCGCCGCGTCGGCTTCGCGTCCTTGTTCCAGCAGTTTTTCCGAGAGCGTAAGGCGGATGCGGATGCGCTGCTGTGGTGAAGGATTTAATTTCAAGACGTCCTGCCATGCTTCGATGGCCGAGCTGGGCTTGCCGAGCGAGTCATCCAGGCCCGCGAGTTTTTCGGTGAGCACGGCGCTCTGGGCCGTGGCGGGCAGGTCTTCGAGAAATTTTTCCAGTTGCGGTTCGCGCACACCGTGAAGGAGGTCAAGATTTACCAGCCGTTCAAAGGACCATTCGAGAAGCGGATTTTTCGTGCGCGCCAGCTGCGCGTGGAGTTCCGCCGGCGGCTTTTTGAACGGCTGATACAATGGATCGCCGATGACCGTGGTCTGCCAGGACAACGCCAGTTGCGACGCCCAAGCCGCTTCGCCAAACGTGTAGCCGTTGAACCAGGACTGCAGAAAAAAGGCGACGTTGGGCGTGAATTGCAGGAACGGCTCATACACACAGCCCATCGTGCAGGTCGCGCCCTTGGCCAGCAGCGGGCCGCACCAGTGATTGCTGGCGCTGCGCAGCGTGTCGGCGCTGAAGGAATGCAGATGATACGCGAACGCCCCGGGCATGAACTCGACGGCCGGCAGCTTGAACGGTCCGCTCACGTCACCATCATACCAGCCGGCGTAAATCGCGACGTGGCTCAAAGGAAAAGATTCAGGCAGCGTTTCGGCGTTGGTGTCCACCTCGACATCGAAGCCCTGCTGGCGGCAGATCTCCGCGCTGGCCAGCAGCCACTGGTCGCCGGGATAATAAGTGTCGTTGGTTTGCAAATTGCGCGTGTCAATATACGCGCGCCCCCAAAGGCCGTTGTTCTCGGCGGCCAGCGCCTTGTCCACGAGGCCGTTCGCGATTTCCGGCGTCGGACCGTCCAGCCGCGAGACCAGCAGGATGCCATTGAGCGGGGTGAGCAGCGCCCGATTGGTGCAAGTGTAAAACAGGTTGTGCAACGGGCCGGCCAGCGGCACGTTCATTTTGATCAGCGGCAGCCAGGCCAGCTCCGAATCCACCGCCGCCTCGTCGCGCTTGAGTTCATGGATCGCGGCTTTTTCCCCGGGCGCATCCCCGGCGGCATCCGGCGCTATCTTCAGCGGCACGCCATAACACAGCACGGCGTAGCGGATTTTGGCGGCCACGACGCGGTTTTCGGAATGTGCCGGCTGGCTGCCGTTCGCGGGGATCTCGGCCTTGCCGAACTTCCAGAGTCCCGCCGCCGCCAGTTTCTCCGCGAGCGGCTTTTGCAAAAAATCCGTGAAGTCCGCGCGGGTGATGATTTCATTGGTCGTCAGCGCGAATCCAAAAATCTGCTTCGCCGGCACCTGCCGCGCCGCCGCATAATGTTCGGCCACCGCTTTGGACGCCGGCACCCGCGAATTGTAAACCACGACGACTTCATCGCCGCCGGCGCGCGCCAAGGCGGGCGCGAGCAGCAGCAAAAAAAACAATCGCACATAATTCATGGTTGTCTTTTGACCGTCAGAAACACGCCGGGTTCATTCTGTTTTTCCGAAAAGCGCGTCGTGCATTCCCGGCATCGGCGCGTTGTTCTTCTTGTCCCAGTAACGGAAACCCGCGCTCCAATCCCAGATGCACCAGCCAATTTTTTCGTTTTCCGCCGCGCGGCGGAAGGCGGAATAAAAATTCGCGCGCGACTGCTCATCGGCCTTGGTGTAGGCGCCGAATTCGCCGAGATGAACCGGCCGGCCGTAATAATCCGACCACGCGCGGATGAATTTCAGTCTGCCGGTGAACGCCAGCGGGCTGCTCGGATTTTTGTCCGTCGGCAGCGTGTTGTATTTTTCAATCCAGTCCCGCATATAATCTTTCAACTGCAATTTGGAATCCGGCACCAGCGGCTGCGCGGGCGGGCCGGGAAAAATGAAACCAACCACCGGCGTGCTCCCGCCCGTCCAGGTCGCGCCCTGGTGCGTGAAGAAAAACGGCTCGTAGCAATGCACCGAGACGATGACATTGTCATCCGGCGGCAGGATGAGATTTTTCAGTTCGCCGATGCCGCCCCAGCCGCCCGGTTCCACGACAATCGTCCGCCTCGGATTGGTCCGGCGGATCTCCGCGATGGTCTGCGCGTAAATCGGATTCATCAGCGCCGTCGTCGCGTTTTCGTGCGGCTCGTTGTCCAGTTCAAAAGCAAGCTGCTTGGGAAAGTCTTTGTAGTGTTCGGCGATTTGCCGCCAGATGGCGAGGAATTCCGCCGTCGCGTTCGTCGGATTTTGGTCCAGCGCGTTGAAGTGATGAAGGTTGATCATCACCGCCAGTTTGTTTTTCAGCGCGTTGGTCACCACGAAATCCGCGAGCGAAAAAATTTCCGGCTCCAGCGCGAACGCCGGTTCCGGCCCGGCGTATTGATGCCAGCCAATCGGCACGCGCACATGATCGAAGCCCTCTTTTTTCATCTGCGCGAATTCTTCCGCCGACACCGCGATCTGCCGCCAATGCCGGTTCGCCTCCAAATAATCGCCGAGATTCGCGCCGCGCTGAAACAGCTCCGCCGCGCGCCAGGCCGGCGTGTTGTGCTTCGCGATGGGCCTCATTTCCGGCGGGTTTGCCGGGGTGAAGGTTTCGTCATCCGCATTTGCTTGCGAAAACGGCAGCCACGCCGTCGCCAGCACCAGCCAGAGGAGTTGATTGATTTTCATGGGAATAAATTTTACCAAATGCCGGTCATCTTTGTCTTGTCGGCAGAAATCGCTTCACAAATTTTGGTTGCGCATCACGGTTCGCCCGTCACTTTCAATCCATCCCACGCGAGCGTCACGCCCGGCGGCAGTTCCGCCTGCGACTTGTCGTGGTCGTAATCATGCGTCAGATGCGTGAAAAAAGTCCGCGCCGCGCCGATGCGCCGCGCCGCTGTCAGCGCCTCGTCGAGGCACATGTGCGTGGGATGCGGCTTTGGCCGCAGCGCGTCCAGCACGGCAATCTCCACGCCGCGGACTTTTTCCACCGCCGCGTCGGGAACTTCCTTGCAGTCGCTCAAGTAGGCGAGCCGTTTTTTGCCGTCCTGCTCGAACAAATATCCCGTCGTGGTCATCCGCCCGTGCGGCAAATCAAGCGGCGTGATTTTCAAATCGCCGATTTCAAACGGGCCGGTGATGACGTGTTGTTCGGGAATAAAATAACCCCTGGGCCACGGGCCTTGGTGAAAAGCGTAGATGAACACGCGCCGCAGATGCCCCATGGTCGCCTCGCTCGCGTAAATCGGCAGCGCGGTGCCGCCGCGCAGATCGCAGAACCGCCGGCAGTCGTCCATTCCCAGAATATGATCCGCGTGCGCGTGCGTCACCAGCACGGCGTCGAGCCGATTGATCTTTTCCCGCAGGCATTGCGTGCGGAAATCAGGCGGCGTGTCCACCACCAGCCTCACTTTTTCCGTGACGACATAAATCGCCGGGCGCGTGCGCCAGTTCTTCGGATTGGCCAGATATTCCGGCGGGTATTCCACGCCGATGAGCGGGACGCCCTGCGAGGTGCCGCTGCCGAGAAATGTAAATTCAAACGCCATGCGTCTTGAAATTAACAGAACCGCGAAATTCGGCGAATGAAAATGATTTGTTCATCGTGCGAAGCCGGTGAAGAAAAAATCACCTTTCACCTGCGCCCACGTCGCACCTTTTGCGCGATCCGCTCCCCGTCCATTGCAGACCGCAGCAACCAAAAAAGCCATGGTCAATTTCCCTGTCGCCGGAAGTCTCGTGCAAGCAGACCGACGGGATGGCGTACAATTGTTTGTGGGTGCCGCCGTCCGGCCCGCGATTTAATTTGTGCTTGCGGTCACTTGTCGTTTGACGGAGCGGCGGTGGCATGGAGGCTGAGCAGGCCGCAGTTTTTGGAGAACCGATTGTCCTGGGCGCGCAGTTCGTCGAGGCGGCTGCCGGTGACGGTTGGCGTGTCCATCATCTGATACGCATTCTGGAGATTGACGAGCGGCTCGATCATGTTGTAGCTGATCCAGGGCAGCCAGGTGTTCACGCCGTGGCCACGCGGTGGGGCGAGCGACAAGGCTTCGGTGCACAGGCCGGTGTGGCCATAGCCGCGGGAGCCGTTGAGATCCATGCTTTGCCGGGTGTTATAAAGGAACAGCCGGGCGACATCCGCATAATGGGCGTCGCCCGTTTGCACATAGAGGCGGTAAAACAGGAAGGGCGCTCCGGCCAGAAATAAATCCGATCCGGAATGGCCGGCGGCGATCAGGCTGAAGCCCGTGGTGGTCGCCCCGACGGGATAGATGACGCGCGGATCATCGGCGGGGATGGGAATATTCCAGCAGTAAGCCCAGGTTTCCGTGAAGTCGGCAGCCTGGATGGCCGCGTCGAGCCAGTGCTGGTCGCCGGTGGCGTCATGCAGCGCCAGAAAGGCGTCCAGCGCCAGAAAGCCGGCTTCCTTGTCCGTGACGTTGGGATTATCGGCGGTGCCGCCGACGTAGCAGAATGGCCGGTGGATGTTTTTCCAGCACCAGTCGCCGGCGCGCACGGCGGCGGCGAGGTAGCGTTGATCCTGGGTGAGCTGGTGGAGCAGAATCAGAAAATGAATCGGGTTCGAGGAGTTGAATTTGCTGGCGTTTGCGACCGTGCCGTCGAAACGAAATTCCCGGCCCCAGCTTCCGTCCGCCGCCTGGTGGGCGACGAGCCAGTTGCCGAAGCCGGTGCAAAAGCGGAGCCATTGCGGTTGCGGCCGACCGTAGGCCTTCATGACGTCATACGCCATGGCGGCCCCCAGCATGCCGTCGCCGGCGACCCGGAGAAAAGTATTGTAGTCGCGCCAGTGCGGTTCGGGCCAGGTGTCGAACCAAGTCTTGGGCAGACCTTGCGGAGTGAGGGAATTGTCGGCCCAGAAATTCACCATGGCTTCGCCCTTCTGCAAAATCAGCTCGTTTGAGTGCATCAAACCATAGCGGAGAAGATGGTAGGCGAGGGGCAATTGCTGGCCGACGAAACCCATCTGGTAGCTGATTTTTTCCTGGTCTTCCAACTGGCCGCCGGGCAGCGACAGCCGGAACGGCAGCCCGGCGGCCCCGCGCATGGTTCTGGACCAGTCGCTGAGCAGGCTGATGGTTGCTTCGTAGGTTGCCGGAATGTCGGCGGGCACGATTTGAGGATTGGCCAGGGCATAAGCCGCGCGCCAAGCGTGGTGCATGGCGGTGTGAAAGTCCGGTTCGACGGAAACGTCCATCACGACTTCATAGGTATGTTTCACGCCGGTTTGCACCGGATGAAATCGCTCAGACCATCCGGGTTTGTTGTTTGATGCCCGCCGGCGGGAAGTTAAGCAGCTCCGGTCGCCTTCACTGCCGGGAAAACAGATAACCAGCGCCGGATTTTTTTGACCGGCTATCCCCAGTGAAGCGGCCTGGATCCGGCTGTCCACCACGCGGCCGGCGGAGCAGTCCGCCAGACAAGTCGCGCCATCCGGATGCGCGTGGATGAGTGTCACCGTGGCCCCGTCAGCCGGGTGGCGCAGCATCACCAACGGCAGCGGCATGCGGTCTTCCCGAATAATGAAATTACTGCCGGACAGATTGCCGCCCAATGCCCAAGATGGGACGTGCGCGTTTTTTGCATACCAGATGCCCGGGATGAATACTTCCTCATTTTGCAGGGACGAAGGCGTGCCCGGAGCCAGGCTGAAACAAGAAAGAAAACCGGCATCGTCCTGGGCGGCTCGGCGCACAACGACGCGCCGTGTCAATGCAAACGATGTTTTTGCCACGCCCGGCCGGTAATCGTCGCTGAACTGAAAGACGCTGCCGTTGGGCGTTGAGATTTCCGTCAGGCAATGCAACGTGTCGCCCGACTTTTGGACGGAGGAATAGTTTCCTGCAAGCCAGCTCGTCGTGCCCGCGCTGGATAGCAATTGGAGATTGATGGGGGAGAGTCTGTATTTCAAACTGGCTGCGCCGGCTATGACCGTCAGCCGGCAGTCGCCGTTCGTCTGGAGGGAAAGGGCGGCGGTTTCTGAACCGATGTTTTCCGCGCGGGCCAGGAATGGAAACAGCAGCCCGCAACCGCCGGCGACCAGCAACTGACGCATGCGATGCGCCAGTTGTCCGGCTGTCTTAAAACCGACTCGACGTGCCGGAGAATGTAAAACAGTGGCAGACATGATTTCCACCACACATATCAACTCCTTGATCGGAAGTCATGAAATATGGCAGCCAAAAGGGCGGGGGAAGACCCGGGATTGATGACCTCACTGTTCTTTCATCATAACCATTTTGCTTCGCAATCAAAATTCGTGTTCATGTATTTTCCTTTTTGAAACTGCGTTCAACTGTGTTTATCTGTGGCTCGAAATTTGACCATGTTGACGACGTTGCGCATCAAAAACCTCGCCCTCGTGAGCGACCTCACGCTGGAACTCCGGCCGGGCTGCAACGTCATCACCGGCGAGACCGGCGCGGGCAAGTCCATCATCCTCGGCGCGCTGAACCTCGTTCTGGGCGAACGCGCCGACCGCACGCTCATCCGCAGCGGCGAGGAAAACTGCTCGGTCGAGGCCGTTTTCGACACGAAAAAGCTCCGCGCGCCGCTGGAAAATTTTCTGGAGGAGAACGGCCTGGAACCGTGCGAGGATCACCAGCTCGTGCTCAAGCGCACCTTTACCGGCGCCGGCACCAACCGCCAGTTCATCAACGGCTCGGCGACCACGCTGGCGACGCTGGCCACCATTGGCGAATGGCTGGTGGACATGCACGGCCCGCACGACCACCAGTCGCTGCTGCACGCCGCGAAACAGCTTTTGATTCTCGATGCCTTTGGCGGTTTGGAAAAGGAGCGCGAAGTTTTTGGCGAGCTTGTCCGCCGCCGCGCGGTTTTGGAAAACGAGAAGTCGGCGCTCATCGTGGATGAAAAAACTTACGCGCAGCAACTGGACCTGCTCCGCTTTCAGGTGCGGGAAATTTCCACCGCGCGCTTGCAGCCGGACGAGGACAAATCCGTCGAGGAAGAATTCAACCGCGCCAGCAACGCGGCGAAGCTGCTGCAGTTGGGCCAGACCGTGCTCAACGCCTTGAGCGAGAATGAAAATTCCCTGCTCACGCAGTCCGGCGTCATCGGCCGCGTGCTGGCCGAGCTTCAGCGCGTGGATGCCGGGGCGGCGAACCTTGTCGCGTTGCACGCGCAGGCGGGCGAGATTTTACGCGAGCTACAGACGGAGCTTTCGCGCTATGCCGACAAGGTGGACGTTGACCCGGCGCGGCTGGCGGAACTGGAGGAGCGGCTGAACTTGCTCCATTCGCTCAAGCGCAAATACGGCGCGACGCTGGCCGAAGTCATCGCGTTCGGCGACGACGCGAAACAGAAGCTTCAAGTGCTCGAAAGCCGCGACGCCGGGCTGGCGCGGCTTAATGCGGCGCTGGAAAAACTGGATTCAGAAATCTTGAGCACCGGCAAAAAACTTTCCGCCGCGCGCAAGAAGGTCATTCCGCAACTGGCCAGGGCCGTGGGCAGGCAACTGGATGATTTGGGTTTCAAGCAAAGCAAGTTTGATGTGGCGATTATCTCTGTGGCAGCCGAGGTGACGAGGCTCAAATCAAATGAAACTCAGAGCCTTCTTACGTCGGCTGCTGCCGTAAAACAAAGTGGCTTCGACGAGATTGAGTTCCAATTCGCGCCGAATCTCGGTGAACCGGCCAGACCGCTTCGGGCCATCGCGTCGTCCGGCGAAATGGCTCGCGTGATGCTGGCCTTGAAAACCGTGCTCGCGGCGGAGGACGAAATTCCCGTCCTGGTATTTGACGAAGTGGACGCCAACGTCGGCGGCGAGACGGCCAATGCGGTGGGCGAAAAGATGAAGCAGATCGCGGCGAAACGGCAGGTGTTGTGCATCACGCATCTGCCGCAGGTCGCCGCGCCGGCGGACGCGCATTACGTCGTGACCAAGCAGATTAAAAATGGCCGGACGATTTCCGAGATCACGCTGCTCGACAAGAAATCCCGAGTCACCGAGCTGGCGCGAATGCTTGGCGGCCAGAGCGACGCCGCGCGCAAACACGCCGAGGCGTTGTTGGCCGCCTGATCGGCAGCATCACTTGACCGCCTTGAACATGGCGAGGCATTTTTCGCGTTGCTGCTCGTGCAGAACGAAGCGTGGCGGATATTTTGATTTGTCAAGCAGCGGCGGATTTTTCCAAGGCTGATGAATCAAATCGCCGGGAAAATTCTTCAATTCAGGAATCCAGCGGCGCACGAACTCGCCTTTCGGATCAAACTTTTCGCCCTGCGAAACCGGATTGAAAATGCGGAAATACGGCGCGGCGTCCGTGCCCGTGCCGGCGCTCCATTGCCAGCCGCCGTTGTTCGCGGCCAGGTCGCCGTCCACGAGCTGCTTCATGAAATGGCGTTCGCCCCACTGCCAGGAGATGAGCAAGTCTTTCGTCAGAAACATCGCCACGATCATGCGCAGCCGGTTGTGCATCATGCCGGTGGCATTCAGGCAACGCATCGCCGCGTCCACGATGGGATAACCTGTTTTACCTTCGCACCACGCAGAAAAATGTTCTTTGTTTTCGGACCATTCCAGTTTGTCGTATTCAGGACGAAACGCGCCCTGGGTGACGTGCGGAAAATTGTGCAGCACCTGCGAGTAAAATTCCCGCCAGATCAACTCGTTCAGGAAGATGTCGCAATTTGCCAGCATCTCCGCTTTCCGCTTTCCGCTTTCCACTTTTTCTTTTGCCTTTTTCAACTCGGCGAGAATCGTGCGGATGCCAATCGTTCCCGCGCTCAGATGCGGCGAGAGACGGGAGGTGCCGTCCAGCGCGGGAAAATTCCGGTTCGCGCCGTATTCATAAACCGGCCCGGCCATGAACTTGCGCAACAACTCCAGCGCTGCGCGTTCGCCGGCCGTTGGAATTGCCTGGGTGAGCGGAAAACCGATCGCATCCTTCGTCGCCGGCAGCGTGTCACATGGGATGTTCGGCGTCCGAGGTTGGAGGTTTGATGCTTTTAATCTCCCCTTCGGCGGCGGAATCGGTTTCGACTTCCACGCCTTGGAATACGGCGTGAAGATCGTGTAAGGTTTTCCCGCTTGCGTGAGAATTTCCATTTCTTCCCACACAACGGCATCCTTGAACAGCTCAAATCCAAAACCCGCCGCGTTCAAAATTCCGGTGACGCGCTCGTCGCGGCGCCACGCGGAAGGCTCGTAGCATTTGCTGGCGAAGACGGCCTGCGCACCGGTCTCTTTGCAAAGCTGCGGCAAAATTTCCTCGGACTTGCCGCAGCGGATGACGAGCATGCAGCCAAGTTCCGCAAGATGCCGGCGGAGCGACTCGACGGATTGCAGCCGGAACGCCAGCCGCGCCGCGCCGACCTCCGGGCCGGTGCGGAACGCGTCTTCAAAAATAAAAACCGGAATGACCGTCTCCGCGCGCCGCGCCGCTTCACTCAAGGCGGCATTGTCCAAAATGCGCAGGTCGCGGCGGAACCAGTGCAGGACGGTTTTCACACCGGATTTATTTGGCGGGAATTTTCTTCAGCCCGACCTCGTGGGCGATGTCATCGAACTCCTCGTGGCTGACGGTTTCGAGGCGTTTGCCGCGCGCCTTGAGTTTTTCGTTGATTTTGATGGCCTTTTCGGTCATCGCCTCGTGGGTTTCCTGCGTGCCGCCGACGAGCGCAAAGTTCGGGCCGGTGGTGATGCGCTTGCAGCCGTCGGAATCCAGTCCGACGCCGAGCAGCGCGGCCTTGCGTTTGATTTTTTTGGCGTTTGCCATTTGATGCAGCCTAAAGCGCGTGGGCAATGCGGTCAAGCCGCTGGCTGGCCTGGCGGTGTCCCCATTCGGAAACGGAGCGTGGGTCTGGATGGTGCCAAGGGCGACGACCACCCGGTTCTCAAATTCTCCACGAGGCTCAAGCTAATAAAAACATGGAGCCTCCTGACGTCGGCTGCTACGGCTCCAAATTTGGGACTTCGGATATTTTTTTTCTTTGCCATCTTCGCCGGTTTGCTCGGCTGGTTTGTGCAGGGTTTCGGCGAATTCAGCCTTTACGTTCCCGTGCTGGCGTGGACGGCTTTCACACTGCTGGGCAGTTTGATCGGGTTTTCGGGAAAAAACGAGGCTGCCTCGGTTCACCCTTCCCCCATCCCCCGCTGAACAAACCCGCCACGCCTGAACTAAACTTCAGGCGAAGCGGGTGTTTTTGCTGTTTAGAACCTGAAAACCTGGATTACGGCGACGAGGGCGTCGCAGCCACTTTCCATTGCGGGAAATCCATTCGACACAAAGCCGGATTATTGCTACGCTGACCAACATATGAAAGTCCTGTTTCTGAACGGACCGAATCTGAACCTGCTTGGCACGCGGGAGCCGGAAGTTTATGGGCGGCTGACTTTGGCGGACATCGAGGCCAAAGTTCGTGAACGGGCGGCGGAGTTGAAGGTGGCGGTGGATTTCCGCCAGTCGAACCAAGAAGGCGAACTGGTGAACTGGATTCAGGAGGCAAAAGGCAAATTTACGGCCATTGTCATTAACGCCGCCGCCTACACACATACAAGCATCGCCTTGCGCGATGCGATTTCGGCGGTGGGCGTGCTGACGATTGAGATTCATCTTTCCAACCTCCATGCGCGGGAGGAATTCCGGCATCGGTCGCTGATTGCTCCGGTTTGCCAGGGCCAAATCTGTGGTTTTGGTGCGGAATCGTATATCCTAGGGCTGGAAGCAGCGGTTTACGTTAACGAAGACCAAAAGCAACTTAATAATCTGAAATAAACGGTCAATATCTTTTCATGTTTCAGACTTGACGTCTCAATGCGGCAAAAATAGAATTCTACAAGAATTGAGATTCACTTCAAGCAGAGGTTCAGTTTGACCTTTGCTTCTTGATAAAATTAGAACTTTTAGAAAAACTTTAACGAAAACGTCCTGTGGAACTGAAAGACATCAAAGCCATCATTGATTTGATGAAAAAAAACTCCATTACGGAGTTTGAACTGGAAGAGAAAGATTCCAAGTTGCGCCTGAAGCGTGGCATGAATGGAGCCGTGCCAGTGGTTCAAAATGAGGATGCGGTGCCGATGTTGCCGGTGCCGACAGCCATTCCGATGATCCCGGCATCCGCGCCGGCACCGGTTGCTGCGCCAGCCGCAAACACGGGCGAAATCGTTATAAAATCGCCAATGATTGGAACGCTCTACCATTCGCCTTCACCGGAAGCCGCCGCCTATGTGGAAGTTGGCACGGAAGTCAGTCCCGATACCGTTGTGTGCATCATCGAAGCGATGAAAGTCATGAACGAGATCAAGTCCGAAGTCAAAGGTGTCATTACTCAGACATTGGTGGAAAACGGCAAGCCGGTTGAATTTGGCCAGCCGTTGTTCAAGGTTCGTCCTTCTTGAATTGGGGCTTAACCCGCATTTCACAAGCCCATGTTTGAAAAAGTTTTGGTCGCCAACCGCGGAGAAATTGCCGTCCGCGTCATCCGTGCCTGCAAGGAATTAAACATCCGCACGGTCGCCGTGTATTCTGAAATAGACGCGAATTCGATGCACGTCCAGATGGCGGACGAGGCGATCTGCATCGGTAAAGCGGCTTCGTCCGAAAGTTATTTGCGCATTGACCGCATCGTCAGCGCGGCGGAGGTTGCGGATGTGGATGCGATTCATCCGGGCTACGGTTTTCTTTCCGAAAACGCGCATTTCGCGGAAGTTT
Source organism: uncultured Bifidobacteriaceae bacterium (assembly GCA_964449815.1). Taxonomy (GTDB): domain Bacteria; phylum Verrucomicrobiota; class Verrucomicrobiia; order Limisphaerales; family UBA11358; genus UBA11358. The sequence goes on from CAYVGC010000046.1 coordinate 19,213, forward strand.
GCGAAAGCTGCAACATCAAATTCATCGGACCAAGTCCGCAGGCCATGAACGCGCTGTCCGACAAGGCGGTCAGCCGGGCACTGGCAAAAAAGGCCGGCGTGGAAACACCGCCCGGTTCTGAAGGCACGGTGGAAAATGAAAAGGACGCGCTGGTCATTGCCAAGAAAATCGGCTATCCGGTGATAATCAAGGCCATTGCCGGCGGCGGCGGACGGGGAATGCGCATCGCCCACAATGATATTTCGCTGGTCAAAGGCTATTACACGGCGCGCACCGAGGCGGAAAAGGCGTTCGGCAATTCGGGTGTCTATATCGAGAAATACATTGAGAATCCGCACCACATTGAAATCCAGATCCTCGGCGACAGCAAAGGCAAAATCATCCACCTTGGCGAGCGCGACTGCTCGGTGCAGCGCCGCAATCAGAAGCTGATCGAGGAATCGCCGTCGCCGTTGCTGGAAAACAAATATCGCAAATTGCGCGACAAGATCGGCAAGGCGGCGGTGCGTGTCGCCGAGGCGGCGCGCTACACGAACGCCGGCACGGTGGAATTCATCGTGGACGACAACGGCAATTATTATTTCCTCGAAGTCAACAAGCGCATCCAGGTTGAGCATCCGGTGACGGAAGAAGTCACCGGCGTTGATCTGGTGCGGGCGCAAATTGAAATCGCCATGGGCGAGCCGCTGCGCTATTCGCAGGGCGACATCACCTTCAAAGGCCACGCCATTGAATGCCGCATCAACGCCGAAGACCCCTTCGATGATTTCCGTCCCAGCCCCGGTTGCATTGAGATGTATTACCAGCCGGGCGGCCGCGGCGTGCGCATGGAAACCCACGCTTATGCCGGCTACACGATTCCGCCGACCTACGATTCGATGATCGCCAAGCTGATTGTCACCGGCAAGGACCGGCGCGAGGCCATTGACCGGATGAACCGCGCCTTGAATGAATATCTCATCACCGGCGTGAAGACGACCATCTCCTTCCAGCAGGCCATCATGCAGGATCCGAATTTCCGGCGCGGCGTTTATTCCACGAGTTTTGTCGAACAACTCCTCGGTGGCGCCCGGCGCGAATTGATCGAGGAAAAAACCTGATTGACTTGATTTGAACTTTTGCTAAAAAAGTCGCGTCTCGTTCAAAAAATGAACAGTGCTGGTGTCAGTCCGACAGAACGGTCTGTGAAACGAAATTTGAAACGACCTTCAGTGATCCTGCCGATGCAATCCTCCCACTCGGTTTTTTGAGCGTCCCCACAACTATGAGCCAAGCCAGATTATTCGTCGGCAACCTGTCCTTCCAGACGGGTGAAAACGACCTGCAGGATTACTTCGCCCAGGCCGGCACAGTCAGCTCCGTCAACCTCATGCTGGACAAAATGACCGGCAAGTCCCGCGGCTTCGCGTTCGTGGAATATGCCACCGCCGAAGAGGCGCAGAAGGCCATCGAGCAGTTCCACGACAAGGATTTTCAGGGCCGCAAGATCACCGTCAACATCGCCCGCCCGCGCGAAGAACGTCCCCCGCGTGGCGACCGTTTTGCCGGCGGTGAACGCCGCGACCACTATTGAATCAATCATTATAAAATCGCCCCCGACCGGGCCGGCCAGCGCTGGTCCGGTCTTTTAATTGCGCGCCGGCCTTAGAATTAAATTTGACAGCCGCGCCGCGCCGTTTATCTTCAAAAGACCTATGGCCGACATTCCTCCGCCCAATCCGCCGCCGGTTTCGTCCGGCGCTGTGCAGCCGCCGAAAAAAGAAACCGGCAAAGTGCAGCCCAAAAAGGAAACCGTCCGCATCAATTTGCCGCCGAAGCCGACCTCTGCGCCGACCATCAAACTGCCGACGCTGCCGCCCGGCGGCCCGACCGGTGCGCCGAGTCCGGTGAGCGCGCCCGGTGCCCCCGCGCACGCCTTGAGAACGGCCGCCGCCCCCGCCGCCGCCCCCGCCAGAGGCCAGTCGCCCGCAACCGCCCAGCAGCGCCCGGCAACGATGCAGCGTTCCGCCGCCGCTTCTGCCGCGCCCGCCATCAGGACGCTCGACAAGGTTTTGATTTTAACCGCCGCCGTGGCCAGCCTCGTGGCGGTCGGCGCCGTCGGCTATGTTTTCTGGATCCTGAAAAGCACGGTCGAAAATTTTTCCAGCTAAATTATGGCCTCCCCCTTGATCGTCACGCTCACGCAGGACAATTTTGAAGCCGAAGCGCTGAAATCCGCCACGCCCGTGCTGGTGGATTTCTGGGCCGAATGGTGCGGACCTTGCAAGATGATCGCCCCCGTGCTTGACGAGCTTGCCACCGAATATCAAGGCAAGGTCAAAATCGGCAAGGTCAACATTGATGAATTTCAAGGGCTCGCCGCGCAGTTCGGCGTGCGCGCCATCCCGACACTGCTCGTCATCAAAAACGGCCAGGTCGCCGAGCAGATGGTTGGCGCCAAAAGCAAACGCGACCTGAAGGCCAGCCTCGACCGCGCCACGGCCTGAGCCGGCGGGGCGCACGTCCTCATGGTCACGCCCGGACAACTCAACCGTCGCGCCCAGTTATACAACCAGCTTGGTTCGGTGATTGCCGCCGGGGTTCCCTTGGTGCAGGCCCTGGAGATGGCCAGCCGGAATAATTCGCTTCGCGGTTCCAGAAAAACCATCCTCGCGCTCATCGGCGATCTGCAGGCAGGGCGCACTTTCAGCGACAGCATGGCGAGGGTTCATGGCTGGATGCCGGAATTTGATGTCGCGCTGCTGTCCGTCGGCGAGGAAACCGGCCGCCTCGACACCAGTTTCAAGCTGCTCGCCCGCTACTATGAATCCCGCGCAAAAATCATCCGCGACACCATTTCCGGGCTGATCATCACCGTGATGACGCTGAATGTTTTTCTGATCGTCTTTCCACTAAGCTACCTCATCGGGTTCGCCCAGGGAATCATCAACAACCAATTTGCCCAGTGCGTTCTGTTCATCATTGAAAAAATTGTCGTGTTCGGCTCGCTTTACGGCGGCGTGTTCTTTTTGATTTTTGCGTGCCAGGGAAACCGCGGCGAAAAGTGGCGGGCCGGCGTCGAGTCCGTTGTCCAGATGATTCCGCTGTTGCGCACCGCCGTCAAATGCCTGGCGCTCGCCCGGCTCGCCTCGGCGCTCGGCGCCTTGACGAATGCCGGCGTGTCCGTCATCAAAAGCTGGGAACTCGCCAGCGCCGCCTGCGGTTCGCCGCGTTTGAAACGCGCAGTTCTCGCCTGGACGCCGCAGCTCGAAACCGGCCTCACACCCGCCGACATGGTCGCGCAGATCAGCTATTTCCCGGAGATGTTCCGCAACCTTTACCACACCGCCGAAATCAGCGGCAAGCTCGACGAGACCCTGGCGCGGCTGCACAGCTATTACGAAGAGGAAGGCTTTCACACACTGCGACTCTTCACCCGGATTCTGAATGGAATCGTTTACGGGATGGTGGTGCTGCTCGTCGCCATCAGCATCATCCGCTTCTGGATGAATTACTTCGGCGCGGCGCTTGGCGGCATGTAAAACCCCTTATGACCCTGGCCGAAATTTTGACAAACGAGGAGCTTCGCCATCACGAATTCCCCGTCACGCGCGAAAAAATCTTTCTCGGCCACGCCGGCGTCTGCGCGCTGCCGCGCCGCGTCGCGCAGGCCATCAGCGATTGCGCCGACGGCGGCATGCTCGGCGACCAGGAGGAATTCGTCATGCACCGGATTGCCGACGCGCGCCAGGCCGGCGCGAAATTGTTGAACTGCCAGCCCGACGAGGTTTCCCTCGTCGGCCCGACTTCGCTCGGATTGAGTTTCGTCGCCGCCGGATTGAAGTTTCGCAAGGGCGACAACCTCCTCATTTACCACGACGACTATCCGTCCAATGTTTATCCGTGGATGGCGCTCGCCGCCAGAGGCGTGCAGGTGCGCCTGCTCAACACGCGCGCCCTCGGCGCCATCCGCGCGGTGGACGTGATGGGGCAGGTGGACGAAAACACCCGGCTGGTCGCGCTGGCGACGAGCCATTTCATCAGCGGCCACCGGCTCGAACACGCCGCCATCGGAAAATTTTTGCACGAACGCGGAATTTTATTCTGCCTCGACGCCATCCAGACGCTCGGCGCGTTTCCGACGACCGTGGAACACGTTGACTTTCTCGCCGCCGACGCGCACAAATGGCTGCTCGGCCCGTGCGGCTCGGGAATTTTTTACGTCCGCCGCGAGCTGCAGGAAAAACTGAATCCGCCGGTTTACGGCTGGCACAACGTCCGCAACCCGGATTTTGTCGCACAGGAAAAAATCGAGCTTCGCGGCGGCGCGGCGAAATTTGAAGCCGGCACGCACAACCTCGTCGGTCTCGTCGGCTTGATTGCCGCGCTGGAGCTCGCGCTGGAAATCGGCGTGGACAACATCGCCGCCGAGCTTTCGCGCAAACGCGCCTGGCTCGTGCCCGCCTTGCAGGCCAGGGGATTCAGCGTTTTGAATCCCGAACCGAAGCCGGAAAACGCCGGCGGCATCACCTCCATTTTCCGACCGGGCCAGGACCTCGCGCCGCTGCAAAAAAAACTGGCCGATGCCGGCGTCATCGCCTCGCTGCGCACCGACCGCAAGGGACAGAATTACCTCCGGCTCTCGCCGCATTTTTACAACACCGACGCCGAATTGCACCGCGTGGTGGCATTGCTTTGAAGGTGGCGTTTGTCGCAGTGCGACAAACGCCACCCGGAAAAGAGCCGCCCGCTCCCGCTGCATCTGATTCATGATTTTAACCATCAAGCAACCAGGCCGGCATATCTTTGTTCCTTCGTTCCTTGGTTGTTCAATAAACAAGAACAAGAACACGGCGGCCGCCAGCGCCGTCGAGGCATCCCAGAAAAGATTTTAACCGCGAAATACACCCAACATGGGAAAGCGGACACAAAATGAATCTGTCCTTTTGTTTTTCGTGTAGTTCGCGTTTTTCGCAGTCAAGAAACCCTGCCACCCGAGGTCCGGGAAACCCACCATGGCCACCGTCCCGCCCAATTTCACCGTGCGACTGGCGGCGACGGGTAAAGGCTTGAACGCTCCAACTGCTTTTAACAAAGCTAAATCATTCGCCGCATCCACCTTCACCACCGACGCATCTAGCAAGCCGGTGCCTGTGAGCAAACGCACTTTGACCGCATCCTTGACGACGTGATAATTGAAAATCAGATAACCGTCGTCCATGATGAAAACACCGTGCCGGTGAGGCCTGTTAAAGTCAAATTCTATGAAATGCCCCTTGTTGTAGGGCGATGATCTTGTTTAGAGCCTGTCTGAAAAATCATGAATCGTGAGAAATCAAGCCAGGCGAAGGAATTGAATCTGGATCATCGCGAGGCAGATCCAAGCCTCGGCGCTGGACGCGGTGGTTTCGTAATCGCGCGCCAATCGCCGCTGGTGCATCAACCAGCCGAAGGTGCGCTCTACGACCCAGCGGTGTGGCAAGACTTTGAAACCAGCGAGGTCATCCGAACGTTTGACCACCTCGACGGCCAGTTTGGGGCGGAGGGCCTTGACCCATTGGGCGAAGGCCTGGCCGGTATAGCCGCCAGCCACCCACAGGATGCGCAGCCAAGTGAACCAGCCCAGAACGCGACCCAAAAGCATTGAGGCCCCGTCGCGTTCGGTGGTGTTGGCCGGGGGCACCGCCACGCCCAGCACCAGTTCCAAAGCATCCACCAGCCGTTGGCGTTTGCGGCCTTTAATCCGTTTGCCGGCATCATCCCCAACGGGACTACCGGGGCCGGCGGACTTGACACTTTGACTGTCCAGAATCGCGGCGGTGGGCCGGCTGCGTTTGTCGTGGGTTTTCCGCACGAGCAGGCGCAGGGCATCGTTGATCCCAGTCCATTGATGGTGGTGAACCCATTGCCGGAAGATATGATGCACGGTTTTCCAATGGGGAAAGTCGGCGGGCAGATAGCGCCAGGGGCAGCCGCACTTGACCAGATACAGGATGGCATCCAGGATGTGCCGCCGATCCTTGGGAGGGCGTCCACGTTTGGCGGGTTTGGGCAGCATTGGTTTGAGATAAGCCCATTGGGCGTCTGTGCGGTTGGGGTCGTAAGTGGCGATTTTCATCGCCCAACTGGCGCTGCCGCGAATGGAAGCCGCTGGTTGTCAGTTGCTCTTTTTACCGGCCTACTCCCCCGACCTCAATCCCATCGAACATCTCTGGGCCGCCTGCAAGACCCGCCTGCGCAAAGACCTGCCCACCGCCACCACCCCCTTTCTTTTTTATCGCCAATATGTCCCAATGTTATTGTTAATTGCCATAGAATCCTGCTTTCGCTGGCACGTCCAAACATTAGTCCGTCAGCAATAACACTTGGTCCTCCAAGAAAATCATCTCCCATCGCAATCATCTCACTCGGATTGGCAACTCTGGATCCGTTCAAACGCGACGGTCGGGAAGGTTTATTCTGCAAATCAAAGGACCAAGGTTCGCTAAGTCCAAGAGAATCGTTGGTTGAAATCCAAAGAAAACCTAGACCCGCTGTATTGTAACTGTAATCAATATAAAGCCAGTCTCTGTTAAAGTGCCGTGGCCGGGGAGCCGCAGGACAATGCCACACGCCTTTGGTGAGATAGTCATCATTTTGGTGGAGGTTCATTTCATGTCCCAAAGCATCAATCCAACTCCGTTCTTCCGACGGATCGGTCGCATCGGTGCTTGCTGGGTAATAATGATGCTCCGTCCTGAACTCCTGCAACGCCAGTCCAAGCTGGCGCACGTTGCTGAGGCATTGAATCCGTTGCGCCCGGCCCCGGACTTGCGCGATGGCCGTCAGCAACAGCGCCGCCAGAATTCCGATGACGGCGATGACCACCAGCAGCTCCATCAGCGTGAACGCGGAAATTTTATTCTGGAAAGGCGTGGTCACAGTCAAACGATACCCGATTTCGACCTTTGCGACAACCGGCAAACTTTGATCCTCGAACCGCTGGCGCCAAATTGATTTTGCAGTTTCCGGTTTGTCCGCTAACTTGCCGCCATGCGTTTCATCGGCAATGTCATCGAAAAATTGCAGCGGCACCCCAAGCGCGTGGTTTTTCCCGAAGGCGAGGAGCCGCGCATCTTGCAGGCCGCGCGGCAGTTCCAGGCGCTGCGCCTCGGCGCGCCCATCGTCCTCGGCGATCCGGAAAAAATCAAGGCGGTGGCCGGGGAACAGAAAATTTCCCTCGATGGCATCCGCCTCATCAATCCCGCCACGAGCGAGGATTTTGAAAATTTTGCCCAGCGCTTTTACCGCGTCCGCCGCGAAAAAGGCCTGCGCCAGACCGAGGCGCGCGAGGCGATGCTGCAGCCGAATTATTACGGCGCGATGATGCTGGCGATGCACCAGGCGGACGGCCTGGTCTCCGGCGCGTCGCACATCACCGGCAGCGTGCTGCGGCCGCTGTTCCAGATCGTCAAGGCCGCGCCGGACATCAACGTGGTTTCGAGCTGCATGGTCATGGAGGTCGAGGACACGCGCATCGGCGAGAACGGCGTGCTGTTCATGGCCGACTGCGGGGTGATTCCTGAACCGAACGTGGACCAGCTTGCGGACATCGCCGTGTCCATGGCGCGGCTCGCGCGGCACATGCTCGGCGTGAAATCGCGCGTGGCGATGCTCTCGTTTTCGACCAAGGGCAGCAGCGCGGCGCATCCGTCCATCGGCAAGATGCAGGCCGCCACCGCGCAGGCCAGGAACAAGGCGGCGCAAATGAACATCGAGGCGGATTTCGACGGCGAATTGCAGGTGGACGCCGCGCTGGTGCCGGAAATTGCCTCCCGCAAACTGTCCGACAGCAAGGTGGCCGGACGCGCGAACGTGCTGATTTTTCCCGATTTGAATTCCGGCAACATCGCCAGCAAGCTCGTCGGCCTGGTCGGCCACGCCAATTCCTACGGCCAGGTTTTGCTCGGTCTCAACCGCCCGGCCGCCGACGTTTCCCGCGGTTCCACCGCGCATGACATCCTTGGCGTGGCGGCGATTGTCGGCGTGCAGGCCACCGATTACCTGAAACTATATCCGGGCGCGGACAAACATCTGCCGGGCGAGTGAATCAAAAAAACAATTGAATCCATTTGATTTTATGTCCCTGCCATTAAGTCCGTTTTTGAAAACACTGCCGACGTATCAGCCCGGCCGTCCAATCGAAGAAGTCGCGCGCGAGCTTGGCTTGCCGGTGGATTCCATCATCAAAGTCGCGTCGAATGAAAATCCGTTCGGCCCGTCGCCGCTGGCCCAGGCGGCGCTGCAAAAGGCGATTGCCGGCGTGAACCTTTATCCCGACGGCAATGCGTTTTATTTGAAACAAAAGCTCGCGGCGAAGCTGGGCGTGGAGCCGGCGAACCTGGTCCTCGGCAACGGCTCGAATGAAATTCTGGAGTTCGCCGGCCACGCGCTGCTTGAGCCTGGCACGGACATTGTTGTGTCGCAATACAGCTTCGCGATCTATCCCATCGTCGCAAAAATGTTTGGCGCGGGCGTCACCACCGTGCCGGCGAAAAATTACGGCCATGATCTGCCGGCGATGCTCAAGGCCATCACGCCGCGCACGCGGGTTGTTTTCGTGGCGAATCCGAACAATCCCACCGGCACGCTTGCCTCGCGCGAAGAACTGATCAAGTTCGTCAATGAAATTCCCGATGATGTGCTGCTGGCGATGGACGAGGCTTACCTCGAATTTTTGGCCGAGCCGGTGGACTTGGTTCCGCTCATCCGCCTCGGTGCGCGGAAGAACCTGATTCTGATGCGGACGTTCTCGAAGATTTACGGGCTGGCCGGCCTGCGCATCGGCTACGGCATTGCCAATGCGGAACTGGTTTCCGCGCTGGAAAAAATCCGGCAGCCGTTCAACGCCAACCTGCTTGCGCAAACCGCCGCGCTCGCCGCGCTGGACGACGACGAGCACGTCCGCCGCACGCGGCAGAACAATTTCACCGGCCTGGAGTTTTTCATGCAGGCGTTCCGACAATTGAAGCTGGAATACGTTCCGTCGTTCGCCAATTTCATCCTGGTGCGCGTCGGCAAAGGCCAGAAGGTTTTTGACGCGATGCAAAAGCTCGGCGTCATCACGCGGCCGATGGGCGGCTATCAACTGCCGGAATGGATCCGCATATCCGTCGGCACGCCGAAGGAAAACGAACGCTGCCTGAAAGCGTTGGAAAATGCGTTGGGCAAAACCTGATTCACCCGCGTTCAAATTGCGGCCAAAATAAAAGTTTGAATCCCGCGCGAAACCGGCTAGTTATTCTCCGCTGAAATGAAACCAACCGATCTGCGGGGCATCCTGCAATACATTCCGCAATTCCGCGAGAAGACGTTCGTCCTCGCGCTGGACGGCGCCATTGTCACGGATGAAAACTTCGCGACGCTGCTGCTGGACGTGGCGGTGCTGCGGTCGCTGAACATCCGCGTGGTGCTGGTTCACGGCGCGTCGGCGCAAATCCGGGCGCTCGCGGAAAAACAGGGCCTCAAGGAGTCGAACGCCGACGGCACGGGCATCACAGACGCGCCGACCTTGCAGATCGCGATGGACGCGGCGAACCGGCTGACGCACGAGATTCTCGAAGGGCTTTCGGCCAACGACCTGCGCGCCGCCTGTCCCAACGCCATCATCGCGCATCCGCTCGGCATCATCCAGGGCGTGGATCACCTGTTCACCGGCAAGGTGGAGCGCGTGGACGTGGAGCTGCTCCAGACGCTGCTCGCGCAGGAAATTATTCCGGTCATCCCGCCGCTCGGTTTCGACGGCGACGGCAAGACGTATCGCGTGAATTCCGACAGCGTGGCATTGGCGGTGGCCGAGGCGTTGAAGGCGGTGAAGCTGATGTTCATCACGCCGCAGGACGGCATCCTGGTGCAGGGCCGGCTCATCCGGCAGATGCTGCTGGCGGATTTTGAATCGGTGCTGGCGATGCAAAAAAATGACATCACGCCGGAACAGCTTTCCAAGGCGCTGCACACGGTGATGGCCTGCCAGGCCGGCATCCCGCGCGTCCACGTCATCAACGGCAAGGTGGATGAAGGCCTGCTCGCGGAGGTGTTTTCCAACGACGGCGTCGGCACGCTGATTTACGCGAACGAATACCAGCAGATCCGCCGCGCGCTGAAAAAGGACGTCCGCGCGATCCAGTTGCTCACGAAAAAGGCCGTCGAGGCCGAGGAGCTGGTGAAACGCAGCCGCGCGTCCATCGAGAAAAATCTGGGCGACTATTTCATTTTTGAAATTGATAAAAACCCCGTCGCGTGCGTGGCGCTGCATGTTTATCCCGATCACCGGAAAGGCGAGCTGGCCTGTCTCTACGTCAACCCGGCGCACGAAAACCACGGCATCGGCAAAAAGCTGATCCAGTTCGTCGAAAACAAGGCGAGGGAGCTGAACCTGGACGAGCTTCTTACGCTCTCGACGCAGGCGTTCACTTATTTTCAATCCAAAGGCGGCTTCAGCGAAGGCACGCCGGACGACCTGCCGCCCGCGCGCCGCGAGAAATATGACCAGAGCGGACGCAACTCGAAGGTGCTGGTGAAAAAACTGAAGGATGGCGTGCCCGGAAAAATTTAACACTGCGCGCTGCAAATAGGCCGGCCCGCTTGCAAGGGTTGGCTGCTCTCACCTCTAAACTGATGCTCGAACACCACCATTAGGGGGACGGCTGGCTCCAGTCGGTGGGGCCGGCGGGACTGGCCGGCACTTGCCCAATGCTGGTTATTCAGAGCAGAGTTTTTCCAGATTAAACCCGGGCGGCGGCAAATGGAATCCAAGAAATTGCCTGCCGCCCGTCTGCCCGAAAACATTC
>CAYVGC010000047.1:0-29608 GCA_964449815.1 uncultured Bifidobacteriaceae bacterium
CCCGGCGTGAAGAAGCTCAACATCAAGCCGCAGGTGGACAAATACACCTTCGCCGACGGCCACAGCATTTACCTGCTCGCCGAAGGCCGGCTGGTGAACCTCGGCTGCGCCACCGGTCATCCGAGCTTCGTGATGAGCAACAGCTTCACCAACCAGTGCCTGGCGCAACTGGATTTGTGGAAGAACCGGGATACGAACAAGGTGGGCGTCTATCGCCTGCCCAAGAAGCTGGACGAGGAAGTCGCCCGCCTGCACCTGGAGAAGATTGGCGTAAAGCTCACGAAGCTGACCAAGAAGCAGGCCGACTACATCGGCGTGCCGATTGAAGGACCTTATAAGGCGGAACACTACCGCTATTAGTTTCAACTTTGAATTGCGCATAAGGCGAACGGAAAACCGTTCGCCTTTTTATTTGCATCACCTAACCCGGCGTAGCCGGAACCATGGGCATGGAGCGGTTTGGTGGGTATGGAACCGACCAATATCACCATGGTTTTCGAGGCAAGTTCACTGATTTCCCGTTTCAGATTCCTTTTCAGATTAAAAACATGCCACGCCTCAAGCCAGCGCGGTTTACCACCGCAAATCATCGCAGGTCAACGAACCGATGTTTTTTTGACGGCATCAGGACGGGCGTTTTTCGATTGTTTGCGTTATGGCTTTCGCGCGCAAGCGCACGCCGCGAAGTATTCAACTGCATCAATCGCATTGCAAAAACAGGAGAAAACGCAGATTTCCGCGCCAGCATTGGCGAGCACCAAGCCGGTCAGGAAACCGCCCAGTTCATGGCCGCCTTCTGCACATGGAGCCGGTTTTCCGCCTCCTCGAAGATTGTGCCGGCGTGGGCTTCCAGCGTTTCTTCGTCAATCTCCTTGCCGCGATAGGCGGGCAGGCAGTGCATGACAAGGGCGTCGCGTTTCGCAAGTTTCACCAGGGCGGCGTTGATCTGGTAGCCGGTGAGAATTTGGATGCGCTCCTTTGCCTCGGCTTCCTTGCCCATTGAAATCCAGACGTCAGTGTAGAGCAGGTCTGCGCCGGTCGCGGCAGCCTGGATGTCGGCGGTCGTGGAAATGTTCCCGCCCGCGCGTTTCAAAAGCTCCTTGGACGGCTGGAAATGTTCCGGCGAGGCGATGCGCAGGGCGAAGCCGAGTTTTCCCGCCGCCCAGATCCATGAGCTGGCCACGTTGCACGCGCCGTCGCCGATGAACGCGACGGTTTTGCCTTTGATGGAGCCGCGCTTTTCCTCGAACGTGAAGATGTCCGCGAGAATCTGGCACGGATGCTCCTCGTCGGTGAGCGCGTTGATCGTCGGGATTTTGGAAAATTCCGCAAACTCCTCGACATCGTGCTGCGCAAACGTGCGGATGACCGCGCCGTGAACCATGCGGCCCATGACGCGCGCGGTGTCCTTGATCGGCTCGCCGCGGCCGAGCTGGATGTCCGCCGCGCTCAGGAACATCGGCTGCCCGCCGAGTTCGCGGATGCCGACCTCGAACGAGAGCCGCGTGCGCGTGGACTGCTTGGAAAACATCAGCGCCCACGTCTGGCCGGCGAGCGGCTGCGATCTGTGATGGCCGCGTTCGCGCTTGAAGACCGCGGTGTCGCGCAGGATTTTTTCAAAGTCCGCCAATGGTAAATTTTCCAGTTTCAGCAAATGTTTCATGACTATGATGCTTTGGGAGATGACCGCCCAAAGGGAATTATTTACCCGAATCGCGCCGTGGCGTCACTTCTTTTTCTGCGCGCAAGTTTCCAGACTGGTGGCGGCGCTGCTGCGGCAACACCCTGCGCCGCCGCAGTGGTGCCCCGCCGGCCCTACTTTTTCGCGGCGTCGGCCGCGCGCCAGAGATACCACGCGGCGGTCGTGGCGTGGGGCCGCCAGCGTTCGCCAAATTTGAGCAGGTCCTTGGGCTTGGGCATTTCCCGTTTTTTGTAGGCGCGGCGGAAACCGTTGCGCACGCCAAAATCATCGGCGGGCAGAACATCTTCGCGGCCGAGCTGGAAAATCAAGAGCATCTCCACCGTCCAGCGCCCGACGCCGCGCACTTCCGTCAACCGCGCGATGATTTCATCGTCGGACAACTTCCCGATCTGCCGCGCGGTCGGCACGACGCCGGACAGGGTCTTTTCCGCGATGTCGCGGATGGCCTTGATTTTGGCGAAGGAAAAGCCGCAGGCGCGAATCTGCGCGTCCGTCACGCCCGCCAGATCTGCCGGCTTCGGAAACCGGCGGCCCGGGAAAAGCTTTTGGAACCGCTCAAGAATCGTGTCCGCCGCCGTGCCGTTGAGCTGCTGGTGCGCCACGGCCTGCACGAGCGACTGGAACGGCGGCCGGCGCGTCTCCGGCGCCAGTTTGCACGCGCCGACTTCGCGGATGAGCCGCCGCATCACGGGATCCACGGACGAGAGATGCTTCAGCGCGGCGGCGTTCATCGTCCATCAGGCGAGCGACTTGACGACCTCCTCAATTCTGGCGATGCCTTCGCCGGCTTCCTGCGGCTTGAGGTTCAGCGGCGGCAGCAGGCGGATGATCTGTGTTCCGGCGGGAACAGTCAGCACGCCGGCCGCGTGCAGCCGGTTGACAAATTGCAGCGCCGCAGATTTGTCGCTGGCGGCAAAGGCGGGGATTTTTTCCGCCAGTTCCAGGCCGAGCATGAAGCCGAGACCGCGCGAGCGTTTGACGACCGTCGGATATTTCCGCGCGAGCCGGTCCAGTTCGGATTGCAGCCACGCACCGAGCTTGCGCGCGTTTTCGTCGAGCTTTTCGTTTTGGATGACTTCGAGAATTTTCAGCGCCACGGCACACGCGAGCGGCGTGCCGCCGAAGGTCGAGGCGTGCGTGCCCGGCCCGAGCAAATCCGCGAACGGCGCGCGCGCCCAGAACGCGCCGATGGGAAATCCGCCGCCGAGCGACTTGGCCATCGAAAGGCCGTCCGGCAGAAATTTTTCGCCGCCGGGAACGCCTTCAAGAATCCGCTGGAAGCTCTGGAATTTTCCCGTGCGGAAATGGCCGTCCTGCACGCCGTCCAGCAGCAGCAGCAGTTTTTTCTCGTCGCACAACGCGCGCAGGCCGAGCAGATATTCCGGCGTGGCGGGCGTGACGCCGCCTTCGCCCTGCACGCCTTCAATCAAAATGGCGACGGTGGCGGGCGAAATCGCGGCGCGCGCGGCGGCCAGATCATTGTAAGGCACATAGCGGAATCCCGGCATTATCGGCTCGAACCCTTTTTTCACCTTGTCCTGGCCGGTCGCGGCGATGCCGGCGAGCGTGCGGCCGTGAAAGGAATTTGTTGCGGTCAAAATTTCAAACCGGCCTTCGTCGTGGCCGAATTTGCGCGCGAGCTTGTAGAGACCTTCGTTCGCCTCGGCACCGCTGTTGGCGAAAAATACCTTGCCTGCGCCAAGGCGCCGGACGATTTCGGCGGCAAGCCGCCCCTGCGGCTCGGTGAAATAAAGATTGGAGACGTGGATGAGCTTGCGTGACTGCTCGACGAGCGCCTCGGTGATGGCCGGGTGCGCGTGGCCGAGGCAGCAGACGGCGATGCCGCTGCCGAGGTCGAGATAGCGCTTGCCCGCGACATCGAAAACATAGCTGCCCGCGCCGTGGCTCAGGACAATTTCAAACCGGCCGTAGCTGGGCACGACGTTTTTCGTGAACAGCTCGCGCACGGATGCGAACTGGTTGTGGACGATGGCGGGCGGCGGAACTATTTCTTTCATTTACGATTTTGGATTTGCGGTTTACGAGTCCAATGCGGATTCGTCCGCCAATCGTAAATCGTAAATTTCAAATTACAAATTACAAAACGACTTCCGTGCCGACGCCCTTGTCGGTGAAGATTTCGAGCATGACGGCGTGCGGCACGCGGCCGTCCACGAATGAAACCTTTTCCACGCCGGATTTGATGGCGGCCACGGCGCTGTCCACCTTCGGAATCATGCCTTTGTCCACGATGCCGGCGGATTTGAGACCGGGAACTTCGCCGGTGTGCAGATGCGCGATGAGCGTGGCCGGATTTTTCGGGTCGCGCATCAGGCCGGGCACGTCGGACATGAAGACGAGCCGTTTGGCGTTGAGCGCAATGGCGCACATCGCGGCGGCGACGTCGGCGTTGCAGTTGTAAATTTTCCCGTCCTCGCCGCGCGCGGTCGGGCTGATGACCGGCGTGAAGCCGCACCACATGGATTCCTTGAGCGGCGCGACGTTGACCTCGATGACTTCGCCGACGTAGCCGATGTCAATTTTTTTGCCGGGATTTTCCCGGTCGTCCAGCCAGAGCTTGCGGCACTTGAAAATGTCCCGCCCGGCGAAGCCCACGGCCTGGCCGCCGAGCGCATTGATGGTTCTGACGATTTCCGGATTGATCTCGCCGGTCAAAACTTTGTCCACGATTTCCACCGTGGACTCGTCGGTGACGCGCTGGCCCTGGATGAAATTCGCCTTCAATCCGGCCTTTTCCATGGCGCGGGTGATGGCCTTGCCGCCGCCGTGGACGACGACGGGATTGATCTCGACGGCTTCGAGAAAAACAATATCGCGCGCGACGCTGGTGCGGATGTTTTCGTCCGGCGAGTCCATAAAACTGCCGCCGTATTTCACGACGAAGGTTTCGCCGCTGAATTTTTGGATGTAAGGCAGCGCTTCGAGAAGCGTCGTGGCTTTGGCGATCAGGTCTTGCACCCGGAATTTTTAGCAGTTGTCGCGTCTCAGCGAAAGCTGGTTTTAATGCGCTGGAAAGTCCCGCGAACACGGGCATTCGAGCGCCGCAAAATTGATTGTTTCGTAACCACTTTGCGAAATAATACGTCAAACTTAAGCAGCCAAATGAAAGCACGCCATTTATTTTCTCTCACCCTGTCCACGATCACCCTTGTTTCCATGCCGTTGCGCGCGCAGGACGGCTGGGTGGATTTGTTCAACGGCAAAAATCTCGACGGCTGGGCCGAACACAGCGGCAAGGCCAAATACACGGTCGCGGATGGCGTGCTGACCGGCGCGTCGGTTTCCGGCACGGGCAACAGTTTTCTTTGCACGACCCGGACGTTTGGAAACTTCGAGCTGGAATTGGAATACAAGTGCGACGCGCTGCTGAATTCCGGCGTGCAAATCCGCAGCGAAGTCTTTCCCGACGCGACGAACGCGATGATTGGCGGCAAAGAATTCAAGTTCGCGGCGGACCGCATCCACGGCTGCCAATGCGAAATTGACATGGATGCCGAGCGCGGCCGGATGTGGACGGCGGGAATTTACGACGAGGCCCGGCGCGGCTGGCTGTTTCCGGCGGACGGCGAAAAAGGCCCGCAAGGCATGGCGTTTTCCGAGCAGGGCCGCAAGATCAGCAAAAACGGCGAATGGAACAAGCTGCGCATCGTCGCCAACGGCCCGACCATCCAGACCTGGCTCAACGGAGAAAAGCGCGCGGAAATTTGCGACAACGTCACGCCGCGCGGCGTGATTGGTTTGCAGGTTCACGGCGTCGGCAACGCCATGGAAAAAGTCGGGCTGAAAGTTTCCTTCCGCAACCTCCGCATTCACGAACTCACCCCCAACACTTTGACCGAAGCGGAAAAATCCGAAGGCTGGAAATTGCTGTGGGACGGCCAGACCACCGATGGCTGGCATAGTCCGAAGTCCGAGGCCTTTCCGGTTAAAAGCTGGCGCATTCACGACGGGGAGCTTTCCGTGGTTTCCAGCGGAAACGGCGAATCCCAGGCCGGCGGCGACATCATCAGCCGTGACCGTTATTCCAATTTCGAGCTGGCCGCAGATTTCAAAACCACGACCGGCTGCAACAGCGGCATCAAAATTTTTGTCCAGCCGAACATCTCGCCGATTGACAAGGTGACAGGCAAGCCGACGGCCGTCGGCTCGGCCATTGGCATGGAATTTCAGATTTTGGACGACGAGCATCATCCGGACGCCAAACTGGGCCGCGATGGCGACCGCACGCTGGGTTCGCTCTACGATCTGCTGCCCGCGCCCAAGGACAAAAAGGTCATGCCGGTCGGTGAATGGAATCACGCGCGCATTTTGTCGCAGGGCAAACACGTCGAATTCTGGCTGAACGGCGAGAAGACGGTGGAATTTGAGCGCGGCTCGGCGGAATTTCGCGACGCGGTCGCCAGAAGCAAATTCAAGGACATCCCCGGCTTCGGCGAATGGACGGACGGTCATATTTTGCTCCAGGAACACGGCAGCGTGGCTTCGTTCCGCAACGTGAAAATCCGCGAGCTGCCGGCAAATTAATTGCAGCGGCGTCTCGGCAGAGCGCCGCAAATTTGAAAAATAAAATCCGGCTTTCTGCCGAAAGCCGCTGCATGAAAATGAAAAATCAATCCCGTCGCAGTTTCCTCAAGGCCGCCGTCGGCAGCGGGGTCGGCCTCGCCGTTTTGCCCGGCATCATCCCCGCGCGCTTGCTGGGGGCCGATGCGCCAAGCAAAAAAATCAACGTCGCGCAAATCGGCTGCGGCCGCATGGGCCGCAGCGACCTGGGCAATGTTTTGAAGGAGCCGCTCGCCCGTGTCGTCGCGGTGTGCGACCTTGATTCCAGGCGCCTCGCGGCCGGCAGAAAAATGGCCGAGGATTATTACACGGAACGGGGCGAGGCCGGCGTGAACGTGAAAACCTTTCACGACTATCACGATGTTTTGGCGTCGCCGGACATTGACGCGGTGGTCGTCACAGTGCCGGACCATTCGCACGCGCGGCTGGCGATTGCGGCGGCGATTGCAGGCAAACATATCTACGTCCAGAAGCCCGTCACTTACAACATCGCGGAAGCCATCGGGCTGCGCCGCGCGGTTGAGGCGAAGAAAATTATTTTGCAGACCGGCTCGCAGCAGCGTTCGGAACGTCCGTGGCACAGTTTCCGCGCCGCGAGCGAAGCCGTCCGCAACGGGCGCATCGGCCAGTTGAAGACGATCAAAATCGGCGTCGGCCTCGACAAGCCCAGCGGCCACGCGCCCGCGCCGATGCCCGTGCCGGAAAATCTGGATTATGAACACTGGCTCGGCTCCGCGCCGGAACAACCTTACATGGAACTTCGCGGGCATCCGCAGCACAGCCTCGAAGGCCGCCCCGGCTGGATCACCACGGAGGATTTTGGCCTGGGCATGATTACGAACTGGGGCGCGCATCATGTGGACATCGCGCAGTGGGCGATGGGCCAGGAACTCGGCGGGCCGCTGACGATAGACGCGCAGGTCGAATTCATGCAGGACGACGCGTGGACGGTTCACACCACTTATCATGTTGAAATGCTCTATCCGAAAAACGTGCAGTTGATTCTCGACAACAAATTTGAAAATGGCATCCGCTTTGAAGGCGACGAGGGCTGGGTGTTCTGCACGCGCGGCGAGGAAAAAGTCACCGCCAGCGATCCCAACACGCCGTTGAACCGTGAAGCGCTGCTGCCCTTGCGCGCGAGCGATCCGAAAATTCTTTTGCCGGCCGACGGCAGCGCCGTGCGCTGGATGCCGAGCCGGACGCACCACGGCAACTGGCTCGAAAGCATCGCCGCCAACCGCCAGCCCGTCGCGCCGATCCAGCAGTCCGCCCGCAGCCTCGAAGCCTGCGCCGCCGCGTGGATCGGCATGAAGCTCAAACGCAAACTGACGTGGGATGCGGCGGCGGAAAGGTTCGTCGGCGACGACGCGGCCAACGCGTTGCGCGGACGCCAGGCGCGCAAACCGGAGTATGATTTTGAACTCGTGCTGCAACGCGCGGGAATTGCCTGACAATTTTACCTTTACGCAGGCGTGGCATTCACTAGATTGCCGACATGCCAGAGATTGCCAAGTTCGTCAACAACGGTGCCATTGGCATCACGCCCGCCATGGCCGAGAAGGTTCTGCACCAGCTGCCCCAGTGGAAACTCGAGTTCACGCAGATCAGCTCGCCAAAATTTCCGCACCTGGTGAGCCAGCTTGAATTTCTTTCCGACGCCGTCGAAGACGCCATGGAAGGTGCCTACAAGGAATTGCCGTTTGTCACCGTCGCCCAGGCGGTTTTTGCGCTCATCTATGCCCATAAAAAGGCCGGGGTCATTCCCGTCACGCTGCCGGAGCTGGGCCGGGCGGATGATTCCAGCGTCGTGCGCGCCGTGCTGATTCAGAACGAAAAAGCCTTTGCCATCTACGCCGGCAAACAAGGCGTGGACTGGCGGAAAATCACCAGTCAGGCCTGATTCCCATCCCATGCAAGTTCCCCTGGTCATGACCCTCATCAGCCCGGATCGCACCGGACTCGTGGAATCCGTTGCGCGGGTAGTCGCCGATCACGGCGGCAACTGGCTGGAAAGCCGTCTGTGCCGGCTCGGCGGGGAATTCGCCGGCATTTTGCGCATCGGGATCCCGGCGGAGAAAAAAGCCGCCCTGCTCGACGCGCTGCAAAAACTGCAGCAGGACGGACTGCAAATCGTCGTCCGCGCCGACCAGCCGGTGGCAACTCCGGCGGAAGGCAAACAGACGAAACTGGAGATTGTCGGCAGCGACCGTCCAGGCATCGTCCGCGAAATCACCAGCGCGCTGGCGCGGGCGAACGTGAACGTCGAGGAGTTTGCCAGCGAAATCGTCAGTGCGCCGATGTCCGGCGAGACCTTGTTCAAGGCCAGCGCACGTTTGCAATTGCCGGAACGATGCGACCTCGCCGCGTTGAAAACAGATTTGGAAAAAATCGCCGCCGACCTGCTCGTGGACGTTTCGTTTGCGGAATTGACCGACAAGTGAGGCTTCCCGCCGGAAATTTTTCATCTTCAACCGCGCCGTTTTTGACTTATTCTTCGCGCGATGTTTGAACTCCTCAAAACCGATGTGCTCACCAAAGCGCGGCTGGGCCGGCTGACCACCGCGCGCGGCGTCATCGAGACGCCCGTGTTCATGCCCGTCGGCACGCAGGCGAGTGTGAAGGCGCTCGACCCGCGCGAACTCCGCGAGATGGGCACGCAGATCATTCTGAGCAACACCTATCATTTGAATTTGCGTCCCGGCCTCGACGTCATCCGCGCCGCCGGCGGTCTGCACAAATTCATGAACTGGGAGAAGCCGATTCTCACCGACAGCGGCGGCTTCCAGGTTTTCAGCCTCGCAAAAATCCGGAAGGTGAAGGAGCACGGCGTCGAATTCCGTTCACATCTCGACGGCTCGCTGCTGTTCATCGGTCCGCAGGAATCCATGGAAATCCAGTGCGTGCTCGGCTCGGACATCGCGATGGTTTTCGACGAATGTCCGCCGCACGACGCGCCCGCCAAGGAACAGCGCCTCGCCGTCGAGCGCACCATCCGCTGGGCGCGCGAATGCCGCGAACAGCCGCGCGCCGACGGCCAGAAAGTTTTCGGCATCGTGCAGGGCGGCTGCGACGCCGCGTTGCGCGAGCACTGCGCGAAGGCTTTGGTTGAAATGGGATTTGACGGCTACGCCATCGGCGGCGTGAGCGTCGGCGAGCCGGAACCGGAGATGTTGAAGGCTATCGAAATCACCGAGCCGCATCTGCCCGTGAACAAAGCGCGTTACGCGATGGGCCTCGGCACGCCCGCGCAGATGGTCGAGCTGATCGCGCGCGGCGTGGACATGTTCGACTGCGTGCTGCCCACGCGCATCGCGCGCACCGGCACGGCGGTCACGCACACCGGCGCGTTCGCGCTCAAAGGCACCGCCTACAAGACGGATTTCGGCCCGATTGAAGAAGGCTGCGACTGTTACGCGTGCCGCACGTTCACGCGCGCGTATCTGCGCCATCTGGTGCGGGCAAATGAAATTCTCGGCCTGCGCATGGTGAGCGTTCACAATTCGCACCTGTTTTTGAAGGTGATGGCTGAAGTGCGCGCGGCGATTGCGGCGGGGACATTCGCGGATTATTACCGCAATTTCATCGCCAGCTACAAGCCGTCGCAAAAGATTCTGGCGGCGCGGAAAACGGCGGGCGATGAACGGTGAATTTTTGTCGCGGCTAAAACATTTGCCCGACGGACTTGGATGTGGCACTATATTGTCATCGTAATAACAATATTTACAAACCTATGAGCCAACCAAAAATCATCGCCTATTTGAAACCAACCTGCGGCTGGAGCCAGGGCGTCCGCGCCGTGTTGCGCAAACACGACCTGCCGTTCGAGGACCGCGACATCATCAACGACCCGTTGCAGCGCCAGGAAATGATCCAGAAGAGCGGCCAGATGCTGAGCCCGTGCGTCGAGATCAACGGCCAGATGCTCGCCGACATCAGCGGCGAGGAAGTCGAGGCCTGGATGCTCGCGAACAACATCGTGACGCCCAGCGCCCGCACGCCCGACGCGCCGACCAACCAGCCCTGCGCGCACGAGCTGCCGCAAAGCGCGCCGCTGAATTTTGCCTTGGGCCGGTGAAAAATTCCGAATCGCACGAGCCGCGCGGAGCCATCCACGCGGCTTGTTTGTTTTGCGCGGCAGCGTTAACTTTCCGCCATGCAAATTATTTCTTCCGCCGCCGCCGTGCAGCACCTCGCTAAAAGCTGGCAGCGCGCGGGCACGCGCATCGGCTTTGTGCCGACGATGGGTTATCTGCACGCCGGCCATTTGAGCCTCATCAAACGCGCGCGCCAGGCGGTTGGCAGAAGCGGCAAAGTCGTCGTGAGCATTTACGTGAACCCGGCGCAGTTCGCGCCGACGGAAGACCTCGCCAAATATCCGCGCGATTTGAAACGCGATTTGAAACTCTGCCGCGAGGCGGGCGTGAATCTGGTGTTCACACCGGGCGACGCGGAGATGTATCCGGGCAAGGCGGTGAAAAAATACAGCACTTACGTCGTCGAAGAAAATTTGTCGCAAAACATGGAAGGCGTGACGCGACCAACACATTTTCGCGGCGTGACGACAGTCGTTGCGAAATTGTTCAACCTCGTGCTGCCGGAGGTGGCGGTGTTCGGGCAGAAGGATTTTCAGCAGGCGGCCGTCATAAAACGGATGGTGGCGGATTTGAATTTTCCGGTAAAGATCATCGTCGTGCCGACGTGGCGCGAACGCGACGGCCTGGCGATGAGTTCGCGGAACCAATATCTCGACGCGGAGCAGCGGGCGCAGGCGGTGATTCTTTACCATGCCTTGCTGGCCGCCAGTGCAGCGGTGAAAAAGAAACCGGCGGCCGCCGCGCGCTTAAAGGCCGACCTGAAAGAATTCATCACGGCGGCACCGTGCGCCCGGCTGGATTACGTTGAGTTTTTCGATCCTGAAACGCTGGCCCCGGTGGCGCTGGTCAAGCCCGGCACGCAGATGGCGCTGGCGGTGTTCCTCGGCAAGACGCGGCTGATTGACAACGCGCCGCTCTGAATTCAACTTCCCGCCCGGCCCGTGTGCCGGGCATTGGCGCGGAACATGGGCCAGGAACTTTTTGCGGGCAGCAGCGGGGCCGGCGGTTGCAGCGCCTGCACATAATACCCGCAACAAAAATAGACCAGGCCCTGATCGTTGATGACCAGCGAGGTTGTAAGATTAAAGTCACTTTGTCCTTCCCATAATTCGGCGCCGTCCAGCTGTCTGGCCCAAAGGCGCCGCCACGGTGCCGAGAAACAAACGGTTCCTTCGGCAACCGCCGGCGTCTCATCCATCCAGCAGGCGGATTCCCAGCTCCAGAGTTTGACGCCTGCAGGCGAAATGATCAGCACCTTGTGTCCGGCGGCGATAAAAACATTCCCGTTTTCCGCCAGCACGGGCGAACCGTCGGAACCACCGCCGATGCGGCAACGCCAGATCTCCGTGCCATCCGGTTTGAGATGGTAAAGGTTGCCGTCCGTCGAACTGAAATAAACGCCGCCATCGCCGCCGATGGCGGGCGACGAGGTGATTTCCGCCCCGGTCAAAAAGGTCCAGCGCGCCTTGCCGCCGGCATCCAGCGCATAAAATTTCTTGTTGTGCGCGCCGAAATAAATCGTGCCGTCCGCCGCAATCGCCGGCGAGGAGTCCACGATGTCGCCCACGGTGAATTTCCATTTCAGCGAACCGTCCGGGTTCAGCGCGTAAAAAATTTTATCCCACGAACCAAAATACACGGTGCCATCCCTAGCGATGCCCGGCGAGGAATCCACCCAGGCGCCGGTGGCGAATTTCCATTTCAGTTTTCCCGCCGGCGTGAGGGCGTAAAGCGCCCGGTCGCGCGAACCGAAATAAATCGTGCCGTCATCCGCGACGGCCGGGGACGACTTGATTTCGCGCCCGGCCTGAAACCGCCATTTTTCCTTGCCATCCGGCGTGAGCGCGTGGAGCTTGCCGTCGAAGGCCCCGGCATAAATCATTCCGTCCGACGCCACGGCCGGGGTGGACAGGGTGGAATTGTCATGCAGGCTGTAGTCGAACTTGAAGATCCAGAGATTGGTGGCCTCGGTCGGCGGCGTCTCGGCGGGAACGGCCAGAGCCAAAAGCAGGAGGAACGCGATGGCCATCCGCTGGCCGGAACCCGCCGGGCCAGCCACGCCACACCACGCTTTGCAACATGTATTCATCCGCGCGAGTAAAGCAGCGCCGCGCGGTTCAGGCAAACGCAAACACGCCAGGTCATTTTCCAATTGTGAATCGGGAGGAAGTTGTTTTAATGAATGCACGTCATAACATTGCTCATGCGAAAAATGCAGATTCTAATCGTGTTGGCGGGTGCCGTCGGTGCAGCGTGGCCGACGACACGGGGGGATGACGGGAAGGGGCCGGGCTGGACACATAATATCGTGAGCCATTCGCAACCGTTTGTTTTTTTCAACCTCCGTGGCAAGCTGGTCGCCAATCTCGGAGACTTTCAGGCAACCGCTGTTTTCTTTATCTGTCCACCAATTGACCAGAAGCATGACTATCCAGCCGCCTAAATTAAGCCTGGTCATCCCGTGCTTCAACGAAAGTCGTGTGCTGCCGCTGCTGCGCCAGCGCCTGATGGAAAGCCTCTCCGGCTTGGACATGACTTGGGAGGTAATCTTGGTGGATGACGGTTCCAGCGACGACACTTTTGCTCAACTCGCCGCCATGCACGTCACCGATCCGCGTTTCAAAGTGCTTTCTTTTTCGCGCAACTTCGGCCACCAAACGGCTGTGTTTGCGGGATTAAATCACGCGCACGGCGATTTCGTGGCCGTGCTTGATGCGGATCTTCAGGACCCGCCGGAATTGCTCGCCAGTTGCCTCGCCAAACTCAACGAAGGCTTCGACGTGGTCTATGCCGTCCGGCGGACCCGGAAGGAAAATATTTTCAAACGCATCTGTTACGCCGCTTTTTACCGGCTGCTCAAATCCATCGCTGAAGTGGAAATTCCGCTGGACTCCGGCGATTTTTGCATGATGCGGCAGCCGGTCGTGGCCGTTTTACGTTCGATGCCCGAACGCAATGTGTTTGTGCGCGGCCTGCGCGCCTGGGCCGGTTTCCGGCAAACCGGCTTGGAATATGACCGCGCCGCGCGTGCCGCCGGCGAGACAAAATATCCCTTCCGCAAATTGCTCCGGCTGGCACTTGATGGTGTGTTCGCCTTTTCGCCGTTGCCGCTGCGGCTGGCCATCTATGTCGGCTTTGCCAGTCTTTTCATATCGCTCTTGGCGGCAGGTTTTCTGGTTGTCTGGAAAATTGCGGATTTCCAATTGCTGGGACATTACCCATCGGCCGTGCCTGGCTGGACCTCGCTGGTCTGCCTGATGCTTTTTTTCAACGGCATTCAATTTCTTATTTTGGGAGTGATGGGCGAATTTATTGGCCGTATTTACAACGAAACCAAGCAACGTCCTCGCTGGATTGTTCGGGAAGCCTGCGGGCTGGAGGTTGCCAGTCACAGACAATCATGATTTCTCTTTGGTCCTGCGGTCCCGCTGACAAAAATATGCCGGAGGCGATGCTGGTGGAAACTCTTGACCGGGTTCGCCGGCATCCTTGGTGGACTGCGCGCGCCCGGCTGGCTCTTGCCGTTCTGCAAGCGAACGGCGTCAACCCACCCGCCTCCGTCCTGGATGTTGGCTGTGGATGGGGGGTGAATTTACAGGGACTGGAAGATGGCGGCTACCAAGCCACCGGGTTGGACATTTCCCGCCAAATTCTTGAACTGATTGACATGCCCGGACGCCGGCTCATCGAGGCCGACCTGAACCAGCCGCCCCCCGCCGCGCGTGAATTATTTTCCGGCGCGCTGTTGCTGGATGTGATCGAACATTTGGACGACGATCGCGGCACACTCCGGCGAATTGCGTCACTTGTCCAACTTGGAGGTGCGTTGGTCGTCAGTGTTCCCGCGCTGCCTGAATTATTTTCAGAATTCGACAGGGTTCAAGGCCATCGCCGGCGTTACGTTCCCGGGACACTGCATGCGGCGTTTGACAATAGCGGGTTTGTTGTTCAGAACATTTTCTGGTGGGGCAGTTGGATGGTTCCGATCCTTCGCCGCATGCGGCAAAAAACATCAGCTTCACAACAAGCATCGGCCAAGACTTATGCCGATTATCTTCGTCTCCCAGTCTGGCCGGTTCCGCTGCTGATGCGAGGATTATACGCTTATGAACATCGCCGCGCCTTGACAGGAAAGCTGCGAGTTGGGACTTCGCTGTTTGCCGTGGCGCGGCGGACAAATTAATGTGTTTCAACACTTGTCGTTTGACTAGAGAATGAGATCAAGATAGTGTGCGCGCCTGAAGCCAGATGCGAATCCAGCAAGCCAATCAATCCGTTCAAACTGCCCCAGTTCTCCATCAAACAGTCCGTGAACGCCTGACAAGATGGATTTCCACGCGGGAGCCGGCGCTGGCGGTGCTGGCGGTCTGCCTTTTCTTTTTGCTAAACCTTTCGATCGCCTCGCGTTCGCCGTTTGGAGCCTGGATGGATGAAACCAGCTACGTGGATCCGGGCCTGAACCTGGCGGCGGGCAAGGGATGGACCAGCAGCATGTGGCCGTGGCAGACTGACCGCGAATTTTTTGCGCAGCAATCGCCGCTGTATCCCGCCACTTTGTCACTGTGGGCGCGGGTGTTTGGCGTTTCCATGGTGGCCACGCGGGCACATTGCTATTGCTTGGGAGCGTTGGGAACCTTTTTCTTCTGGCTGGCCGCATTTCGGTTTAAATTTCTTTCTTCGCCCGCCCGTCTTTTCTGGATTGTGTTGCTGTCAACCGAAGCCAGCACCAACTGGATGATGCGAAACGCGCGTTACGATATCTGGATATTTGTCGGTTTGAGTCTGGCGCTGCTGGGCACCAGCTTCAAGCATCCTGCGAGCCGGTATGGAGTGATTTTCCTCGGCTGCTTCCTGGGGCCGGCCGCCGGCTTTGTCTGTCTTCCTTACATTTTCGGCATGGTGGCCGCGCTCACCATAATCACCCGGTTTTCCCATTGGAAAGAGGCGGTGGCCGCCCTTGTTGGAGCGGGCAGCGGCATGGCGGCGGTGTTTGCTTTTTACGCCATGAACGGTTTTCTGGGAGTTTTCGTCAACACCTTGCGGAAGTTAAGCCTGGTCACGGCGAAGACCACCCTCTTGGCAAAACTTAAAATTTTTCTATACCCGACGCAGGATGTCGGCGTGGTCTTGATGATCGCCGCGCTGCTGCTCCTGACGTTGGCGAACCTGAAAAACAAGACGGTCATCTGCCGTCGCTGGATGATGGTCGGCTGGGCGGCCGTTTTCCTGGTGCCCGCCCTCATGCTCGCGCGCGCTTCGTTTAACACGATGTATTTTTACATGGTCATTATTCCGCTGTCGCTTTCCATTCTGGCACTGTTCTCGTTGCCAGTCACGGCCAGTGGTCATCGGCTCGTGACGGCGACGGTCGCGGGATTGTTGGGAATCTGCTGTTTCACCGGGCTGCCCGCACGAATTTTTATTGACCTCCAGGAATGGAGGCTCCGCGATCCCCGGCTCCATGAAAATTTCGTGAACCACTATATGCGCAGCAACGACTGTGTGCTGGCGGACTGGCAGTTTTATTATGTGCTGCGCGACCGGGTTCGCTTTAGCATGAACGAATTTTACCTCCAAGGCATCCTGCCTGACCAAGCCGCGCAAATCAACGTGGTCTGTCTGCCCGCCAAACTCTATCCCGATTTGGACCGCGACGCTTCACGGCTCGGCAACATCGGCGGCGGTTGGAAGAAAATCGCCGTCTTTCCAAGCGAAGACATGCAAACGCAACTGGCCGGGCTTTATCCTCCGGCACCGGTGTGTGTGCTTTACCGCAGGCAAACCGCTACTTCGCCTTGACGACTTCCCGGTAAATCTCCAGATGCCGCCGGGCGATGACCAGCGGATGAAACCGGCGCAGGGCTTCCGCCCTGGCCGCCGTGGCCAATTGCCGTGCAAAATTCCGGTCGGCCAGCAATTTTGCCACGCCTTCGCAAAAACTTTCCGGCCGGTCCGGGTCGCAGAACAGCCCGGTCTTTTCGGATTCAATCAGGTCCGGCACGCCGCCGATTTTTGAGGCCAGCACCGGCACGCCCGCCGCCATCGCCTCCAGCACCACCATCGGGCAGTTGTCTTCGCGCGTGGGCAGCGCAAGAAATGTTGCCGTCTTGAGCCGGGACTTCAACTGTTCGCGATTTACAAACCCGGTGTGTTCGCACCACGGACGTTCCCGGACGAGCTGCAAAAATTCCCGGCCATAGTCGCCGGCTCCCGGCTGGCCGAGGAAGACGAGCCTGAACTTTTTTTCCTTGGCGAACGGGTCGAGCGCGCGGATGAAAGCATTTTGATTTTTGTAACCGCAAATGGTGCCCACGCACAAACCAACCGGCGGCGCGGTCAAGTCCGGCGCGGCCTGCACGTCAAAAAAACTCATGTCCACCGCGTTCGGCAGCAGCCAGGTCCGCCGGGCCAGGTCTTTCACGGCGCTGCGCGTGTAATTCGTGATGCACACCACGCCGTCGGTGCGCGGCAGCACAAAACCTTCCAGCCGGGCCGCCATCCAATTGTAAGAGAACGGCGGGTCGCCGTTGATGCGCGCGACCGAGCGCAGGTTGCCGTGCAACGTCAGCACGTTCGGAAAACCGGAATAAATCGCGCTGAGGCTGCAATCCGCCTCGGTGCCCTGGCCGTGGACAATGTCCGGCCGAATTTCCCGGATTTTTTTCCGCGCGGCGCGGACGCAGCCTTGAAACAGCGTCTTCATCCAGCCGGTTTTCGGAACCACCAGGCTGTGGAAAAAAATATTCGGCGCGATTTTTTCCGGCGATGTCACCGGCTGGCGGATGCACGAGACAACGTGAACTTCCATCTCCGGCATCATCGCCAGCCCTTGCAGCAGCGCGGCGGGCGCGGTGCCGAAGTGCGGCTGCGGGTTCGCGTAATCCTTGTGCGGCTCGCGATTGTCCGTGGTCAGAACGACGATGCGCATGAAAAGTTATTTCGGCAGCGTATAGCTGGGTTTACGGAAATCATCCGTGCGTCGCCGCAGGTCGGCAAGGGCTTTGACGATTTTTTCTCCGATGCGCGCCGGATCCGGCCGGTGTGTGTCGTTGGCGACGATGTAAATCGGCACGTGGAAAACATTCCAGCGCTCGCAATTGTCCAGCCGCCACTGGCCGTCCGCCCAGATGAGAATCGGCACGCCGGACAATTGTGCGAGGTGCATCGGGCCGCTCAATTCGCCCGCCAGCAGCCGGGCCGAGCAGATGGCCGCCACGCTGGTCGCGAGGTCTTCGGAACGGCGGTCTTCCACACTGTCCGGGCAATAGGCATAGCGCGGATGGCCGACGCAGAAAAAACTCAGGCCGGCGGCGCGGCAGGCGGCCACCACGCGGTCGCACATTTCCAAGGGATAATTCCGGGTCTGGTCCGGGCCGTCTTTTTTCACCTGCCGGAAGTGAAACGCGACGTCGCGCATCTTTTCAGCGACGGGCGGCCGGCCCAGCAGTTCAAACTTGGCCGGCAGCAAAAACCTTTGGTGGTAGGAGGTGCAGATGTGCAGCGCCGTCATCAGGTCATAATTTTTCAAGCCCAGTTCGGCGGCCTTTTTCCGCGCCATTTCCTCCAGTTGCCGCGGACTGAATCGCCCGTGTTTGTAGCCGGCCTTTTCCAATTGAACCTCGTGGTAATGCACTTTGCAGCCCGGATACAAACAGTCGCGGCCGGGATAAGTGATGACATGGACTTCGTCGTGGCGCGCAATCTGGGCGCGCACCCACGGCTGCCAGTCCATCAGTTCGTGGCCGAATTCGCCGACATACGGCCCCGCCACGAGGATGCGGCGCGGGAAAAACCGCAGCCGCAAGGCTCCGAGCGCGCCGGCGATTTTTTCGGCGGTGGAGAATTGATGGGTTGCCTGGCGTCCGGCTTTGAAAATGTCAAGGTTGGCGGGGTTGCTCATGCCACCCATAGATTAGGCGAAAACGGAAGCCGGGTGAAGTTTGAAAATTATTCTGGTTGTTGGTGCCGGCGGTGAACTGAACTAAAATCTGGCCAGCGCGCATAAACCTTTCTAACTTGGGGGCGACATTAACGACCCGATGAGCAACATGCCCAGTCCGAATCCATCCACCCAAAAAACTTTTCCGAAAATCCTGTTTGTTCACGACTACCGCCCGGAGGCGCGGGTGTTGACCGATTTAATGCGTCAGCTTTTTCTGGGCTATCCCACAGGGCAAATTCACTGGTGGCATTGCCGGGAGACGGCGCTTTACGACCAACCGGATTTGCGCGCCGCCAGCCTGCACGGCTTTTGCATGCCGGAAAAACTCGCGCCGCATCGGCGCGGCACGGCCGTAAAATCCCTGGTGCTGGAAAATTTCTGGGCACCGCTCGCAGCCCGGCATTTGGAAAGAACGATTGCTGCCGTCAAACCGGATGTGATCTGGCTGCTATTGTTTGGCTGGACGATTCCCGTGGTGGAACGCACCCGTTTTCCGGGGGGAGCGCGCATCCACGCCTCGCTCTGCGACATGCCCGACACCGACGGCATGAAGCGGATTTTGGGCGCAGCGCGTTGCCAGCGATACATGAACACCTGCCTCCGGCTGGTGGGCCAGGCGGAATCCTGCTCCGGCGGCGGTCACGGCATGGTGGACGAAATGCACCGGCGAACCAACCGCAACGACGGACTGGTTGTCCACTCGGGTTTTGAACCGCATCACCTCGCGGCGTTGGAAAACGCGCCGGCGGAACCTGCGCCGGATGGCATCATCCGGATTGCCTATGTCGGCACGATTATTTCCGAACAGGATTTTCTGGAGATGTTGGCGGCGCTGAAACAAATCCGCTCGCAGTTGCCGCAAAAAGTCGTGCTCGAATTTTTTGGTGGACGCAATTACCGGAGCCGCGCGTGGTTCGAGCCGGACTGGATGATGGAGCACGGCTTGTTCACCGACGAAGGTTTGGTCGAAGCGTTGCGCCGCTGCGTGTGGGGCATCGTGGTCATGGACCCGTCGGGCGA
Source organism: uncultured Bifidobacteriaceae bacterium (assembly GCA_964449815.1). Lineage (GTDB taxonomy): Bacteria > Verrucomicrobiota > Verrucomicrobiia > Limisphaerales > UBA11358 > UBA11358. The sequence goes on from CAYVGC010000047.1 coordinate 19,343, forward strand.
GGATTTGCAATACAGCCGCTTCAGTTTTCCGAATAAAGTCGGCACCTGTCTTTCCGCAGGCGTGCCGGTGCTGGGTTTCGGCCATCCCACCAGCAGCCTCGGCCACATCATGCAGGCGCACCGGTTGGGACGGTTCACCGCCGCGACCACGCGCGCCGACATGGGGAAATTCTTGCTCGAATCGCTGCGGCTGTCGTCGCCGCGCGCCGCGTTCCGCGATGACATTTTGCGCTGCGCCCGCACCGAATTTAATGCCGCCGAAATGCGCGCCAAGCTCTGGCGATTGTGGGGCGTGAAGGCGTAATCGTAATTTCAAGCTGCCGCTCCACGCCGTCCGCTCACGTTTTAGCCGGTTCCAAAATCCGCAGGCAGGCCAGCAGAACATCTGCCGCCGCGAGGCTTTTCAGACAGCGGATGTCATGCAGACAGCCGGTCGTGTGGTGCAGGCGCGGGACGCGATGATGACAGCCCTGACATTCCACGGTGCTGACCACAAATCCGCGCGACTCGGATTCGGCGAAAAGAAATTTTGGCGACGTCGCACCCCAGATGCCCACGGCCGGCACGCGGAACGAAATGGCGGCGTGCAACAATCCCGAATCAATTCCCACCAGCAAATCCGCCGCCGAAATGAGCGCGAGGCTTTCTTCCAGCGAAAGTTTTCCCACCAGCGACACGGCTCCGGCCACGCTACCGGTTTCGGCCGCACCTTGGTTGGCGTAATGGTTCACCCCGGCGCCGAGTTGAAAAATGTTTTCAAAACCGCGTGCTTTCAACTCGCGCACCAAGGCGGCCCACGCTTCATCCGGCCATTGTTTCACCGGCCAAGTCGGGCCGGGATGAATTAAAATCAGCGGGCCAGAGCCGGTTTTTCCGAGCCGAGTTTTCACATGCGCCAAGACGGCAGGATTGATTTGCAACGGCGGATGTTCCCCGCACACCATGACGCCTTGCCGCCGCGCATAGCTGGTGAGGCAAAGTTCTTTTTGATCGGCGTGCGGATTGTCGTCGTCCGAGCCGAAGTTGTAATAGGCTGCCAGCAACGCGCGATACCAATAGCCCACCAGGCCGATTTGCGGACAGCTTGTCACGCGGTCGGTCACACCGCCCATCGCCGGCAGGCAGGCGAAACCGGCTGCACAATTGTAAATGAACACGGCCTGCGGATGTCGCTTTGTCAATTCTAACGCGGCGGGAAAAGTGCAGATAATGTCGCCCAGGCCGGCGAACCGCGAAAAAATCACGGGCCGCCGCCCGGTGCGCAGGATGACGGGCACGATGACCGTCAGCACATACCAGGCTGCGGTAAAATGTCTTTGGATTAGCGACACGCAGTGGTTTCCGGCACGCCGCGGTGAAAGGCTTGGTTCATGTTTCATGAATTCTGCCGTAGTCAACGCGGTCAACTCAAATCATTTGTTTTCAAAACAGGTTTTATCTTGCGCTCCAGCGGCATTTGCGCAAAACTCATTTAATTCTGTTTGATACGCGGTTCGCTACGTTGCTGTTCGCTGTTCAGTGAACGCAAATCATTAAAACAATTCCTCTGATGAAATATCTTGTGCTCGGTTCGGCTGGCCAGATTGGCGGCCATTTAAGCGGCTTCCTGCGGCAGCAGGACGACACGGTTTTGGAATACGATCTGGTGACGTCGCCAGAACAGGATTTGCGCAAGCCTTCCAAGCTGCTGATCGAACGGATGGAGCAGACCGATTTTGTGGTGTTCCTGGCCTTTGATGTCGGCGGCGCACGCTACCTCAAGACCTACCAGCACACCTTCGAGTTTGTCTCCAACAATGTTAAGATCATGGACAATGTGTTTGACGCGCTCAAGCTGACGCGCAAGCCGTTCATTTTTTCCTCCAGCCAGATGTCCAACATGAGCTATTCGAGCTACGGCATCTTGAAGGCGCTGGGCGAATACTACACCCGCTCGCTCAACGGCCTGGTGGTCAAATTTTGGAATGTCTATGGCATCGAAAGCAATCCGGAAAAATGGCACGCCATCACCGATTTTATTCGCAAGGCCCAAACCAAGGGGAAAGTTGAAATGATGACGGACGGCAATGAGATGCGGCAATTCCTTTATGCGGATGATTGTTGCAAGGCGCTGCGCCTGCTGTCCCAGCCGGAAATTTATGCCGCAATGTCGCACGAGGCCAGCCTCCACATCACCAGTTTTGAGTGGGCCACCATTCTTGAGGTCGCGCAACTGGTCGGTGAAATGATGTATGTTCCCGTTGTGCCTGGGCAGTCGTCGGATGTGGTTCAAAAAGACCTGCGGAATGAGCCGGACCGGTTTGTCTTGCAATACTGGCAGCCGGAAACGTCCCTGCGCGAAGGCATTTCTCATGTCATCAAAGCCATGACTGCGGCTTGATTGCGACTCGTTATCGGCGCGTTCAAACCATTGAACCACGGCGACGCGTCCGTTCGGCTGCCAGATATTTCAAGGCAATGTCCGTGTCGCGTTCATGAAACACGGTGATGTCGAGGTAATAGATTTCACTGTTTTTCCCGTCGGCGTAGTCATGCAAATCCCTGATCTTTTCGCGGTCGGCCAGGTTGGCGGAGCAGATAAACCTGCCCCTGGCGTCGTGGAAGGCGATGTGTGAGTAGCCAAGCTCCGCCAGCATGAAAAGGGTGTCTATGCCCGGTTCGCCGATGAGGGCCATGCTTTGCCGGTTATACTCGAAGAATATCACCGGCAAAACCTGCCGGATGAACTTCGTGGCACCACGGATGATCGGACAATCAAAACCTTCCGTGTCAATTTTCAGCAGCTTGAAATTCTCCCAGCCTGGCTGGGTCACGATGAAGTCGTCAAACCGCATGACTTGGATGGCTTTGGCGGACGCGGTTGAGCCGGGCAGGATGGTGGTGTTCCAGCCGGCGCAGGCAAGGCTCGCAGAGATGGTGTCCGTTCTTTCCGCCAGAAACAACTTGTGCGCCGTTGTGTTTTGAAACTGCGCGACGTTCCTTTGAAGAAAATCGAAACTTTTGTCATCGCCTTCGATGCACAACAACGGAATGTCCGCCGCCGTTTTTATGATGCAGGCTGTGTCGCCGACATTGGCGCCAATATCAATGGCCGCCGTGTGGGGATATTTTTCGCTGACCAGCGCCGTCAGCAAACCGAGCTGGCCCACAAAACCCGGATTCTCCCGATAATACCAGAACACCGGGTTGACGCCGGGAACTTGAATGACAAAGCGGCCAACCTTGATTTCCAAAATCGAATTGGGCCAATGCCATGGCCTTTTTCTCTTCCGCTCGATGCCCAAGCCGAGCGGAGCCAAAGTCCAGTTGACGGAGTTTTTGATGCGATGAAAAAGGTTTAGCGGCATGGAGTTTAGGTTAAAGTTTTGGTTTCACCGACAAGTCTTGGTGCCGCGCAGGCTGGACCGATTTTTCATCACGCATTGTGTCATCCTGCCGGACGCGACGCTGCCGAATCAATACATTTTTGGGTTCTTCCGGAAAGTAGTCTAAAATAATTCCAGCCACGCCTTGGGCCGCAGGAACTGGTGCAGAAAATAATCGGCGGGTTTCAGTTTCAGTCCGCGCAACGCCCGCAACACCGGCCACCAGTCGTTGAAAAACAACCCCACCAAGCCCATGGAGAGAATCAACCCCCAGACGCCATAAATGGGCGTCAAGACCATGCTGACGACCACGATGCCCGCGCCGGAAATCAGGGAGGGTTTTAAAAACGGGTTGTAGTTTTCCGACAAAACCAAGAAACAATATTGGGTTTGGTGCAGCTCCAGCAACCGGATTAGCGCCAGCACGGCCAGTTGTTCCGGGAAAATCAGCGGCGTCTTGGATTTCATCCAATGAAGCACCCAGGGAGCCAGAAAGATGATGACCAGCGCCCCGACGACATAGCTTAAAATGGTCAGCCGCATCCGCCGGGCGAACAGGCTCACAATCTCGTCGCTCCGCCCTTGCTGGCGCAGGTTGTTAATGAGCGGCAGCTTGACCGCGACCCAGACATTGCACAAACCGAAGAGCATCGTGACCAGTTGAAAACTCAAGCCATAGGCCGCAGTCTCCTTCAACGTGAGAATGCCGCTGCAAATCAACGTATTGGCCTGCAAGGACAAAAATGAACCGATGCCCACCAGCCCGGTGCGCCACGCATTGGGCCAGACGGCGTGGAAGATTTCCTGATGGAAGTGCGCGCCGGGCAGCCCCGCCGGCAATTGAACAATCCTTTTGAAAAACATCTGGCCCTGGCTGCGCGCCACGAAGCCCATGCCCACGAAGCCCAGCACCAGCGCCCAGATGCCCAGCCCGCACAGCAGCCCGGCGATGACGATGACATAATAAGCCAGCAGCGAAAGAATGGACGCCAGTTGGGCGTCCCGCACCGCCCCGACACCGGTCAGCAAGGCAGGCCAGCGTCCCACCACAAAATTCAGGCAGCAGCCGCCGGCATAAACCAGCCACGCCAGCCGCAGCGATCCGGCCGAATCCAGATGTCGCGTCATAAACCACACGTAGCCACCGCCGCCCACCGTCAGCAAGATCAGCACGCCCATTCCAACGAAGAAATAATAAGCCTTCAGCGTGGCGATCAAATCCCGCAACAGCGGCAGATTAGGTTTCCGAATTTCCGATACGGCGTCATCCAGGTGGATGCCAAACGCCACGAACTGGCTGGCTCCGCCCCAAGCATACGCAGTCATGCGGGTGATGGTGGCCTCAAACCCCAGGTCCAACAGCGAGGCCAGACCCCCGATGGAACCGAAAACAATCCAGATGCCAAACTCATCCGGGGAAAGTTTGCGCAGCACCACCGGCAGCACAAAGACATTCGCCCCCACGCGCAGCAGGGTGGCGAAAAAACTCCACGCCGCCGCCGACTGGTGAAGGCGTTGCAGCAACGCCTTCATCGGGCTGCCGTAATATGGCAAATGATTGGCAATAGTCGCATCCGCTCATCATGCCAACGACCCATTGGCGGCAAAAGCGCAAACAGCAAAGGACGGCGGCGGCGGGCGCAGCTTGACTCCGCCCCGGAGCGCCGGCTGGCAGCCGGCTTTGAATTTCGCAGGGCGCTTGGATTTATGCGAAAAATGCCGGTTGCAAACCGGCACTCCGGCAGTTTGCGGAGCAGTGCCAAAATGCGGGCGGCGGCGGCGGACTAAAACCAAGCCAGACCGCAGGCGCTTGACGCGGGCCAGTTAGATCAATGCGCAATGATTCCGCTCAGGTCGCCATCTTCGTGGCACTCATGCTCCAGTCGCTGTAACCGTTGCGGCCGCCCAGGGCGCGGACTTGGATGGTGTAAACCGTCCCCGGCGTGAGGCCGTTCAGCACGATCTTGCGCGCCTGCGGGTGGATGCCGGCATCCATCCAGTCGCCATCGCCAACCTTGATCCGCACCTGATAATTGCGCGCATTGGGCACGCGCTTGAGGCGGAGCCAGAACTGCCCGCTATATGGGTTGAGCACCGCTTTGATGTATGGCTGGGCCAGGGCTGACTGCGCCGTATTGCGGTCAATGTCCGTGAAGCCGGAGGAGAGCAGGGCAACGAGATTGTTTTTGGCGATGATCTGGACGTAGTGGGCCTCATCGCGTAAAATTGAAATTAGTTTGGCCCGCGCCGTTTTTTTTACCAGCGTCTGGATTTTGCCGCCGCCCATTGAGTTTACATAGGCGGTCCAGTAGTCATCCGCTGCCGCTGACAAGTCCGCGAGGCTCACCGGCAGATTCGGAAAGAAGGGATTATTGGTCAGGCCGGTGTTGACGCCGCCGGCAAAGATGCCGATCTGGCTTTCCTTGAGCCGGGCAAACGCCATGGAAACGCGATGGGTTGTGATCATAACCATTTTCTAAAAGCATAAGCCGGGCCAAAGGTGCTGAGATTTCGATTTCTGGCGGGCTGGCAGCCGCTGAAAAGCTGTTTAGTCCGCAAAATCAACTGTTTATGCGGTGGACCCAACTGGTCCCGTCAACCCGTCAATTGATTCTGATGTGGAATTAATTGCCTCATATATGGACTCAATTGCTTGGCCGGAGAAATCAACTGACAGCGTGGCGCAGCCCACTGACTGCACTATGTAATCAACCAGAAATGTCTTGCCATCAGCTAAATGCATGAGGCAGCCAGCTAACCATGCCACGTTGTCAGTTGCCTTGGCGGCAAAATCCATTGACTGGATGCCGGAATCAATTGGCTCCAGCCTGCAAGCAACTGATCGGATGGCTGGCCACCTGGCCTCCCTTGTCATCCGGGCATTTTGGTCAACGCCGTTTTTCAGAAAACCCGCTTCTGTCCGCTGATTTTACCTGGTAAATCTCTTGCCAAACTGCATCAACGGTTTCTCCACCCATTTGTGCAGCAGCCAGGCGGCGAACAATATGACCGGCAGGCCCGCCACCAGCATCGTCGTCAGCGCCGTCCATGAGGAAATGCCCGGCCGCCAGGAAATCAAACCCGCCATCAAAAGGATGATCACCGGCCAATGCACCAGATACAAGGGATAGGAAATCTTGCCGACGAACTGCAAGGCCGGCTGCAACAGCAGGTGCCGGGAACGGAGCAGGAATTGTTCGGATGGGTTGTTGCCATCCGCCAGCACGCCGCCAAACACAACGATCCAAATCAACAACGCCAGCCAGTGCCAGCCCAGGATCAATGTCGCGGCGATCAGTCCGGCAAAGATCTGCGGCCGATGGCGGAAACTTTTCAGCGATTCCGCGTTCGCGTAAAGATGAAAACTGCCGATGCCAATCAGAAAGAGCGGGAGCTTGTCCGGCAAAAACGCGCCGCCCCAGAAATGCGCATAGACCGCGTTGCCGCAACTGACAATGCCCAACGCCAGCAGGCCGGACGGACGGCAGACGGCCCAGGCCAGAAAAGGCGCCAGCAAATAGTATTGCCACTCCAACGAGATGCTCCAGGCCGGGGCCAGCAGCGTGAACGGCGCGTGCGGAAGCAGGTTTTCCGGGATGACCCCGAACAGCAGAGTGAGATGCGACACCAGATGGGTGGCCGGGTGTGCCAACGCCGAGTCCAGCACCGGACGCACATACAAATTAAAGTATTCATTATCCCGCCAGCCAACGGTGTTGAGCACGGACGGCATCAGGCAGATCGTTGCGAACCCGGCCAGCAGGCACAGCAAATAGACGGGATAGATGCGAAAAAAGCGGCCGGCCATGAACTGCCCGTAAGTTTGGGGGCGGGCATGGAGCATGAAAGAAATGGCGAAGCCGCTCAAGATGATGAAGGTGTCCACCGCGCCGCCCGCGAAGGAGAACTGCACCCAAAACCGGCCCACCGTGGAAGCCAGCAAATGCGGCACGGCCAATGGAAAAAGGGCAAATCCGCACCAGCAAAAAATATGCGACAGCGCCACCCACAGCGCCAGCACTCCCCGCAAGCCATCCAGCTCGTCAATTCGCAACAACGACGATTTGGAAATATAAATGTCTGCCATCTTACAAAATCGGGCCGTCATGCCCGGTTTTCCCCTGGCTGAAATTGGGTCGGTTCATTGTCAGGCAGGCATCTTGCCAGTGTGCCACCGGGAAAAGAAGCGGAAATGCTTTGTCGAAACCATTCCCGAGTTAATGCGGATGAAGCGTGAAAAGTTGCGGACTTTCGAGCGGGCCGGCGTCCATTTCAAAGTTGGATGACGGTCTTTTCAATTTCGAGCAGCCGAAGATTCACAGCACCGCCGTCTGGACTTCGAGCGGCGTGCCGTAGCGGCTGATCTGGCCCGCGGTGGCGACGATGACCTGGTCCACCGTGATCATGTTCATGCACTTGCGGTTGAAGTCGCACGCATTGCGCCGCCAGCACGGCGCGCAGCGGACCTGCTGGTAAAGATTCTGGTTGGCGACGTAGCCGGTGATCGCCGGCTGTTCGCGGCCGCCATAAATGATGACGGAACGGCAGTCCACCGCGCGGGCCAGGTGCATGACAAAACCAACGAGGCCGATGAAGACCAGTGAATTGGCCAGGATGGCGGCGGTCTGGCGCAGGCTGGTCTTGCCGCGCAGGTCAATCGCGCCCTCCAGCTTCATGTCGCCGGGGCTGCCGAGTTGAACCACCCGCACGTCGGAGCGGAGCTGGGCGCACAGCTCCTGAAAGCGTTGCGGATACCACTCGCGGTTCCGCAGGGCAAACGGCGCGGCCAGGCCGGTGGACTGCATCGCCACCTGGTTTTCGGCGAGCCGTCCGGCGGCCAGTTCGGCCGGGGTCAGAAAAATATAAGGACGCAATTCCACCGGCCCGGTGACACGCGCGAGCCGGCACAAGCGGAGGAGGACATGTTCATCCGGCGGCACGTCGGCGTCGCGGTCGTCGTCGTGGCCGGAATGCGCCAGCACTTTCAACGGCAGGCCGGCCCGGCCCCAATGGTTGCAGCCCGCATTCGTCTGGCGGAGAATCCGGTCCACGTCAGGACTTTTTTCAAACAGCCCGGGACTCCGGGTGGCGATGACAATGCCGCGTTTGCCGCGTTTGCGCAGTTCGCGGAAAACCGTGGAACACATCAGGTCATCCCCGATGCAGCCGGTCCCCTGGAAAAACCGGCGGGGAAATCCGAGGCGCGCACGGTTGATCACGCCCGCGAAGGGTGAAACGAGGCGGCCGGCAATTTCCACAGGCGTGGTCATTGCGTCCAGTCTGGCGGAAATCCCCGCCCTCGGCAAACGAACAATGAAAGCGCCAGCATCCTGATTTGCCATTTTTTGGAACGCGGATTGTCCTTCAGCCGCAGCGCCTGACCGGCCGCGACGCGTCTGCAAAAAGTCAACGTCGTTCAGGTCGGGCACGACCGCCGCGAGTTGAGACCGCTCGCGCGCCGGCCAAATTAGGGCGTGACCATAAACCCATCACCGCCCGGCCGGGATTGGTTTTGAAACCAACTGCGTCACCGGTCTTCACACCGCGCTTGACCAGAACAGGCAAATGAAATACCAAGGGCGCAGTCGCAAGACCCGAAACACCCGGCGCGCCGATCCATTGATGCAACCTCGAAAAATTATCTACCGATGGCGGGGGGTTAAAATGTTTTGGGGAACCGGCTGGTTGCTGGCCGGGCTGCTGGGCTGCTGGGCCGGGCCGCGAATTTATCATCGTCTGATCACCCGGTTGCCTGCCGTCCAAGGCGAAAACTGGCGGCAGACGCTGGCTGAAAAAAAACAGGAACTTTCATCCCGGTGGCAGGATTCGCGTCCGTTGATCCTCCTGGCCGGCGACAGCCAGATTGAATACGGCAACTGGTATGAGCTGTTCGCAGGTGCTTGGGCGGTGCGCAACTGCGGCCTGGCCCGCGCCAAAATTGCCGATGTCACCCAGCTGGTTCCGGCAATCGGCGACCAGCATCCCCAAATGGTGGTGCTGATGTGCGGCATCAACAATCTCGGCGCCAACGAAACGCCTGAAGCCTGCCTCCATGATTATGAAGCCCTGCTGGCAGCCGTCCGTTCGCGGCTGCAGCCGGAATCCATTCTGGTGTTGTCCGTGATGCCCGTGCGGGAATCGGGGATGGACCGTGCAGGCCATCAGTGCAATTTGAATGTGAATCAACTCAACACCCGGCTGGAAGCCTGCTGCCGGGAGCATCAGGTTTTATTCCTGAATGTGAACTCCGCCGTCGCCGGCGCAAACGGCGGGCTGGCGGGCGAACTTACCGTTGACGGCCTGCATCTGAATCCGGCAGGTTATCGTCGGCTCGCCGCCGCCATTGCTCCGCAGCTAACTCAATCTGCCCGCACACCTTGAAAAACAACCGCGCCGACCAACCTGCCCGCCACTGGCTCGAACCGTGGCATGTGGACCCCAGCGCCAACCGCAACTATGATTTCATTGATGGCTTGCGCGGCGTCGCCATCCTGATGGTGCTGGCCTGCCATTCCTTTTATGCCAGGGTGCCCGATGCTTTGGCCGGCCGGTTTCTGCTCAGCTTTTCAGCCACGCTCGGAAATGGGGTGGCCCTGTTTTTCACCCTTTCGGGTTTTTTGATTTCGTGGCCGTTCTGGAAACGGAAGGTCAACCGCGCCGGGTTTTTGATCCCGCCCGGCTACGGCTGGCGGCGGTTCTGGAAAATTTATCCCCCGCTGGCACTTTCGGTCTTGCTGCTGGCTCCTTGTTACATTTTATGGCTGGGAAATGCGCCGCTGTTCATTCACACGGCCGGCCAGTGGCTCACCGGCCTGGCCTTCGTCATGCCCGTCAGCGGCAAATTCAACCCGGTGATGTGGAGTCTTGTGGTGGAAATTCATTTCTACCTCATCCTGCCGCT
>CAYVGC010000048.1:0-28805 GCA_964449815.1 uncultured Bifidobacteriaceae bacterium
GGCCCGGATCGTCATGGCACATGTCCATTTCGCGGCGGATGACGTCCATTTCCTTGGCCAGTTCATCCGGCGGCAGCGTCGCGTGCTGCATGATGTCGCACAAAATATCAACCGCCTTCACCGCGCCGGTGTTGGGCACGTCAATGTGAAAGACCGTGCGGTCGAAGCTCGTGTAAGCGTTCATGTAACCGCCGGCCTCCTGCACTTCCTGGTCAATGCGGCTGCCGGGGCGCGTCGTGGTGCCCTTGAACAGCATGTGTTCGAGCACATGCGAGAGCCCCGCGCCGAGCCAGCGGCCTTCGTGAATGCTGCCGGTCATGGCCCAGGCCTGCGCGGAGACAACGGGTGCGCTGTGGTCCTCGCACACGATGACGGCCAGGCCGTTGTCGAGCGTGGTGAGCTTGACGCCGGGCGGGACGGACGGGATGATGAAAAAATCTTTGGTCATTTCAGATAAATGTCGGACGGGAAGGGTATTCGGAAATGCGTCCGGGGCAATTCAATTTGCCGCGCCGCAAATTCACATTTTGGTTGAGCCTCCGGCGATAAAACATACAATCAGCGCTGTTTTCAAATGCGTTTCATTTATTCTCATTTTTCCATGAAAAAGATTTTCCCGATTTTTATCCTGATGGTTGCCGTGTCGTTGACCGGTTGCGCCTGGATGAAGCATAAAACCGCCGCCAGCAGGCCCGCGCCGGTCGCCAGCAAAACCATTGTCACGCCGGACGAATCGCTCGCGGCAAAAGTGATCCGGGTCAACACCGTCGGCCGGTTTGTCGTCCTGAATTTCCCGGAAGGCCGGATGCCGAAGCCGGAGCAGCACCTGTTCATTTACCGGGGCGGATTGAAGGTTGCCGAGGTGAAAATCACCGGCCCGCAGCAGGAAACCAGCATCGTGGCGGACATTGTCTCCGGCGACGCGGATTTGGGCGACACCGTCCGTGACCAGTAGGTTTATTCCGCCGGCTTGGGTGATTTTTCCGCGAGCGGCGGCGCGGGCTTGGGCGGCGACTGTTTGCGGTAGGGCGAATGGAGGTTGAAATAAATCCCGCACAAGGGCCGGGTTTCATCACTTTGGCTCAGGATGATGGTGACTTCCTTGTCCAGCGCGATGCCATGGCGCATCCCCGCCGCGCGGGTGTCGAAGGCCTTGATGGCCTTTTGCAACAGCGAAGCCAGCGACGCGGCGAATTCCTCCGGTGTCTTGTGCAGGCACACGACATAGCGGTCGTAATTTCTTACGGCCTCGTCAATTTCGCGTTGGAAAGTGTCCGCGGTCATGTTTCAACTTAAATCATATCGGCTGGTTTGCGAAAATATTTAGTCCGCCGCCCGCTTAAAACCGCTCAACCGCTCGCCGAACAGCGCCGTGCCGAGGCGCACCAGGGTCGCGCCTTCCTCAATCGCCACCTCAAAATCGCCGCTCATGCCCATGCTCAAATGAGGCAGGGGAACCCCCAGGATTTTTTCGCATTCAACCTTCAATTCCCGCAGCCGCTGGAAATATGGCCGCGCCGTTTCCGGCACGGGCGTGAACGGCGGAATCGCCATCAGCCCGTGAAGCTCGATTTTCGGCAGCGCGTTCAATTCCGTCAGCTCCGCCAGCAGCTTTTCCGGCTGGTAGCCGAACTTGCTGCCTTCGCCCGCCACATTGACTTCCAGCAGGACCGGCATGGTCTTCGCCGCCTGCTCCGCGCGTTTGGAAATTTCCCGCGCGATGCCCAGGCTGTCCACGCCTTGAATCATCTCAAACAATTCCACGGCGTCGCGGACTTTGTTCGATTGCAGATGCCCGATGAACTGCCAGCGCGCCTTGCCGGGACACAGCGGAATTTTCGCCTTCGCCTCCTGGATTTTGTTTTCGCCGAAATAAAGCTGGCCGCACGCCACCGCAGTTTGGATGGCCGTCGGCGGATGTGTCTTGGAAACCGCGAGCAGCGTGACGGAATTTTCTTCGCGCCCGGCCCGCGCGCACGCAGCGGCGATGCGCCGCCGGATTGAATCCAGATTTTCTTGAAAGCCCATGCCGGGAAAATAACCATCAACTCGCCAGGACACAAAGTTTTCTTGGTGCCTGGGCGGCTGGGTGGTTTAATTTTTCCATGAATTACTGGCTCGTGAAGTCGGAACCAGCGGCTTACTCCTGGTCGCAACTGGTGAAGGACGGCAAAACCGCCTGGACGGGCGTTCGCAATTTTGCGGCGCGGCTCAACCTCCGCGCGATGAAAAAAGGCGACCTCGTCTGCTTTTACCACAGCGTCAGCGAAAAGCAGATTGCCGGCCTGGCGCGCGTGGCGAAGGAGTTTTATCCCGACGCGACGGCCGCCGCAGGCGACTGGTCGTGTGTGGATTTGGAGCCGGTCAAGCCGTTGAAAAAACCGGTGACGCTCGCAGCCATCAGGGCCGACCAAGCATTGAAAGAAATGAAGCTGGTCAAACAGTCGCGCCTGTCCGTCACGCCGCTGACGCCCGTGGAATTTGCGCGGCTGCTGGAACTGGCGGAGACCAGGCTTTGAGGTGATTCCACCATCCGCGCCGCGCTGAATTTGCTTTCGTCGGCGGACGGGGTCTGCTAGAAAAATGACGTGCGTAAATTCCTTATTCTTTTATGCCTGTGGGTTGGCCTGACGGCGAGTCTTTTCGCGGCGGAAACATTGACGCTAACTTTGACGGACGGATCGTCCGTGGCCGGTGACATCGTAAAGTTTGACGACAACGGCCTGATGATGCACATGGCGGCGGATTCCTATTCAACCATCCCGTGGGCGAAATTTTCGCAGGACGCGCTCAAGCAGCTTTCCGCCAATCCAAAGCTCAAGCCGCTGGTCGAGCCGTTCATTGAGCCGACCGCAGCCGAGCGTCCGCCCAAGCCGGAAATCAAGGTCAACCCGGTCACACGCCTGGAACGGCCGGAGCACGCTTCCATCTTTGGCGGGCTGGTGCATTCGTCGCTGGGCTGGTTCATCCTGCTGGTGGTTTACGCGGCCAATTTATACGCCGCCTTTGAAATTGCGGTCGTGCGCGGCAAGCCGGTGGGCGCGGCGATCGGCCTTTCGGCGGTGCTGCCGCTGATCGGGCCGGTTTTTTTCCTGACGCAGCCGGTCAAAGCTGAATCTGCGCCGGAAGAACCGGCCAGTGCCGGAGCCCCGGTCATTGCCGCCGCGCCGGGTTCGCCGCCGGCCGAGGCGCCGGCCGGCACCGCCCCGTGGCAGCCGTCGCCGGAAGAAAAGAAACCGCAGCCGCAGGTGTTTGCGCGCGGCAAATTCACGTTCAACAAACGCTTCATCGAGACGAAATTTGCCGGCTTCATCGGCGAGCCAAAGGGCGACGCGAAAACCTTCGCGATGGAGATCAGGACCTCGAAAAAGACCATTGCCGTCGGGCGCATCATGCAGGTCGGCGCGACCGAAACGATTTTGGAAACGCCGGGCGGCCGGGTCGCGGTGCCGTTCGCCGACATTCAGGAAATCAAACTCAACCCCAGGACCGTTTGAAATACCGCACCATCCTCATGTTTGGCGCGCCCGGGTCGGGCAAGGGCACGCACGGGAAAATCCTCGGCGCGATACCGGGTTTTGTCCATTGCAGTTGCGGCGACGTGTTCCGCAACTTGAGTTCCGAAACCCCGCTGGGCAAAGTTTTTGTCGAATACTCCGGCCACGGCCAGTTGGTGCCCGACGCGCCCACCATCGAGCTGTGGCAGCAGTTCGTGCACGGCCTCACCGCCACGGGACGGTTTCAGCCCCGGCGCGACACCTTGGTGCTGGATGGCATTCCGCGCAACGTCCGCCAGGCGGAAATGCTCCGGGAGTTTGTCCGCGTCGTCGCCGTGTTCTACCTGTGCAGCGGCAACGTCAACCACCTCGTGGCGCGGATGCAGCGCCGCGCGCTCAAAGACAACCGCCTCGATGACGCCAACATCAGTGTCATCCGCGCGCGGCTGAAAACTTACGAGCACGAAACCAAGCCGGTGCTGAATTTTTACGGCAAAAAAATCGTCCACCGCATCAACACCGACGGGACGCCGCCGGAGACGTTCTTGAAAATCCTCCGGCACGTTGTCAAACTGTGAACCGGCGGCCTTTTCCCGTTTGCCGGCGGAATTCTTTTTCACCTGATCCGTGAACACATTGAAAATCATTTTCATGGGCACGGCGGAACTTTCCTGCACCAGCCTCCAGGCGCTGTCGCAGAATGCCGGATTCCAGGTCTGCGCGGTCGTCACGCAGCCGGACAAGCCCAGGGGCCGTGAACTCCGGCTCGCGCCGTCGCCGGTGAAACTTCTCGCGCAGCAGTTGAAACTGCCGGTGCTCCAGCCGTTCCGGGCGCGCGCGGAAATGTTCCTGGGCGAACTCCGCGAATTGAAGCCGGACTTGATTGTCGTCATCGCCTACGGACAAATTCTGCCGCCAACCATTCTGGCTTTGCCGCCGCACGGCTGCTTGAACGTCCACACCTCGCTGCTGCCCAAATACCGCGGGGCCGCGCCGATCCAATGGGCCATTGCCAATGGCGATGCCGAAACCGGCGTAACCATCATGAAAATGGACGCCGGCCTGGACACCGGCCCGATTTTATCCGCGCGCCGCACGCCGATTTTGCCCGGCGACGATTCGCAAATTCTGCACGATCGTCTTGCCAAACTGGGCGCAGAGCTGCTGGCCGAGACGGTTCCGGCCTACGTCGCCGGGGAAATTTCACCGCAGCCGCAGCCGGCGGAAGGGTCCACCTACGCCGCCAAAATTAAAAAAGAGGACGGCAGAATTGACTGGAGCCGGCCGGCGGTGCAAATCTGGAACCGGCTGCGCGCGTTCACCCCGTGGCCGGGGGCGTTCACGTTTTTGAAGGCGGAACCCAAGCCGCACTTGCTGAAAATCTGGCGGGCCGGGGTGGTGGAAAAAAACGGCCGGGCGGGTGCCGTCTTGTCCGCCGATAAAACCGGCATCGTCGTCGGATGCGGGCAAAATGCGCTGCGGATTTTGGAATTGCAGCGCGAAGGCGGCCGGCGGCTGACGGCGGAACAGTTTCTGGCCGGCCATCCGTTGAAGGGCGGCGAAACATTTGCAGGGTAGCCTTGCGATGGCGTCCCCTTTTGCCATTTTGCGGAGCGCGGATTGTCCTCAAGCCGCAGCGTGGAGACAGGCAAAGGCACCTGTAGGCTGCCACGCGGTCTGCTGGCGAACACGCCCGGGGCGGTGCCGGTGATCGTGCAGGACACGGCGGCCACCCACACGTTCGCCGGCCTGATCGCCGGGGTGAAATACACCATTGACGTCAGTGCCTCGGGCACGGGCGGCACCACGAGCGACTGGAGCGGCGCCATCAGCCTGACCGCCGACTAATAGATACTCCCGAACCTCTCACCCACCGAGCGCGCCAGGAAATATGGCGCGCTGTTTTTTGCCGCCACCGCCGGTCCGGTCAGACTGTCTGCGGCTGAAAATGAACCGCCTGGGACCAGTCGTCGGCCGGCCGGTATTCACGGCGGCGAAGGCTGCTTCAGGAAGATTTTCCGGTCCCTGGCCGGCGCGGTTTTCCCGGCCGGCGGGCCGCTGCCGGCACCGGCGGAAGGCAGGCCGCGCCCAATGACTTCGGCGCCCCGCCCGGTGTTTCTGCCGCCGGCGCCGCGTGAATCCGCCTGTCACCAAAACTGGTTACAGCCCGTTCTTGGATTTTTCTTGCAATACGCAGGCGGCGGAAGCAAAGTCAGTTCACAGCAACCCAAAACCCAAAACATGGTGGTTTCTTTACCATTAAAAAAACAACTTTGCTTCAGCCGGTTCTGAGATTATGCCGGGTGATTCTCAAATTAAGAGGGCGCGAGCGGCGGGAAGATCCTGTTGTTTTGTGGTGAAAATCCGTTGAAAAAGGTTTGTTTTAGGATGGAATGCCAATAATCAAAATTATCAAAATTCTCGAAACATGAAAAACCCAGTTATTGAACCAATGAAAAAACTCATGAAATCTCAAACCATGGCCTGGGCCGCCGCGGCGGCCCTGCTGCTGACGACCGCCGCCCAGGCGCAGGTTGTCCTGACGGACATCGGGAGCACCGCCCCGACGCCCGGGGCGAACGACATCTCCCAATTGACGATTCCGACCGGGGCCAACAGCCCGGACGGCTTGAACTACTACTTTGACAACGGCACCCCTCCGGGACAGACGTTTACGACCGGGTCCAATCCCACCGGCTATGTGCTGACCTCGTTGGCCATGGCGACGGCCGGCAACGGCGGGTCGCTTCCCGCCGCCGGACAAGTCTATTTGCTTTACCTCTACTCGGTATCCGGCAGCACCGCAACATTGATGGACACCTTTACATCCCAGGCTGGTTTCACCTTCACTGAATTAGACTGGCTGCAGTGGACTGGCCTCGGAGTGACCCTCCAACCGAACACTCAATACGCCTATTCTTTTCATAGAGTGTCCAGTGGCTGGGAGAACATGGCCAATGTCGGCGGCAACCTTTACGCGGGGGGGGAAGTGTGCCTGATTCCGCCCGCTGGCGGCACGATGACCTTTGGCAGCAGCCACAATTTTGACGCGTCCTTTGACATCGGCCTGTCTCTGCCGGCCGCGCCGGTCCCCAACCCGCCGGTCGAATCTCCGGCCTACGGATCAGGCGGCATTGTGGCCGGAGCCAGCGTGACGCTGACCGCCGCCGCCGCCGGCTTGACCCCGATCGGTTACCAGTGGCAGACGGACGGCGGTTCCGGCGGGACATTGACCAATATTCCCGGAGCCATCGGCACCAATCTGGTGGTTGACACCACGGGCTTCGCCCTGGGCGCTTATCAGTATGATTATGTGGCGACCAACTCGCTGGGCGCCAACGCGAGTCCCACCGTTACGATCACGATTGCGCCTGTCGCCATGATGGACATCGGCACCAACGCTCCGACGCCCGGGCCGGACGACATTTCCCAGTTGTTGAATACGCTTCAAGCCGATGATGGGGTCAATTACTACACCGACAACGGTGCGGGCCATAACATCTGGAGCGGGCAGTCCTTTACCACGGGAACCAATCAGAACGGATATCTTTTGAAGACCCTGGCATGGAAGAGTGCCGGCAATGGCAACAGCTTTGGCAACTGGCAGCCTTATGACCTGTTTTTCTACTCCATCTCCGCCGATGGCAAGACGGCCACTCTGATTGCCAACTACCAGGGATACGGCGGCGGCATCGAAAATGACTGGTTCCAATGGCAAGGGTTAAGTGTGGGTCTGGCTCCCAACACTCTTTACGGATACACGTTTGGCCGCGCCGCCGATGGCCCTACGTCTTCAACGGGCTGGGAACACATGGGGACCCAAGGCGGCAACCCCTATCCGGGCGGTCAAATCATGAACATTGCGAACGCGAGCACGAATGGCGGCCCGGTCACTTACGGCACCACCGGCAACTCGGACGCGACCTTCAGCCTTGGCCTGGTTGTTTCCCAAAAACCCTTTGCCAGCACGCCCACCTATACGCCCAATATAAATCCCATCTACGGGGCCACGCCGGTCACGCTGCAGGAAACAGGTGTGGGCACGCCGCCGCTCTCCTTTCAATGGCTGACGGACAACGGCACGGGCGGCGCCTTGGTGCCGGTTGGCGGCGCCACCGGCACCAGTCTGGTGGTGAACACCCCGATCACGGGGGGCACTTATAATTACGCCGTCATCGTCAAGAATTCCTTCGGTTCTTCCACCAGCGCACCGGTGGTTTTGAACGTGACTGCGGCCAGCGCACCCATCCTGGTGACGGACATTACGCCCGTCAGCTCGCCTGCCGGCACCAACCAAGGCTATGTCGGACAGACCATGACGTATTCCGCCGCTTTCACCGGCACTCTGCCGATTACCTACCAGTGGTATGCTGACAAGGGGAGCGGACCTACGGCGATCTCCGCTGCCAGCAATCCCAGCGCCGTCAGCAACGCTTTGGTGCTGGCCGACCTCCAATTGACCGACGCGGGAATCTATTATGTAATTGCGCATAACTCACAGGGAAACCTGCAGAGCAGCTCTTCCGACCTGGCCGTGTTTGCTGATCCGGCCCCGCCCGCCGCCGGCACCTATGGGGCCATGGTTTTGACGGGAAATCCGGTCGCCTATTGGCAGTTTAATGAAACGAATGATCCTTCCACCGGTGTTTTGCCGGCTTATGACGCCAGCGGCAACAATTTTGACGGG
The DNA here is from genome assembly GCA_964449815.1 of uncultured Bifidobacteriaceae bacterium. Taxonomy (GTDB): domain Bacteria; phylum Verrucomicrobiota; class Verrucomicrobiia; order Limisphaerales; family UBA11358; genus UBA11358. The sequence continues at coordinate 8,185 of CAYVGC010000048.1, forward strand.
GTTTATGGCCAGTATTCTCAAAACGGATTCAATGGCGTTCAGGGCCCGCAGTCGCCCGCCTTCCCCGGCTTTGCCGCCAACAACACTGCGTTATTGACCATGATCGGCAACCCGAGCGCCTGGGTCACGATTCCGCCGCTAAACCTTGACACCAATACGGTGACCATCACGATGTGGATCAACCCGGCCGGCACGGTCAACGCCTCTTCTGGATTGCTCATGAGCCGCAATAGCACGGATGCCGCGGGTTTGTGCTTCGGCAACACCACCAACGCCGCGGGCGTGGCCGAACTGGGTTACAACTGGAACACCAACAGTGCGGCGACCTACAACTTCCAATCCGGGCTTTATCCGGTGGTCGGCGTGTGGTCGTTTGTAGCGCTGGTGGTCCAGACGAACCAGGCGACGATCTATCTTTACTACATTGATCCCAACACCGGGAAGCCCGACCTCTATTCGGCCATCAATCCCATCGCGCACGGCCCCGAAACATTCAGTGACGCAACCAACACGATCGGAACCGATGCTTACAACCTGGTGAGCCGCGTTTTCAACGGGGACATCGATGAAGTGGCGGTGTATAACTCGGCGTTAACCGGCGACCAGATTCTGGCACAGTTCAGCAAAGGCGCCGGCGTGGTGGGACCGGTGGCCGCTTCCATCTCGGGGCAGCCCCAGTCGGTCGGGACTTATGCGGGCAACACCGTGAATCTCACGGCCACCGGCATCAACGGCACCTCGCCATTCACCTATCAGTGGCAGCGTAATGGTCTTAATCTGACCGACGGCGGCAACATTTCCGGTTCGCAGACCGCCAGTCTGACCATCAGCAATTCGACCACCCTCAACTCAGGCACCTATAAATTGCTGGTCACCAATCCGGTTGGCACCACGCCCAGCAGCAATGCCACGGTGACGGTTGTCAGCCCGGTGCCAGGTTCCTATGAATCCGCTGTCATCGCCAATAATCCGTATGCGTTCTGGAAGCTCAACGAGACCAGCGACCCGTCTGTCGGCGGCGTGGTGGCCTACGATCTTGTCGGTGGGCCGGTCGGGACGTATCAAACGGCGGCGCAAAACGGCTTCAATGGCGTCGTGGGGCCGGAATCCCCGGCGTTCCCCGGCTTCCCCGCGATTAATACGGCGCTGGAAACCTTTTCCAATACCGCGAACTCCTACGTCACGGCTTCAGCCGGAAGCCTGATTGCGACCAACTTAACCTATGCCATGTGGATCAAGCCGAGCGGGCCGGTGGAGAATTGGGCCGGATTGCTCATGGACCGGAGCGGTGCCGGCGAAGGCCTCGGCTTCGGCGGCAATGTTGATGGCACCGGAATGTCCGAGATCGGATATACTTGGAATCAAAATTCCACTTGGAGCTTTAATTCCAATTTGTTCCCGCCGGCCAATCAGTGGTCCTTTGTCGCCATGGTGATTCAGCCAAGTCAGGCGGTGCTTTACCTGATGAACGCTAGCGGCGTCCAATCGGTCACCAATGCCACCGCTCACGACAGCGAGACCTTTGGTATTGCCTGGCATATTGGAGATGACTTGCAAGGGGGCACCACCGGCGGACGGACCTTCCCCGGCAGCATTGCCGATGTGAGCGTTTATCTTTCCGCGCTCTCCAGCAGCCAGGTGAGTGTGCTCTATGACGCGGGCTTGGGGATCATTTCACAACCTGTAACCTTGCACATCACTCCGGCCGGCGCGGGCAGCGTGACTCTTACCTGGTCGCAAGGCACGCTCTTGGAATCCACCAACATGACCGGCCCGTGGATTCCGACCACGGCAACCACGGGTTACACCGTGGGAACCACCAACTCCAGCATGTTCTTCAAGGTGCTGGTTCAATAGGCCAGGAGCCGGCTACTCCTTGCTATTCTGGATGTGGTCTGACTTGACGGGCCATCAATGAACTTGGCGGCGGCGCAACCAGCGCCGCCGCCAATCTTTTTGGATGGCTGAACGAGGTTGCTGCCGGCTCTACACCCTGCTACATCCTGCGGCCACGGCGGAGGCCATTTTGTTGCCCCAGCCGCCGCCCACTTCGCTCATGATCCGGCGATTGGTGCAGAATTAAACCGCCCAGGCTGCCCACCAATGGGACTTAGTTTTGTGCCAGCCCAGGGAGGCTCATTCGGGGACATAAATCTGCGCCGCTGTGCAGGCTTTGCTTTCGCTCAATAAACCCGGAGAGAGCCAAACATGTGTCCCTTCGCGACCCGCCCGCAGATGAATCTTGGCCTGTCCGGCAGACGCCCGCGCGGTTGCGCCTCCGCTTGAGCGTGCGGGTCAGTTTCGTCTCCTGTTTCAAGGGCATCTTTTGATTCGCGCACAGTTGAAAATCAATGCGGCTGATTTCGTTTGCCAGCCGCAGCCTGCCCGCCCACAAGCGATGCACAAAGATTTTCAAGGATATTACTTGAATTTGGATGAACATTTAGCTAATTAGATAATGCTATGAACGATGTGCAAGACCGGGAATACTGGCATCAAAAAAGGGAGCATAGACGTCAAAAAAAGGCGCGCAGGCGGCAAATTCGGATTTTGCAAATCTTGGTATCCATTCTCGCCGGGTCAATCGCCCTGGCTGTGGTGTGGCATCTTCTTCGCCACCGATCTTTTCTTGCCAGCTAGTTTTTTCGGACAATGATTTCAGTTCGATAAAATCGGTGTTCTCTCGTTGACCAGTTTTCGATTTCAATTTTCGCGCAATTAGTCAGCTTCATGGGTTCGTTGGTTGGGGCTGAAGGGAAGATCGCGCAAGGGCGTGAACGTCACCGGCCCCAGCAGGCCGGAGTCGGTGAGCGGCCAGTTCGAGGCGTTAAAGTGCTGATAGTTGATGTTGACGTAATTGATGTCGTGAAAGTTCTGCCATTTCACGCCGCGCCGGTCCAGATCGCGGATGCGGTTGGCGGCGACGCTGGTGATTTCGACTTCGAGGACGTTGCCGGCTGGTTTCAAGTTGTCCACGACTACGCGGAACGGCGGTGTGATGAGCGTGCCATAATCCTTGCCGTTCAATTTCACCTGCGCGCTCTGGCGCACGTCGCCGAGATTGATCTCAAAATGTCTGCCCGCCGAATCCGGCGCATCAAACATGGTTTCATATTTCGCGGTGCCGGCGAAGGCCTGGGTGTTTGTGTCGGGAAAGGTTGTCCACGAGGCGAGCCGGGCGGCTTGAAAATCCGCCGGCAGCGTCGGGCCGCCCTGGATGAATTTCACGTTCCATGGGCCGGTGATTGCAACCGGCCGGTCGTTCGTCCGCCAGTAATTCCAGGCCGGGCCTTCAGCTTTTTTGCCGGCGCAGGCGCGGAGAACCACGGACTCGCCGGCGGCGAGTTGCACATGAATTTCCATTGAGTTTGCGGCGCTCTGCCGGGTCGCCGCCACTCCGGAATTGCCGGTCAGCGGGTCGAGAAGGACAATGGATTTTGCCGGACGAGCGAGCGTAATCCAGCCGTCAAAATGATTTGTGCCGCGATTGGCGATGAAATAATGCCAGCCGCCGTCAAACGAGCGGCGGACAAAGGAAAGGCCGGTGCCGGTCAACGGCTCACGCGGAACTTTGACGGCCGCCAGTTCCGCTTCCAAATCGAAACTGAGGACGCGGCCTTTGCCGACCACGTCGTCGCCGGAAGCATCATGCGCTATGGAATGCGAAAGCTGCTGAAACTCGGCGCGCTTCCGTTTCAAATCGTTCCAGCCGGAGACATCCGTCGGCAAATGCCTTTCAAAAATCACCGTCGCGCCGTTTTGCGCCAGCGCGAGCAGTTGTTTGAAAGTTTCCAGCGGAATGAATTGGCATTCCGGCACAACGATCAACTGATATTTGCCGCCGGGCATCTGGATTTTCCCATCCGCGATTTCAGCGGTTTGCAGTTGCGCGTCAGAAACGTAGTCGAAGGCGCAGCCGCGATCCCACAATTCCTTTGCCGTCTTGCCGATGGGCTGCGATTCGAACCAGTCCTGCGCGTGAATCGTCATGTCTTTGACCAGGCCCGCCGGGTCGCTCCAGTAATCGTGGATCGGCCAGTAGAGCAGGATGTCGTTGTCCGGCCGGCCGGCCTGCAACACGGACTGGCAGCGGGCCACATAGGCGTTCAAGGCGGGAACGTCGTGCCAGACCGGGTTGCGCGGGTTCATTTCAAAGCTGGCGTAAAATTCCCAGCCCGGCCAGGCCGCTTCGTCCGGCGAATAGCAGGTGCCGTGGTAGAAGAGGTGGTTGGCGCCCGAGAGAAACATGTCGTCCACCAGATATTTCATGTCCGCCAGCGTCCCGGTGAAATGCTCTTTCAACCAGGTGCCGGTCTCCGCGCCAACAAGCGGTTTGCCCGCAATGTGCGCGGCGGACGACGCAAACTTTGAGACCAGCTTGTCGCGATCCTGATAGAACATCTCCGTTTCCGGAACATCCGCGTCGGCGTAAAGATCGAGCCAGTTGCCCGGAGCGCCGTGCGCCTCGTAGCGTGTGATGAAGCCGAGCTGGTGCGCCCACTTGACCCACAGCGGGATGGTCTGCCCGGCCATGAGGTCGGAGATGGTTTCGCGGTAATCGCACTTGACCCGGGTGGCTTCGTCCGCCGGCTGGCCGGTGAGAAACACCTTCAACTCATCTTGCAAACGGTAGCCCCGCAGCTTTTCAAATTGCGGGAAAAAATCCGGCGACCAGCCGGACTTGTATTCGTAGGAGTCTTGATATTGCGCGCGGGGCTTTGCGCCCTGGTAGCTGGCAAACGCCGCGCCCATCCAGCGCAGATAATCCGCCATGGCCGGCGGATAGAATGGGTTCAACATGTTCCCTTCGCCGCCCGGGGCCGCGCGCTTCACCTTTTGGCCGGAAGGTTTCTGTGAGATGGAATAAATTGTCCAGTTGCCTTCCGGCGCAGTCCAGTCCACTGAACCGTCCGGCTGAATCCGGCCCAGCAGATCAACCCTCTGTCCGTCCGCGCCAAAGGCCATCAGCGCCTGCGTCTTCGCGCACTCCAGTTTTTCCTTCAGTTTCTCACCCGTGGCCAGGTGCCATGCGTGGCTGACCAAAGAGGCATTCGCCTCCTCATCCGTCACCTGCGGCCCGCCAAAGCACCAGCCCGTGCCCGTGGTCATGTCCGTTTCCATTCCGAGCCGCTTCGCCTCCCTGACCGTGAAATCCAGCATCGCCATCCACTGCGGGCTGAGATAGTTGATGTAACTGGTTTCCCAGCCTCTGGTGCCATAGACCGGGATGAGGTGAACGCCGCCAAGGCCGGCCGCGTGATAACGCGCCAGTTCCCGGGCGATGTTGTTTGTGTCCACGGCGCTGCCCATCCACCACCAATAGGCGAATGGCCTGGCGGCCGGACCCGGCGCGGGCCAGTTGACGGCTGCCGGCGCGGCGTTCGCGATTGGCACCGTCATGGAAACCAATGCGGCAAGCAGGCCGAACAGGCGGCACCGCGTCTGGTGAGCGCCGGTCTTCGGACCAAACCAGCCAGCAGACCGAAACAAACTAATCATAAAATAGCTTTCCCATGCGAGTTGCCCCGCCTTGGTGAAATGTTAACCGGTGACCATGCGGACATTGAGCTGGCTGGCGAATAAAAAACGAGCGCCCCGCAACCGGAGCGCTCGGTGAAAGGCAACTGGGAAATTACTTGGTGCCGAGGATTGCGTCCTTCGCGGCCTTGGCCACGCGGAACTTCACGACGCGCTTGGCTTTGATCTGGATCTGTTCGCCGGTCTTGGGGTTGCGGCCGATGCGGGCGGCGCGGTTTTTCAGGACGAGCTTGCCGATGCCGGGCAGCGTGAAAGTGTCTTTCGCGTGCTTGTAGGCGAGCTCGGCAATGTGATCGAGGATTTCGACCGCCTGCTTTTTAGTGATTTGCGCCTTCTCGGCGACGAGCGCGGCGATTTGGGCTTTGGAGAGTGCTTTTGCCATATTTGTTCTCTTGGTTGTTTGTTGTTGTTGTTTGTTCAGTCCGAAAATAACCAGACTTGATGCGAGTAAAAATCCAATGTGCGCCTGGTGCAAGCGAAAAAATCAAAAAAATGAGGATTTTTTCATTGCCAAGCCGCCGCCGGGCTTGACTTCGCAGGGCAATTCCCGACCATGCGCGCGTGGCGCTCTTCACCATCCAGAACGAATTCCGCTACGAAATCGTCCGCAAAATTTTTGAGGGCGGCATGGGCATCGTGTATGAAGCCGAGCAGCGCGGCGCGCGCGATTTCGTCAAGCGCGTCGCCATCAAGATCATCCGGCCCAATTTCGCGAGCCAGAAGATGTTCATCGAAAATTTCGTCGGCGAGGCCAAGCTCGTCGCCGACTTGATCCACACGAACATCGTCCAGACCTACCAGCTCGGCGAGACGAACGGCGTGGCGTTCATCGCCATGGAGTTGATTCGCGGCGTGAATCTCGAACAATTCACACATCAGCTTGCCGACAAGCGCCGCACGCTGCCGAAGGAACTCGCCGTGTTCATCACCAGCCGCGTCGCGCGCGGACTCGCCTACGCACATGCGAAGACCGACAAGAACGGCAAGCCGATGGGCATCGTCCATCGCGACGTGAGCTTCAAAAACATCATGATCGCCTTCGAGGGCGACGTGAAGCTCACCGATTTTGGCATCGCCAAGGCGAAGGGTTTTCTCACCGACCAGGAAGGCGAAGTCGTCGCCGGCAAGCCCGATTACATGAGTCCTGAGCAGGCGAATTTTCAGGTCACCGACCGGCGCTCGGATGTTTTTTCAGCCGGCGTCGTGCTGGCGCACTTGCTGGTCGGGCGGAACATTTTCAAGGGCGCGACCGCCGAGGAATCGCGCAACCGCATCCTGAACCAGCCGATACCCGATTTCCGCGTGCTCGACCCGCGCATTGATGACAAGCTGAATGACATTCTGCATCACTGCCTCGTGCATGATCCGCACCGCCGTTACGCGACCGCCGACCAGTTGATGTATGACCTGGAATATTACATCTACGGCGCAGGCTACGGTCCGACCAACGAGACGCTCGGCAAATACATCCGGGAACTTTTCGGCCAGGAGGCGCCCAAGGCTCTGCCGGCGGACCCGCAGCTCAAAACCATTGTCCTCGAGGAAACGGCGCGGCTGCACAAACCTTTGACTTGAGCGCATGAAACGCGCCGCCTCATCCCTCGTCAGACTGGGGCTGATTCAAACTTCCGTTTCCACCAGCCCCGCCGCGAACCTGAAGAAAACCCTCGCGCTCGCCGGACGCGCCGCGAGGCAGGGCGCACAAATCATCTGCACGCAGGAACTGTTCCGCTCGCAGTATTTTTGCCAGAGCGAAGACCACGCGAATTTCGCGCTCGCCGAAAAAATTCCCGGCCCCAGCACCGACGCCTTTTGCAAGCTCGCAAAGCAGCACGCAGTCGTCATCATCGCCTCGCTGTTCGAGAAGCGCGCCGCCGGCGTCTATCACAACACCGCCGCCGTCATAGACGCCGACGGCGCGCTGCTCGGCAGCTACCGCAAGATGCACATTCCCGACGACCCGCTGTTCTACGAGAAATTTTATTTCACGCCCGGCGACCTCGGTTTCAAATCGTGGCGGACCCGGTATGCGAAGATCGGCGTGCTGGTTTGCTGGGACCAATGGTATCCCGAAGCCGCGCGCCTGACGGCGATGCAAGGCGCGGAAATTCTTTTTTATCCCACCGCCATCGGCTGGCACCCCGGCGAAAAGAAAAAATACGGCCTCAAACAGCACGGCGCGTGGGAAACCATCCAGCGCAGCCACGCCATCGCCAACGGCTGCTACGTGGCCGTGGCCAACCGCATCGGCCACGAAATCCTCGACGGCGTGGGCGGCGACGGCATTGAATTTTGGGGCCAGAGCTTTGTGGCCGGCACCGCCGGCGAAATCCTCGCCAAAGCCGGTGCGGACAAGGAAGAAATTCTCGTCGTGCCGGTTGACCTCGCCAACGTGGACACCACGCGCACCCACTGGCCCTTCCTGCGCGACCGCCGGATTGATGCCTACGGAAACCTGACGAAGCGGTTGGTGGATTGAATCGGCGGTGTAATCAGCCCGTGCAAGCCATTTCTTGATTTGTGCATCCGTAAAATTGATTTGAGGAACAAAACTGGCGACTTGAACAACCAAATTGTGGATTTGTGCAACCAATCTAAAGAACTGAGCAACCTAACTATTGATTTGTGTTTATCAACTGTCAATCTGCTCAACCAATCTATTGAGCTGTGTTCGTTTATCTCTGGAACAAATTCGCTTAAGGGGCGCAGTATTCTTCGTTCTGCCTCGTATTTGAGATATAAAGGCTTGAAACGGAAAATTTCCGGTGCTGGCTTTGTGTGGTCAAAAACTGGCGGCTTTCCCACGTATTCAACTTCCCAAGGTTTTCCGAGCCTTATGATTGACTCGTGTCTACAATCTAATTCGATGACAAATCCTTTGTGGCCATCAGCATAATGATACCACATTAGATTGCTGTCGTTGGATCCACATAAACAGAGGATGCCAAGTGGCCAAGAGAAGGTTTGAACTGTATTTTGAAATGATTTCTGAAATTGTTCAGTCACATGTTGTAGTTTGAACATTTCTTTTCTCCCTTTTCGACGCTGTCTTGAACTCAGTTCCTTGTAGCCTAATTCTGCGCGGAGTTCTGCTTGCGCTATTAATTCTTTAAGCTGACTGCGCGCAGTGCTTCTTGTAATGCCAAGTCTAAATTCAAACGGGTCTTTGAATCTATCTGGTGGTGTGAATGCGATTTTTTCGTTTTCTAAAATATCAATCCGTTCGGGCGGAACATATTTGAAAAGCCTTAAATTTCCCACGTGCGCTTGCATTTTGATGATTTCTGCATTTCCAGCTTCACCTTTACTGCCACCGCGCCATGTCTTTGTCGCCACAGCCAGAGATGTTCACCGTTTTAGTAATTCTGCCACGTCCACGGCGGCATCGGGAAAGGCCAGCGGCGCAACGGTGTCGCCCGCGCGCACAATGGTTTTGCTGCCGTAGCCGGTGAAGTGCGGCTCGCGATAAACTTCGATGGTCAGTTCGTTGAGATTTACAATCCACACCTCGGCCACGCCCGCGCGGCCGTAGGCGGGAATTTTCTCGGTTTGATCCGCTTCCAGAGTGGTGTCCGAAACTTCAATCAGCAGAAAAACATCCGCCGGCTGCGGATGACGCTTGCGGTAAAAATCCGGGGCCGGCTTGAGCAGCATAAGGTCGGGCTGCGGCTCGGAATGGTCGTCCAGCCGCACCGGGTTTTGAACGGACATAATCCAGCGTCTTTTGGCTGCGGCGGCAAAAAATTGATTCAAAAAGTTGGTGACGCCGCCGTGAAATGGCCCGATGGGTGACATATCAATGATTTCTCCATTGAGCAGTTCAACGCGCGCACCAGGAGGCAGCACGCCGGCCTCCGCCATGCGGTAATACTCCTTTACGCTGAAGCGATGTTTCGTCTGGACGAACATGCAGCAACCTTAGTCAATCATCGCGGCATTTGCAAACGGGTTTCAGAGCGGTAGAATCCGCCGCACGAAACTCATTTGGATCACCGGCGCGAACGGGCTGATTATTTCTGCAACAACCCTGCCACGCCCACGGCGGCATCGGGAACCCAGCGTTTAGTTCACCGCCGGCGAATCGCGCGTAATGGCTGCTGACTGGTGAAATTGGCGCGGGGCTGTCAACTGTCTCTTGAGCAGTTTTTTGCCGGTTTCGCGTGCCGCCGTGCTTGCCAGCCAGAAGCGGATTTATTGGCGGGCGGCGAAAGTCTGGAAGATTTTTGTGAAGGCCCAGGGTTCCTGCGAAACGCCGCTGCTCCAATCACCGCGCCCTTTGCCCGGCTCGCCCGTGTCGCGGTTGCTGCACCAGAATGAAACGCTGCAAATCCAAGGCTGGGCCCGGCTCCAGGCGATCAAGGCCCTGGCGTCGTCGAGCGAAAAAACCTCCGACTTTTCATCGTTCTGACCGATGTCGGGCGTGAGTCCGATCTGGATGGCGGGATCAATGGCCTGGCATTGTGCGTGCGCCTTGAGCGCGCTGGCGACGGCCACGTCGCTCATCTTTTTCCCGGCGGAAAATCGCGGGCCGAAATCCATGGTCATCACGTTGGCGGAATGAACGCTCAAGCCTTTCGCCCTCGCGTCGGCCAGCAGTTTCTGCGCGGCATCAGAAATGCCGTCCGGGTCCACCGGCAGCGTGTAGGAAATGATGAGGCCGGGATTTTTGGCCTGCAGCCGGGCGAGCACGGTGTTGCGCCGTTCGTTGGCGGCGGTTTTTCCCAGCGCCTTGCCTTCAATGTCAAAGTCAAGCCAGGTTGATTGATAGCGGTCAATGACGGCCTGATATTTTTCCTGGAGCGCGGCGGCATTGGTTTCGACGAGCGCAATTTCCTGGCCGCCTTCGCCGCCAAAGGAAAGAATGACATCGCCGCCGCGCGACCGGATGGCCGCGATCTGGTTGGTGTAAAAATTTTCCGCCATCGCGGTGCGGCCATCCCACGCCGGCTGGCTCGATGGGTCGGCAATGATGAAGGCGAGCGTGTAAAATTTCTGGCCGCACGCGTCATGGCAGTCTGTGAGCTTGAAATGGTCGCCCACACCGACATACATGTAAGGCGCGAAAACTTTTTCCGGCCAGCCGGCCTGGGCGTCGGACGGGCTGACGGTCAAGGACAAGGCGACGCCGGCAGCGAAAATAAATTTCTTGGTCATGAACGTGTTTCGGTTGTCGGTTGCAGTTCGTAATTCAAAAACGCGAGGCAATAAATCGCCGCCGTCTCCACGCGCAAAGTCAGTTCACCCAGCGTGACGGGCCTGGCCCCGGCGGCTTCGACGGCCTGCAATTCGGCGAGCGTGAAATCGCCTTCCGGCCCGATCCACACCCCGGCGCTGCGCGGCAGACGCCCGTGCTGCTGCTTAAAGTTCTGAATCCATTCACGCGGATGGCGGCGTGCCGTCTGCAACGAGCCGACGAGCTGAAGTTCAAGGTTTTCCCCGTGCGCGAGAAATTCTGAGATGGTCTGCGGTGCCTCCACTTTCGGCAGCCACGCGGCGCCGCACTGCTTGATGGCCTCGATGGCGACCTGCCGCCATTTCTCACGCTTGCTCTCCGCGCCTTCATCATCAAGCTGCGTCACGACGCGCCCGGTCAGCAGGGGCACGATGCGGTATGCGCCCAGTTCGACCGCCTTCTGGATGATGTCTTCGATGATTTTACCTTTGGGAACCGCCACGAGCAGCGTGATGGAGCAGGGCGGGGCGGGCGTGGATTTTTTTTCCTGCACCGCGAGCGTGAGCGAATCCTTCGCGGCGCTGTCCACGGCGCAGAAAAACTGACCGCCCGCGCCGTCCAGCACGGTGATGCGCTCGCCGCGCTTCAACCGCAGGACGTGCAGCGCATGGTGCGCCTCGCGTCCGTCCAGCCGCAGCAAATTGCCACGGCACTTTTCTGGCGGCAGATAAAAGCGGTGCATAAAATCAGTGAGACATGAGGCGTGGCCGGAAAAACTCATCCCGCGTCATTGGTCACGCATCACTTGAAAAACTTCTTGGCCTTCTCGAAAAAGCCCTGCGCGAGCGGCGCCTCCTTGCCGTCGCAAAGGGCGGCGAACTCCTGCAGCTTGGTCTTTTGCGCGCCGTTCAGATGCGCGGGCACCTCGACCTGCACGCGGACATGCAAGTCGCCCTGGCCGTAGCCCTGCAAATTTTTCACGCCGCGGCCCTTGAGCCGGAGCAGGGTTCCGGGCTGCGTGCCGGCGGGAATCCTGATCGTCGCCCGGCCTTCGAGCGTCGGCACCTCAATTTCCGCGCCGAGCGTGGCCTGCACAAAGCTCACGGGAATTTCGCAAAGCAGATCGTCGCCGTCGCGCGAAAAAATCTCGTGGTGCCGGACATTCAGGAAAACATACAGGTCGCCGGCCGGCCCGCCGCGAAAACCGGCCTCGCCGTTGCCTTGCGAACGCAGGCGCGAGCCGCCCTCGACGCCCGCCGGAATGCGCAGCTTGATCTTGGAGGCGCGCTGGCGTTTGCCGTCGCCGTGGCAGGTCCGGCACGGTTTTTCGAGGATGCGGCCCTGGCCCTTGCAATGCGGGCAGGTCTGCGCAATGCTGAAAATTCCGCGCGACGTCAGCACCTGTCCGCGTCCGCCGCAGGTCGCGCAGGTTTTCAATTTTGAACCATGCTCCGCCCCGGAACCGTCGCAAGTCTCGCACTTGTCGAGCTTGGTGACGGAAATTTCCTTTTCGCAGCCGAGCGCGGCTTCTTCGAGCGTGATCTCCAGGTCGTAGCGCAAATCATCGCCGCGCTGCGGCGCGGACGGATCCTGCCCGCCGCCAAAGAGATTTTCAAAAATGCTGCCGCCACCGGCACCGCCAAAGACTTCGCGGAAAATGTCAAACGGGTCATGGAACCCGCCGCCGCCGAACCCGCCGGCCCGGCTGGCGCGCTGGCGCGGATCAAACGCCGCGTGGCCGAACTGGTCGTAGGCCGCGCGTTTCTGCGGATCGCTCAGGGCTTCGTAGGCCTCGCCGAGCTCCTTGAAGCTTTCTTCGGCGGCCTTGTCGCCCGGATTTTTGTCCGGGTGAAATTTCACGGCGAGCTTGCGGTAGGCTTTCTTGATTTCCTCGTCGCTGGCGCCCTTGCTGACGCCGAGGACTTCGTAGTAGTCGCGTTTGGACATGGAAGATTTCTGATTGCGGATTTTGAATTACGAGGCGGCCGCCGGTTTTTTGGCGACGATGACGGTGGCCGGGCGCAGCAACCGGTCTTTGAATTTGTAGCCCTTGCGAAGCTGTTGCGCGACGTGGTCTTCCGGCGTCCCGGCGGTTTCCTGGTGGGAAACCGCCTCGTGCAGCGCCGGGTCAAACGGCTTGCCGGCGGCGTCAATTTCTTCAAGCCCGATCTCGGCGAGCGCGCTTTTGAGCTGCTGCTGGATCATCACCACGCCGGACTGGAGCGACGCCAGCTTGCCGCCCTGCGCCGTTTGCGCGGCGGTCAGGGCCATCTCGAAATTGTCAAGCACCGGCAGCAGCTTTTGGAGCAAAGAAAAACTGGCATATTGCCCCGCCTCAATTTTTTCGCGGGCGGCGCGCTTCTTGAAATTGTCAAAATCTGCGGTCGTGCGGAGCAGCCGGTCCCAGTTCTCATCGGCCTTGGCGGCGCGGGACTTCAAATCCTCAATCTGTTCGGGTGAAAGCGGCACGACCTCGACCGGGTTGGCGGTCGTTTCAGCGGGCGGAGTTTTGTTTTCGGCTTTGCTCATAGGTTTTTTGCGGCCAAACATTCAGACGGGAAAAATAGCAGATGCGCGGTTGCCCGGCAACGGGCAAGACACGACCGGGTTCCAGATTTGAAATCTCAAGCTTGAGATTTACTTGGCGGGAACGAGCTTTTGAAATTCCGGCAGGTTGCGGATGGTGGCAAAACGCGGGTCGGTGCGCACGGTGGCGACGAGATCGGGCGCGGTCGGATTGGTGGCATGCCGTTGCGCGCTTAATTCCAACGCCAGCTGGAGGTTTTTCAACGCCTCTGCGTGCCGGCCCGTGATGGCCTGCAGGGCGGCCAGGTCGCAACGCGGTTCGGGCAGGCCGGGCGCAAGGACGACCATTTTATTGATCACCGTCTCAAGCCTGGCGAAGTTGCCAAGCTGCGCGAAATACTGGGCGATGGCGGCGGCGTCCGAAAATTGGATTTCGGGGCGGGCCAGGGCCGTGTCGAACAACTGGACCGCGCGGTTGGTCTGCTGCATTTGGAAATAAGCGCCGCCCAGCAGGACGAGGTTTTGGACGTTGGCGGGATTGGTGCGGGCGGTCGCCTCCATCGTTTCAATCTGGTTGACGACCTGGGCGCGCTGGCCGGTTTGATTTTTGTAAGCCTTCACATTGTTGATCAGGTCGGTGATCTGTCCGTTGTAAGGATCAAGTTTTTTGCAGGTTTCGCCGACCAGAATGGCGTCGTCAAAGTGACGGGCGGCCTGATCAGGGTGTCCGGACGCTTCCTCGGCCCCGGCCATCTGCAGGAGGAAGTTGACGTAACGATAAACCGCTTCCGGGCTGTAGGGGCAGAAGGCGAATGACTGTTTGAAGGCGAATTCCGTTTCCCGGATGAGCGCGGCCTGGCCGGCGGCGGTTTTCTGGCGGTATTCCGGCGGGCACTGCGGGCTCATGCGCCAGTAATACATGCCGGCCTGCGAACTGCGCAGTTTGGAGAACGCCTTCTGCGCGTCGTCGTCGCGGACAAAGGCGCGGTCGCCGGTGTAGCCTTTGTAATTGTTGTGGATGTAAGTCCGTTCCACAAAGTCGGCGATCTGCTGGACGCTGGTGTCGTAGGTGATCCAGTTGCCGCAGAGCCGCGCGGAGTATTTCGACCAGAACTCGTGGTCAATCTTGAACACGTCGTCGGACAGCTCCGGCAGCGGATTGCGATTGATCTTCATGATGATGCCGAACGGCGTCTCGTAGGGATACATCCATTTGAGCGGGAAACTTTCCTCGACGTAAAATGAATTGGTCGGGTTTTGATCGAAGATCACTTTGCAGAGCAGTCCGTTGATGTTCATCACGGCGACCTGGCCGGAGACCTGCACACGGCCGTTTTCGATGTGGACATCCTCGCCGGGTTCAAGCTGGTTGAGCTGCGAGCGGCGGCCCACGTCCTCCGTGTAGTCCTGAAAACATTTCTGCGAGTCGTCGGGCGACGGGATGTAAATCTCCGCCGGCGGATAAACGCCGCGCGCCCGCCGGTATTTTTCCACATAAGCGCCCCAGGCGGTGAACGGGCGGTCCAAGACGTTGAAGGCAATGTCACCAAGGCCGTTGACAAAACCATTGTCAGGACCAAGCGGAATGCCGAGGACGTAACGGATGAATTCGCGGAAGAACGGCGGGTCAATCTGCTTGGAGCGGTTGTATTGCGCGCGGAGATAGTCCAGATAGGTGCCGTCGGCCAGCGCGTTTTGCGTGATGAGATAGCAGTCGCGGCGGTCAAATTTCTGATCCTGCGCCGGCTGGCAGCGGTGCGGGATGAAGCTGTCGCAGAAAATAGAGTAGGTCGGGCAGAACCGTCCGGGATCGGTCCCGCCGAAGAGGATCGTGTTGCGGTCCATCTCCGGATAAATGACCGTGGCGTTGGCCGGATTTTTCAACAGCGCGGCGCGCAGATCATTGTCGTAGCTCAGTTTGCCGGTCTTCGGGTTGGTGAACGGCGGCGTGAACATGTCGTGGCCGAACCAGAAGCCGAACCAGTGGTTGTGCTGTTCGCTCTTATACCAGTGCGACAAGCCGGACCACGTCGGCATGACGGTGAACAGGCACAGCATGATCAGCACCGGCCCGCGCTGGCGATAGACCAGCAGCGCGCCGAGGATGCAAACGGGGATGGCCAGCAAAATGAGGTTCGCGAACACGGGCAGGCCGTATTGATCCTTGTCAAAAGCCAGCGCGAGGTAATGCGGCAGTTGCGCGAGGCTGATTTCGCCGGCCGGGCCGAAATAAAGTTTGCCCGTTTCATCCACGAGGCAATACACCGCCAGCACCACGGCCACCGCGCAGCCAAGAAAACCCCACTTGCGCATTTTCTGGTAATGCGTCGCCGTGTAGGCTGCCATCAGCGTCAAACCATAGCCGATCATCACCGCGAACAAGCCGTGGGAGGCGGTGAAGAACACCTTGTTCAAATCCGTCGAGGAACGGTCTGGCGAAACATTGATGAGGATCACCAGCAGCACCGAGAGGCAGATGTAAATGGCCGTCAGCCCGATGATCCACGAGCGTTCGCGCTTGTGCATTTTCAGCAGGAACGCGAACGGCAGCAGGCCGATGAACATGTAAACCCAACTGAACGATTCCGAAAGTCCCTGGATAATATACCAGAGCTGGAACGCAAAGTGTTTGGGATCGGAAAAAACGTTGTAGCTCTGGATGGTTTCATACTGGCCGCGGCTCAACGCGTGGAAGAAACCCTCGACCGTGCGCGGATAGCCCCATTGCATCGGCGGGTCGGTCATGCCGGAAATTGGCTCGTAAAAATAGACGGACACGCCCAGCACCCACATCAAGCCCATCAAGATCACCGATTTCCATTCGGACAGAAATCCCTTGGTCTCGATCGCCAGCCAGCCGCCGGCCACAATGGAACCAATGCCGACCATGTGGAACAACGTCACTTCGATGGAACTCATGTTGTTCAAGGCCGGGATGTTGCCCGCGCTCATGAACATCAGGCCGACGAGGTAAATCGCGCTGTTCGCCAGAAACATGTCGCGGCCCAGGCGCGGCAACGCCAGCGCAATCGCCACTTCAATGCCCATCGCGCTCAACAACAGCGTCTGATGGATGGTGGCGCACAAGCCATAAAGCAGCATCGCCAGATACAAATAGCGGCGCTGCTGCGGCGCATACATCCAGCGCATGATGCACGCCATCACCGCGATCAACCACGGCACGCCGAACAGCGAAATGCGGTTGATGACCACGGATTCGCTCCACATGAACACGTCCAGCCCCAGCAACGTGCCCGCGACAAAGCCCGACACCGAGCAGATGGCGTTTTCCCACTGGCGTGGCACGCCTTTGATGACTTCGATCCCCTCAATCAACATGCTGCTGCCGCGTGAAACCATGAGCGCCAGCAGGCCGCAGCCCATCGCGGCGGCAAACGACTCACCGACTTCCACGCGCCAGGCGACGTTGCCAAACGGCAGGATGGCCGTCCAAAACCACGCATACACGGACCAGAACGGATAGCCGGGCGGGTGGGGGATGCCCGCGTAGAATGCGCCCGTGCAAAGCTCGCCGGAATCTTCCAGCGTCTGTTCGGGCGCCAGCGTAAGCAGGTAAATGATCCAGATGACGCCGAAGGTGATGGCCATGGTGAGCCAGTCAGTGGGCCGGAACATCGGCGCCACTTTTACGGACACGGCGGGATTGGAGGGTTTGGCGGCGGCTTTCGGATCTTTCGGTTGGTTCGATTTGGGTTTTTCCATTTTCGACTTCAGTTGCTAAAATTCGTTGTCGGTGTAAAAGAGATACTAGACTTGAAAACACTGCGGTTTGTCCAATCAAAAGTGACGGCGGCCAGATGATTCTGTTCCGTCTGCGCCCCGCCTGCGGCATAGGCGGCGGCATTTTGACTGCTTAAAATCAGCGCCATCGCCGGCTTTCGTCCCAGCCCGTCGCCGTCATGGTTGAACGCCATCAGCGTCAGCAGCGCGCACGCCATCGTCGGCGCGACGCAGCTCCACAGCCAGCGCGCCGTCGGCACGTCGGCTTCACCCGCAAATTGAAGGATCCGGCGTTTAAGTCCCGCTGACGGTCGGCGCGGCCGCCAGGAACGCAATTGCGTCTCGTTCATCTCTTTCATAAGCGACTCCTTCCAGTTTCGATTTTATCTTTTGCAATCCGTAGCGGTAACGGCCCGCCGCCGTGTTGGGTGAAATCTCCATCAGCCCGCCGATTTCCTCGAACGTGCAGCCGTGCCATACTTTCAGCACGATGGCTTCGCGCTGCTCCACCGGCAGTTCCGTGAGACAGCGCATTGCCGCCCGTTCCGCCGGCGTCTCGTCCGCGTCCTGTTCAAACCAGCGCAGCGACTCCCATTCGCGGGTCAGCCGGCGCCAGAGCGTGCGGCGGTGGTTCAGCGCGCGGTTGCGGAAACTCCGCACGCAGTAATGTTGTGCCTTCGCCGGCGGCTCCGCCATTTGCAGCAGCGCCAGAAAAGTTTCCTGCAACACGTCCTCCGCCTCGCCATGACTCAAGCCGAGCGCCCGGCCGTATAAAATCAACTGCGCCGCCTGCTCGTCAAAGAGCCGTCCGCACCAGTGTTGTGAATGATTTTCGTTCACGTTTTCAATCCATAGACACCGCCCCCGCCGGATTTGTATAAATTTTTTCACCGGTTTCCCTGCCCGGGCAAAAACTGCGGGGAATTTCCGGTGGCTTGCTGCTGAATTTGACCAGGTTGAAGCGGCTGGTTTCAAACCAGCGCCGGCGACACGCCGCCGTCGCCGGCGGTTTGAACTTCGTGCCTGAAAAACTTGAGCGTCAACCGAATGGCCTTGCCGCCGGCGGGTTCATCATCCGCCACCAAGATCTGACACTTGCTTTTTCCAATTCACCCAGGCTGAATCCTACCTTGGCAGACGATAGGTATTTCTCCCGCAAGTGCAACTCAAAGTTTCAGCCGCCAGCGGGGCGCATTGATTTCTTGAGCGGTGCGTTTTGACGGTCCAAAAGCATGGGACGGATCTGGCGGTGGATAACTTTGTGACATTTTTGGAAAAAAAGTCTGTGCCTTGTTTGCCCCTTGCGGTAGGCTGCTGCTGGCTCGCGTTTCGCGGCCAGCCAAGCATGGTGAGATTTTATGCAACGATTTCAAACACCCAGTCCACCTGCGTTCTTGAGGGATGCAGATTGGTCGTCACCCTTGGATTGTATTCCCGAAGCAGACAGGCTGCTGCCACGTTCCTTCGCCGACTGGCTGGCGCAGCCTGCCGGTGCCATCATGGGCGGTTCCGAGCAGGAGCAGGGAATTTTCGCCGGGTTGCTGAATGAGTGTCACGTCGAAACCGGCCGTCCGCCCCGCAAAGCCTGCCGGCGTTAAACCGCACCGGTCTTTGCGGCTGGGGACACGCTTCAGGCTCAAGTTAAACCCTTGCTGGCAGACTGAATGAATTTCAAGCGCTACCTCAACCTGTATGTCGCACTGTGGAAAAATTCCGTGGCGCGTGAAATGTCCTTCAAGGGCAATTTCATTTTGTGGATTCTGGTCGAGGTCCTGTGGTTCGGACTGCAATTGAGCTTTGTTACCGTCGTTTATTCCCAGACCGAATCCATCGGCACCTGGACCAAGTGGCAGATGGTTTTGCTGGTGGGCGCGAGCAACTTCATCCAGCAAATCTACCAGGCGTTTTTCCTGACCAACTGCACCAACCTTTCGGAACTCGTCCGCACCGGCAAGATGGATTTTCTGCTGCTGCTGCCGGTCAACACGCGCTTCCTCGTCTCGCTGCGCGTGGTGGATCTCGGCGCCTTCATCAATGCGCTGTTCGGCCTGGCGGTGATGGTTTATGCGGCGGCGAAATTGAACCTGCATCCGACCGCGCTGCAAATCACCGGCTTCAGCGCGCTGTGCGCCGTGGGCGTTTTGATTCACTACTCGCTGATGTTCATCCTCGCCACCATTTGCTTCTGGACCGTGCGGGCGCAGGGCATCGTCTGGGGCTACTACAATTTGTTCAACATCGCGCGGATGCCGGACGAGGCGTTTCGCGGCGCGTTCAAGGCGGTTTTCACCTTCGCGCTGCCGGTGTTGCTGGTGAGCAACGTGCCGGTGCGCGTGCTGGCGGATAAAATCAGCTCCCCGTCGTCGTGGCTGCTGCTCGTCGGCATCGGCTCGGTCTGGGCGGCGGTGTCGGAACTGTTCTGGCGCACGTCAGTCCGCCGCTACACCAGCGCCAGTTCCTAAAAGTGCCTTTGCCCGTCGTGGACGCGAGGGAAATTAAAACCGGCGGCGGGCAGGCTGCGGCCGCAAATCAATGCGCGCAGAGATTGGCTGAAGCCTGGTGAAATAAAAATCCGCAGCGGCTTGCCTGCCGGTGATGTTTTGTCTTCCCCCGGAAGTGCATCGGGTAAGGAACAGGTTTTTCCATCAGTTGCATCTGCTCGTTCTGCCGGTGTCGGTGCATCGTGGGCACAACTTCCAATTCCTCCGCCAGCGCCCGCGACAGATATAACGATTCCACCGTCATTTCATCCCGGCCCAGCAACGTGGCCTGCGAGGAACGCCCGGCTTCGAGTTCCACCAGTGTCAGATGCAGCTTGGACGGCAGCGGCTTGCCATAGCTGCGATTTCCCAGCCGCCCGTCATAGCTGACCAGATAACGGACATTTTTCAGATTCAGCACCGCAAGCTGCGCCACGAAATCATCAAACGCAATCCCGGCGAAATACCGCGAGTCGCGCTCGCCGCAGACGCCTTGATATGGCGGGTCCATATACACCACGTCATCCGCGCGCACATTCGCCAGCACATTTTCATAGCCCAGCGAGGTGACGATGGTTTTGCCGCGCAGCAGGGCCGAAATGGCGTTGAGGTTGGCCTGCATGGTTTCCGGCTGCGTGCCCAGGCGGCGCTTGTCGGGACTTTGATTGAACAAGCCTTCCCCGTTGTAGCGCACCGCGCCCTTCACGCAGCGGGCCAGCAGATACAGCAGCAACTGCGGGTCCTGTGTGCGGTTGAACGACTCGCGCACCTGATAATAATGTTCCAGCGCATCCGCGTGGTCACCCCGCCAGAGTTCCCGGTAATATTTCCCCAGTTCCTTCGGGCTGTTGACGATCAAAGACAGCAGCTTGGCCAGCGGCGCGTTAAAATCATTCAGCCAGAATTCCCTGGCCCGCCCGCGCGCCGCCGTGGCGATGGACAGCGCGGCGGACCCGCAGAACGGCTCCACCAGCCGCGTGGTGCTCACGGGCAGATATTGCAGAATCAACGGCGCCAGCGCCCGCTTGCTGCCTTGATACTGGAATGGCTGGGGAACGGTCATGGAGCATGATTTATTTTGGGACTGATCCCTCTCCCCACCCAAACGGGGAGAGGACACAGGTGAGGGCGGGCGTCCAAACTAAATTCACCCGCGTGCGTCC
>CAYVGC010000049.1:0-28368 GCA_964449815.1 uncultured Bifidobacteriaceae bacterium
TCTCTCTGACGCATCATCAAATCATCCGTTCAAAAACGTTTTGCAGAGGTCTCAAAATATAAATTAGCCCCGTCGCGGCGGCTATTCGGAAGACGTCGCTCCCATGGAGCTTTTTGATAAATATGAATCCACGAGCTACAAAGATTTCGCACCTACGGTGCTGGCAAATTGCTCATGTCCTTTCCATCGCAGCCGTGCATTCACCCTGGCGCGCGGCGCGATTGCACCGCGCTCGATGAGCCAGTGCCTGCTGTGCTGCTGACACGTTGGCTTTGTCGCCCCGCCAAACCTCCAAAGCCGGTTGCTGAATCGCGCGGGCAAATGAAAACGCCAGCGCCCAGGGCAGTTGGGACTTGAAGCGAAGATTCATAGTATTCAGACGGGCCGAAGCCAGTTCGGCGGATTGGCCGCCGGACAAAAATGCCATTCCCGGAACGGCGCCGGGACGGTGCGCCATAGACTCTTTATTGTGGTGTCGGCCATCTCGTCCACGGATGCTTGCACGGGGCAGGTCAATCCCGGCAGCACCATGTTGGGTTGCGTCACAACTCGCGCTTGCGCGGCGTCCATTTTAATGGGCGCAAATTTTCCGTTGGCAAAACTTTCAACCATTGATCGTCAATCGCCCTTTTCAGGACGTTCCGCAGTGCAATTATGTCCAGGTTCACCGTGCGGCCAGATATTTTGTCCGCCTGCCGCTGTTGAATAAACGAGTTGATGTGAAGCCTCCGAATTTTATCCAACCGCAGGCCACCGAGGTGCGCCTTCCAAAGTTTGATTGCGCCGCGCTCCTTTTCGATGGTCGCCGGGCGCTTGGCGTCCTTCACCGTGTCGTGGTAGGCAAAATACTGATCGGCGTAATCGGCGAATTTCGGGGTGCGCTTGAGAATTGGCAGATCGTTGCGCGTCCGGTCAACGTGGAGGGTTTTAAGCTGCTCCTGTGCCTGGGCGACCGTCGTAGCGCCTTTCAGGGACACCCATCGGTTGCTCTTGATGCCGGCCTCGTCCTCAATGGCGATCCGGGCGATGAATTTGCCGTTGCGCTGCCACAGTCCTCGAATTGGCTGCTTGCGTCCGTCCAAAACCTTCGCATACTTGTGTTGCGAATGAGACTTGCGACTCACAACTATGGTTTCTTGACCAACTACGGTTTCAATCCGTTTCAAACCGTAATAGTGTCGCAAAGTCAAGTCGCGATTGGTGAACAAGTTAAATCATCAATAAAATCAAGGTAGCCGGTGTGGCGAAATGGCAGACGCACAGGACTTAAAATCCTGGGACCATAAAAAGTCGTGTGGGTTCGAGTCCCGCCACCGGCACCAAATTGATAAAAGCCTTTGTTTATGCGGTTTCAGTGAGGTTTTAGAAATTCGGAAAGCCTTAATTTGTGCGCAGACTGTGAGCAAATAAACCTATCGCGCATTATGGTTCAACCGCATTTTTCGCTTTGATTTCCCGCGTCGCCCGCGCTCCGGCGTGTCCATCCTCAAATTGAATCAAAGCTCGCTGGTGGGCTGCTGGTGAAGCGGGGCAGGGTGATTTGATGGCTCTGCCATTGTTCTTGGCCTTTGATCTTCCGGCTTGCTGGCGGGCAACGTGGCGCGGTGGCGACGGCTTCTAAAGCTCGGCCTAGTCCATCCGATAATCAGGCATGGACGACGAAACGGACATTTACAATGACGGCGTGTGGCGGTGAAGCGGCGGCAATAAAAAGGCCGTCCTGCCAAAATGAAAAAAGGGCAAGCTGGCCTTGTGTCCCGCAATCGTCACGCTATTGAAGCCGGCGGCAGCGGGAGCGGTGGGCGATGGCGTCGGCGTCCGTTGCGGCGATTGGCCAGCGTCAAAAGCGGCGACGATGGCAGCGGTTTATCCGAAAGCAATTCGTTCAATGTCGGGCGCGGTGCCGATGGTGGCAGCGTGTTGGATAGCAGCTCGTCGAGGGTGGGGCGGTGATCGTCTTTCATGGTTCGGTGATCTCGTCAGTGTTGAATGTCGCCCATGAAAATAAATCGCGGGCGAACTTGGAACGGTTCGCAACTTCAATCCGGCCAAAGGCGGCGAGCCAGTCGTGGAATAATTTTTCGGATTCTGTTTCCGTGACGCTGGCTACGGCTGGCGCGGATGCGTTGGCTTCCAATCTGCGCGCCGCCGGCACGACGGGCAATGGTTCGGTGATCGCGTCAACCAAGCCGACGGCGAGCGCGTCCTTTGCATCAAACCAAGTATCCCGCGCGAGCCAATCGAAAACCGTTGTGGCTGGTTGCTTGGTTCGCTCGCAGAGAATTTGCAAAACGAACGCCTTCAATTTTTCAAGCTCTATGGCCGCGCCAAGCAATTCTTCAAGCGTGCCGTTTATGTAATAGGTCGGGGAGTGGACCAGAATTTTTCCAGTCGGCAAAATGCGCCGGGAGCGTCCGCCCATTGCCGCCGTGAGTGCGGCGGAGTGGCATTTGCCGGTGATCGTCACGGCGGTTTCGTAGCGGTTGAAAATTTCAAACAGGTTTAGCCCGGTGATCGTGCTGCCGCCGCTTGAATCAATTTGCAGTTCAATCCGCTTTGGCGAAAGCGCAGCCAGTTCGCGGCCTAAATCGCCGGATGATTTACCGCCGCAACCGATGTCATCACGCAAGAAAACGTGCGCCGTGCCGGTGGTCGGGTCGGGGAGGAGGTTATACCAGTCCATTGAAGCTAAGGCACGCGCCCGGCTATCAAACCGGGCGCGTGTTCGGTTCGCAGGGAGGCACACAACATTCTTGAAAAAACCTCATTCGCCGCCGGACGGCGGGACAGAAATAAAATCATCGGCAATTCTGATTGTGGTCTTGCACCGGCAACGCGCAACGCCAGGACGCGCGATTGAATCGCTGTTCGTTCGCTTTCCGGCGCGGCGGGCAGGCGGCTTTCGTGAAAGTCCGCCAGCGCGCCCAGCCGGGCCTCAAAATGGATGCGTTCACTCACGCGCTTTTGTCCTTCAGGAATTTGAAAGCGATGCCCCAAAACAGGTCGCCGATGCTCGCGTGTGCGATGCCCTTGTCGGCCATTTGTATTTGTGATTCCACCTGCTCGACCGCATCAAAAATCGTGGTGAGAAGTGCAGACGGCAGAAAAACCATTTCAAGTTTCTCGCTCTGGGTGAGTTCCGTTTCGAGTTGATTCACTAGCAGAGTATTCAAAACGTGCTTAAGTTCGCGTCCAAACTCGGCGATGAACGGAGCGCGTTTAAGGCGGATGCTTTTCAACGCTTCTTTTTTCTCGGCTAGATTGCGGCCCAAAATGTCATAGCAGAGCGTGTAATTTCCGCGCAGGGCCAAATAATCCGTGCCGCCGTGCATTTTCTCATGCTCGTCCATCAGCCGGCGGGCATTTTCGGGAGTCGTCGCAAATTTCATCATCGAGGCGACGAACGCTTCGATTTCGGCCTCAATGCGGGCCAGTTCTGAAACAACCTCGGCGCGCGGTTGAAATTCGAGTTTGGCCTCCTTGAGAAGATTGAAAAATAACTTTGGGGTAAAATTATTGCCGGAATTTGTGGAAACGCCGAAGATTTTTTCGCCGTCCTGTTCGCGCCGGAAACCGTGAATGGGTTGCGTGACGCCAAGCCGCTTCGCCGCTTCGCGTGCCATGCCTTCGAGTCCGTAAATCGTTTTGTCGCCGCGCGTTTTGGCCGGCGGCGTGGTGGACGGTGGCTCCGGCGGGCCAAAATCAGGCAGCGGAACGCGGGTAACGACGGCTTGCGGCCCGTCGGCGAGTGGTGCTTGCGGGCCTCGGTTGAATAGTTTGTTAAAAATACTCATATAGTAGTTTGGATTTTGGGGACGTTAATTTTACGCGGGCGGAAAATTGCCTGTGTTTGCAATGGGTTTAGAAGTTTCTGCTTGGGAGTTTATCTCGACACGGATGTTTTCAAAGGCACGGGCAACGGCGCGACGATCAAGCCCTACCTTGTCAGCGGCGGCAGCGGGAGAATCAAACAGCCCAGCAACCACCGCCAGCGCAGCCGTGCGGCTGGCAATGCCATCCACGCGCCCGCCTTCAAGCGCAACCAGCAAGCCGACGCGGAGCCAATGCAGCGCGTTTTCGCGCGCATCGTCGTAATCTTCGACGGATTCGGCATGATTCGGCCAAGTCACCGGCACGCGCTCGCCATCGTCGGAAAATCCGAACGCATCGCCGGGTGACAGGCGAAACGGATTTGGATTGGCCGGGGCGTCACTCATTCGGGTTTGTCAGCTTTTCATTGCGCGCGATTTGGCTTTGGTGTATCGCTGTTAGCGATACCAGCGGCATCGTCTGGCGTTTCTTCCGGCGCGTCGGCGGGACTTTTTTCCACGGTTACGCCGCGCAGTTTTTGAATCAGTTCCGGCAAGTCGTTTTCGATAATTGAAGTGGCAATGTCCGGCTGGCTGGCTTTGAACCGGTGATACTTTTTTTGAAGCCCCTGCAATCCGTCGCGTAAGGGCATCAATAGATCGTGGCGGACTTGCTGGTCAACATGGTTGAGGTCGTGCAATTCTTCGCGCCGGATTTTTTCTTCATCCTCAATTTCGCGCCGCCTCGCCGCCGCAAGTGCAGCAAATTCTTGCGGCGGATCGAGTCGCAGAATTTCATTTTTCGCCAGCGCGAGCGCGAACAAGTGCGGAATTAGAATTGAGGTGTCTATCCGATTGCCGGAGATGAAAGCCGCGCAACCGTCGCGCTTGGCGCGTTTAACGAGCGCAACCGACACGCCCAGCGCGGACGCGGTTTGCGCGATAGACTCAAAAACCGGGAAACGCACACGGCGCGTTTGGCGGGACTCGTTTTCTTGTGTTTTCATGGATTTTTGTCTCATAGAAGGGGTCAGGAATGGTAAAAACCCTTGTCTATATTCTCGGTTTAAGAGATTCCTTTGATTTTTCTGGCGGGCATCCGGCCTCTCCGCTGGTGGTTTCAACCAGCGTGACGATGGCAGCGGCAGCGGTGTCTTGGCGTTGCTGGCGGCAGATGTCACACTGGCAATCGTGCGCGGGCTGCAATGGTTCGTCGGCTGGAAATGCGGGTTGATCTTTCATTGGATTAAACTGTCGCCGGGTGTCACTGTCACCGCCCCTTATAGGGGCGTGGTGACAGGTGACAGTCACCGGTTTGTCACTGGTGACAAGTGGTGGTGACAAAGTGGTGACAGATTTCATTTTGGGTTAAAGTGTTCGGCTTTTGGATTCCATTTGATCTTCCCTTTGGCCTCGGCCTTTTTGATGTATTTGTAGGCAACTTGGCGGACGCAACCGCAATCCTCGCGGACGGCGTGTGCAAGCTCGGCCTTGCTCATTCCAACGCGGCACAATTCGCGGACGCGCTCCGGTGTCATCAATGGCTCTTTGTCGCGCTGTCCGCTGATCTCCTTTGACCATTCGTTCACGTCCACGGTCGGGTCACACTCATAAATCATGGTGTCGGGATTCAACCGCACGGCGAAGGTTTGAAACTCGCGCCCGTTGGAACATTTACCACACGCGACAATCAGACGTTCGTTGCTGTCCGCGTCCACGGGTGCAAGGTTGATCTGTGCGCGCGTCCACGCATGAAGCGTTTTGGAATTTCGGCCAAAACTGGCGCGGTCAAATCCAGTCGCCTTTGACGCGCCGGCTTTGCCCGTGAGCGCATGATGTAAAACCACAATCGCCCGGCGCGGATTTCCCTTGCGGCAGACACGCGACAAGGTTTGAAGCGTCAATTTCATGTCTGCGTCTTTGTTCAAGTCGCCGATGGCAAAATCATTCAGCGGGTCAATGACGATGATGTCCGGCGCATGAAGTTTGATGGCGGCTTGGATGTTGGCGATGGCGTCCGGTGAATCCAGATTGACGAAAGTGTCCGTGTCATTCTCTACCGTGTGGAATTTCACGCGGGCGGCGAAATTCGGCCAATCATCACCCAGCCATGATTTCACCGGGCGCAAATCTGATTGCAAGCGGCGGTTCGTGTTTTCGGTCTGAAGGAAAAGCCAGATGGAATTTGGTTTGCCCGTCTCAAAAGTCCAAAACTTGCGCCCGGTAGCGATACAAGCTGCCAACTGAATAGAAGTGCGCGATTTGCCCAAACCACCAGCGGCGACGATGACAAAGGATTGTCCATCGGCCATGATCCGGTCGCCCAGGATGATGTCATCATCATTGAAAACCATGTCGAGAATTTCATCCGGCGTGCGGATCGTGAATCCGTTTTTCGGTTCGCCGATGTCGTTTCCTTCGCCCAGATATTCCCGCGCAATGTCCGTTCGGTTAGAACTTGGCGCGACTTGAGGGTGTCCATCGGCACCGATGCCAGCATCTTGAAAAATCATTTTAGCAGCGGCGGGATTCATTGGCTGGCCTTTTGGTTGAAATTCCAGCGCGGGCAGAGTTTCCGCCAGCGGGCGAGCGCGTCGGCGCGGGATTGAATGACGGGCAGGTCAAGCAACGGTTCGGTGGTAGGATTCGGGCAGAGATAAAGCAACCGCTGGAAACCGTTTTTATTTGGACGCTGACATCCGGGCAGGCGAGTTAGCCGGACTGCCGACAAGCAACCGGCGTCCGCGCCAAGCAATTTCAGCGGACGTTTAAGCGGTTGAACCAGTGAATCCCATTCCGCTTTAGTCTTGGCGTCCAATCTAATCAGGCAATGAATGGAACGTGAACCGCTAGTGTAAATGGCCGCAATCTTGATCGGCAATTGGATGATGAAAGCAAGCCAATCATCCGGCACGGCTTGGTCGCTTTCCAGAACAGCATAACGGAAAACCGTGATGGATTCTTCGCTGCGGCAGGACAGCTCGTTATTTTGGCGCGGGTTTGGATGGCTTTTACCGTCAACCGGGTTGCACAAAATCCAAATGCCATCGCCGAATCTGCCGCCTTTGCGAATTAAATCGGGGACGCGGCAGTCCATCGGGCTGCTTATGGTGATCGTCGCCAGCGGCGTCTTGCCTTCAATGCCATCCATCTTATCAAAGATGTGAACCAGTTCGCCCTGTGCGTATAGGTGCGCGAGAAATGAAAATGCGTTTTGTGTTTCAGGTCGTTTGGGGGAGCGTTCCCAAAGCCAGTGACGCCAGTTGCGCGGCGATTGGATTCGACTGGCGATGGCGTGAAGTTTCGCCGGTTCAAAATCAATTTCCGTGATTTTTTTCGGCGCGCTGTATCTGCCGTTATAGGCGCGCGGCTGGCAGGACGGTTTCGAGTTGAACGCCCGTGCAACCGCCGTTGCAATCTCGTTCGCTGGTTTTGGCGGGCGGGTTATGCGGGCGGCAATGAAGGATTCGGCCTCGGCTGGCGACATTCCAGCGCGGCGGCAGTGGTGCGCCGCTGATAACTGCCAAGAATGGACGCCGTTGGACGCTGCCGGGCAAGGCGATATTGAATCATTGGCCGACATAATCCACCCCTTTCATCTGCCGGCGCACGGATGAATTGAACTGCCGATAAAATGCACGGTCGCCAAGCGCCAGAATTTTTTCAATGCGCCTGATGCCGGACTGACTTACACCACGACGGCGGCGCGGGCGGTTGGCGTGCTCGGCGTGAGATTTCACGATTGCACCGCGCCTTTGGTGGTAATGAATTGGTGAAGCTGGGCACGGCTGATAAACACTGCTTTGCCCATGCGGTAGTGAGGAAGGCCGCGTAAAAAATATGCCCTGATCGTGTTCGGAGACAGATCAAGTTCCTTTTTACTTTTCGACAACCGCACAAGATCGAATCCGGCGGTTTGCTGCACTGGCGTTGATAGTTGCGCTGTCATGTAGCGCAAAATTAACCCCAATTGAAGGCATTGCGGAAGAGTTGCAGCCGTTACTTTTTCAAGCCGTTTTGCTTGGGGTCTGGCCTAAATGCGCCAGCCAAGATTCAGCCCAAAGAAGCATAATATCATCCCTGCGCCTGTCCTCTTTCAACCGTGCTTGGCGGTAAGCCTCGGACGACAAAGTGCGCTTGCCATCCATCCATTCCTTTGGCGCTTTGAGTGGTTCAATAATTGGAAGCGGTGGAATACCGCGCAACTTCCCGTGTTCCCGAAGCGCTTGTTGCTCGCCGGGTGAAAAATGTGCAAGCCTCTCTCTTTCTCGCTTCGCCAATGTATTCAGCTTTACAATTTCTTCACGCGACAGCGAGTAGTCTGTCAATTCGCCGTTTTCATTTTCAGCCAGGTAAGGGTTTTGTTCCCACAAGTATCGCTCGTTTCTCCATGCCTCGATCTGGTCGAGTGCATCAATTGGGTTTTTCATTCTTTCAACTTGCTTTTGCCTAAAGTGCATTATTGCCGCCAGCAATTCGGCAGTCCAAAGCGGCATTCGTTGCCACAGCGGTAGGAGTTGCATCCAGCTTGGTTCACTTGCACATAGGCAGACTTGATCTGCGTTGCTCCACGCATCAACCGGAAATCCTATGCTTTGCATGTCTGGATACGAATAGTTTTTTGGGTGAAATTGCGATAACACCTTTTGAACATCCTTGTCAAAGAACGATTCTTTTCCGAACCACCGGAGAAAGAATTTTTCATTAGTTTCGCCGATTTCCATGAATCTCTGAATTTGGTCTTGCGAGTAGTTCACGTTTCGGTTCCTTACGCTGTTAATTTTCATGGCGTCAATGTTCTGTGAGTTTCCACCGGAGCAAACTTTCCGTGCGGCCTTGCTCGTAACCGATGGCACCCGGCGAACGAAACATAAATCCTTCCACGTTCAATTTCGCCAGCGGTATGCAAAAGTCCGAAAGGTGCATTTCATCGGCGGCAAGTTTTGCAGTCGGCCACGCCATGCGGATTTTTTGAAACTCGACGGCAACCGCACATGCGGATTTTTTCACGGCGCGGCTGGCTTCGGCCATGCGTTCGCGCCAAGTGCCAGGAACTTCCGGCGCGTCGAAAACTGAAAACCGGAGTGGCGTAGCGGTGATCGGTGAAACTTCATTGAACCATTTCCCGCCAAGTCTCACGGCATTGCTGGCGACCGCAAACGATGCCTTGCCGCGCTTCCCGTCGCGTCCGCAGTTGATTTCGCCGTCGAGGTGCATTGCCGGCAGTCCGCGCCCAAACCATGCCGGCGCTTTGATGACGTTGCCGCCGCGCGTCCAGAATTGTTTGCCGTCAAAATAGGCGCGACAGCCGTTTAACTTTTCCGATGCCAGCCAGCCGTCAATCGAAACTTGGCCGCAATAATCCCGCGCCAGCGTCATTGATTTCTCGTCAATCATTTTGCGGCCTTTGGTTGCGGTGAAAATTCAGGGATTCGGCGGATTGCGTCTGACAATGTTTTCGCGGGCAGGTGAGTATAAATCGCGGAGACTGCCGACGAGCCGTGTCCGGCCAATTCCTTCGCTACGCTGTCCATTGCACCGGCTATTTTCAGATTGGTGACAAAGGTATGCCGCAAGCAATGGAAGCCGACGCCAGCGGCAGCACGCTTTGACGAACGGCCTTTGCCCTTGCCGATGTTCGGGCCTTCGCGCGGTTTAACCAAGCCGCAAGCGGCCATGATGTCATGGAAGCTTTGCGAGAATGACGATGCGCCGGTCGTCAAATACTTGTCCGCCTCGACCGGCCAAAAATAATCTTCCGACTTGGCCGGCCAAAGTGCTTTCAATGATTCGGCCATGCTGTCGCTGATTGGCACCGTCACCGGCTTGCCCGTCTTGCGGCGTTTGATGCTGATGGTTTTCTGTTTCAAGTCCACGTTCACGCGGCGAAGCGTCACAAGGTCGCCCAAAGAAAAGCCGGTGAAAAACGCCGTGCGAATCATCCATTGCCAGAACGGGCTGGCCTTGTCGTGAAGCTGTTTCACTTCCGCCAGCGTGAACGCACGCTTGCCGGTTTCCTTTGTCAGCGTCTTGGGCAGCTTGGCGAGTGCAACCGGGTTGCGGGTCGTCTGGCCTTCGTTCTGTGCCTGTAAAAATATGCTGGAAAGAATCCGCCGGAAACCTCTGGTGGTTTCGTGCGTGGTCGCCGTGCGCTTGGCGGTGAGGTATTCCCGCACGTTGTCGGCGGTGATGTCCTCCATCAAAATCGGCGCGGCTTCGGCTTTGACGTGCGCCTTAAACTCGCGGGCAAGCTGCTCGTATTTCTGAATAGTGCCGTGCGCCAGATGCGCCCTAGCGTTCGCCAGCCATGCGTCAAAGTATTCGGCGACGGTTTTCTTGCGCTCTGCCGTCTTGCCGGTGATGGCGTTGATAAAATCGGAAGTGACAGCCTTTGCTGCGTGTGCCTGCTCAATCAAATTCAGCCGGGCAAGCTCCGCGTCGGCAATTTCCTTTTTGGTGGTTTTCAGCGACTTCCGAATCAGCTTGCCGTTTGCACGCCAGCCAATCCACCAAGTCGCGCCGCGTTTGTTAATCCATGCCATAACTTTGTTGTCCGTTTTGGGACTCGAACAAAGCTACACTGTGCGCAGATTGTGCGCAAGTCAAAAGTGTTCACTATGCTGAATTATGCTTAAATTCCAATGAATTGCACATTCTTGAACCGTAAAAACGGCGAAAATGGTTGTGTGGGTTCGAGTCCCGCCACCGGCACCAAATTGATAAAATGCTTGATAATAAAGGGTAAAATGGTTGTTTTGCAGAGCCGGAAAAGCCGGAATTGTATGTAAATCGTATGCAGAATTTACCATCGCGCATTATGGTGCAATTTCACCCCTGACCGGAATTCGATTTGAGCGCCCTGGCCTGCCGGGCGGGTGAATGGGCGTTTTATCGTCTCGGCTCGCTGTGGCGGGCAAGGGCGAGCGGGGCCGGGCGCTGTGGCGGGTCTGGTGATTCGGCCAAAACGAAGGGCCGGGCCGGGTGGAAACGAAAACGCCCGCCATCGGGAAGGATGACGGGCGCTGATCGGTTGCGGGGTCAATTTGGTTTCGACTCCCCGAACATGGCCGAGATCAGGTCGGGTGCCATGCCGTTGTCCTTCGCCATTTTAGCCAGAATGGCGCGGGGATGGAATCGGACGACGCGCCGGTTTAGCCAATAGGCCGCGATAATTGCCGAGGCCGAGGCCGCAGAAGCTGTCGAGAAGGCGAAAGATTTGCGAAATAAAGCCTCAAGCAAAGGTTTATGAAAAATGTCGTATTTTTATGGGACATAAAATGGCGCGGCCCAATCACATGCCAGTGAGGCTTGCAACGGCCTTGACAGACACGACCAGACCGCGCCAAATGCGCCACGGCCTGCCGGATGGACATTGCCGGTGTGGTGTTTTCCCGGTTGAGAATGATCTTGAACCGACCGCCCGGCGTAAGCAGGAGGACGCCTCTGCCGCCGCTGTGTTCAAATAGCGGAATGGGCCGGGCTGGCATCAGGGATGCGGTTGCACGGCGGACGGCTCGCATTGACTTGTCGAGGACGCCGGCCAGGTGGTGCCGAAGTTTGGGGCTGTCCGTTGCGCAGATTGACGTAAAAAGCTCGGCAGCATCGAGCAACTTGCCTTGGACGGATTCGAGAGGCGGCATTGATTTATTTTTCATTCTGTTTATCAACAAAAAGCCGGTGGCTCGCGAAGGCAGAAACCTTGTCGCCCACAAGTATCACCAAGCGAGCTATCGCAAACCACCGGCCAACTTTTCTGTCTTTAGATCGGCATGGCGGGTGATGAATCCGCTCGACAGTGCCGAATCATCGTTTCTGCGATGACGGGTAAATTTTGACAGCTTGCCGGGCCGGTGCCAACTCAATTCAGAAGTGCCGATGCCTCAGCGAAAATGAGACGTGCACGGCTTGTTTTCGAGGGTTTTAGAAGATTCCGCCCGCTTTGCTCCACCGTGGGCACTTCTTGGCAGGATTAGAGGGGCTGAAATCGTTTCGAGCTTGCCAGGCCGCCCGCGTTTTGTTCCGCTGTGGAACCCTCAAAAACTTATGATCGCCAAATGCGCCTGCCTGAATTGTGGCCAACACATGGAGTTTGAAGCCGAAAGCGCCGGACAGCTTGTGCCGTGTCCTGCCTGCGGAAAGCAAACCCGTCTGCTGATGCCGTTGAAATCGTTTACCCCCGAATCGGTCAAAAGCAAATTGGACGCGAGACTGTCACCGGAAGCGGCAACGCTGAAAATGATTCGTGGGGCGTCATGCTACAAAACACTGAGAACCGTCATCGAGCTTAGCATGGGGATATTGCTTGGAATCTTGCTATTGGCGGCGATTGGTTGGGTCGTGGGGTGTCTGTTCAGTGTTGGAGAATTGGGAATGACTTCCTTCCCGATGGCCGCGCTTGGAGTCGTCGCGTTGATATTCGTCGCTGTGCTGGTATTGGCTTTGCGCCAATCATGCCTGCTATTGATAGACATTGCCGACTGCCAGATTCGACTGGCCGGGAAGACTGATTAGAAGCTCAACAGGACTGCTGAATTGTAGGCAACATCAGTTCCGCTCCACGCCATCACGCAGGATGTGTAGGAGAAAGTAACCTCCGTCTTTTGTTTCGAGACGGTCAGCACTTTCGGATTGCTCTTGAACCAGAGCAGTGAACCGGGCAGTTGAAACCACCATTGCGCGGGCGTCCTTTCAAAGGCGATGACTTCCGCCGTTGTCCAAATCTGGCCGGCCCCGACAAAGCTCGCCTGGATCTGGTTGTAAGTTGCGGCAGTTATTCGCCGGTTATACACAATCCTTGTCTCTTTGGCGGTTGTAATTTTCTTGTAGCAGATTCCCCGGAAAAGGTTCAGCATCAAGGTTTGTTGACCGCCCGCATAGGTTGTAGTTATAGAGCCTTCAGCATTCGCCATCGCTGTGGCTATCGGAGTCGGGTTTTGTGGAGTTGCTTCCGCCTGGATTGCTTGATTGTATCCCGTAACCGTTCCGATAAGGAATGACATCGCCCCGCTTGCACCCGCCAAGCTTCCGAATGCCTGGGTTAATTGCGACCACATATTGACGCTGTTGAACACGTCCACGGTTTCAAAATTCTCGTCAAGCTCGTGTGAATTGACCGGCGCTTCCGCGTTGCTCCCGTTCGTAACGTCCCACGGGTAGTAAGCCGTTACCTGATAGTTGCCGTCTCCGAGCGATTCGGACTTTACGGACGTGGCCCCGCCAGCAATATCGATCAGGCGTTGAACGGCCATCGTTGCAAACGAGCCGGTGTAAACCCGCGTGTAGTTATTGCCCGAACGCCGGTTGTTTTCCAGAATTTCGGATTTGATAACCGGCAGGCCGGTGGAATTGATGCGGTCGGGTGTCATGGTTTGGCGTCACGGTTGCCCCAACGTTTGTAGGGTATCAGCTTGCCGGCCTGGGTCGCCTCGATGATGTTGCGCTCAAGCAAGGCAATCTCTCCGGCGTGCTCGCGCTCTTCCTGTTGGAGCACTTCCGCCCGGCGAAGATTGAAGCCGGCCGTAAACAGGGCCTGCGGTGTAAAGAATCTGGCGGGGGCTTGGTTCATAGGTTTGGTAAATTGCCCGCGCCGCCTCGAATATGCGCGGCTTGATTCCTGCAAACAGGCGGGAACCAAAGGCGGCGCGGGCAAAGGGTTATTCCTGCGCGGCCTCTTCGGTTGCCTCGTCAGGGGCCGGGAGTTCCGGCGCCAAGACCGGAATTCCGAACAGCGTTTGCAGCAAGCTTTCCGGCGCGGGTGCCGTGGGCGGCCTGTACATTCCCGGGGGCGTGCCGACGGCGTTGATGGCGGAATATTATGCGCAGCGCGCGGCGACCGGCCTGATTGTCAACGAAGCCACGGCGATTTCCCAACAAGGCACGGGTTGTCCCAATTCGCCCGGCATCTATACCGATGAACAGGTCGCCGGCTGGCGGCCTGTAACCGAGGCCGTGCATCAGGCGGGCAGACGAATATTTCTCCAGCTCTGGCACATGGGCCGGATTTCTCATCCAAGTTTTCAGGTGAACGGTGAATTACCGGTCGCGCCCAGCGCCATCCCTCCGCGCACGGGCCAGGTGCTCACCGAACGCGGGATGCAGCCTTATGCGCATGTGATTGTTTCCACGGAAGACGATTTGCGGCATGGCGCTGTGCCCGTGCCGCTGGCCGCGCTGCGCAAAGAATTTCATGGACCATTGATTATCGCGAATGGTTTTACGCGCGCGACGGCGACGCAGGCATTGGCGGAGGATCTGGCCGATGCCGTGGCGTTTGGGCGTTTGTTTATTGCCAATCCTGATTTGCCAGAGCGCTTCCGCCTGGACGCGCCGCTGAACGCGCTCGAAGAAGCGATTTTGTATGGCGGCGCGGAAAAGGGTTACACCGATTATCCCGCGATGGGACCGCAACTCGTCGAAAGATGATGAACATTCATACCGACACCATTTTGTTAAAACCGTTGAAACGCGTCGGCATCGCCGCCGACCATGGCAGGTTTGAATTGAAGGAATTTCTGGCCGGGAAATTGCGCGCCGCCGGTTATGAAGTCACCGATTTCGGCGACTCCAAACTCAAGACGGATGATGATTATCCAGATTTCATCATCCCTCTGGCTCGCGCGGTTGCGGCCGGAACAGTGGATCGTGGCGTGGGCATCTGCGGCAGCGGGGTTGGCGCGTCCATTGCCGCGAACAAAGTGGCGGGCGTTCGGGCCGGCTTGATTGACGAAAACTTTTCGGCGCATCAAGGCGTTGAGGACGACGATTTGAACATGATCTGTTTTGGCGGCCTGCTGGTCGGTCATGCCCTCGCCTGGGAATTGACCCAGACGTTTCTCGCCGCGCGATTCAAAGGCGCGGAACGGTTTCGCCGTCGCCTGGCAAAAGTGGCGGCTTCGGAACACAAGCCATGAGCACCGTAAATTTTATGACTACCAACAAACCAGCACCCGTAAGAAACCCGAACGACAAATCTCCACCGATGGAAATCGAAGGCTACGATTCCCTCGCGGAACTCGCCCTGGACCTGCGCTGGTCCTGGAATCACGCCACCGACGATGTGTGGCGGCAGCTTGATTCCGCGCTGTGGGACTTCACGCAAAATCCGTGGGTGGTGTTGCAGACGGTCTCCCAGGACAAGCTCAAGACCGCGCTCGCCAATCCAGCCTTTCGCAAGCAAGTGAACGACCGGTTGGAATCGAAGCGGCAGGCGGCGGAGACACCCGCGTGGTTTCAGAAAAGCCATCCGCAGTCGCCCTTGAAATGCGTCGCGTATTTCAGCATGGAATACATGTTGAGCGAGGCGCTGCCGATTTACTCCGGCGGGCTGGGCAATGTGGCCGGCGATCAGCTCAAAGCCGCCAGCGACCTCGGTGTGCCGGTGGTCGGCGTGGGGTTGCTCTATCAGCAGGGTTACTTTCGCCAGGTGATTGACAAGGACGGAGCGCAACAGGCGCTTTATCCGTATAACGACCCCGGCCAGTTGCCGATCACGCCGTTGCGCCAGCCGAACGGCGAGTGGCTGCGCTTGGAAATCATTTTGCCCGGTTATTCCGTCTGGCTGCGCGCATGGCAGGTGCAAGTGGGTCGAGTGAAACTTTACCTGCTGGACAGCAATGACGCGGCGAATTTCCCGGCACATCGTGGCATCACCAGCGAATTAAATGGCGGCGGACCGGAGTTGCGCCCCGCGCAGGAAATGCTGCTCGGAATCGGCGGCTGGCGATTACTCACGGCGCTGGGCATCAAACCTGATGTCTGTCACTTGAACGAAGGTCATGCGGCTTTTGCCGTGTTGGAACACGCCCGGAGTTTCATGCAGGAAACCAAGCAGCCCTTTGAGGTCGCGCTGGCCGCTACGCGCGCGGGAAATCTTTTCACGACCCACACGGCGGTGGCCGCCGGCTTTGATCGTTACCCGCCGGCGCTCATCGAACAATACCTCGGCCATTATGCCACCGAAAAACTCGGCATCTCACTCCATGACTTGCTGGCCTTGGGCCGCGAGAATCCGAACGACGCGACGGAAAGTTTTAACATGGCCTATCTCGCCATTCGCGGGAGCGGCTCGGTGAATGGTGTGAGTCGCTTGCATGGACAAGTCAGCCGGCAGTTGTTTGCGCCGCTCTTTCCGCACTGGCCGGTGGACGAAGTGCCTGTTGGCTATGTGACCAACGGAGTTCACATGTCCACTTGGGATTCGGCGGCGGATGAGCTTTGGACCAAGGCGTGCGGCCAGGACCGGTGGCTGGGGAAGTCGGAAAAGTTGGAACAGAACCTTCGCCGTGTCTCCGACGAAACCCTTTGGCAATTACGTCTTGCCACCAGCAAGTCACTGATGGAATACGCCCGCGAACGTCTGGCCCGGCACTATGCCGCCGCCGGTGCCTCGTCCGAGACGGTAGAATATGCCAAACATCTATTTGATCCCAACGCATTGACTTTGGGTTTTGCGCGGCGCTTCGCCACTTACAAAAGACCAAATCTTCTGCTGCACGACCCGGAGCGACTGCTACGCCTGTTATCGAATCCACAGCGTCCGGTGCAACTCATCATTGCGGGCAAAGCTCATCCGGCGGACTTGGCGGGACAAACATTGATTCAGAAATGGATTCAATTCATTCGCCGACCCGATGTCCGGCCTCACGCAATTTTCTTGAGCGACTACGATATGCACTTGACCGGACGTTTGGTGCAAGGCGTGGATGTCTGGCTCAACACGCCACGGCGACCGTGGGAGGCGTGCGGCACGAGCGGCATGAAAGTGCTGGTCAATGGCGGCATCAATCTTTCCGAATTGGACGGCTGGTGGGCCGAAGCTTATACGCCAGAAGTGGGCTGGGCGTTGGGCGACGGTCAGGAACATGGCAGCGATCCATCATGGGACGCGGCGGAAGCCGAGGCGCTCTACGAACGACTCGAACGCGAAGTGATTCCCGAATTTTATACTCGCAACGAAAAAGGCATTCCCACAGACTGGATCGCGCGGATGCGGGAAAGCATGGCGCGATTAACCCCGCGCTTCTCCGCCAACCGCGCCGTGTGCGAATACACGGAAAAACACTATCTCCCGGCAGCGATAGCCTGCTAATCGCGCGTGGTCAATAAAGGCGTAATCGGCAAGCAAATGGTGGACTGTCGGCACTGTCTGGAACAGAAATGGTCCGCGGTGCATTTCGGCGAAGTGAAGGTGGCGACCCGCGACGGGAAACACATCCTTGAAGTTCAAGTTAGTCTTCATGGCATTGATCCCAAGGCGGTGCGGGTGGAGCTATACGCCGACGGAATCAAAAACAATCCTCCTGTGCGATTGGAAATGACTCGTCTTGACCCATTGTCCGACGAATCAGGCGGCTACGCTTTCAGCGCAACCGTGCCTGCGACCCGACTGCCGACGGATTACACGGCGCGAGTGATGCCGCGCTGCGACGGAGTGGCAATTCCCTTGGAAGAACCGCGAATTCTTTGGCAACGATGATGAAATCGCCGCAACTCAATTTGCCGGATTATATTTCGAAGACCTCCGAACAGGCTGACGTTCGGGCCGGTTCTCCCATGCCGTTGGGAACACAGAAAATCGGCGGAGAGTGAACTTCGCCATTTTCAGCCGCTACGCCAGCCGCGTGCGACTGGAATTCTTCAGCCATCCTGAAGACGCAGAGCCCGCGCGGGAGATTGATCTGGATTCAGCGCGCAACCGCACCGGCGACGTTTGGCATGTCTGGGTAAAAGGAATCGTTTCTGGCCAACTCTATGCCTATCGCGTAGACGGCCCTTATGAACCCAATAAAGAACATCGTTTCAATTTCAAAAAACTGCTGCTCGATCCTTTTGCTACCGCGATTTCACAACAGCCATCATGGGACTTTGAAGCGGCGCTGGGATACGACCCGTCGTCGTCGGGGAAAGATTTGACTCCCTCGAAGCTGGACAATGCCGGGAGGATGCTTCCCAAAGCTTTTATCGTAGGAGCCGACGTAAGGAGGCTCATTCTGACAATCCGCAATCCACAATCGCCAATCCGAAATTGAAACGGGTCTCGTTACCTCGGCTCCTGCAAAAGAAAAACGGCCGGAACAGTTTCCCGTCCCGGCTTGATTTTGTCAGCCTGCTGATTCTGATTTCAGTTATCTGCTTTCAGAATTTCAGCTTTTGCATGGTGGCCGTCCGCAAGCCTCAGTCCACGATGCTGGAGCCGGGCATGGACCAGTCGCTGTGGCCGGTGCTGCCGCCCAGCGCCAGCGCCCGCACTTGTTGCACCATGCCCGTCGTCAGACCGGTCAGCGTGATCGTGCGCGCCTGGGCCGAGAACATCACCGTCATCCACACACCCACAGTGAGGAGCTGGACTTCGTAACCCAGCGCGTTGGTGATGGACGTCAGATGCACGTCCAGTTGCGTGGCGATGTCGTTGTCTATGCCCGTGATGGACGGCGTGGCCAAGGGCGATTGCGCCCGGTTGACCATTTCCGCCTCGTGGAATTCGTGCATGGGTTCAAACAGATGGCGCTGGTGGCTGCACAAAATTCTCGCCAGCCGTCCGCGCTTAATTATCCTGTCCGGCCGATGATTTACTTCGATTACAATGCCACCGCACCCGTGATGCGCGAGGCGCGCGAAGCCTGGCTCAACGTCACCGAAAAGATCGGCGGCAATCCATCTTCGATGCACCAGGCCGGCACGCGCGCGGCCATTGCGCTGGCGGATGCGCGCGAGAAGCTCGCGGCGTTTCTCGGCTGCCATCCGCTCGACATCATCTGGACCAGCGGCGCGACCGAGGCGAACAACATGGTCACACACCATTTCTCAAAAACGCTCGGTGAAAAAGATGAGATTTGGATTTCGGCCATCGAACACCCGTGCGTCCACGATTCGGCGAAACATTATTTCGGCAGGCGCGTAAAATGGATTCCCGTCACGCGCGACGGCGTGGTGGACGTGGACTGGATCACGACGGAAATGGCGGACCAGCGGCCCGGCCTGGTCGGCGTGATGGCCGCGAACAACGAGACCGGCGTCATCCAGCCGTGGCGCGAAATCCACGCGATTTGCCAGGCTTACGAAGTTCCGTTTTTCACCGACGCCGTGCAGTTCATCGGCAAGCTGCCGTTGAAAGGATTGGGCGAATGTGATTTTGTCAGCGGCGCGGCGCACAAGTTCGGCGGGCCGCGCGGCGTGGGTTTTTTGAAAGTGCCGCACCGCAAGTCCATCACTCCCCTGCTCCACGGCGGCAAGCAGGAAGGCGGCCGGCGCGCAGGCACGGAAAACGTCGCGATCATCGCCGCGATGCTGGCCGCGCTCGAAATCCGTGAGAAACAGATTTCCCGCAGCGAGCAGCTTTTGCGCAAAGTGTGGCGCGACAATTTTGAACGCGAGCTGCTGCGCACGCTGCCCGGCGCAAGCATCATTGGCGCAAATGTGCCGCGCCTGTGGAACACCGTTTCCGCGCTCATGCCTGACGGCGACCGCAAACTGCAATGGGTCATCCGCCTCGACAAGGCCGGTTTTGCCGTGAGCACCGGCTCGGCCTGCACGACCGGCAAGGAGGAGCCGTCGCACGTCCTCGCGGCGATGGGCTTCAAAGGCCCGCAGGCCGTGCGCGCCGTGCGTTTCAGCGCCGGCTGGGAAACGAACGAGGCGGACTGGGAAGCGCTCGTCAAAGGTGTGGCCAAAGTCCACGCGGAGATGCACGCCGCAAAAGCGTAATTATTCCCCGCGATAAACCGCCCGCGCCGTGCAGGTCTCGGCCACGACGACTTCCGTGAGCAGCGGCAGTTTCGGCTTCAACTTTTTCCAGATCCACACCGCGACGGCTTCGCTCGTGGGATTTTCCAGGCCGGCCACCTCGTTCAAATAATGGTGGTCCAGCTTTTCCCAGAACGGCTTGAACGCCGCCGCGATGTCCGCATAATCCATCAGCCAGCCGAGTTTTTGATCGCACTCGCCGGCCACGACGATTTCCACCTTGAAGCTGTGTCCGTGCAGCCGCCGGCATTTGTGCGTCTCCGGCAAATGCGGCAGCAAATGCGCCGCCTCAAACTGAAACGATTTTCGCAATTCCATCTTCATAATTTATTAGCCACAGATGGGCACAGACTGTGTGCATCTGTGGGTGAAATTCATTGTTCAAAATCCGTCCAGGTCACCAGGTCGCCGAGCGCGGGCCGGCCGTCGTGCCGCCAGGTCAGCGGCGGATTTTGCATCTGGCCGAGCGGACAGATCCGCGGCGCGCCCCAGCGCGCGAAGCGCAGCGCCAGCTCCTGCATTTTTTCCGGCGGCGCGGCGAGGCCCACGGTGGAGACTTTCCCGCGAATCTCGTCCACCCCCGGCATCACCGCCGCCACCTCCGGCACCGGCTTCACATAAATAAAACGGTTCAAGGGCGAAAAGCGGAAGCTCACATCGTGTTCAAAAACCACCGTCCACGCGGTCGAATCCTGGCTTGACCAGATTTTCGCATCGGCGCGGTGCGCGGCGATGGTCTCATAAATTGCCCGGCGCGACGCGATGGCCGCCGCTTCCGCCGTGGAAATTTTTCCGCGCGGTTCAGCCGCCTCGCGGCCGGCCAGTTCGCGGGCGAGCAGCGCGGCAAATTTATCCGATTCCACCTCGCCACGCTCCTCGACGTAAAAGACGTGCGGCGAAAGACAGCCGTGCTGATCCCACGCAATGACGTCCGCCGCCGCCCGCGCAACCATCCCGGCAATCGTTTCCTCGCGCAAAACCTCCCGCGCCACAAAACCGAAGCTCACCCGGTGGCCATGGCCGACAAAGCGCACATTCGCCGGCAACTGCGCACGAATCGCGGCGAGGGTTTCATCGCGGCCCGTCGCCGTCACGCAATCCGCCTCGGCAAACAGCACGTTCTCCCGTTCGCGGTCGCCGCCGCGCCATTCGGCGATCTCCAGGCACGCGCCGAGTTTCGGATCAGCCTGGTAAATCGAATGGGCAAACAACCGCGGCAAAAACGATGCGCCGCCCGCGCATTTCACAAACTGCGCCGAGTGCGTGAGCAAGCCCAGGGTGATGCTCATCAGCGTCGGATTCGGAATGTTCCCCGCCGCGATGTGGACGAGCAATTCCGGCCCGCGCCAAAAGTGCGGGCAGTGACGGGGCGCAGCCTCCGGGCCTGTCTCCTGCCGCAGGTCATGCGTCACCCCCGTCGCATCGCCGAGCTCCTGCGCCAGCAGTGACTGAAAATGCTCCGGTGTAAACTGGCGGAAAAATCCGTCCAAGCCTTTCTCCAAAACCGCTTTTGAAAAACCGGTTTCCGCCGGGCCGCG
Organism: uncultured Bifidobacteriaceae bacterium; assembly: GCA_964449815.1. Classification (GTDB taxonomy): domain Bacteria; phylum Verrucomicrobiota; class Verrucomicrobiia; order Limisphaerales; family UBA11358; genus UBA11358. Next base: position 21,089 of record CAYVGC010000049.1, read on the forward strand.
TTCCAGCGCAAGCCTGCAAAATGGATTCCCCGGCCGCCGCCATTCCGTCGCGACCTCGCAGAGAATTTCCACCAGGTCGTCCGTGGTGCGCGACAGCAGAAATTTGAACCGGTTGCGCTTCAAGGTGTCGCACGCCGCCGCGACCATCGCGGGCGACAGCGCCGCCTCCGGCGGCAGATCGGCGAGGAAATAGTCTGGCAGGTTCACAAATTTTTCGGCTTGGATTTCAGGTTTGCGATTTCATGCGGCCAGCAGCGAACAGCCACGCGGCTCGGCCAGGTGCGCGCGGCCAATCAGTTCAAAGCCGGCACCGCGGCGGACGCCCAGATCTTCCGTCTGAACCGCCGCGACGGAAAACACATTGGCAAGGTCAAGCACGCGGATCAAGCCGGTTTCACCGTCGGCGACTTCGCGCCCGGTTTCCGGCGAGATGATTTGCGCACGCGCCCACGGCGGAAATTGAAAATGGCGCGCCATCGGCTTTCCCTTTTCCGCGCTGATGGCCGAATCATACGCCTGCGAGCTTAATTCGCACATGCCGTATTCACAGATGATGTTTTCGTGCGACAAACCGAGGCGCTCCGCGATGAGCGTGTGCAGTTCCGCCTTCGGCAGCACGCGGGAGCGGTTCTTGTAGCCGCCGGTTTCCATCACGCGCGAAGCTTTGGGCAGGCGGAACTGCAAATGACTCTCCGCCATGCGATCCAGCAGATGCACGAAGGAAAAGGCCGTGCCGAGCAAAGTCAGCGGCGTTCCGGCGTTGCCGGCGGTCTCCAGCTTTTGAACGGTTGCCGCAAAATCAACCGTCCACGAACCGTCCGCGGAAAGATTTCCAGTGAAGGCGGCTGCCGGCAGCCCGGATTTTTGGCGCACGGTCTCAAACATGTGAACCAGCGAAGAACGCGGCGCGGCGGCTTGCTCCGGTGTCAGGAAAATGAGCCGGCCCGCATCACCAAAATGAAGTTGAAACCATTTCCACAATGAAGCCTCATAAACCGCCAGCGATTCGGAGCTGTGAAAATGGCGGCCGGGCTTCTGTCCGGTCGTGCCACTGGAATGGAAGACGGCGGTGCGCTCGGCCGGCGCAAGGCTGGTCAGTTCCAGCTCCTTGAACGCGGCAGTCGGCACGGCGGGAATCTGCGTCCAATGCCCGACGACCGGCGGCGTGAGCTTGCGCGCCTCGCAAACTTTCTGGTAGGTTGGATTGTCTTTGAACTGGAGCGCAAAAAGTTCCAAGGCCAGCGCGTCAAATTTCTGATGCAGCGCCTGCCCGCCGGCGGGAAATTTATGCCGACAAATCAATTCGCGCAGGCGCGCGGCGAAGCTGGAGAGTTCTGGATTCATGCGGTGTTTGTTTGCCGGCTGGTTTTCCGCGACAGCCGGGAGGCAGGATACCAGCAGGCCAGCCGCCGGCAATCTAAATCATCCTCTCAGCCAGGCTGCCGGTTCGGGGACGAGAACGAAACCGCCACTCACCTGGCCGTCTTTTCAAATGATGAAAGGGCAATCCTCTTCGCTTAAAATTTTTTGCATTTTTACGCGACGGCTGAAACTCGCGGTGCGGCCGACCTTGCGTTTGTGCCGACCACGCAACGGGCGCCAGAATTTTCTCCGCGCCGGTGCGTTCTTGCACTAAAATCAGGCCGTTGAAACCGAAAACTTTCATGCTCATCGCCGGCGAGGCAAGCGGGGATTTGCTCGCGGCGGAACTGGTTTCCGCGCTGCGCGAACGGCTCCCGGTTCCGCCTGTTTTCTTCGGCGCGGGCGGCGCGAAAATGTCCGCTGCCGGCGTGGAACTGGCCTTCGACCTGACGCAGCACTCGGTCATCGGCATCACGGACGTGCTGAAAAACCTTTTGAAATTCCGGCGGCTGTTCAACCAACTGCTCGCGCTGGCGATTGAGCGCAAGCCGGACGTGGTCATCGGCGTGGATTACGGCGGGTTCAACCTGCGCTTCGGCCGGGCGGTCAGGAAATATGTCCGTGAAAACCCGTTTTCCCAGTGGGATCCGAAAATCATCCAGTTTGTCTCGCCGCAGGTCTGGGCGTCGCGGCCGGGCCGCGCGGACAAGCTGGCGCGCGATTACGATCTGCTGTTGAGCATTTTCCCGTTCGAGAAGGGCTGGTATGCGCGGCGCGTGCCGCAGTTGCGCGTGGAGTTTGTCGGGCATCCGATGGTGGAGCGAATGCAGAAGGAAGAATTAAGAATGCAGAAAAAAAGTTCCGTGCCGACGGTTCTACTGCTGCCCGGAAGTCGCAAGAGCGAGTTGCAACGGCATCTGCCGGTGATGCTCGCCGCGCTGAAAGTGATTCAGGAAAAAATGCCGGCGGCGAAGGCGAAAATGGTTTTGCCGAATCCGCCGCTGATGACCCTCGCGAAATCGCTTGGTGCGAATCTGGAAATCCAGATCGGTGAACTACCGTGGGCGCTGGCGGAATCGGATGTCGCCCTCGCCTCGACCGGCACGGTGACGATGGAATGCGCGTTTTTCGGCGTGCCGACGGTGACGCTCTACAAAACCTCGTGGCTCACCTACCAGATCGCCCGGCGCATCGTGACGGTGAACTCGCTGACGATGCCGAATCTGCTCGCGGGCGAAACGGTTTATCCAGAATTCATTCAAAACGACGCCACGCCGGAAAATCTTTCGCAAGCGGCGCTGGAGCTGTTGCAGGACGAATCACGCCGGGCAAAAATCAAATCCCAGCTTGCCAAAATCATCTCCTCGCTCGGCGAACCGGGCGCGGCGGGACGAGCGGCCAACGCGGTTTTGAGCTTGTTCCCATGAAAAACCTGTCGAATCCGTTCTGGATCAAATTGAAAGGACTGCTGTTTCTGTTCCTCGGCATTGTCACGTCCGTCTTGCTGTTTCTTGACCGCCCGGCATTGAAGACCGCGCTGCTGCTCGCGCTGGCAATCTGGAGCTTCTGCCGGGTTTACTATTTCGCATTTTACGTCATCGGGAAATACATTGAGCCGGGCTGCAAGTTTTCCGGACTGCTTTCATTTGCGCGCCACCGGTTCCAACGGAAAATGAAATAACGAAAACCTTTGCAGCATGAAGCTTGCAAGGCAAGAGCGGCAGGCTAAAAAACTCAGCCGGTCAAAGACAAATTACCGGCTGGCTTCCGGCGGATAAAACCACTAAGTTCCTCGTCCCGAATCGCATGAATCTTGCGTCCGAATCCATCGGTCTGATCGCCGGCAGCCGCTCGTTGCCGCTGGAGTTTGCCCGGCTCGCCCGCGCCGCCGGCGTCAGGCGCATTGTCGCCGCCGCCGCCGAAGGCGAGACCGATCCCGCGCTCGCCGCGCTCGTGGACGACCTCGTCTGGCTCAAGGTCGGCCAGCTTGGAAAAATGATCTCCACCTTCACCAGCCGCGGCGTGAAGCAGTGCGTCATGCTCGGCCAGATCGCGCCGAAAAACCTGTTCGATTTCCGGCCCGATCTGCGCGCGATGGGCGTGCTCATGCGGCTCAAGGAAAAAAACGCACACACGATTTTCGGCGCGATTGCGGATGAAATGAGAAAGGACGGCGTGGAACTCATCGAGGCGACGCCCTGGCTCGCGCCGCTGATGCCGCAGGCCGGTTTTGCGCTCGGCCCGAAGCTTTCCGCCGCGCAAACAGCGGATGTGGCATTTGGTTTCCGCATCGCCAAGGAAGTTTCGCGGCTGGAAATCGGCCAGCTCGTGGTCGTGAAAAACGGCACGGTGCTGGCCGTCGAAGGCTTTGAAGGCACGGACAAATGTCTGGTGCGCGGCGGCGGGCTTGCGGGCAAGGACGGCGGCGCGGTCGCCGTGAAAGTGGCCAAGCTGAATCACGACATGCGGTTCGACATCCCCTGCCTCGGCGCGCAGACTTTTGAAACGTGCGCGGCGGCGAAATTTTCCGTCCTCGCCATCGAATCCGGCAAGTCGCTCCTGCTCGAGCGCGAGGCTTGCGAAACGATTGCGAGGAAAAATAAAATTTCCGTGACCACAATTTCTTAACCCACGAATGGATTCACAACAAATCAATCCGCAAATTGCGCGAATTTTCACGAATGGTTTTGTGATTCGCGTCAATTCGCTAAATTAGCGGATAAAAAATTTATGCTGACCTCCCACGAACTCCTCGGTTTCATGTCGCCCGCGCTGGCGAATGACATTTTATCCTTCATCTTCGAGTCGGACAAGCCGGCCTACAAAGCCACGCTGGCGGCGGTTGCCGAAGCCAAGCACGTCCGCCCGGTTTTTCTGGAACGCCAGCCGCGCGCGGCGCGCCATGCGGCCATGCTGGCCGCGCTCACCAAGCCCAGCCTTGATCCCGCCGCCGCCACCTTCATCCGCGCCTGGCTGGTGAAAAAACACGCGGCCATGCTGGCGGATTTTTTGAACACGCTCGGCATCCCGCACGAAAACGGCGTGGTGGAAGATTTGCCGAAGGCGATGGACGACGCGAAGCTGAAACCGGCCGTCGAGGTTCTGCTCGGCAAATATCCGCACGAAGTCGTGGCGGTTTATTTGAACGCCTTCAACGACCTGAGCACCGCGAACTGGCCGAATCTCAAGGCCCTGCTGGAAACCGACCCGCGGCTGCAACTGGGCAGCCACGCCTGATCATGACCGTGACCGGCGCACTCCCCGGCTTTGCGCACTGGAAAACCGCCGCCTGCGAACCGCTCACCGGCGACGCCTCGGTGCGGAAATACTTCCGCCTGCGCACGGACCGCCAGACCGCCATCCTGATGGACGCCTCGCAGGCGCCGGATTCCATTGCCCCGTTCGTGCGCATTGCCCGGCATCTCCGGAAAATCGGTTTCAGCACGCCGGAAATCCTTGCCCAGGACAAAACCAATGGCCTGCTCCTGCTGGAAGATTTTGGCGATGTCAATTTCGCGCAGCTTTTGGACCAGCCGGATTCGGCGGAAGTTTTTTCAAAGCTAAACCGCCGCCGGGGTGCCGAGGCTCAAACCTCATTTGATCTGGAAACTTCTCACGGCGGCGGCAGTTCCGGCCGGGACGTGGCGGAACAACTGTTCACCCTGGCCACCGATGTTTTGATCGCCCTGCACCGGCATCCGCAGGCCGTGCCGGAAAACTTGCGCGTCTATCATCCCGAAAAAATGCTGGAGGACGCCGAATTGTTCGTGCAGTGGCGCACACCGGCGGTTTCCGCGCTGGAAAAGGAGGATTTCCGAACTGCGTGGCGGGCCGTGCTGCCGCTGGCGCATCAGGTGCCGGCGTCGCTGCTGCTGCGGGATTATCACGTCGCCAATCTCATGCTGCTGCCGGACCGCGCCGGGGTGCGGCAGGCCGGGCTGCTGGATTTTCAGGACGCTTACGGCGGGCCGGTGACGTATGATTTGGTTTCGCTGCTCGAAGACGCGCGGCGCGACGTGCCGGAGGCGTTGTCGGAAAAAATGCTGGCGCGCTACCTTGCCGCCTTTCCCGCGCTCGACCGGGAAGCATTTGAAACGTCGCTCGCCATTCTCGCGGCGCAGCGGCACACGCGCGTGCTGGGCATCTTTGAACGGCTCGCCCGGCACGAAGGCAAACTTGATTACCGCCGGCAACATTCGCCGCGCGTGGAACGCCGCCTGCGCCATGCGCTGCGCCACCCCGCGCTCGCCGGCGTGAAGGACTGGATGGAACGCCATGTCACAACGGATTAAAACCGCCATGCTGCTGGCCGCCGGCTATGGCACGCGGCTCAAGCCGCTGACCAGCCACACGCCCAAGCCGCTCGTGCCCGTCGCGGGCCGGCCCATGATCGAATACGCCTTGGACAAGCTGCGCGCCTACGGCATCCGGGAAATCGTCATCAACGTCTCCTATCTCAAGGAACAATTGCAAACGCATCTCGCCGGATTCAAAAAAAATCTCCGCACCACCATTTCCGAGGAGGCCGAGCCGCTCGAAACCGGCGGCGGCTTGAAGCAGGCCGCGCCGTTTCTCGGCGACGAGCCGGTCTTTGTCATCAACAGCGACATCCTCTGGAGCGACACCGGCGAAACCGCGCTGGACCGGCTGACGCAGCACTGGGATGACACCCGGATGGACTTCCTTTTGCTCGCGCAATCCAAGGCCAGTGCCGTGGGCCACGACCAGGGTGAAGACCATCTTTTCATCAAACCGGAGAACACCCTCGGCTGGAACACGGCGGAGGCGCCTTATATCATCGCGGGCATTGGCATCTTTCATCCGCGCGTGCTGCGGGACGCGCCCGACGGGAAATTTTCCGTAAAAGTTCTCTGGCGGCGGGCGCTCGCACAAAACCGGCTGTTCTGCCTGCCGCACCACGGCCGCTGGTTCCAAACCGGCACGCTCGCCGACATCCAGAAGGCCGAGGAAGAACTGAAGCGACTTCCGCTTTAATTGTGTTCTTCTCCACTTTGGTTTTCTGCAGATTGACGGCACTCAAACTGTCGTCTAGCGTTCGTGCAAATGGGCACGCTGCGGCGCCCACCTCCGGCACCGATTCCAGGAATAGCAGGGCTGCGGTGCCCCGCAGCCCCAAATAATGGGCGGTGCAACCGCGACCGCCCGGCCACGCTTCCCGCGTCATTCACCTGTTCAATTTATGCTGTTTTCGGCCTTGCCTTGCGTTTCACAGAATAGCTGTGCTGGCTGGTATTTACCGGGCAAAACTGCGTTTTAAGCGGTTTCAACCAGGCAGGGCAAGTCCCGCCGGGCCGCCGGGGTGAGTGGCGCTAACTGTGGCTCCCGGCAAAGGCTTGGCTTAATGTCGGAAGCAAGCTGTTCCGCCTAGCAATACTATTAGGCCGCTGGTCAAGTATCATCATGGGCAGCAAGGTAAAACTCAATATAGCCACATTTCGGACAAGCTATCGCTGCGACTTTCTTCTTAAAACTCAATCCAAATGACTCTGCCGATTTGAAGCGAACATCCCACAACGTGCCTTTGGGGAACACTTCCCCTCGCTCTCGATTTGTCGAGCCGCACTTTGGACATGGTTCAATTTTCATAGTGTGTCTCGGGCCTAACAGAAAATGGGCCGCAGGGTGTGCAGGACCCCGTGCCTGGTTGACTGGTTTAGTCTGCCGGCGACCATGAGGTTATGTAACCAGATATGCGCATTTCGGTCAATGATTATCCCCGGCGCAAAAACCTTGAAACCCAGCTTGCGCGCGGGCCGTTCCACCCTGGAATCTGACACAGCAGACATATTTCCCGTCTGCCTGCAAGCGCCGTCGCCGCCGCCGCTGAATGGTTTCACACGCCCCCTCCCCATGAACCTCTGCTCAATTAGGAATGGAGGGGATGAGGGCGAGGCCTT
>CAYVGC010000050.1:0-27823 GCA_964449815.1 uncultured Bifidobacteriaceae bacterium
ATTCCGACGGCCAGGTCAACAAGTTCATTGACCTGCGCGACGTGCGCGACACGCTGCCGGTGCACCAGCTCAACACCAACGGCAATGGCAATCTGGAGCCTTACTACCTCGGGTTTTTCCTGATGGGCGCGTATCAGGACATCATGGGCGATTTGCACAACCTCTTTGGCCGCGTCAACGAAGTCCACATCTTCCTCGAACCTGACGAACCCGCCGGCTATTACATCGAAGAAATCATCGAAGGCGCCACCATCGTCCAGTCGCTCGCCGACGTGCAATACGACGAGAACGAACTCAAGCGCCGCATGAAGGCGCAGATGGACGAGGCCATCAAGTCCGACCGCATGAAACCCAGCGAGGCCATGCGCCTGCTGGACGACTACGAACGCGGGCTGAAGGCTTACACCTATTTAAGCTTTTGAAATTGCGAATTTCAAATCGCGAATGACGAACCGTTTGTTCGCGCGACAACATTTCATCCGACAATCGAAATTCGTAATTCAAAATTTTCCAGATGCCCGACCCGACCACCAATCCTCAACTGCTTCGCTCGCTCGGCAAGCTCGCGCGCGGGCTGTCCGCGCTGTTCTGGGGCCTGCCCGCCACGCTGCTCATTTCCGCCGAGACCGCGCGCGCGGACTGGCTCAAGCCGCTCGGCATCCTGCCCGTGCTCGCCATCAACGCCCTGCTGCTCTACGGCCTCTGGCAGATGAGCGATTTTCAAAAACAGGAACGTCCGTGGCGGCACGCGCTGGATCGCGCCCGGCTGCTCGCGCTCGTCAACCTCGGCCTCTGCCCGTTCATCTACTGGCACAACCGGATGCCGGAGGAATTGTTCTTCACCGCCGCCGTCATGGTGCTGGAACTTTCCGCCGTGCTGTTCCTGTTCAACCTGAACCTCGTGCTCAAACGCCTCGCCGCGATGCTGCCGGACGAGAACCTGCGCCAGGAAACCCGCCAGTTCACCGCGCTCAACCGCTGGCTGCTCGTCGCGCTGCTGTTCTTTTCCATCGCCATCCTCTGGCTCACGCAGACGCCGCATCCGTCGCTGCCGGTCGGCCGGCTGCTCGTCTGGGCCGGCCGGTTCAGCAATCTGCTGCTCATCTTTTTCATCCTGCTGCCGCTGGCCATGACGATGGCGCTGATCTGGAAAACCAAGGAAGTCATCCTCGACGCGGTGTTCGGCGCAAGATGAAAAGCAGAACCTCGAACATCCAACACCGAATGCGCCGGCGGGAAAAATAAATTGGACGTTCAGCGTTCAATGTTCAATGTTCGATGTTCAATCCAATGAAAAATTCCGCCCTGTCCGCCCTGGGCCGGCGCACCGCGCCGCCGCCGATTTCGTGGCTGATGAAAACCGCGCTGGCGCGGCCCAGGCTCATTTCGCTCGCCGCCGGGTTCACAGACAGCGCCACGCTGCCCGCGGCAATTTCGCGCAGGCTGCTGGATGAAATTTTGCGCTCGCCCAAAACCGCCCGGCCCGCATTGCAATACGGCACGACCGCCGGGGAGGCAAACTTGCGTCGGCTCACCGCGCGGCATCTGCAAAAACTCGACGGCGGACAGGACCGCGCGCATTCGTCCGAACACGTCATCATCACCGGCGGTTCGCAGCAGCTGCTTTACCTGACGCTTGAGGCGCTCGGCGACGAAGGCGACATCATTCTCGTCGAAGACCCGACGTATTTTGTGTTCCTGAGCATCCTCCAAAGCCGCGGCCTCCAGGCGACCGGCGTGAAGCTGGAACGCGACGGAATTGATTTGCGTCATCTCGAAGAAGTTTTAACGCGGCTGGAAAAGTCCGGCGAACTCCGCCAGGTGAAGGCGCTTTACCTCATCACCTATTTCCAGAACCCGACCGGCGCGACCACCAGCCTGGCGAAAAAAACCGCCGCGCTGAAGCTGCTGAAAAAATTCGAGCGCGCCGCCGGACATCCGCTTTATCTCATCGAGGACGCCGCGTATCGCGAGCTGCGTTTTGATCGCGGCGCGGACGTGCCGGCCGCGCTCACGCTTCCCGGCGCGCGCGACCGCGTGATTTATGCCGGCACTTACAGCAAGCCGTTTGCGACCGGCGTGCGCGTGGGCTTCGGCATTTTGCCGGAGCCGCTTTACACCGCCGTTCTGCGCATCAAGGGCAACCACGATTTCGGCTCGGCGAACCTGTTGCAACATCTGCTGGCCCGCGCGCTGGCGACCAGGCTCTACGACCGGCATGTCGCGAAAATGCAAACGAATTATGCCCGCAAGGCGCGCGTGATGCGGCAGGCGATGGCGAAACATTTTCCGGCGGACGTGGAAATCTGGGAAGCCGGCGGCGGGCTTTATTTTTGGGCGCGATTACCAGCAGGCATCGCCACCGGCGTGAAATCAAAGGTGTTCCAGGCCGCGCTGAAGCACGACGTGCTCTACGTCCCCGGCGATCTTTGCTACGCCGATGATCCGTCCCGAGCCAGGCCGGACCACGAAATGCGCCTCAGCTTCGGTGGCGCGAGCGAGGCAAACATCCGCGAAGGCATCGCGCGGCTCGGCGCGGTGCTGCGGAAATGCGTTTCCTGATACGTCTCGCCGGCACCGTCGCCATCCGCCGGGAAACCGGCAAAAATGCCTGCTTCACCCGTATTTCAGGGTTTAGACGTGGGTTCGGCGATTCCAGACAGGGTTCCGCTGTTGTTAGACGGTGTTCCGGCAATGTTAGACTGTGTTCCGATGACCCTGGACCATGTTCCGCAGGTCCTGGACGCGGTTTCGGGAACAGCAGACGGATTTTCCGCCGGGCAGCGAAGGATTTTGCGCCGGCCGTCGTGTTTCTGTATAAAGAACCCAAATCAAACCAGCCAATTATGAAAAAATCCATCCTTCTCGCCGCCAGCCTGCTCGCGCTCAACCTCACGCCGGTTTCCGGCCAGCCGGCCGCCAACCCGCCACAGCCGATGCCTTTGCCGCGACTTCCGTCACCGCCGCCCGGCGCTACTTTTCAGCAACGCCTGCAAACCATTGAACGAGCCGCTGCCCCGCAAACCGAAGCGCCGGAACTGACCAAGTTCAATCTTGATTTTCCCGGCGGCTGGCCGAAGGAACTAGTTGCCGCCATCGAGAAGGCCATGGGCAAGCCGCTGAACGCCATCATCCCGACGGAAGATGCCGACCTGCAAATGCCGCCGCTGAAAATGAATGCCGTGGTGGTGCCGCAATTGTTTGCGGCGTTGGAGGCGGCCAGCCGGAAAACGGTCGCGATATCCTCTGGCAACTTTGGCAACAGCTATTCCCAAGTCATAACCGATTATGGCTTCCAAACCGCAGACAGCCCGGTGACGGATGCCTCGATCTGGTATTTTCACGCCACTAAACCCATTTTGCCGCCGATGGTTTCCGCCGAAAAGATCTGCCGGTTTTTTACGCTGGCCAATTACTTGAACCGCGGCTTCACGGTGGACGACATCACCACCGCCATTCAAACCGGCTGGAAAATGTCCGGCGAGACGGCGACGCCGGAGTTGAGTTATCACAAGGAAACCAAGCTGTTGATCGCTTTTGGCGAACCGGACAAATTGAAAACCATCCAAAATGTGCTGGATTCGCTGCCTGCTTCAGCAATTTCTCAAAACCAAATTGACAATATGCGGAATAATATCAGCCAGCTTCAAAAGCAGGTTGACGAACTGAACAAGCAGCTAAGACCGCCTACCGCGCAGGCTCCAGCCGGTTTGGAACAAGAAAAGTCTGGCAAATAAACTTCAGCCGGTGGTTAAATGCGATTGCTTGGAAGAAAACTTTCAAACCTCCAGCCCGCGTTCCGCAGCGGCGGACCAGCCCGCGCGCGAAACGAGGGACATCGCAGCGCTAACCCGCGCGATGACGGGCGGCGACGAGACGGCTTATCGCATTTTTTATGACGCGTATTTTGACCGGCTGCTGCGCTACCTGCTCGTCGTCACCGGCGGCAACGAGGAGGCGGCGCGCGAGGCGCTGCAACTGGCGCTGGTCCGCGTGGTGCGCCATGTGAAAGTGTTCGAGTCGGAGGAGAAATTCTGGAGCTGGCTCACGGTGCTGGCCCGCAGCGCGCTCGCGGATGAATCGCGCAAACGGCGGCGGTATTTCGCCTTTCTGGAACGGTTCACGCGGCAGCAGGAAACCGGGCCGGCCACGATGGACAACGGCGAGGCGGACGAGCGTTTGCGCGCGCTGCTGGAAAGCCAGTTGACCGCGCTGCCGGCGGACGAACGGCAACTGGTCGAGCAGAAATATCTTTTGCACCAGTCCGTCCGCGAGATTGCCGACGGACAGCAGACGACGGAAAAGGCCGTGGAATCGAGGCTTTCCCGCGTCCGCCAAAAACTGAAAAACGCCGTGCTGGCGGAACTGAAAAATGAACAACCGCGCTGACCAAAATGACCTGCTGGCCGAGGTGCTGGCCGAGGCGTCGCCGGCGGATTTCCGCGCGGCGCTGCTGGCGGAGACGCTGCGCCTCGCGTGGCGGCGGCGGCAATTCCGCCGGGCGCGGCAGGCGGCTGGCGTTTTGGCCTTGGCAGGTTTGCTGGCGGTTTTGGCGGTGCAACAATTTTCAAAGCCGGCGGTTGTTTGCCCGCCGTCCGCAAAGAATATTGTAAAGCAAAGTTACGAACTGGTCCGCACACAGCCGCTGCCGGCCAGCGCGGTCATCCGCACGCGGTATTTTCCCGTGATTGAACCCGCCGCGTCCGTTCCAAAAGTCCTTGAAGTCGCCACCGTCAGCGACGGCTTCCGATTGATCAATGACAACGAGCTTTTGGCACTGCTGGCGGACAAGCCGGCGGTTTTGATCCGCACCGGCCCGAATTCGGAGGAACTGGTTTTCGCCAACCCGGAAGACCAAAAGGGATTTTTACTTCATTGATTCGCCGGCGGCCCGGTTCACGCACCGCAACAATTCTTTGCTTCACCAGGAATTGGGTTACATTCGGGCCATGCGGCAACTGCGGGATTTTGTTTTCGTGACGGCGGCGGCGGTCGTGCTGGCGCTGACGGTTTATCTGACATTCACTGTGGCGCGCTGGACGAACCACGGCGGGGGCCTGCATTTGTGGAACACCGTGAGCGTCGTCCACGAGATCCAGCCGCTCTCCGAACTGGTCACGGTCAAATATGTCATGGACAAGGTCGTGGTGCTGGAGGACGTGAAATGGTATGGCGAAAACCGCGTGCTGCTGCTGGCGCACGGCGTGGTGAAGGCGGGCATTGACCTGAAACGCCTGTCGCCGGAGGACGTGAAAATTTCCGGCAAAACCATTTTGCTGCGCCTGCCGCCGCCGCAAATCACGGATGCCTACCTGGACGACAAGGCCAGCCAGGTGATTGACCATTCAACGGGGCTGCTGCGCGCGTTCGACAAGGATCTGGAGCAGACGGCGCGGCAGAATGCGGTGGATGACATTGCCCGGGCCGCGCGCCAAGGCGGCATTTTGAACGACGCCGACAAACGGGCACGGACGGAACTGGAGACGTTCCTCAAACGCGCGGGTTTTGAGACGATTGAGTTTCGGTGACGGGACTGCCCAAATTCTGGCCAAGGTGTCTCATTGTCACCGGCTGGACGGATTCGGAAACGAACACCACCGGCAGGTGCCGACGCAACATTGGCACGGTCCGGACGCGAGGAGGAAGGCGCACGCCCCGCAATTGCATCGGTGCCAGGCACAAACTCTTCGCCGCGTTGTCGGACGCGTTAACAACCATTCTTAAAGCATGAAATTTTTTAGCCACGAAAGAGGTGACGCAACTCGTGTGCCAAAATCAATCACGCCGGATCGGAAAATCCACGGCACCCGAAAAACATCCAGGCGAAATTTTTCATCGCTCCCGGTGCCCGGCCAATCATAAATCGTCTTCGCTTCTTTCCATGCGTGAATCCCACGCATGAGGCGTGAAATTTTCACGCAACGCGCGCGGGTTTTGCCACGGAACCTTGGATTTCCATTGTTTTTGATGATTTGCCGGTTGGTATGGAGGCTGCTGAAGCCCAATGACTGCTTTTGGCTCCGTCATTGTGTCCGTTTTTGGCGTCTTTTTGGTTTGCCAAGGCCGGCCAATAAGAGTTAAAAAGGCGTATCGCATCAGAAAAATTGTCATTGCGCTGGCCAGCCTTTTCGGCGAAACCGCGCTACAAAGAAACTCAAAGATTATCTGCCATGAAAAGGATCATGAAATTATCATCCGGGAAAGTGCTGTCCACCGGCCTCGTCATGCTCGCGGCGCTGGCCGCAGCCTCACGCATAAACAAAACCCTTCTCACCCTTTTAGCGGGCCTGACTGTAATCTCGTGCAAGGTTTTTGGAGGCGATGTCTTTTATGTGGCGGAGGAACAACTGCAGCGAGTCTCCATCGTGCAGCCGGATGGCGGCCTTCAAACTTTTGCAAACGGCGTCGGATTGGTTTATGGATTGGCGCTGGATTCGCACGGCAATGTTTACGCTGCGGGAACGGGCGACGACACGATTCGCGAAGTCACTTCGGGCGGCGGGGTCAGTGTTTATGCGTCCGCCAGCATTCTTGGATCACCAAGTGGCCTGGCCTTCGATGCTGACGGCCATCTGTTCACTTGCGGAGCCGGGTGGGGAGGGACGATCAACCGGATTGGCACAAACGGAATGGTTACAAATATTCTGACCGGCATCGGCTGGAACGAATCTTTGGCATTTGATGTCGCAGGCAATTTATATGTTTCCTGTGGTGCCCAAGTGATCAAAATCACCCCCGTTGGCGTGATCAGCACCTATGCGTCAGGATTCAATGAAACTTGGGGACTGGCGTTCGACCGCGATGGAAATCTGTTCGTCGCGGACGCTTATGAAAATTCGGTCAGCAAAGTCACGACCAACGGGGTCGTCAGCCTCTATGCCACCGGATTGGATTATCCAACGGGAATTGCCTTTGACAGCAGCGGAGACCTTTACGTCTGCAACATCACTCACAGCAATGTTTTGGGTTATCTGAACCGAATCACGCCCGACGGGACCGTTTCCACCTTTGCCAGTGGGTTGGATTATCCGACTGCGATTGCCATTCAACAGTCTGTCGCGCCGCCATCTTGCACGCCGCCGCCGCCGGGTCTCGTCGGCTGGTGGAAAGGCGATGGCACGGCGGTGGATGTCGTGGGCGGCAACAACGGCGTGCTGGTGAACGTGAGTTATACCAACGGCATGGACGGTTTGGCGTTTGCCTGTGATCCGGAGAATTATCCCTATGGCACTTACACCGGGGTGCAAATCGCGGACCAGCCGGCGTATGCGTTGACGAATGCACTGACCATCGAAGGCTGGATCCGTCCGCGCGGCGACGGCTATAACATTTTTTGGCGCGGCGACAATCGTCCGGGGACGGACCCCTATTACATTTCCATGTCGGGCAATCATGTGCTTGAGTTTTTGATCGGCGATCAAAACAACAATTATGACACCGTCAGCACTACGCTCGACTATGGCGTCTGGGTGCATGTGGCGGCGACGTTCGATGGCAGCGCCGGCACGATGAGCCTTTACACCAATGGCGTGCTCGCGGCGCAGAAAACCACGACGATCCGGCCGTTCGGCAATCTGATTGCCGGCGATTCTCCCGGCATCGGGATCGGCAACGTCAATGACGGTTTCAACAATTTTCCCTTCCTCGGCGACATAGATGAAATAGCGCTTTATAGCCGCGCGCTGATGCCGGCTGAAATTCAAGCCATCTACAACGCCGGCAGCGCGGGCAAATGCATCTCCTCGCAGCCTGCAGTGCCGGTTATTTCCAACTTTGCGCCCGTGTCCGGCACCAATGGAACGGTGGTGACCATTTCCGGCGCTAATTTCAACGCGACGGCGGCGGCGGACATCGTTTATTTCGGTGCCGTGCGGGCCACGGTTTTGGCAGCGAGTCCGACCAGCCTGACCGTAACCGTTCCCACCGGCGCGACATATGCGCCCATCACCGTGACCGTGGGCGGACTCATGGCTTATGCCAACGCGCCGTTTCTCGTCACCTTTGCCGGCGGTGGCACGACGGCGCTCGCGCCGCGCTTGGATTTGCCGGCCGGCGACGGGCCGGGATTCACAGCCTTCGCCGATCTGGACGGTGACGGCAAGCCGGATTTATTGGTGTTGGGCGGCAGTGTGCTTTCCATTTATCAGAACCTCGGCACCAATGGCACGGTGGCCGCCGGGTCGTTTGCGCCGCGCGTGGATTTGCCGCTGCCCGCCGGGTTGGACGCCATGACTGTTGCCGATGTGGATGGCGATGGCAAACTGGACATCGTGCTGTTGAATCGCAATTCGAACCAGGTGATGATCCTGCAAAATCTTTCCGCGCCGGGCCGGCTCACGACCAATTCCTTTGCCACGCCAGTGGCGTTTTCCACCGGCTCAGATCCGCGCGGCTTGGCTGTGCAGGATTTGGATGGCGATGGCAAGCCAGAACTCATCGTCGGGAATTGGGGCGACAGCACCGTCTCGGTTTTCTACAACACCGGTGCGGGCGGCATCACGACCAATTCCTTTGGTCCCGCAGTAATTTTTGCCGTGGGTGCCAATCCGCAAGGACTGGCGGTTGCCGATCTGGACGGCGATGGCCGGCCGGACATCGTCACCGCCAACAACAATTACGGCACCACCAACTCAGTTTCCATCCTGCGAAACACAAGCACGCCCGGAAACATATCCTTTGCCCCGTCCGTCGGCCTGGCGGGATTGCCCACCAGTTATGGCATCGCCGTCGGCGATTTGGACGGCGACGGGAAATTGGATCTCGCCGTCTCGTCATTCATCAACGGACAAGCCGTGTCCGTCTATCGCAACACCAGCGCGCCGGGCAGCTTGAGCACCAACTCGTTCGCGCCCAATGTGGATTTCTCCACCGGCGGCTGGGGCAACGGCGTGGCCATCGGCGATCTGGACGGCGACGGCAAACCTGATCTCGCGGTCGTCACCCAGCTGCCCGACCACTTGTCTATTTTCAAAAACATCAGTTTGCCCGGCAGCTTCACGACTGGTTCGCTCGCGCCGCGCGTGGATTATCCGACCGGCTGGAATCCGAATGGCATCGCCATCGGCGATTTGGATGGCGACGGCCGGCCTGACATCGCCTTCGCCGTGACTTATGCCGCCACGCTTTCGATTTATCAAAACGAGACGTCGTCACCTGGATCCACGCCCGGAACCAATCCCCCGGCCATCACAGGAGTCGCACCCATGATTAGCGCGCCGGGAACTGCGATTTCAATTTCAGGAATTAATTTCAGCCCGCTGGCCGTTTCCAACATCGTTTATTTCGGCGCGGTGCAGGGAATTGTTTCTTCGGCCAGCCCGACCAATCTTTTTGTGACGGTCCCGGCCGGCGCAACATTTGCGCCGATCACCGTGACGGTGAACGGCTTGACCGCCAGTTCAAGCCGGCCATTTGAACCCACGTTCCCCGGCGACGGCTCCAGCATCAGCAGCGGCAGCTTTGCGGCCAGTTTCAATCTCGCCACCGGCGTCAATCCCGGCTCGGCGATCATCGCGGATCTCGACGGCGACGGCAAACCGGACATCGCCGAAGTCAACGGCAACGACCACACGGTTTCGATTTTCCGAAACATCAGCACGAACGGAGCCTTGTTGAGCGCCGCTTCATTTGCCCCACGCGTTGACCTGCCCTTTCCCACCGACGGCACGGGCGGAAATCCGTATCGCCTGCGCGCGGTGGATTTGGACGGCGATGGCCGGCTGGATTTGATCGCGTGTGAAGTCAACGGCAACCGCGTTTCCGTTTTCCACAACATCAGCTCTCCCGGCGGCCTCATGACCAATTCCTTTGAACCGGCGTTTGCGCTGGTCGCCGGCAATGACTGCCGTTTCGCCACCGCCGCCGATCTGGACGGCGACGGCCGCGTGGACATCATCGCGCTGAATTATGGAGACAAGACCATTTCGCTTTTCAAAAATGTCGGAACCGGCGGCAGCCTGACGACGAATTCGTTTGCGCCGCCAGTGGTGATCGCCGCCCCCGGCGGGCCGTATGAAGCCGTCGTTGCGGATTTGGACGGCGACGGCAAACCGGACCTGGCCGTGGCCAATTCGGACAGCGGCACCGTCTCCATCTATCAAAACGTCACCGCGGCCGGGGCCATCAACACGAACTCCTTTGCCGCCAGCATTGACCTGCCCTGCGGCAACGCCACTGCCACCATCATGGCCGGCGATTTGGACGGCGATGGCAGACTTGACCTCGTGGCGGGGTCGGTTCAAAGCGAAACCATCAGCGTGTTCCAAAATGTCAGCAGCGGCGGGCTGCTCACGAGCAATTCCTTTGCGGCGCGCGTGGATTTCTCGACGCCCGGCTGGATGCACACCGTGACGCTGGCCGACATCAATGGCGACGGCAAACCCGACATCTGCACGGTCGGCGAACTGCCGAGCTTCCTGGCCGTTTTCCAAAACGTCAGCACGCCCGGCAGTTTCACGACCGCCTCGCTCGCGCCGCCGGTGGATTTCGGCACCGGCTGGAATGCCTGGGGCATCGCGGTGGGCGACCTGGACGGGGACGGCCGCCCGGACATCGTGTTCTGCAACAATTACGACAGCACGATCACGATTTATCAAAACCAGACACCGTTTGGAACGTCGCCGGTCATCACGACGCAACCGACGAACCAGAATGTCGCCGTCGGTGGCACCGCCACATTTAGCGTCGCCGTCCAGGGCGCATCGCCGCTCAATTTTCAATGGAGCTTCAACGGCACCAATCTTGTTGGCGCAACGAACGCCACGCTGACGTTGAACAATGTCCAGCCCGTTCAGGCCGGAGATTATTCCGTCAGCGTTTCAAATCTCGCCGGCATGGTGACGAGTTCCAACGCCGTGCTGACGGTTTATGTTCCGCCCACGCCGCCGGCGATTCTCGCGCAAACACCGGGCCAGGTCGTGCTGCTCGGCAATGCGGCAACCTTCAGCGTGACGGCCGGCGGCCCCGGTCCGTTGAGTTACTTTTGGAGCCGGAATGGCGCGGTGATCCTGAACGCAACGAACTCCAGCTACACGTTGCTTAACGCCCAGTTGCCGGATTCCGGCAGCCAGTTCAGTTGCCTCGTCACCAATGCCTACGGCTCGGCGGTCAGCACCAATGTGTCGCTCAAGGTCATTGATTCGACTCTGGCGAACGACTTGTGCAGCGGAGCGATTGTCATCACCAACGCCAGTTACACGAATGTTCAATCCACCGCCGCGGCCACCTCGTTTGGCGATCCAACGCCTGATTGTGTGGACGGATTTGGCCACGGCGTCTGGTATCAATTTACCGCGCCGGTTGCCGGGCTGCTCGTCGTGGATACGTTCGGCAGCGACTTCGACACCGGCCTCGCGATTTACACCGGCTCGTGCGACGCGCTGACCGAAGTGGCGTGCAACGATGATTTCGGTGGCGTGACTTCCCAAGTCACCCTGCCGACGACCGCCGGCACAACTTATTTAATTCTGGCCGGCGGCTACGATGCCGACGCGGGCAATCTGATGCTGCACCTGAACCACTTCGCGCCGCCGGCGTTCGCCGTTCAGCCGACGAACATTTCCGTGGTGGTCAGCAGCAACGGCAGTTTCAGCCCGACGCTGTCCGGCTCGCTGCCGATGAGCTTCCAATGGTTCTTTAACAATTCGCCGTTGACTGACGGCGGACGCATAAGCGGCTCGACCAATTCAACTTTGAACATCGCCGGCGTGCAGACCGGCGATGGCGGATATTATTTTCTCGTCGCGTCGAACTTCGTCGGCGTGGCGACGAGTTCCGTGGCGGTGCTGACGCCGGTTATTCTGCCGCCGGTGTTCCTCCAGCCGCCGTTGGGCGGCGGAGTGGTCGTCGGCTCCAATGCGAACATCTCCGTCATCGTCGGAGGCACGCCGCCGTTCAGTTACCAATGGTCGTTCAACAGCCAGCCGCTGGTGGATGATGGACTCCACATCGCCGGCTCAGCCACCGCGAGCCTGACCATTTCCAATTTCACCACGGCGGATGCCGGCGATTATTTGCTGACCGTCACGAATCTCTCCGGTTCCGCCAGCGGAACGGCCACGCTGTGGGCGCTGACGCCGCCGGCCTTCGTTTCACCACTCTTGGGCCGCTCGGTGCCGCCGGGTCTGCCGACAACTTTTACCGCCCAAGTCTCCGGCAATCCCGCGCCGCTTTATCTGTGGCAGTTGAATGGCACCAACGTTCAAGCCTGGTCGCCCAGTGGCAGCTACACCATACCGGCGGTCGGGACAAATCAACTCGGCTTTTATCAAGTCATTGCCAGCAACTGGATCGGTTCCGTGACGAGCACCGTCGCGCAACTCACCTTCGGCCCGGTCGCCGCGTGGGGCTTGAACTCGTCCGGCGAATGTCTGCCGCCGCCGGGATTGAGCAACGTCCTCGCCGTTGCCGGATCACCGGGCGCGAGCTTTGCCGTGCAGAGCAGCGGAAACCTGGTCGCTTGGGGCAGCGCCAGCGCCGCAAATGTTCCCGCCAGCGCCACCAATATTGTGGCGATGGCTGGGCTGGGAAATTATGCCCTGCGTGCGGACGGCAGCGTCGTTCATTGGGCGGGACTGGATGTATCGGCCTTGAGCAATATCGTCTCAGTTGCCGGTGGCAGTAGCACGGCTGGTTACGCCGTGCGCGCTGAAGGCTCGCTCGTCACTTGGGGCAATCCATCTCCCGGGCTTTCTTTGTCGGCTCTTCCTGCCGGGTTAAATCACCTGACGGCGATTGCCTGCGGAATGAACAGTCCGGTGGGTTACCTGAACGCGGTGGCGCTAAAAAATGACGGCACGATCGTCGTGTCCGGCAGCGGTGCGGTGACGAATGTTCCCGCCGGCTTGAACAATGTGGTGGCGGTGGCCGCTGGATATTCCTACGCGATGGCATTGATAGCCGACGGAACCGTGGTTGCGTGGGGCAGCGGCACGGGAACCAATCTTCCAGCAGGTCTGACGAATATTGTCGCCATCTCCGCCGGCAATGTCCCCGGTGAAAATTTTGGCCTGGCCATCCGCGCCGACGGAACAGTGGTGACTTGGGGCGATAACCCCGATGGCGAGACCAATCCGCCCGCCGCCTTGAACAATCTGGTTTCAATTGCCGGTGATGCCGCTGCGTATCACGGCCTTGCCTTGGTCAATAACGGCAGCCCGGTGATTTTGCATCCGCCCGTCGGCCTCACGGCTTACACCGGCCGCGATGTGACGCTGCAAGCTTTCGCCGCCGGCGCGCAGCCGTTGAGTTATCAATGGCTGCTGAACGGCACCAATGTTCCCGGCGCCACCAACACCAGCCTGGTCATTTCCAATGTCCAATTCAACAGCGCGGGCAATTATCAATTATCTGTCAGCAACAGCATCAACACGGCGTTGAGCCTGGCCGCACCGCTGACTGTCATCAGCAACAGCACCCTGATATTTTTGAGCCAGCCGGCGACGCAGACTAATATTTATCAAGGTGGAAAAGTCCAGCTCGGAACAACCGTGCTCGGCAGCGGCCCGTTGAGCTATCAATGGTATTTCAGCCCGACCGCCAACAGTCAAATATTCACGCCGGTATCCGGCGCGACCAATGACAGCCTGACATTTGATCCAGCGCTGGCAGGCGAGACGGGGTATTATTATGTGTCCGCCAACAACAACCTCAGTCGCATCGTCAGCTTGCCGGTGTATGTGCGCGTGTGGTTTGCGAAGGCTTGGGGCTATCTTGCCACCGACCCGCCGTTCAATGTGACCAACGCCACGGCCATCGCCGTGGGCAACGCCGGACTAGGTGCCGGGTCCGGTCATTATCTTGTGCTTAAGTCGGATGGGAAAATTGCCAGTTGGTCGGGTGGTTTTGTCACGTTCGGCGAAACCAATGTGGCGGCCTTGAGCAATGCCACCGTCACCGCCATTGCCGCCGGTTATGAGGACAGCCTGGCGTTGAAATCCGACAGCACCGTGTATGCCTGGGGGGATGACATCAACGGCGAAACCAATGTGCCGGCCGGCTTGAGCAGCGTCACCGCCATCGCCTGCGGGAATTACCATGACCTGGCCTTGAAAGCGGACGGCACCGTCGTGGGCTGGGGGCAAAACACTTATTTTCAGACCACCAATGCCGCCGCAACCAATGTTGTGGCCATCGCCGCCAGCGGAGAGGACAGCATCGCCCTGCGGTCGGATGGATCGGTCGTTGCGTGGGGGTTCTATGGACCATACTTGCCTGGTCTTATACCTTTCAACGTAACCAACGTCATCGCCATTGCCGCTGGTGGTTCACATTACCTTGCCTTGCGCGCAAATGGCACGGTGGTTGGCTGGGGCAACAATGGTTACGGGCAGGCCACAATTCCCGCTGGCATCAGCAACATCGTCGCCATCTCGGCCGGTGCCAACCACAGCATCCTGTTGCGCAATGACGGAACCGTTGTGGCCCTTGGCGCTTATACGGGCAGTGTTGGACTGTCCTCAATCAGCCCGCCGTCCGATCTGGCCAATGTCGTCGCCATCGCCAGCAGCGGCGACCACGACCTCGCGCTGTTCGGCACCCGCGCGCCGGCTTTCACCGTCCAGCCCTGGAGCCGGACGGTGTTCAACACCGCGACCAGCGTGTGGTTCTCCGCCAAGTGCGCGGGCGTCCAGCCGGTCAGCTATCAGTGGCAGTTCAACGGCACGAACCTGCCCGCCGCGACCAACGACACCTTGACTGTGCATGCCACGATTACCAACACCTATGCCCAGAAAAACGTCGTGCTCCCGCTCCAGTCGGGCGTTTACCAGCTCATCGCCAGCAATGCCTATGGCGTTGTCGCAAGCAAATACGCCCAGCTCACCGTGCTCATCCCGCTCGGCGTCGCGCTCAACGCGACGAACCTGAACTGGACCACCACCGGCGAAGCCAAGTGGTTCGGTGAAACCAACATCACCCACGACGGCGTGTCCGCCGCGCAAAGCGGCGACATTGGGCCGTTGCAGGAAACGATTTTGCAGTCCACCGTCGGCACGAACTGGTCTGGCCATTATACTTTCTGGTGGAAAGTTTCCTCTGAGCTGGATTTTGACTTCCTCGAATTCCGCATCAACGGCATCGTGCAGACGAACATTTCCGGCGAAGTGGACTGGCAGCCGGTCAGTCTCCCCGTCGCCGCCGGCACGAATGTCCTGATGTGGCGTTATTCCAAGGAATCCATCTACGGCAGCGGCCTGGACGCCGGCTGGGTGGATCAATTCGCCTTCGTCCCCGATCCGCCAAAAATCACGCAGCAGCCGCCGAGTCAAACCAACTGGTTAGGTGCGAACGCGACGTTTCAGGCGAGCGCCATTTGGCGTGGAATTGCCTATGTTCAATGGCTCAAAAACGGAATCAATCTCCCGGACGCTCATTCCGTCACGCTGACGTTGACGAATCTGACGCGGCAGGATTCGGGCGTGTATGCGTTGCAAGTTACCAACGTGGACGGTAGCACCGTCAGCAGCAACGCCGTATTGAAAGTGCTCGTGCCGCAAGCTCTCGCCTCGCCGACGTTGCTGCCCAATGGTTCGTTCCAGTTGACCTCGACCGATGCCAACGGCGGCCTCCTCTCGCCCGCCAACCTCGCGAACTTCGAGGCGCAGGCCAGCACCAACCTCATGAACTGGGTGACGCTGCCAAACGCGTTGAGCCTCACGAACGGGATGCTGCTGCTCCAGGACCGTGGACCGTCAAATTTCACCGCACGCTACTACCGCATCATCGAACACTGAAATCTTGGGAAAGACGGGGACGCATCCGCCTTGGGTGCGTCCCTTTTTTGTCCAGCCTCTCTTGCCCCGCAGGCCGACTTCCAGCATCAAAACCGTCTGAATGATGCTCCGCAGACAGTCACCATGACTGGCCAATGATAACGGCAGTTAAAAATTTTCATTTTTGAATCCGCCAGATTCGCGTAATCTGCGGTCAGACAGATGAGTTTCGCCAGTCCACATTTGAGCGCCGAAGCCGCCGCAAATCTTCCGCGCCACGTCGCGGTGATCATGGACGGCAACGGGCGTTGGGCGAAGTCCCGGCATCTGCCGCGCGTCGAGGGCCACCGGCGTGGCGCGGATTCGGCGCGCGAAATCATCCGCACCGCCGGCGAATTGGGCATCAAATATCTCACGCTCTACGCCTTCTCCGCCGAAAATTGGAACCGGCCCAAGGACGAGGTGGACGCGCTGATGAAATATCTCATCCATTTTCTCAAGACCGAGACGCCGGAGTTGAACAAGAACAACGTCCGGCTCGAAGTCATCGGCCAGATTTACCGCCTGCCGGAAAATGTGCAGAAACATCTGCGGAAATCCATCGCGACGCTTTCCAAGAACAACGGCCTGACGCTCGTCATGGCTTTGAGCTACGGCAGCCGCATCGAAATCGTGGACGCCGTCCGCCGTATCAGCGAGGAAGTGAAGCGCAGCAAGCTGGACCTGACGGACATCACCGAGAAAGTCATCTCCGACCATCTCTGGACGCGCAACGTGCCGGATCCCGATCTGCTCATCCGCACGAGCGGCGAGATGCGCGTGAGCAATTTTCTCTTGTGGCAGATCAGCTATGCCGAACTGGTCATCACGCCGACGCTGTGGCCGGATTTCCGCAAACCGCAATTTTTCGCCGCGCTGGAGGAATACGCCAGGCGCAACCGGCGGTTCGGCGGGGTTTGAAGCGAAGAAAGCGGGCAGAATGATGAAACACGTTGCCGGTGCCCGGACAAATGCGTTTTTTCATTCTTCATTCATAACTTTTCCTTGGCCGTTCGGTGCTGGCGATACCGCTCCAACAACTGCTGGTTTCGCTGAAGCAAATTTGTCTCCCCGTTTTTTGCAGCGAGGTTGCAGGCGCTTTGCGCGGTGACAATGGCGTCGTCAAATTTTCCATCTCCGGCCTGCGCCGCCGCCAGGGTGCCGAGGAAAATCGGTTTTTCAAAACGGGTCAGTTCGCAGGCGCGTTGCGCGAGCATCACGGCGCGCGGGCCGTCGCGGAGTTCCGCGCGCGGGCTGGTGGCAAGCGCCCAGGCCAGGTTGTTGAGCGCCTCGACGCAGCCGGGGTTCAACCGCACGGTTTCGTTGAGTTGAAAGAGAGATTCATCCGTGCGGCCTTGCATGGCGAGCAAACCGGCCAGACCCAGATGATCCTGATATTCGGTCGGCTCGTCGGTGAGCAGTGAAGCATATTCCGCTACAGCGGCGGCGAACTGGCCCTGCCTGGCCAGCAGGCCGGCGAGGCTGCGGCGGTTTTGAAAATCACCGGGTTCAAGCATCCTGGCCGTGCGATAGCAGACAATGGCACGGTTGGTGTCGCCCGCGTGCTCAAAGCCGAGGCCGAGCGTGAACTCAGCGGAAGCATTCGCCGGCGTCACGGCGACGTTGTGTTCAAACAGCGCAACGGTGTTCCGCCAGAATTGCAACTGCCGTGCGGACAAAGCCGCAAACGTGGACAAAATTAAAACCGCCGCCGCCATCAGAATGACTTTTGCGCCGCGCCCGCGCGAAAAAATCTCCGCCGCCGTCCACACCAGTGCAACGACCGGGCCGATGAGCGGCAGATAGGTGTAGCGGTCGGCCATCGCCTGTTCGCCGACCTGCACCAGCCCGATGACGGGCAGCGCCGTGCCGAGATACCAGAACCAGCCGACCGTGAGCCACGGCCGGCGCGCGAGCTGCCTGAGGCAGCCGGCGGAAATGACGAGCAGCAACGCAGCCTTCAACACGGTTTGCGTCACGTCGTAACTTTTCGGGTAGGGATAAATCGCCGCGAGATCGACCGGCCAGAAAAGTTGCGCCGGATAGGCAAGGTAGCCGGAGACGGCGTTGGCCACGCGCGGCGCGAAGCCCAGCTTTTCCCACGGCGTCATCGCCGCGTAATCGTGTTGAATCCAACAGGTCGTCACGCAAAACACGAGCATCAGGGCAAAAAACGGAATCTTTTCCACAAGCAACGGCTTGAGATTTGAAATTTGAAATTTGAAATTTGAAATTCTTCCCAGCGGCCACACGTCCAGCAGCAACAGCACGAACGGCAGCGTCACCGCCATCGGCTTGCTCAGCAACGCCAGCGCAAAGAAAATCAAAGCGAGCCAGTGGAAAAATGACGGGCGGGTGATGGATGACGCGAATTGACGCCCGCAGCGCAACCGCCGCTTGCCGCCCGTCACTCGTTGCGCGTAGCACAGCAGCGCCAGCAGAAAGAAAAATCCGCACAGCACATCCTTGCGTTCCGCAATCCACGCCACCGATTCCACGCGCAGCGGATGCCACGCAAACACCGCCGCCGCGGCTGCGCTCCGCCAGGTTGAGTTTGTGAGCCGTAGCAGCAGCAGGAAGAGCAGCGCGGCATTGGCGGCATGGAGGACGGCATTTGCCAGATGATGCACACCAGGCGCGGTCCCAAAAAATTGTGAGACCGCGAGAAACGACAGGTTGGTCACCGGCTGCCAGTTGGCGATGACCACGCTGGTGAACGCCCATTTCACGCCCGCCCACGTCAGCCCCGCCTGCACCGGCGGGCATTCCGTCAACAGCAACGGATCATCAAAATAAATCAGGTCAAACGACCGCGCCGGCCAGTAAAGCGCCAGCGTGAGGCCGGCCAGCAGCAGGCAGATGACAAGATTACGGCACATTGTTCAAAGGAAGAATGAAGAATGCGGAACGCAAAAGTCAATCGTGCTGAAACCGCGCTGGCCGTTTCTTCATTCTTCGTTCATCATCTTCCATGCAAGAAAAACCGGCAGCCACGGCGCCGGAAAAGATTCCATGACCCAGTTGTTTCAAGTCATCCACGAAGATGCCGATCTGCTCGTGGTTCACAAGCCCGCCGATCTGGTCTGCCATCCGACCAAGGGCGACGAATACTCCAGCCTCATCGGCCGCGCCCGGATTTATTTCAGCCGGCAGCCGGCAACTTGCAACCAGCAACCCTGTTTGGTCCATCGCCTCGACCGCGAAACCTCCGGCCTCGTCGTGCTCGCCAAAAATTCCACGGCGGCGCGCGAGCTGGGGAAAATCTGGGAAACCCGCGCCGTGCAAAAAGAATACCGCGCCATCGTTCACGGCCGCGTCGCAGCGGAGCATGGGACCATTGACGCGCCGCTCGGCAAGGACGAAGCAAGTCCGGTGGCCATCAAAGACTGCGTCCGCCCCGACGGCGCACCCGCGCAGACTGAATTTTTCGTGGAGCAAAGATTTTCACGGGCCGGCTCGGCTTTTTCCCTGGTGCGTCTGATTCCGCACACCGGTCGCAAGCACCAGCTTCGCATCCATCTCGCCCACCTCGGCCATCCCATCGTGGGTGACAAAATCTACGGGGGCGATCCAGATTTATACCTTGCCCTCGTCGAACATCGTTTGACCGAGGAACAGCGCGCCCGCCTGATTCTGCCGCAGCACGCGCTGCACGCGGGGCGAATTCAATTTGTCTGGCGCGGACAGAGCTGCGACTTTGCCACTCCACCGGAGGCGGCTTTCACCCAGTTTCTCGCCGAAGAATCTTAAGGCAACTGCCGGAAATCAGACGTAAAGCGCATTTTGCAGGTCGCGCAGCATCACGCCGCTGAACGGATAGCGCCGTTCGGGATCGCGTTCGAGACATTTCAACACCACTTTTTCCAGCGCCAGCGGCACGTCGGGATTATGCTCGCGCAACGGCACCGGCCCGGAAGGATTCATTTGTGCGGCGAGAATTTCCGCCGGCGTTCCACCGGGAAACGGCTTGTGGTTCGTCAGCAACTCGTAGGCGGAAACACCGAACGCAAAAATGTCCACCCGCGCGTCCATCGGCTCGCGCTTCAACTGTTCCGGCGCCATGTAGCCAGGCGTGCCGGGATTTTTGGAAAACTTCACCGGCTTTTCGGGAATCGGCTGCGCCATGTCAAAATCAATCAGCCGCACCGCCGCGTTGCGTGTGATGAGGATGTTTTCCGGCTTGAAATCCAGGTGCATGTAGCCGCTTTCGTGGACGTGGCTCAGGCCCGTGGCGGCATCAATCAAAATCTGCGCCACGTTTTCCGTCAGCAACGCATCCCGCCGCGCGTAAAGCTCCTTCAAATTCTCCGCCTCGACGTAATCCATCAGCAGATAGCAGGTGCCTTCCGCCTTGCCGTGTTCGACGTAGCCGACGATGTAATCACTCTCGGTCAGCTGCGACAAAATTTCGCAGCCGCGCATGAAGCGCCGCCGCGCCGTGAAGTTGAAACGCAGTTCGTGCTTGAGTTTCCGCAACGCAAACGGCTTGCCACGGCCGTCGGCCACCAGCCAGATTTCCGACATGCCGCCGACGTTGAGCCGTTCGCGCAGGCAGAACCGTCCGAATTTTTCCTGGCCGACCGGTTCGTTGATTGTGGAGGTTCGCGCCATCTTCTTACCTCATTTCTAACACACGACGGCATGGGCGGCGAATAAAACTTTTTCCCGAATTGTCTTTCTGCCGCGGCAAAAAAAATTAAATTTCCACGCATGACTCCGGCGGCGGGCAAGCTGCAAGACTGGTTCAAAGCCGGCCTCGGCTTGATCTATCCCGAGATCTGCCAGCTCTGCCGCCGCCAGCGCGCCACCGTGCAGGACGGTTTCGTCTGCCCGCAATGCTGGTCGCATGTCCGCTTCATCCGCCCGCCCTTCTGCGAGCGCTGCGGCCTGCCGTTCGCGGGCGACCTCACGACCGCTTTTGAATGCACGAACTGCCGGGAGTTGGAATTGCACTTCAGTTCCGCGCGCTCGGCGGTGGTCGCCAAAAGTGTCGTGCTGGAAGCCATCCACCGGTTCAAATACTCGCGCGCGTTGTGGTTTGAAAATTTTCTCGCCGACCTGCTCGTGCGCGAGGCGGCGCCGGTGTTGCGCGAGCAAAACTGGGATGTGATCGTGCCGGTGCCGCTGCATCCGCTGAAACTGCGCGAACGCGAATTCAACCAGGCTGGCCGCCTCGCCGCGCACCTGGGCCGCGCGGCCAAAATTCCGCTGAATGAAAAAATCCTTCGCCGCGTCAATCCCACGGCCACGCAGACCCTGCTCACGCGCGAACAGCGCGCCACGAACATGAAAAACGCCTTTGCCGTCCGGCCCGGCCTGAAGCTGGACGGAAAACGCCTCGTGATCGTGGATGATGTCTTCACCACGGGCGCGACGACGAGCGCGTGCGCGCGGGCGTTGCGCCTTGCCGGCGCGGCGGACGTGTGTGTTTGGACAGTTGCACGCGGACTGTGAATTTATTATCATTGCCACAATGGATACCACTTCATTTGCCAAGAAGACAATCAGCGGCGTTGTCCAGATCGAGCCGGCGCTGACACCCCCGCCGATCCAGCACGCCCAAGCGGCGTTCCCCATCAAGCCGAAGCTGGACACCGACAAGCCCCGGACCAAGAAGCGTGACATCCCCGAAGGTCTGTGGACGAAATGCCCGTCCTGCGGCACGATGATTTTCGACAAGGAACTGGACGAAAACCTCAAGGTTTGCCCGAAGTGCCAGCATCATTTTCCCATCGGCTCGCGCGAACGCATCCATTCGCTCGTCGAAACCTGCACGTTCGAGGAGATGGACGCCAAGATGACCAGCGTGGACATTTTGAGATTCGCCAGCTACAAGAGCAAAGTGGAACGCGACCGCAAAGCCACCATGCTCAACGACGCCGTCGTCACCGGTGTCTGCAAAATCGGCACGCACCGCGTCGCGCTCGGAGTGATGGATTTCGGGTTCATGGGCGGCTCGATGGGTTCGGTCGTCGGCGAAAAACTCACCCGGCTCATCGAACGCGGCACGGAAGGCAACTGGCCCGTCGTGATCATTTCCACCAGCGGCGGCGCGCGGATGCAGGAAGGCGTGTTCAGCTTGATGCAGATGGCCAAGACCGCCGCCGCCCTCGCCTACCACGCCAGGCATCGCCTGCCCTACCTCAGCGTTTTGACCAACAACAGTTACGGCGGCGTGATGGCCAGCTTCGCCGCGCTCGGCGATCTGATCTTGGCCGAACCCGCCGCGATGATCGGTTTCGCCGGGCCGCGCGTCATCAAGGACACCACGCATGCCGAACTGCCGCCGGGTTTTCAGACCGCCGAATTTCTGCTGGAACACGGGCTGATTGACGCGACTGTTCCGCGCAAAGAGATGAAGGAACAGCTCGTCCGGTATCTCGATTATTTCGCCGCCGGCAAAAAAACTGTCGTCTGAAGAAATTTTACCGCGTTTCGTAAACCAAGGAACTCGTAATGGCTTTGCGTCAATGCCGGGCGCCGGTCAATGCGGCTGGCACACGCCGTAACTTGTCCGCCCCTGCTCGGTGACGGCCCACAGGTTTTGCGGACAGAGCGTCTTCCCAAAATGCACCCACCGCACACTCCCATCGCCAAAGGCATAATTGGAACCGCCGGACTTGTTCAGCAGTCTTCCTGTCCCGCCGTGGCGGCTCTCCTCCAGGTCCGGCAGGTAGAGGCTGGCATCAGAGTTCAGCACCAGGTAAGCCTGCAAACTTAAAGAGGCTTTTTCACCGAACACAATCGTGTCCGCAAGGCGGTTGATGACCGTTTCACGCAGCACCGGCAACGGCATGCCCTTGAGCGGCGGCGGGCCACCAGACATCTCCAGCACGGCGTCCTGAAATCCGTTCATCAGGTAGCTGCGCGGGGCCGCGTCCGCCAAGACATTCGTGGCCGTCCCGGACTGGCTGGCCGCCGGGTCGCTCGGACAGCGCAGCAGGTTCAGATCAAGGTAGGCTGGCTGAAGTTGCGCCGGCCATTGATCGCCGAAGGCATTCCGCGGCGGCAGTTGACCGCCGTTCTCGGTCGTGTAAACCCCGAGCGCCAGCCGCAGCTCCCGCAGATTGTTGACGCACTCCATCCGCTGGGCCGAACGTTTGGCCCGTCCGAGGGCCGGCAGCAGCAGGGCCGCCAGGATGGCGATGATGGCGATCACCACCAGGAGTTCAATCAGCGTGAACCCCTTGCCGGCAAGCCTCGCATGACTGGGTAGTATTCTCATGGCCGTTGCTTGACGCGACTAATAGGTCATCCGCAGGCGGAAGTAACAGGGCGGCCCGGTCATCGTGATCTGCACCGTGTTCGTGCCATTGCACAACGTCGGAGCATCCGGCCAGTCGGACCAGACGGGGCTGGCCAGGCTGGCGGCCGATTGCAACGTGAAGGGCACGGCGGCATTGGGCCAGCAAAGCGTCAACTGGTTTCCGTTTCGCTGGCAGGCAATCATGGTGTTGCCGTAGAGCAGCGGGATGATCTGGTTCTCCAGGTTGCTGATCGGCTGCGTGCCGACAAACACCTTCTGAATCAGGTTCTGCCGGTCAATGATGACCATGGTGGGTATCTCCTCAATGCCGCCAAATGCATTTTCGTTGGCGGCGTCGGACAGGACCACTTGATAATTGATCGTCGGCGTGAAGGTCGCCAGAAAATCGGTGATGGCCTGCGCATCATCCCCGCTCCACGAAACATTTGCCCCCACCACCACCAGCCCGTCCGCGCCATACTCCGTTTGCAGAGTCACCAAATCCGGCATCTCCTCTTTGCAGGGATTGCACCAGGTGGCCCAGAAATCCAGGATGACGACCTTGCCGGCGAAGTCGGTCGAAGCGATCATGTTTCCATTAGGATCGGGCAACTGCCACGCCGGCGCCGGCGGCGCGGGCGTCGGCGGCGCCAGCACCACGGACAGCATCACAAACCCATAGTCTCCGTCAAAGCCGTCCACGGCAATCTGGTAAATCTGGCCGGCCGCCGCCGTGAACGTCACCTTGCTCGTCAAAGCGCCGGTATCCGGGTCATCGTCATCGCTCGCAATGGTGGTCAGCTCCGAAACCGACGAGCCGGTATAAACGCCCAGGAGCGTGTCAAAGGTGCTCCCGGCGGTGCTGATCGTGGCCGTGCCGTCCGCAGGCGCCTGCCAGGACCACCAGATCGAAGCCCCGCCGCTGTTGCCGGCATGATCCGGCTCGCCAGGTTCCTTGGTCGCGTCGAGATTGAGACCGGTGACGGCAAGGTTCGTGCCGGTGATGACAATGCGGTTGGCGAACATGTCGTTGGCCGGTTGGAACTGGGCGCGGGCCGTGCCCAGCCCGGCCAGCATGGCCGCCGCCAGGACCAGCCTGCGAAACAGAGAAAGCCTCGTTTTCATGGTTCGTTTTAAGATTGAGATTCCGGTGGTTATAAAAAACTTTTCCATTTCGTCACGGCGCGTCACTCCTGCGCGCCCGGCGTTCACGGCCCGGCGGGCGTGCCCACGAGGGCATTCAGGACGGAACGAATCCTGGCCTCCGTGTAATGCAGCAGGCCGATGTTGGCGGCATGTTTCTGCGCGCCGTCGGCGGCGTCTTCGAGATGTTGCACGAGGGGGTTGCAACTTCTGGGCGTGATGTTGGACATGTTGTTCCTGTTTTTTTGTGGTGGTCGCTGACATTCTGAAAATAAAGGTCTGGACCGTCGTGCCGGGCCGTTTCTGGGGGCCAAAAACCGGGCTGCGAGCGCTGCCGTCCGGCTTGGGGGAGCGAAAACTTGGGCTGCCAGCATTGCCGCCGGGTTTTGCGGAGCCTGGCGCCGGGCTGCGAGCGCCGCCATCCCGTTTCCGGGGGCAAAAAGTGGGGCGGTAAGTGTCGCAGGCCTGCTTT
The DNA here is from genome assembly GCA_964449815.1 of uncultured Bifidobacteriaceae bacterium. Classification (GTDB taxonomy): domain Bacteria; phylum Verrucomicrobiota; class Verrucomicrobiia; order Limisphaerales; family UBA11358; genus UBA11358. The sequence continues at coordinate 24,611 of CAYVGC010000050.1, forward strand.
TAGGGGCGAAAACTCGGACTGCAAGCGTTGCCGTCCGATTTTGCGGAGCGAAAAACCGGGCGGCACGACTTGCCGGGCAAGATTCGACGCGCCCGGCCCAGGATGAATTGCCGGGCGGAAATTGCCGGTGAAGCCGGAAAAGTCCTGGGCCTTGGACAATAAAAAGCCTGCCGGGACGCGAATGCTTGGCGAAGCGGAAATGGAAAGGGCGACCTCAACTGTCAGGCCCGATTTCATTGGAATGAAACTGTTTTATGACCGCCTTGTAAAAGTGTCAACGGTTATCGCCCAAATCGCAAGATTGTATGAAGGTTGGCCAAAAAAGGGCGCATCAAAACCTCATTTTCAACCGGTCGGCGGGGAAAACCGGACTAAAACGCGAAATCAAAATCCAGCGCCGCCGCCGGTTCCGGGGAGCATACGCCTCCGACGGGTGATTTCCGGCGCGACGCCGAAAACACCGTCAGCCAAACTTTCCCCCGTTAGCACGGCCCGAACGAATGGCTGACGAAAGTTCGGGCGTGACGCCCGGACTGGCACGCGGGACGCGTGCGCCCACCCGCCCGGTTGCAAAGTCCGGGTTTTAATTATTTCACGCGGAGCAGCACGCAGCCGTGCGGCGGGATTTCGGCGGTGAAATTTTCTGCCCGGCCCAGATCGCGCCGCAGCCACAGGTCGCGGACGGCGGGCCTGGCGCGCAGACCGAGGTCTTTCCAGATTAAATTCACCGGCACGACCGCTTTGCCGCGATTGAAAATGCCGACGGCAAGGGATTTGTCTGCTAGCGGCCGGGTCCAGATTTCCGCGCTGGCGAGAACGTTCGTCACGCGCTGCGCGGCAAGCCCCAGGGTGTCCTGGTTCACGGCGATGACTTCGGGGCTGGCGAGCAGGGCGAGCGTCCAGGCGTCGTTGTCCGGCAGATTTGCGCCGACCATCAGCGGCGAGGGCAGCAGGCTCCAGAGCGAAAGATGCGTGAGCTGTTCGTCCCGCGTCAAATGGGTGGAACGATCCTCGCCGACGGAACGGTGCGCGACGGAGAGATGACCGATCGGCAGCATGTCCGCATCCGGCCAGTGGCCCGGCCCGGCAAAAGTCTTCCAACGGGCGGCGAGCGTAAATTCATGGTCGAGCGATTTCCAATTGTCCCAGAAGTCATCCGAGACGCGCCAGAGATTGGCGTGCTGTGAAATGTGTCCGGCAGCCACAATCGGCGTTTCGCCGGGCGAAGTGCTGAACACGATGGCGCGGCCGCAATGGTCAATGGCGTTGTGAATCATCTCCACCTCGGCGGTGTGATATGGTTGTGAAAGATCATCCACCTTGATGTAATCCACGCCCCAGGAGGCCCACAGCCGCGCACACGAATCATACCACGCCTGGCCGGCGGCGTTGCTGCTGACGCCAAACATGTCGGGACACCAGCCGCATTGGTCATTGGTGTTGCCGGCGGCGGCGGCGGTGAAGGTTGAGCTTTCGATGGGCAGGTCGGCCTTGACGGCATTGCGCGGAATTCCCCGCATGACATGGATGCCGAACTTCAAACCAAGCGCGTGAACCGCGCCGGCGAGCGGCTTGAAACCCGCGCCATCATTGGCGGAGGGAAAACGGTTGGCCGCGGGCGTCATGCGGCCAAATTGATCCATCGCGAGCGGCGCATTGGCGCGGGCGTTGCGGTTGTTGTCATGCGCGCCAGGGTCGGACCAGCAATAATCCACGACCACGGTGTCCCAGCCGACGGGCTGCATCTGCTCCGCGAGATAACGCGCATTCGCCAAAACCTCGGCCTCGACGACGTTGTCGCCAAAGGCGTCGTAGCTGTTCCAGCCCATCGGCGGCGTGAGGGCCAGGGTGTCGCCGCAAACGAGTTTAATTTTTGCCGCCGCCCTGCCGGCGGAGTTTTTGGCAGACGCGGTGAACGTGAATTCCCCTTTTTCCGCGAGCCGGCCGGTGATGATGCCGGTGTTGGCGTCCAGCGTGAGTCCGGCGGGCAGTTGCTTCACGGAGAATTTCATCGGCCGGTCGCCGCTGACGGTGAGCCTGTAAATCACCGGCGTGTTTGGGCGCACGCCGATGACCCGCGCGCCGTTGAACTGCGGCGCGGGGCCGGCCTTCGCCGCCGCAACGATCAGCGAGTCACGGCTGGCCAGATTGGTCTGGGCGGAGACGACGGGCAGCGTGGCCAGCAGGCACGCGAGCGGGAGCAGGATGGTTTTCATGGTTTTTAAGCGCGGGTGGTTTGAGGCAGTTTATCGGGCGGCACAATTCGGAAATAAAAAAAGGCGGCGGCGCAGAAGCTCCGCCGCCTTGTTGAAACGGATGATTACCAGAACTTGATGTAGAACAGGACGACGCAGACGACGACGATCAAGCTGAGGATGACGTCCAGTGCATTCCAGCTTTCGCGGGTGGCGGCCTTTTCCGCAGCCGTGGCGCCATACCAAGTGTATTTGATGGTCTTGGGATCTGGCGCCTTGGTCATGAGGCTGATGATGACCATTAACGCGGCGGTGAGCACAAACAGCCCTTCGCAGTAATAGAGCCAGTGAATGTTCCAAAAGTCGAACATGATGGCGTTGTGCGCGGCTTTGATGGGGGCGATGCCGGCGTTGTATTGATCCAAGGTGATGACCTTGTGGTAAAGATCGCCCTTGAGCTTGGTCACCGCCTCGGAGTCGTTGCGCATGACGAGATCGGCGGCAAGACGTCCGAAACCGCCAATCATGCCAATGACGAACGACCACAGGGCGGCGGGGGCCGTGGCACGTTTCCAGAACACGCCCAATCCGAACAACACCGCGATGGCCGGTGAGAGATACCCCTGCACGTTTTGGAGATACAGATAAAGATTCGTATGCAGGCTTTTGATCACCAGCACCCAGCAGATGCCGAGGAAGACAATCGCGCCCGTGGCCAGGCGGCCCACGATCACCTCGGTTTTGCCGGAGGCGTTGGGATACCATTCGCGATAGAAATCCATGGTGAACAAAGTGGCGGACGCGTTAAATTTGGATCCCAGCGACGCCATGAGGGCCACAATCATGCCGCAGGCCACCATGCCGCGCAGGCCGTGCGGCAGGATTTGGGCCACCAGCGAAGTGTAGGCGGCGTCACCGCTGGTGCTGAAACCGACGCCGGGCGTCTTGGTCAGCGCAAAAGCAATCATGCCCGGCACCAGGAAGATGAACACCGGCGTCAGCTTGAAGAAGCCGGCGA
>CAYVGC010000051.1:0-27741 GCA_964449815.1 uncultured Bifidobacteriaceae bacterium
GGGATCAACTGTTTTCAAAAACAACCCCTTTTGCAGAGATTTCAAAAGGCGTTGATGAATTTGTGGGGACGGTTTCCCGGGGTAGGCGCTCCTCGCCTGCCGGCGCGGACCGCCACCCCGGGGCTGATTGATTTGAATCCCGTTGGGATTCAAAGACAGAGGGACAGCCGAATCTGACTCAGGGATAGCGAACTAAAAATTTTCAAGTGCCACCTCATAACTATTATGATCCACAGAAAAGAACTGTTCTCCGTTCTCGCAGAATCCCCAATGCGGTGAAGTTGGGATGATTTTCTGCTGAATTACTTTGCCAGTGCCCTCGTCGAGTTCAACCAGCATGTATGCTTTACCAGCCGTAAAATCCACGCCAACAAACGATTTGGTTCTCGGTCGGTATTGAAGCGCATCAACGTGGTGGTTCTGTCCTTGATAACGCCAGAGCAATTCACCACCTAGTGAATAACAACGAATAACAGCTTTAGAACCATTGGGTAATTCCGAACCGACTTCGGATATGGCTACTGAATCCGGAGACCAAGCATTTTCCAAAACAGCGAAACTTTCTCTTGGCACAGACCATAGTTTTTTCAGTTCTTTCCCCAAAAAATTAAATTTTTTTCTTTCCGTGAACAAAAGCGATTCATCATATGGACTAGCATCAACTTCAACCACACCTCGGAATTCGTTTTGAGTAATACCGGTAAAGGGGTCTAGCTCAAGAGCGCTCTTGCCGTCGAAATATGCGAAAAGTGAATTGCGCGCTGGTGAAAAGCTCAATCCGTAAAATCTCTTCAGGTCTTTCCTGCGCCAAATTACTTGCCCTGTGCTGACATCAAAACAAGCCAAACCCCAAGCGTAGTAAGTTCCACAAAAGCATCGTTCGTTGTTTTGTGAGAGGGCAACACTCACTCCGCCGGGGTCCTTGTGAGTAAAGAATTCGACGATGAATCTTTTCGATGATGCATCAAATAACTTCACTCTGCCATTCCACGTCACCACGGCAATGAATGACGAGTTCTGCCAACTATCAGCATGATTGACACAATCCGAGTTCAAGTCGTTGCTGTCCCCGCCAGTTCTTCCTCGAAATCCACAATCTCCTTGATCTGCACCAGAAACCAGCGGTCAATTTTCGTGAGGTTGAAAATCTCCTCGATGGCGAAGCCGGCGCGCAGGGCGTGGCGGATGAAGAAGATGCGTTCGGCGTTGGGCACGCTCAGCTTGCGGCTGATGACGTCGCGCGGGAGGATGTCGCGGTCGCCATAGACTTCCGTGCCGATGCGCCAGGGTTTGCCGTCGCCGCCCAGGCCGCTGCGGCCAATCTCCAGCGAGCGCAGGCATTTTTGCAGGCTTTCCTTGAACGTGCGGCCGATGGCCATCGCCTCGCCGACGCTTTTCATCTGCGTGGTGAGCGTGGGGTCGGCCTGCGGGAATTTCTCGAAGGCAAAGCGCGGAATCTTGGTGACGACGTAATCAATGCTCGGCTCGAAGCTCGCGGGGGTTTCGCGCGTGATGTCGTTCTTGAGTTCGTCGAGCAGGTAGCCGACGGCGAGCTTGGCGGCGATCTTCGCGATGGGAAAACCGGTGGCCTTGGACGCGAGCGCGGAGCTGCGGCTGACGCGCGGGTTCATCTCAATGATGACCATGCGGCCGTTGTCCGGGTTGACGCCGAACTGGATGTTGGAGCCGCCGGTCTCCACGCCCACAGCGCGGATGACGGCGAAGCTCTGGTCGCGCATGATCTGAAATTCCTTGTCGGTCAGCGTCTGGATGGGCGCGACGGTGATGCTGTCGCCGGTGTGAACGCCCATGGGGTCGAAGTTTTCGATGGAGCAGATGATGACGCAGTTGTCGGCCTTGTCGCGCATGACTTCCATCTCGTATTCCTTCCAGCCGAGCAGGGATTCTTCGATGAGAATTTCGTTCACGGGCGAAAGCTCGATGCCGTTCTTGGCGATGGCTTCGAACTCATCCTGATTGTATCCGATGCCGCCGCCCGTGCCGCCGAGCGTGAACGCGGGGCGGATGATGAGCGGGAACTTGCCAATCTTTTTCGCGACGGCGCGGGCTTCGTCGAGATTGTGCGCGGTGCCGGAAATGGGAACGTCAAGCCCGATGGAGAGCATCAAATCCTTGAACGCCTGCCGGTCTTCGCCTTTGTGGATGGCGTCGGGTTTGGCGCCGATCATCTCGACGCCGTGGCGTTCGAGCGCGCCGGATTTGTGGAGCGCCATCGCGGTGTTGAGCGCGGTCTGGCCGCCGAGCGTCGGGAGCAGGACGAGTTTGCCCTTCGCCTTGAGCTTTTTCATCTCCGCCTTCTCGCGGAGGATGATTTTCTCCACGCACTCGGGCGTGATGGGTTCGATGTAGGTGCGGTCGGCGAACTCCGGGTCGGTCATGATGGTGGCCGGGTTGGAGTTGATGAGGATGACGCGGTAGCCTTCCTCGCGGAGGGCCTTGCACGCCTGTGTGCCGGAGTAATCAAATTCGCACGCCTGGCCGATGATGATCGGGCCGGCGCCGATGATGAGGACGCTGTGAATGTCGGTGCGCTTGGGCATTGGGAAAATTGCGATTTGCGATGGCCGGTTTGCGATTTAAATACGATTTAAAAAACCGCTTCGCCAGACGGCAAAAATTAAACACGGAACGCGGGAGAAATGAAAGGCAAAAGCCGGCCCGGTTCAATCCGGGCGTCCACGGTTCTGGATTACGCCGGTCATCGGGACAAAGCGCACCGGCAGGGTGGCGGAAGTTTCGAGGCGGCCCCGGGTCTTGTGGAACAGCATCAATTCCTGGCCGGGAACCGTGCCGACGGGGATGACGAGCCGGCCGTTGTCCGCGAGTTGTTGGAGGAGCGGCGACGGGACTTCTTGCGGCGCACAGGTCACGATGACGGCATCGAACGGCGCCGCTTCGGGCCAGCCGGTGTAGCCGTCGCCGATGTGCAGATGGACGTTGTGGCAGCCGAGCCGCTGCAGTTCGGCTCTGGCACGTTGCGCCAGCGGTTCGATGATTTCGATGGTGAACACTTCCGCCACGAGTTTCGCCAGCACGGCGGCCTGATAGCCGGAACCCGTCCCGATTTCCAACACGCGGTCGGATGGCTGCGGGTCAAGCTGGGTTGTCATGAAGGCAACAATGTAGGGCTGGGAAATTGTCTGCCCGTAACCGATGGGCACCGGCCTGTCCGCGTAAGCCCATGATCGTTTTTCCGCGGGGACAAATTCATGGCGCGGCACCTCGCCCATCACCGCCAGCACACGCGGCGACAGGCCCGCCAACTGCTCCCGGACCATCCGTTTCCGCGCGGCGGCTGACGCACTGCTGTTGCCGGACAAATTGTCCATGACGAGCACCTCGTTGAACGGTTTTGAAACCGTGTGGTTAAAGCAAACTCGACTGGCCGCTTCCAGGCACCTTAAGCCCAAGTTTCTTGTAACTCAACTCCGTCGCGACGCGGCCTTGCGAGGTGCGGTTGAGATAGCCTTCCATGATGAGATACGGCTCATAGACTTCTTCAATCGTGTCCGGCTCCTCGCCGACGGCGACGGCGAGCGAATTCACGCCCACCGGCCCGCCGTCGAATTTCACGATGACGGCTTCGAGGATGCGCTTGTCCATTTCATCCAAGCCGTTCTCGTCAATCTCCAGCATCGCCAGCGCCTTGTCCGCCACGGCGGCGGTGATGCGGCCGTCGTGACGCACCTGGGCGTAGTCACGGACCCGGCGGAGCAGATTGTTGACGATGCGCGGCGTGCCACGGCTGCGCCGCGCGATTTCATGCGCGCCCGCCGGGTCAATTTCCACGGCGAGCAAATTTGCCGAGCGCAGGACGATTTTGTCCAGGTCCGCCACGCAATAATAATCCAGCCGCTCGCGCATCCCGAAGCGCGTGAGCAGCGGCGCGGTGAGCAGGCCGCTGCGCGTGGTCGCGCCGATGAGCGTGAAGCGCGGCAGGTTCAGGCGGACGCTGCGGGCGTTCGGCCCCTGGTCAATGATGATGTCCAGCTTGAAATCCTCCATCGCCGGATAAAGATATTCCTCGATGGTTTTTTGCAGGCGGTGGATTTCGTCAATGAACAGCACGTCGCCTTCTTCGAGGTTGGTGAGCAGGCCGGCGAGGTCGCTGGCTTTCTCGATGGTCGGGCCGCTGGTGGCCTTGACATTCGCGCCCATCGCCTTGGCGAGGATGTTGGCGATGGTGGTTTTGCCCAGGCCGGGCGGGCCGGAAAGCAGGATGTGATCCAGCGACTCGCCGCGCTGCCGGGCGGCGGCGACGGAGATTTCCAGCCGCTCCTTGACCTTGGGCTGGCCGGTGAAGTCGGAAAAGAGCGACGGGCGCAGCGTCATTTCAAGCGCCACGTCGGGTTTGTTCAAGCTGGCAACCGGTCGTTCAGACATCGCAACCAGCTTGCGGAAAGTGAGCGTCAGCGGCAAGCATGGTATTTACAAAAATTGAAACGGGTATATGGTGGCGGCAAATCCATGACCCGGCAGTTTTCAACGACGGGTTGGCGCGTGCCGTTCAGGAATGTCCGGCAGGCCGCAGGAAATCTTTTTCCGGCGCCGGCTTTCACCCTCATTGAACTGCTGGTGGTCATCGCGGTCATCGCCATCCTGGCCGCATTGCTTTTGCCGGTGCTGGCCGGCGCCAAAATGCAGGCGGCCCGCATCCAGTGTGTCAGCAACGAGAAGCAGATGATTCTGGCCTGGACGATTTACTCGGGCGACAACAATGAGCGGCTGGTCTTGAACGGTGGCGACATGTCACCGACCTCCACGTCACCGCATTTATGGGTTTACGGCGGCAACCACGGCGACCCCGCCACGCTGACCAACGAGCTGTATTTGACGGACGCGAATTATGCGTTGTTCGCCAGGATCATCCCAGCCCAGCGGATTTACAAATGTCCGGCGGATGCTTCCACCTGGCCGGTGGAGACATCACTCTCGAAGAATGTCACCGAACTGCGCAGCTATGCCATGAACTCGTATATCGGAATCCCGGCCGCCGGAGTTGTTCCGCCGCTCTCCATCAACGCAGCCTGCAAAACCTACCTCAAGTCGTCGCAAATCATCGCCGACACGCCGGTCAACCGGTTTGTCTTCACGGATGTGAACCCGGCGAGCATTTGCACGCCCGCCTTCGGTGTGGACATGACCCTGCAAACTTGGATTCATCTGCCATCCTACCTGCACCGGCAGCGGGGCGTGCTGGCCTTTGCCGACGGCCATGTGGAAGTCCGTCACTGGCTGGATCCCCGAACCATGGTGCATGGCGGCACCGGCTTCATTCCGCATGGAACTTCCTCGCCCAACAATCCGGATTTGAACTGGATCGGCGAGCGGACCACTTCAAAAAAATAACCACCCTTGACGGACAACGCGATGCCGCAAAACCTCAACCGCATCACTTTTCCCCCAAAAAAACTGCTGGCAGACATGATCATGCCGCGTCAGGCTTCGCCCAAGCCGCGCACCTCTTATGACAGGCACGCCGCTCCACGCCGCCACCGTCGGCGACCCGTTCAAGGACACCAGTTCCGTCGCCATGAATCCCATCATCAAGTTCACCACGCTCTTTGGCCTGCTCGCGGTGGAAATCGCCGTGGAATTGAAACAGCAAAATCCCGGCTCGCCGCTCTCCCGCATCATCGGTTCCGGCTGTTTTCTCATCGCGTTCGTGTTCGTCCATCGTTCGTTTTACCGCCTGAGGATTCCGGTGGCGTCCGCCGGGAAAAACCAGCCGCCGATTGTTCTCGAAAAAAAACGCCGCGCATTTCAGATTAAACCGTGTCCGTGATTCAACGCTCCATTCAAGTCGGCTGGCCGCTGCGCGTTTTCTTCACCGAAAATGTTTTCGCGCCGGACAATCCGGTTCTGCACGCCGCGCTCGCGGACACCGGCCCGCGCAAGGCGCTCGTGGTGCTCGAAGATGCGCTGGCGCAGGCGCTGCCCGGATTCGGACAGCAGATCGAAAATTATTTTTCCGCCCGCGCCGGGCAGGTCCGTCTCGTCCACCCGCCGCTGTTCGCCTGCGGCGGCGAGCGCGCCAAGAATTCCACCACGCTCGTCAACGAAATCTATTCGCAACTGCAACGCCACCACGTTGACCGCCATTCCTATCTCATCGCCGTCGGCGGCGGCGCGCTGCTCGACGTCGCCGGCTTTGCCGCCGCCACCGCGCACCGCGGCGTGCGGCACGTCCGCATCCCGACGACCACGTTGAGCCAGGCCGATTCCGGCGTCGGCGTGAAAAACGGTCTCAACGCCCTCGGCCAGAAAAATTTCATCGGCACCTTCGCGCCGCCCTTCGCCGTCATCAACGATTTCAATTTGCTCGCCACGCTCAGCCCGCGCGACAAACGTTCCGGCTACGTCGAGGCCGTCAAGGTCGCCTGCATCCGCGACGCAAATTTTTTCGACGAGATCGAGCGCGCCGCCGGGAAGCTTGCCGCGTTCGAGCCGGACGCCATGAAGCGGCTCATCCGCCGCTGCGCCGAACTGCACCTCGACCACATCGCCACCGGCGGCGACCCCTTTGAAGCCGGCTCCGCCCGTCCGCTGGACTTCGGCCACTGGGCGGCGCACAAACTGGAGCAGCTCTCGCATTTCCAAGTTTCCCATGGCGAGGCCGTCGCCATCGGCATCGCGCTGGACGTGATTTACTCGCGCGAAATTGGCTTGTTCAGCGCGGCGTCCGCCGCGCGCATTTTGGACCTGCTCGAAAAACTGGGCTTCAAACTTTTCGCCGACGAGCTGCTCAACGCGGACAACGCCAACCTCCCGACGCTGTTGTCCGGCCTGGATGAATTTCGGGAACACCTTGGCGGCGAACTTTCCGTCACGCTGCTTTCGGAAATCGGCCGTGGCGTGGAAGTCCACGAAATGAATCCGCGCCGCATCGCCGCCGCCGTCGCGGAACTGCGCGCCCGCGCCGGCAAATGAACCGGCTCGCCGTCATCAACGTCGTCGGCCTCACCGAGGCGCTCATCGGCGAGCACACGCCGCGCATCGCCGCGTTCCGCCAGCGCGGCGCGCTCGCGCACGTCGCGCCCGCGTTTCCCGCCGTCACCTGCACGGCGCAAGCCAATTATCTCACCGGCAAGCTGCCGGCGCAGCATGGCGTCGTCGGCAACGGCTGGTTCAACCGCGAACTCGCCGAAGTCCAGTTCTGGAAGCAGTCAAACCATCTGGTTCAAAGCCCGAAATTGTGGGACGCGCTCCGCGAACGACCCGCGATTCCTGATTCCCGGTTCACGGCTGCCAATTGTTTTTGGTGGTTCAATATGTATTCCAGTGTGGATTACGCCCTCACGCCGCGCCCGGTTTACCGCGCCGACGGCGGAAAGATTTTCGACATCTATTCGTGGCCGTATGCCATCCGCGAAGAAATCAAAAAAGATCTGGGCGAGTTTCCGTTCTTCGGCTTCTGGGGGCCGGCGGCGGGAATGGACTCGCCGCAGGGCAAGGCCGATGGCGCGACGCGCTGGATTGCGGAAGCGGCGAAGTGGCTGGAAAACAAATTTTCGCCGGCGCTGAACCTGGTTTACCTGCCGCATCTGGATTACAACCTGCAAAGACATGGCGTCAAATCGTTGAATCGTTCCATCGTCAAACCGGTTCACGGTTCAACGATTCAACCATCCAACGATTCAACCCACCCCGCCATCCGCCGCGACCTGCGCGAGATGGACGCCATTGCCGGCGACTTGATTGACTTTTTCAGCCGGCGCGGCGTGCCGGTGGTTTTGCTTTCCGAATACGGCCTCACGAATGTGGACACGCCGGTTCATCTCAACCGCATTTTCCGCGAGCACGGCTGGCTGGCGGTGAAGGACGAGCTTGGCCGGGAAATTCTCGACGCCGGCGCGAGCCGGGTTTTCGCCGTGGCGGATCATCAGGTGGCGCATATTTATCTGAACGACCGCGCGCTGGAAAAATCCGTGCGCGAGGTTCTGGAAAAAACTCCCGGCGTCGGGGAAGTTCTGGGCGCGGCGGAGAAAACCGCCGCCGGCATTGACCACGCCAGGGCAGGGGACCTGCTGGCCGTGGCGCGGGAAAATGCGTGGTTCACCTATTACTACTGGCTCGACGACGCGCGGGCGCCGGATTTTGCGCGGACGGTGGACATCCATCGCAAGCCGGGCTACGACCCGGCGGAGTTGTTTCTCGATCCGAAAATCCCGCTGCCGAAATTAAAAATCGCCTGGCGGCTGCTGCAAAAAAAACTCGGCTGCCGCATGTTGATGGACGTGGTTCCGCTCGACGCGACGCTGGTGAAAGGCTCGCACGGCCGGCGGCCGGCGGACCAGCAAGACTGGCCGGTGCTCATCACCAGCCGGCCGGATTTTTTGGGCGCAAAGCAGATTGAATCCACGGATGTTTTTCGCATCCTGTTAAATCAAATTTTGCCACGAACAACTTCGGTTTGAGCGCAAGCGGATTTCGTGTATCGTTTAAGCATGACTGCGCTTTTAGAAAAGGCCATTGCACAAGCGGCGGCTCTGCCCCGGCAGAAGCAGGAAGCGATTGGCGCGTTGATTCTCGAAGAGATTGCTTCCGAGGCGCGCTGGGACGCGCGGTTTGCCGGCTCGCAGGACACCTTGGCAAGGCTGGCCGGCGAAGCGCTGTCGGAATTCAACGAAGGCAAGACGCTGTCGTTTGAAATAGACAGTGACCTCGCACACGACTAAAGCGTTTCGGAAGCTGCACGCGGAGCTTCCGAAGGAAATCCAAAAGAACGCGCTGAAAGCGTATCGCATCTGGCGGCTAAATCCCCGTCATCCGGGTCTTCAATTCAAGCAAGTTCACACGACGCTGCCGATATTTTCCATGCATGTCGGTTTGGGCTGGCGGGCTGTTGGCATCAGAAAAGCCGATACGATGATTTGGTATTGGATTGGCTCGCACGACGAATACGACGCGCTGTTGAAACAATTGTGAACAGATTCAGATGGGAAAAGGATCAGGCTCGCATGGCCGGTGGCCGGCGGATAAAAAAGGCTGGCCGGTGTTGAACACCGGCCAGCCGCAAGCAAGGATTTCAAAGGGATGCTGTTGGCAGCGTCAGTGGCCGTTGGCGTTTGAACTCCACCAAAGGTAGGTTTTTATGTTTCCAGAGCTGTAATTGTTAAATTGTTCAACCGTTACAAAATCTGCATGGCCATCCAAGGCGAGGGCGTTGCCGCCATGCTTGCTGTGCAACAGACCGATGCCTTCACCTCCGGTTGGATTGCTCACTGTGGTGGTCGGGAAATTGGACCCGTCATTGTATTCAAAGGCGCCGGGATTGCCCATTCCCAACTGGTTTTCATTCGGCTCCCAAATCAGATAGCACAGCGGACTCCAGACGGCGGTTATTTTCTGAGGCGTCGGCCAGGGCGGCGTGGTGGGGTAATTTTCCGCCGCCCCATCCATGACGTAGCTGGAAAGCTTGTTGTTCCGTCCGCCGGACGCGGTGGGCAAGGTAAAGGTTCTGCTCGTGATGTCCACCGGACAAAGATAAGTCTGCGCGTTGTTCGCATATTTGAACCACAGTCCCGTTTGGTTGGCGGAAATGGGGTTGTTCTTCCAATAAGCCACGTCGTAGGGATTGGGAACCGAGCCTTGTGGGGCGCCCGTCGGCAGGCCGGCGCCCATGGCGTAAAGCCAGCCCTGCGGTGCGGCGGCAGTGTTGCCGCTATCCCAGTTTGGAAAAGCCAGATGGTCGTTGAAGTCATCGCAATACATGCGGTTGGCCACGCCCAACTGTTTCAGATTGTTGGTGCAGCGGATGCTCTGGGCCTTGGCCTTGGCCTTGGACAGCGCCGGCAGCAGCATCGCCGCCAGGATGGCGATGATGGCGATGACCACCAGCAGTTCAATCAGGGTGAAGCCGCGTTTGACCTGCGGTTGCTGCGGGCAAAGTTCTTGTGACAGACAATTATTTTTAAGGTTCATGTGGTAATTATGGGTTCATCCGTTTTTTACACAAGTCAGTAAAATATGTGACATTGGACAAGGATTTTCCTGCAAACAGCCGGAGCCGCCGTGGCCGGCCAGAGACTTGAGGCGGACGCGGACGGGCGGCGGTTGAGTTTTATGCCAGAATGATCCGGGGTCATGTTTGATTGGCTCAACTCATCAAATAATCGCCGGGCGCTTTCACAATGACTACACGTCAGTTTCATTCAGGCTTAAAATGGCTTTGATACCCTGTATGTAGCACCTGTCCCGGCATAATGCCAGAAAAAAACATCGTCGGCCGGCAGCGCTGGAAATGGCGATGCGCGCACCCGAGGTTGTCTGCCGCAAACGCCTGAAAAACAGGCCGCAATCTCCCGGCGGCTGCCGAGGCCGACAGGAGATTTACGGACGGGAAGCCGGACCCGCGAACTGAATTTCAAACCGGACTTTTCCAAGCTCATCATCCGCCTTGCAACTGCGCCACCCGGCACCTATGATTCAGCCGGTTTATTTGAAAAATGCAATGCAAGGCAAGGCGAAATTTTCACTGGTTCCCTTTTTGCCGGTAAAGCTGTTGCCGGTCATCCTGACATGCAATTTCATCACAGCGGGATGGGGCGGCACCATTTCGGTGACGACGACGGCTGACAGCGGTGCGGGATCATTCCGTCAGGCCATCTTGACGGCCAACACCAATCCGGGGGTGGATACGATCACTTTTCAAATCAGTGGCACTCCGCCCTTTACGATCACGCCTGCCACCGCGTTGCCCGCCATCATTGATCCGGTGGTGATTGACGCCACCACCCAGCCTGGTTTCGCCGGCAAGCCGGTCATCGAATTGAACGGGGCGGCCACCAGCGGCAGCACCATCGGCCTGCGATTCATCACCGGGGCCAGCATGCTGCGCGGAATGGCCATCAATCGTTTTCCGATTCAAGCCATCGAACTGGACAGCGCGTCCAACACCATCCAGGGAAATTTCGTCGGGACCGATGTGACCGGCGCCCTGGCGCGCGGCAACGGCGGCGCCGGCATTCTCGTGAAGAGCGCGGGCAATCTCATCGGCGGAACCAACAGCGGCAATGGCAATGTTTTTTCAGGTGGCAATGACACCGGCATTTACCTGTTGAACGCCACCAACAACCTCGTGCTGGGCAATCTCATTGGGGTGAACGCTTCCGCCACCGCCTCGCTCGGCAATCTGAACAACGGCGTCGTCCTTTACAGCAGCGTTGGCAATCTCATCGGCGGCGCGGTTCCCCCGGCGCGCAACATTGTTTCCGGCAACGGCGCGAGCGGCGTTTATCTGACCGGAGCCGCCACCACGGGCAATGTGGTTCAAGGCAACCGCATTGGCACGGATGGTTCGGGCAGCAACGCCATCAGCAATGCGGCGGGCGACGGCATAACGGTCATCGGTGCGCCCGGCAATGTGATTTGCAGCAACCAGATCTCTGCCAATGGCCTGGCGGGAGTTTCCATCAGCGGTGCCGGCGCGGCCGGCAACCGGTTGTCGGGCAATTTTATCGGCACGGATGTTTATGGGAAAACCAGTCTGGGCAACCACTATGCCGGCGTGGAGATTACCGGGACCGGCGGAAACCAGATTGGCGGGACGAATGCGGGCGACGGCAATGTCATTTCTGGAAATGTCGAGGACGGCATCGCTTTGAACGGCGGCACGGCCGCCAATTTAATTCAAGGCAACTTCATCGGGCTGTCCGCTGCCGGCACGAATGCGCTGCACAACGGGCAGAATGGCATCTCGATCAGCGGCGGTTCATCAAACCTCGTCGGCGGAGCGGTCGCCGGCGCGCGGAATGTCATTTCCGGCAATTCAGCTTACGGCATTGGCATCCTGCAGCTTGCGGACAGCGGCAACAGCGTGCTGGGAAATTACATCGGCACCGATGTCACCGGGAGCAAGGCCGTTGGCAACACGTTGTCCGGCGTGCAGCTTCAAGGCTGTGCCAACACGATTGGCGGGACTGCGGCCGGCGCCGGCAATGTGATTTCCGGCAACGGCCAGCAGGGCGTCTGGCTGGTGGGAACCAATGGCAATGTGACGGGCAACGTGATTCAGGGCAATCTCATCGGATTGAACGCCACCGGAACGGGCGGCTTGGGCAACACCAACGCCGGCGTCGGCCTCTCCGGCGCGGCCAGCAATCTGATCGGCGGGACGTCCGCCGGGGCGCGCAATGTGATTTCTGCAAACGGCAATTCGTCCACCGGCTTGAGCGGCGTCTTTCTCGCCTACGCGGGCACGACCGGCAACCAGTTGCTGGGAAATTACATCGGCACCGATGCGTCCGGCACCGTAGCCTTGGGCAACGTGAATGACGGGGTTATGCTCCAGCAGTCGGCGGCCACGAACTTCATCGGCGGCAGTGTGTCGGGCGCAGGGAATCTAATCTCGGCCAACGGCGTGGACGGCATCTACCTGACCAATGCGTCGTGGAACGTGGTTCAGGGAAATTTCATCGGCACCAAAGCGGACGGCACCAGTGCGCTTGGCAATACTTTTCACAACGTGGAACTTGATGTGAACGCAACCAACAACACGATTGGCGGCCTGATAGCTGGAGCGGGTAATCGGATCGCGTTTGCCCATTCCATTTATTCCGGGGTGCGGGTTCGCGACGGCAGCGTGAATAATCCGATCAGTGGTAATTCCATTTTCAGCAACGGCGCGCTGGGAATTGACTTGGGCGGTTATGGCGTCAACAGCATTTTCGATTGTGAAAGCGGCATGGCGGCGAACGCCGCGAACGCCGGCCAGAATTTCCCGACGTTGTCCAACGTTTACAGCGGCACCATCACGCGCATTCGCGGAGCGTTGGATGGTAAAACCGGCAACACCTATGCCTTGCAATTTTTTGCCAGTCCCGCCGGCGATCCCTCCGGCTACGGCGAAGGCCAGGTTTTTCTGGGGCAAACCAATTTGACATTGGGTTTGACCTGTTCCTCGAATTTCAATGTTTATCTGCCGGCAGCTGTTTCGCCAGGCTGGGTGGTCACCGCCACCGCCACCGACGGCAACAACAATACGTCCGAATTCTCAGCCTGGGTTCCCGTCATATCCGTTCCGCCCGTCCAACTGGACGCCCTGTCCAGCCAAAGTCAGCTTTCCATCGCCTGGACGAACAACGGCGGCACCAACGGCAGCACTTTTGCTTTGCAGCAAGCCTACAGTTTGACGCCACCAATCGTTTGGTATGCGGTTACGAACCTCCCGGTTTTGAGCAACCATTTTTGGGTCACGACGTTGGGAACAACCAACGGCAATGTTTTTTACCGGCTGGCCGCTCCCAGCACGGTTTTTTACCGGCTGACCGTTCCGTGAAAAAAACACGTTCAATTTTTTACCGGCTGGCCGGGCTGATGTTTTTTTTGTCCGAGGCTTTTCCGGCTGCGCCCGCGAACTTCTCCACGATCGTGATCAACGGCCCGGCGACCAACCGTGTCAATCTCGTCTTTTTTTCCGAGGGTTACACCAGCAATCAAATGGAACAGTTCCTCATTGACGCCACCAATGCGGCGAATTTTTTCTTGAGCGCCGAGCCATACGCGGAATATTCCAATTATTTCAACGTCTTCGCCATCGCCACGAACTCGGCACATTCCGGGTCAACGCATCTGATTTCCGTTACCAATCCACCAGGCTACACTTGCTTCAACAGCACTTATGACAACAGCAGCGATTGGCTCATCACCATTCCGCCGAACACGGTTGACGCCAACAGCAGTGACGGTCAGGGGAAAATCAATTCACTGTTGAAGTCATATTTGCCCAGCACGAATAATGATTTGTCGGCGTTGCTGGTCAACGATCCGACGCCTGGCGGTTCGGACGGCGGTTCTTCCGATTACGGAAAGACGGCAATTACTTCCATCGGTGAAGTGAGCTATATTCTAGTGCATGAATCCGGCCACACGCTGGGCGGACTGGGCGATGAATACACTACAGCCTACCCTTTTCCTGATGTTGAAGAACCCAACACGACGACCAACACCACTTTGTCCCAGATCCAGTGGAATGCATGGATTCCAACAAACACGCCCCTTCCTACTCCGTTTTCCACAACTTATGCCGACACGGTTGGGTTGTTTCAAGGCGCACACTATCATGCCACCGGCTGGTATCGTCCGTTCGAGGAATGCTGCATGCAAAGCTTCGGCGTGGGCTTTTGCCCGGTCTGCCAGGAGACTTTGGTGCTGGCGATTTATGGAAAAGCCCGCCCGATTGATGCCCGTTCGCCGGCAACGAACAGCCTGACCGTCACTTCCGCTCAAATGCTGGTCTTCAGTCTTAACCTGCTGAAACCCGCCTCGCATAATCTCTCCGTTCAGTGGCGCACCAACAACGTCTCCGTCAGCGGCGCGACGAACCCGGTCTTCCCGATCTGGCCATCCCAGCTTGGGAACGGCACGCAAAAAGTGGAAGCCGATGTTGAGGATGCCACTGACATGGTTCGGACGGACACCAAAAATGTTCTGAAGCAAACGAACATCTGGACCTTAAACCAGATTTTGCCAACGATGCAAATTGACTCGGCAACGTGGCAGACCAACGGGAGCTTTACATTTCGAGTGACGGGGACTGCGCCTGACGGCGTCGTCATCCAAACCTCTGCTAATTCATTGCAATGGACAAATGTCCAAACGAATTTTTTCAACAACGGGAAAATCTTTTATACAAATTCTAAAGCCACCGCATTCCCAAAACATTTTTACCGTGCTGAAACTCCACCTTAAAAAAATCTTCCAGCATCTGCCTGGTGCTCCCAGAGTTTGATTAAAATATAAATTGGAAAACGTGGGATCGGTTTAACAAATTGAATAAGCAGTTTGGGCAAATTGGAAAACTGATTCTAACACAGTCTCGTGAACATTTCCTGAATTGCTTGCAGCTTTGTCCGCTCCCGCTTCACAAAAAAACCTCCGGTTTTCCCGGAGGTTGCTGCTTCAAACTGACCAATTATTATGCCTTCTTCGTCAATTTTCGCACGCCCAAGAGCAGCATGCTGCCAATCGCGCCAAGGCCAAATACCGACGGCTCTGGCACACCCTGAAAATCAACGACGAAGTTCGCAGGCGCACTGTTGGTCAGCAACGACCATTGGCCACCGCTGTATGACCAATAATCGCCAAAACTGATCCCGGATTGATTGTTGGCCAGCGGAAGGTCAATTGTATTGAACGTGCCTGTATCGGAAAAAGTAATGGTAAAAGTTAAATAGCTGGGCAGCGTATAATTGGCGGGTAAATTTATTCCAGTTCCACTGTATAAATCCAAGCTGGTGTAATTGAGGTTGGCACCACCTGGACTACTGCTGTTTCCCGGAATGTTCCCCGCCGCATTATTGTAAAAAATGCCGCTGTCATAAATGAGAGTTCCGGGCGTGTAGTAACCCGTCGCCGTCGGTGTCCCATCGTTCAAATAGAATTTAACGTCCACACCCAGAGTCGAATTAAGAGTCGCATCGGGGGTGTAATATTCGAAGGAAAAATCGGTCAAATTCCACAAGCCGGGAGTCAGCGAAATTTCATTGCCAATTTCCAGCCCATTCACTACTTGCATTAAATTCCCGTTAGAATTTGGCGCAGAATTGTAAATATCGCCGGCCACCGCACCAAATCCAATCGACAAAAACAACCCGACACACACTAGTTTTTTTGAATTACGATTCATATTCCCCTTCATATTCATTTAAAGTTTAGTTGGTTTTATTTTCTATTACCTAAGTAAGTAAGCAATAATTTCAAGTGAGTGTCAATGTTTTTTTTAGAATTTTATAGCTGCTTTGGCCCATATTTTACGAGGGCGAGGGCGGAGCCGGTTTTTCCAAAACTTCAACCCTGCCCAAGCGTGCCACCGCGATTGGATTATTGGCCGGCCGCCAAATTGGTTCAAACAATGCTTGGACAAAACACCTTGATGGCAATGCACTTTGGCGCAAACCAGGAGGAGATCAGTGGATCGTCACAGCACAGGGACATCAGAGAAAAACACCCAGAGACGTCTTGGCCGATGTCAAAACGTCGCGTCAAACCAGCCGGTCCGATCAGAAACGACCTCGCCCGCCACAAGGTGCCGCCGGTTTAGGTGTCCGATTCCAGCCGTTTGACTTCGACGCCAAGCAGGCAGACATCGTCGGAGAATTCCTGATGGCCGGAAAACCGGCGAATTTCATCAAGGGTCTTGGCAAGCAATTCTTTCGGCGGCAGGTTTGCTAGGTTCTCGATGGTTTCGCCCAGCCGTTCCTGGCTGAAAATCTCGTCGTTCTGGCCTTCCTCCTCAATCAGGCCGTCGGTGTAAAACACGATGATGTCTTCCGGATGCATGGGCCGGTGGTAGGTCGGGAACTGGGAATTTCTGAACAGGCCGAGCGCCGGCCCTTTTTTGCCACCCTCATCGGAACCCAGAACTTCCACCTTGCCGAGGGGGCGTTTCAGCCGGAGCGGATTCGGATGTGCCGCGCTGGCGTAGGCCATTTGGCTGGCGGCCACGTCCGCGACCAGATAAAAAGCCGTGGCAAACATCGTGGTTCCGGCCTGTCGGAAAACTTTGAACAGCGCCTGGTTGATTTCCGTCAGCATTTGGCCGGGGTCGGCAGTTTTCACGCTCAAGTCCTCCACCAGCGCCCGGAGCATGGCCGTGACCAGCGCAGCACGCACATCGTGCCCCATGACATCGCAGATGAAAATGCCCACGGCGGTCTCGGAAAGCTGTAAAACGTCAAAAAAATCACCGCTGACGGCGCCGCTGGGAATATAGTAGCTGTAAAACTTCAGAGCTTCGGTCTCGGAACCACCGCTGGAAACGGCGGGAAAATTCTGCGGCAGCATGGCCAGTTGCAACTCGCGCGCCATCTTCAATTCATCCTCGATCTGCTGGTTTTTCTTGTGCAACTGCCGGGTTTGTTCCGCGAGCGCCAGTTCGGCGACCTTGCGGGTGGTGATGTCCCGGGAAATGCCGAAGGTGCCGACAATCCGCCCGGATTGATTGCGCAACGGCATCTTGGTGGTGGACACCCAGGTGACGCTGCCGTCGGGCCAGGTTTCGCTTTCTTCGATCCCTTCCATCGGCTGCCCGCTGCGCAAGATGGTCTGTTCGTCGGCCAGCGCCTGTTCGGCGTGTGGCTTGGTGAAATAATCCGCGTCGGATCTACCAATCGCCTGTTGTGGATCAGCCAGCCGGTGTTTTTTTGCGAGCGCACGGCTGATCATCAAAAACCGGCTGCGCGTGTCCTTGAAATAAACGGCGTCCGGAATGCTGTTCATCAAGGTCTGCAACAGAAAGCCTTCATGGTTGTGGCTCAGTTGGCAATAGTGCCGGTCCAGCGTTTTACGGATGGCGCTGGTCAAGGTCTGCCCGGTCAACTGCGATTTGAGCAGATAATCCTGCGCTCCCATCGCGATGGTCCGCGCCGCGATGGTTTCATCCGCCGCTTCCGCCAGAACCAGCACTGGTGTGAACGGGGCGACGGAATGCACCTGATAAAAGGCATTCAGACCGTGACCGTCCGGCAAAACCAATTCCAGCACGACCAGGTCATAAGCGTTGGCATTGATTTTTTCCAGTCCCGCCGCCAGCTGGCCGGCCTGCGCCAGTTCAAAACCGCCTTGCGCCAGCAGTTGAGCACAGGCGGCATTTTTTTCGATCAGCAACAATTTGGGTGCGGTCTTTGACATTGCAACAACAATGTTTCGGGGCTGAATTCACCGTTGAGGCTAGCGGCTCGCCCGCAGGCTGTCCAGCACGACTGTTTATCAGCCAGCAGACGCTTTTCTGAGCACCGGCAACTTGAGGTTCAAATCGCCGGCCATTGCCTCATGGAGCGCGGAAAAACAGAAATTGACCAGGGTTTTGGTTCTCGATTAAATTTGATTTTCGACAAAATGAGGCGTGATCGCTTATTTTGATGTCGGCATTGAATGCTATGGCCTGCAAAAATACCTGGCGGAACAAATGGGGCGCAGTTTTGCCGCACGAATGGGTGTTCGGCACTTTTCTTTTTCTGACCGGGTTGCGGCTGCTGGTGGTTGGCGGCGCGGCGCTTGGCTGGTCGTATGTTTTTCTGGGCTGTTTTGCGGCCGGGATGGGCGTCTTTTTCTGGGCTGAAAGCAACCTAACCCCGTGGCGCTGGCGGGTGCGGCTCTTATTTTACCCGGCCGCGATGGGCATCAGTTTCTATGCCATGGGCGTGTCTGTGCCGTTGCTGGGCAATCCGAAGGTGGACTGGCTGCTGCTGGGATGGGACCGGGCTTTGATGCATGAAACGCCGGCGTTGGCCTGGGAACCATGGTTGAAACCCTGGCTGGAAGATCTGGCGATGGCGGATTATCTGTTTTTCTTCTACTATCTGATTGCGGGACCCGGCCATTACTGCATCCAAAATGTCCGGCTGTTCCGCAAGTGCATCGTGGGTTTGTTCACGATCTATGGGCTGGCGTTCATGGGCTACACGGTGCTGCCGGCTGGCGGACCGCACCGCTGCCTGAGCTTTGCCACGCCGCTGCACGGTCCGCTCTTGCTGGATTGGACGCTCAAGACGGTGAATGTTGCGAGCAACCGCGTGGACGTTTTCCCCAGCGTGCATGTCGCGGTGTCATTGTATCTGCTTTTGTTTGATTGGCAGCATTGGCGGCGGCGGTTCTGGTGGGTTTTGGCACCGTGCCTGATGTTGTGGTTTTCCGCCATGTATCTGCGCTTCCATTACTTTGTGGACTTGCTGGCGGGCATGCTGGTGGCCCTGGCCGGCTGGTGGCTGGCCGAAACATACCAAGCTTCCACCGCCCACCAGCCGATGTTCGCATCCGAGACCAAGGAACAAAAACGTCTGACCCGTGATTAGGAGCTGTCAGAGATTCCTAAAAAAGTCCGTCCGGTTTCAAGCTGGCGGTCATTATGATTCCGTGCCTTGTGCTCGGGCGCGGTTGACAATGGCGGTGCGGTTGCCGCCGTGTTGATCACCGGTTCAGCTTTTTCTGGCCACAGTGTTGCTGGCTGTCTTTGTCATTGTCGAACCAGGCGCGGGCCAATGCGCCGGATCTGGCTGCGACCGGCTTGAACATGAAGCCTGGCCGGGAAGAGAATTGAAGGATTTTTTCATACCACGCGCGGTCGGTCGTCGTAATGTTTGATGTCATCCTGCTGCCAGTTGCCGAAGGCAACTTCCAGCACGCGCACCGGCTTGTCGCCGGTGCAGCTCAACCGATGCTGCTCATTCGCCGGAATCCAAATCTCGTCGCCGGTCTTGCAAGTGCGCTCCTCATCGCCGACGCGAACTAATGCGCCATCGTCAACCACGATCCACAACTCCGCTCGCCCCGCGTGCGACTGGAGGCTGAGCCGCCGGCCGGGCAGCACGGTCATCAGGCTGACGGTGCAATCTTGGTTGTTGGCAAATTGTTTGAATGATCCCCACGGGCGCTCGACGAACCGGGTGGCGGGCTTCTCGCTGGGAAATGGTTTGGTGATGCAGTTCATTTTTGAAAATTCCTCCGCTCAATCATCTTCGGCTGGCCGGCATGTTCGACAACCACGCAACGGAAATTCTTCTTCGCAATCGTGCTGTAATCGTGACCCGCCTTTGCCGGGAAAACGCCGAGGTAAGTCAGCGGCGTTTGACCGACGTTGATTGTGCGGTGCGCCGTGTGCCCTGGCACATAGACCGCGCCGTTCGGACGCAGCGGGACCATTTGGCTTTCGCCCGTCGTTTCATCTTCCAGCAGCATCACCCCGGCTCCGGTCAGGCCGAAATAAAATTCCGCCGCCGGCCGCCACGAGTGAAGATGACCTTTCGTCATGAAATACTCGTCGCCGATTTTCCCCGGCATGAGCAGGCCGATTCTCCATAGTGCAAATCGCCGTCGCCGCCTGCAGGTTCAAAAGCGGCGACGGAGTAAAGCATTGGATTTCCCGCCACGAGAGCCATCTCGTAAGCCGGGGCATCGGCAAAGCATCCGGCCAAGTCGCTCAAACGACGTTTGACCGCCGGCCGGCCGGGAATTTCGCCCGTGACGGGATTGTAGCCGGACAAAATTTTTCCGATGCTCAGCATAAATCTAGGTGCGGACCAACGCTTTCATGGTCGCGCATTCTCTGCCGGCAGACGGCCCGCGCGGGCGAATCGTGTATTCGCCCACCGCCGCCGGGACGATGAACGTCTCGGCATAATGCACGATGAACGGTGCGAACGCGGCGGTCGGACTTTCGACAACTGCTTCGTCGCCTTCGACGAGATTCAGCACATTCACTCCGCCGTTCGTGTGGTGTGAAACGGTCTTCGTGAACCAATGCCGCCGCGTCTCGATGAATTCGCGTTCGTGTAATCCGGTTCGTTCCTCGCGCCAGCCGTCGCCACGACCGAGCGGTTCAAAGCGGTTGACCAAATTGCGTTTCGTCCAATCCGTGGTGCGCTTCCATTGGACATTCGCCAAGCCGTGCTGAAGATGAATTGGACGCGGCTTGCCGTCGAGGCCAAGTCTTCCCCAATCCCACATCTTGAACGTGAAAATGTAAGGCGTGGCGCTGATTTCAAGCACCATGGATTCCGCTCCGCTGCAATGCACCGTGCCGGCGGGAATCAAAAAATGATCGTGCTTCTTCGCCGGAAACTGGTTCGCATATTTTTCCGCCGGAAAATGAGCGCCGCCCGCCTGCGCGATTTCGAGATCGCGCGCCATTGCCGCCGCATCCGCGCCGTCGCGCAAGCCGAGATAGACGCTCGCGCCCGGCCCGGCGTCGAGCAGGTAGTAGCTCTCGTCCTGCGTGTAGTGCATCCCAAAATGCCGCTGTATGTATTCGGTGAGTGGGTGAACCTGAAAGGACAAATTGCCGCCACCCATCGTGTCGAGAAAGTCGAAGCGGATCGGAAATTCATCACCAAACCGCGCGTGAACCGCGTCGCCGAGCAGCGCGACCGGTTGGTCAAACACGAGATCAATCGAAGGAATTTCAAATCGCGTTTCACCGAAGCCGAGCAGCAGACTGTTTTCCTCCGGCACGCAGTCAAAACACCAGCCGTAGTTTTTTGCGCTGCGGTCGAGGTCGCAGAATTCTTTCATCCATTGACCGCCCCACGGCGCGGGATCAAAGAATGGCACGACACGAAACGGCTGTTTCATCGCCTGGCGCAACCCGGCGCGCACCACTTCGCCGTCAGCGAGTTTTGGCTCGCCGGCGTTGTTGGTGTCGAGCACGAAATCCCACTTGGCGATGAGCGGGCGTTTCCAGCGGTCGCAGACACGCCAGTCCACGAAAAATGCGCGCTTGTATTGCAGGCTCGCGGCGAGCGTGCGGTTCTCAACGCCAAGATTGCTGACTTCGTTCCGACGAAACCGCATCTGCGCTTCCCACCGCGCGAGGTCGGCATAAACCAAAATGTCGCCGCCGAAAATCAACGAAGCGCCACAACCGACGATAATGACCAAGCCGCTGCTGATTTTTTCAACTTGCGAACGAAGATAATCGAGCCGCTCGGCGTCGAAAAATTGTGGCAGCGTCAGGCCGGAGAGAAAACCGAAAACCGGGTCGTTCCCGCCAAGAAACGGCGCGACCAGCGCGTCCACTTTTTCCGGCGACAACATCGCGTCGGCGGCGTGAACGACGAACGCCGGCGCGAGCCGCGATTTCAATCCGCTCAGAACGGTGGCTTCATCCACGCCGGTATAACACTCCACCACGAGCACAGTTTTTTTGGCGTTGCGGCGCGTGACAGCGTCGCGCAGGCGCGCGGCGATTTCGTTCCAGCCGGTGATGCAAGCCCTCGTGCCATCCGGCACGATGACAAAAGGAAATTTATCGTAGTTGGATTTTCTCATTGGAGCATTGGAGATTTGGAAATTGTTCCTGCAGGAGCCATTCGCCCGCGACGAGCGCGGCGCGGTCGCCCAGTTCGCCCGCGACCACGCGGACTTTGCCCCACGGCGTGTGGGCGTGACGACGAACATATTCGCTCACGGCCGGAAGAATTACGTCGGCGTTGGCCATGACGCCGCCGCCGAGAATGACCATCTCCGGATCATAGGCGTGAATGAGATTCACCGTGAGCGTCGCCCAGACGCGCACGCTGTGGTCACGGAGTTTCAGCGCGCAGGGATCACCCGCCGCCGCGTGTTCAAAAACGGCGGCGTAGTTCAGCGATGGAAGTTTTTGCAACGAGCTGTCGGGCCATCCGGACAAACCCGCCGCGACCTCGCCGAGAAAGGCCGTGGAGGCCTCGGCTTCCGCGCAGCCGACGTTGCCGCAACTGCAAGCGCGTCCGCCGTAACGCACCGTGCCGTGACCGCCGAGCACGCCGGCCTGACCGTGTTTGCCACGCAACAACCAGCCTTCGATGACCGCAGCTGTGCCGAGACCCGTGCCAAGCGTCATCATTACCACGTTATCCGAACCGCGCCCCGCGCCATATTTCCATTCACCGACCAGCGCCATCCGCGTGTCGTTTTCGATGGCGAGCGGAAGGTTGTATTCCTGCCTGGCCCACGCGCGAAGATCAAGCTGCATGGCGTCGGCAAATTTGCCGTATTCGGCGAGCACGCGGCCGGATTTCGGATCCACCAGGCTGGGAAACGCGACGGAAATTCCCGCGCAGTCGCTGACGGAAATCTTCAACTTGCCAAGCAACCGCAGCCATGCCGCTTTGAGCATGGGCAGGCCGGGCGCGAGACCGGCTTTGGAATTGGACGGCTCGGTGGTTTGCGCGAGGACAACGCCGTTGCGCAACACGCCGACTTTCATCCGCGTGCCACCAAGATCACAGGCAAGGACAGTCATACACTGGGGTTTGCTTTGACGCGGCTCCAGGATTTTTCAATTTGCTCGAGCGTGCGGCCTTTGGTTTCCGGCAGGAATGCGAACACAAAAATGAATGCGAACAAGCTTACAAAAGCATACGCCCAAAAAGTTTTCGCCGGGCCGATGGCCGGATTGTCATTCAGCATCGGAAACGTTTGCGCGACGAGGTAGCAGGAAATCCAGACCGTGAGCGCGGCGAGCGACATGGCGCGGCCGCGCACTTTGTTCGGGAAGATTTCGGAGCAGAACAGCCAGCCGACCGGGCCTAGCGCCATCGCAAACGCCGCGATGAACAGCACCACGCAAACCAGCAGCGCCGGCCCGTGGATTTGCGCGTGGAACAGCCAGCCCACCAGCGCGAGCGCCAGCACTTGAACCGCCGTGCCTGTCAGCAGCAGCGGCCGACGGCCCGCGCGATCCACAAAAGCGATGGCAACGAAGGTGAAGGCGAAGTTGATGAGGCCGACCCAGACGGACGACGTAAACGCGGCGTTTTTGCCGCCGCCGGCAGATTCAAAAATTTTCGTCGAGTAATACATGATGGCGTTGATGCCGCAGAACTGCGAGCAGGCCATGAGCACCACCGCAATGAGCAGCGGCTTGCGGAACGGCCCGGAAATCAGTTCGCCGAAACTCTCCTGTTCGCAGCCCGCCGTCTCCCGGATGGCGGCGAGTTCGCGCCCGGCATGTTCCGGGCCGCCGACTTTTTGCAGGATGTCGCGCGCCTCGGTTTCACGGCCTTGCTGCGCGAGCCAGCGCGGGCTTTCGGGCACGGCGAACAGCAGGCCGATGAAGGCCGCCGCCGGCACGACTTCCATGCCGAGCATCCAGCGCCAGCCGTAGGCGGTGTTCCAAACTTCGTCGCCCAGGCCTTGAATGACTTTGTTGATAAAGAGCGTCAGAAAAATTCCGGTGACGATGCCGAGTTGAAACAAAGTGCCGAGCCGGCCGCGCCATTTTTCCGGCGAGATTTCCGCAATATACACCGGGCAGATCATCGAGGACGCGCCGATGCCGAGGCCGCTGATGAGGCGCGCCGCGAGGAATTGATTGAAAGTGTTCGGAATCGCCGAGAGCAGGCCGGACACTGCATAAAGCAGCGCACAAAGAAAAAGCAGTTTGCGCCGCCCAAACCGGTCGCTCAAAAATCCCGCGCACATCGCGCCCGGAATGCAGCCGAGGATCGCGCTCGCGCCGGCAAGGCCCTCTTGTGTCGGGTTGAGATTCATGTGCGCCTTGAGATAGGAATTGGCGCCGTTGATGACGGCGGTGTCGTAACCAAACAGAAATCCGCCGATGGCTGTGACACCGGTTGCGAACAAGACAAAGTGGAAAGCGGAGGAGGCCGGATTTTTCATAGTTATTCCTGGTGAAGGCTCAAGGTCAGCCGAAAACGGTCGGCACCATGCCAACGTGCGTGCCCGACGCGATGATGTCGCGCTGACCGGGGCCGTCACCAAAGGTCTGACAAGGCAGATCGGCCATGCGCCGGCAGGCTGGTGGTGGTGCAAGGTTGCCCGTGTAACGCATATAGGTGACCAGGCCGATTAGGTTGTATTTGTGCGACCAGACGTCCCACAAAGTCCAACGGTCCTTGTCGAGGTAAGTGCCGAGGTAGCCATCGCTGAGCTGGCATTTGCAAAGCTCGGCTGCGGTCTCGTCCAGCTTCGCCCGCAGCGCCGGGTCGCCGGAATAAACCCAGGCAAGCGTGGCGGCGTGCAGCCATTTGCCAACGTGCTCACCGTCCCATTCCTGGTAGCTGGGACGATGGCGATAACCTTCAAGCAGCAGCGTGGTGTCGAGTTTTTCAAGGCGGTTGGTCACACTGGCGGCAATGCGGGTGCCGAGCCAGCCGGTCAATTGCACGCGGTCGGGGATTTGGAAATCCTGCTGGTCAGCCACCGCGGCCGGCACTTTGTCCGGCGCTGTCGTGACCAACCCGGCCGTTGCTTTGATGACGGCCCCGGCAACAATCAGAAGGCATAGCTTCGCGGCGGGCAGTTTGAATGTTGGAGTATTAGCAACTTTTTGCATATAAACTTTAGTTGTTGTGCTGGAGCTTGTGCAAGGTCAGGCAAGATGCTGTTGATGACTTTGCGTGGTGGCGTTTGCCGGCAGTTTCAAAAACCGGCTGGTTTCAGATTGAGCTTTGAAAATAATCAGACAATCAGCGATTGTCATGCGGTCCTTGCTGGTGGTTTTGCGCGTTTCCATGTTTCCGCGCTCGTTTTCCCAGACCGGCCGGACGCAGCCTGGCTGGACGCCGTCAGCAGCTCCGCCTTGAGTTCTTTTGTGAATGAGATTGCCACCAACGCGCAAACATGTAAAAAATGTCCCCGATGGAAGATGGCGAATTAAATTTTGAATGCTGTGCCGGCCGCCAAACCTTGCCAGGTTTCGGTTTTTTGTGCCATGCGATCTGTGCATCTCATGCAATAAGTATCAAAAGCCGTATTTTTTGTAAAAACTGTTTTTACAATCCTCGCGAAGGACTTGGTTTTGTCAGGCAGCTCCCGTAACTCAAATGGACAGAGTAGCGGATTTCTAATTCGAGAATCAATTTTATCACCCATCCTCACCTTTCGACTGGCATTGTCATCATTGGGTTTTATTACTTTCATCGTCGTCACGGAATGGCAGAAATCGGCTAAAAAAGAGCAGGTAGTATCAGATTGCAGTAGCAGATTCAGGTTTTCCCAAGCATCATTCCCGCTTGATTTGCATCGGCACCACGGGTAGTTTGAATTTAATAAAAAATGCAAACTTGGCTTTCAGATCGAATCGCGCTTGACCCGGCAATCTGTCACGGCAAGCCCGTCGTGCGCGGCACTCGCGTTCTGGCTGCGAACATCGTCGGCGCGGTTGCCGCCGGCCAATCGCATCAGGAGATTCTGACGGATTACCCCGCGCTGACCGAAGCCGATATTCGCGCCTGCCTGGAATTCGCCGGTGAGTTGACGGCCATGGAAGCCGTCGAAGCCTGATCTGGCGGAATGAAGTTTTTCCTCGACGAAAATTTTCCGCGTCCGGCCATTCCGTATCTTGTCTCCGCCGGCCATTCCGCTTCGCACACGCTGGATTATTTCCCGCCAGGCACGGCCGACGACAAATTATTCGACCACGCGCAACACGACGGCGCGATTTTCATCACGACCGACAAGGATTTTTTCCACACGATCCCGCTCGCCTTTGCGCGTCATGGCGGGGCGATTGTCATAACCTTGCGCAAACCAAATCGGGCTGACTTGCTTCGCCGGCTGGCGGATGCCTTGGCCTTGCTTGGCGAAAGAGACTTGCGCGACAGGGTCTGGCTGGTGACGGACACGCGAATCCGCAGCCGCCACGCTGAAATTAAATAAAACCCCCGACCCGTTTCAGAAACGGGCATGTTTGGCGGCAGTTGGTAAATCCGGGCTGGTGGCAACCTTGCGCTGACACCAAATTTTTGTGGCCGCAAAATTCCCCGTTCGCGTTCCCGCGTTTGTCATGCGGCTTGCTGGTTGGAAGGCCAAGCCGGATGCCAATCGCGCGAACACTCACCCCAGGCAAGACTGGTGGTGGCGCATTTGCCACCAGCACCGCGCCCATGTGACCCTTCGCGGAACTGGTTGCAAACCCGCCACCACCAGGACAAATCACGCGCGAACTGCGATCACGCGTATGCGACGAATCCAGCCGCGAATGAGGCTTTTACGAAGTAAGGCAGCCGATGAGTTTTAATCTGGGGAGCAAGACGTTCCACCTATCCTCATGTTAGGCGGCATGGTCGTCATATCTATATGGATTGGTTCCTTTTTCAGGGCCACCGCATTTACGGCAGAACCATTTCCGGTCTTTGCCTTTTTTTAAGTCCTCCTTAATTTTCCTGATTTTTTGCTTTGTCTCTTCATTTAATTCGGCTTGCCGAGCCATAGTCAGGTCATTGCCGTTCTTCCGAATTAAATCTTCACGGATTATGTTCCCGTGTCCTACTACGACCGCGCCAGCGAACACGGCGCGCGTGTCACCTTCAGTAGTAATGAAGGAATCCACCCCCAAATGGTATTTCGTGTTGCAGATTGGGCAGATAATTTCCCATGTGTCGCTAGACACAGGTTCTGACTGCTTTTGCGTCGTGGTTGGTTTTACTTGAACTGAATTTGTTGGACTCGACGTTTTACCGCCGCCAAACAGTTTCTTCCAGAAGCTCATATTCTCACTTTTTCCTTTCCTTTGTTGGATTTGTATTGTCGTGTTGTTAGCCGCCTAACGACCAAAAGCTGATCCACCCAGCCAGTAACTTCCGCTAATCAAAAGACCGCAGCGAAAACTGCCAGGCGTAATCGGCGGTGGCTCCAGCGTTGTGTTGGGCGTCATTTCCAAAATTGCCACCACTCCTTACGTATCACTACCGGCAAAATGATAGTAACAACAGGAACCTGCCAGTTGCGTGGTAGTTTATAGCCGATTAACTTTTCCATTGGTCCGTCGTGTAAAATCATTCCGGGGGATGCAATTCTCAGACAATTCGATAAATCCTCGTCGGAAAGGTGAGCCTCCATGCCAGCGGCTAAAACAAAATTTTGGCTATCCGTAAACTTTTGGCTATCCGTTCTGATACCGAACGTCATTGATTGAGCACCGGAAATAAGAGGAATAATAAAATCCTTGCGGAATGTCACATAAGTGCCTTCTGAATTTGTCTGAATAATCGCTTTTTTTGTAATTTTGGTTTTCATAATTTACGGTTATGCCTCTGTGGCTCGACTGCCGCCTAACGTAGAAAGCTGAGCCACCGCCGACTCGCGGCGTGAACCGCGACAGCGGAACGGCCAGCACCAACGGCGGTCGGCGACTTGTTAGGCGGCATAAACGACCAGTCTGGTTCTTATTCCGAGAGCAACTTACACTCTTTAATTTCGCTATCCCCATCGGTATTGTTCACCAGAAAGAGTCGTGGCTTAAAATAGGTCGGATGACTCTCGGGATGAAACTTAACA
>CAYVGC010000052.1:0-27641 GCA_964449815.1 uncultured Bifidobacteriaceae bacterium
TGTTCGAGACCGTCGGCTACGATCCCGAAGTGTGGACCGGCTGGGCGTTCGGCTTTGGCATCGAACGCATCGCCATGCTCCGCTACGGCATCAACGACATCCGCCTCTTCTACGAAAACGACGTGCGGTTCTTGAAACAGTTTTAATATGTATAATTCAAAGCAAAGAGCGCCGCGCAACCGCACGATTGTCTTGACCGATGCGGAAAAGGTTTTCTTTGCTGAAAAGCTTTTGCGTTCGCCGCTCTCGAATAATTTGGACGACCTGACAAATCAAATTATTTGTGGCGACGCATTTGAAATCTGTCCAACCCTGCCAAAGGCGTTTGTTGATTTGTTAATTATCGATCCGCCTTACAACCTGACGAAGAAATTTGGCAGCGAGACCTTCCGCGAAATGACGCTCGCGGAATACGAAAAATGGTTTGAAAGCTGGTTTGCAAGGCTGTTGCCGCTGCTTAAACCGACGGCAACAATTTACGCCTGCGGTGATTGGAAGTCGTCAGCGGCATTGCAGCGTGTTTTGGAACGCCATGTTATTGTCCGCAATCGAATCACTTGGGAGCGGGAAAAAGGTCGTGGCGCAAAAACAAATTGGAAGAATGCGAGCGAGGACATTTGGTTTTGCACCTTGTCGGATAATTATTATTTCAATGTTGAGGCTGTGAAACTCAAACGCAAAGTCATCGCGCCATACAAGGAGAATGGTTTTCCCAAAGACTGGGAAGAAACTCATGAAGGCGATTTCCGGCTGACGCACCCTTCAAATCTTTGGACGGATTTGACCGTGCCGTTTTGGTCCATGTCGGAGAACACTGATCATCCGACACAAAAGCCGGAAAAGTTAATCGCCAAACTGATTCTCGCCAGTTCGCGCTCCGGTGATTTTGTATTCGATCCGTTTCTTGGTTCAGGAACAACCGCAGCCGTCGCCAAAAAACTAGGCCGGAATTTTCTCGGCATTGAACTCGATGAGAATTACGCGAGTTGGGCGGCCAAACGAGTCGAACTGGCCGGCTACGAGAAAAACATCCAGGGCTATTCCGGCGGCGTCTTTTGGGAACGCAACACTTTGAATATGCAGACCCGCGAAGGAAAAGAAGATTTGTCGCTTCAACCGGCTTTATTTGAAAAGCCGACTCCATACAAAGTCCACACAAAGCATAAAAAATGAAATCCCCCATTTTCACTTCCGGCGCTTACAAAACAATCGAGGAAAAAGTTATGCGCCTATTGAACTCACAGGCGGATTTTCTTTCAGCCGACACTGTGGAAAGCACGCGTGCGGCTGGTGATGCGATTCAATCCATCATTGAAGATAACTTTGAGGGAATTCTTGGCGAACATGGCGGCGAGTATTCGGCAAGTTTTGCGCGACGGGCGATGGCGGATCTGGCCTTCAAAGACAAGCCCAACAATTACTACGTTGTGGATGTGAAAACCCACCGCGAAGAAACGGCATTCAATATGCCGAATCTGACTTCGGTGGATCGGCTGGCGCGCTTTTACGAAGATGATGCCAATTTCTTCGTCATGCTGATGGTGAAATACAGTGTGACCGGAACAAAGGTGAATGTAAGCAAAGTGCATTTCGTTCCAATTGAATATTTGAAATGGAGTTGCCTAACGCTTGGCGCACTTGGCGCAGGCCAAATTCAAATTGCCAACTCCAAGCACATTGAAATTGATTCAACAAAATCGCGCCGTTCTTGGATGCTTGAATTTTGCGACAATGTTCTTCAATTTTACCCGCGCGAAATTGTGAAGATTAACAAGCGAATCGGCAAATTCGAGAAGGTCAAAGAGTTTTGGCTCGCAAAGAAAGAAAGTTGACGCGCAAGGCACATTCAAGTTTTCCTAAAAATGAAAGTCACCCTTAACTGGCTCAAACAATACGTTGATTTCAACTGGTCGCCCGAGGAATTGACCGAGCGGCTCACCATGCTCGGCCTCGAAGTCGAGGGCGTGCAGAAGATCGCCGCCGCGTTCGAGGGCATCGTCGTGGCGCAGGTCATCACGCGCGACAAGCACCCCAACGCCGACAAACTCTCCGTCTGCCGCGTCAACGACGGCACGGGCGAACGGCAGATCGTCTGCGGCGCGCAGAATTTCAAGGCCGGCGACAAGGTGCCGCTCATCCTGCCCGGCGCGTCGTTGCCGCCCAAGCCCGGCGAGAAAGAGCCGTTCACCATCAAGGTCGGCAAGATTCGCGGTGTGGAATCGCACGGCATGATGTGCTCGCCGCAGGAACTTGGCCTGCCGGATCAGGTGGACGGCCTGCTCATCCTGCGCGAGGACGCCAAGGTCGGACAGCCGTTCGCTGAATATCTCGGCCGCAGTGGCGGCGACGTGGTCTATGATTTGGAAGTCACGCCAAACCGGCCGGACTTGAACAGCGTCATCGGCATCGCGCGCGAAATCGCGGCGCTGACGGGGAATGCGCTGCGGATTCCAGACTGTAACGGCGCTGTGTCAGCGCCGGCGGCGGTCACAGACCGCCGCTACAAAGCAAATGAACTTGTCGCGGTGCGCATTGAAGACGCGGAGCTTTGCCCGCGTTACACGGCGCGCGTCATCAAGGGCGTGAAAGTCGGGCCAAGCCCAGCGTGGTTGCGCGACACCTTGGAGAAAGTCGGGCTTCGCAGCATCAGCAACGTGGTGGACGTGACGAATTACGTCATGCTCGAAACCGGCCAGCCGCTGCACGCGTTTGACTATCATCTCATCGCCAAAAGCGCGGAGGGCAAGCCGACCATCGTCGTGCGCCGTGCCGCCGCCGGGGAAAAATTCAAGACGCTCGACAATCAGGAGCGCACACTGACGAACGAAATGCTGTTGATCGCCGACGAGCAAAAAGGCATCGCGCTCGCCGGCGTGATGGGCGGCGCGAACACGGAGATCAACGACTCGACCGTGGACGTGCTCATCGAGAGCGCGTATTTCGCGCCGGTGAACATCCGGCGCACGAGCAAGCAGGCCGGTCTGCGCACCGATGCCAGCTACCGTTACGAGCGGGGCGCGGACATCGGCATCTGCGACTGGGCCGGCCGGCGCGCGGCGCAGTTGATTTTGGAAACGGCGGGCGGCGGGCTGGCCGGGGATGTGGTGGATGTTTATCCAGAGCCGGCCAAGGCAAAAACGCTCACGCTGCACTTTGCGAGGTCAAAGGACCTGCTCGGCATCGGCATCTCGCACGCGGAACAGATTTCGTTTCTCACCCGGCTCGGCTTGGAAGTCACCGAGCAGTCGCCCGGCGTTTGCACCTTCAAGCTTCCAAGCTGGCGCGTGGACCTGAAGCGCGCGGTGGATCTGATTGAGGAAGTGGGCCGGCTGTCCGGCGTGGAAAAGATTCCCGCCACGCCCCCGCGCGGCGCGCTCGGCGCCAACGCCTTTGACTCCGTTTACGACCAGATCAGCGACGTGCGCCGCATTCTCGCCGGACTCGGCCTGGACGAGGCGCAGGGACAGACGCTGATTGCGAAGCCAGAAGCCAGAAGCCAGAAGCCAGAAGAAATTGTTTTGCTCGCGAATCCTTTGAGCAGCGACATGGACGTGCTGCGGCCGAGCTTGGTGCCGGGGTTGATTCACTCGCTGCGGCACAATGTCAGCCGGAAAAATTACGACGTGACGTTGTTTGAAATCGGCCGCGTGTTCAAAAACGTGAACGGCCAGACCAGGGAAAACCGCAGCGTGGCCATCGCCCTCACCGGCCAGCGCGCCCTGCCCTTCTGGAGCGGCGAGGAACGCGACGCCAAGTTCGACGCCTATGATTTGAAGGGCCTGGTCGAGGAGTTTCTGGCGCAGCTCGGTTTGCGCGGCGTGGTGTTCGGCAGGCGCGCGGAAAGCACGGCGTGGTTCCTCGAATCCGCTGCGGTGACGCTCGGCGGGAAACTGCCGCTGGGCGAACTCGGCCAGCTGCTGCCGGCGCTCGCCAAGAAATACGATTTGCGCGACGCGGTGTTCCTCGCGGAATTTAATCTGGATCTGCTGATTTCAAAACGCAATCCGGCGAAGGCCTTCAAGGCATTGCCGCAATTCCCTTCGAGCCGCCGCGACGTGGCGATGCTGGTGCCGGAAGCCACGACGCACGAGTCCGTCTTGCAGGCCGTCAAGCAGGCCAAACCGGCGAATCTGGAAAGCATGAATCTGTTCGACGTGTTCCGGGGCAAAGGCGTTCCCGAAGGCCGGAAGAGCCTGGCGTATGCCTTCACCTACCGCGCCGCCGACAAGACCTTGACCGATGCGGATGTAAACCATGCGCACGCCAAGGTTCTGGATGCGCTCAAGACACAGTTGAATGCGGAATTGCGTGCGTAATTCCGGGACCGCCGGTTTGCAAATTGAACCGCCGCCAGCAACAACCTTTTGACCAGCCAGACCGGAGTTCAGCGCTTGTCATAACTCGTTGTCCACGCCCAGCGGTGGAATCGGGCAGTCCAGCGTGTCGGCGATGGCGCGGAGCAGTTCGGCCTCGCTCTCAACAATCACGCCGTCCGCGCCGACGACGTGGACGCAGGCTTCAATCAGATTTTTTTTGATGACCGGCACGGCCTGAACCAGCCGGTTCAGCGCGGCGTCAATCGGGTCCACGCCGCATTGTCCCGGCGGCAGCAAGGCCAGCGGCACATCGGCGGGCGCGCGCAGATACGGCGAGCCGGCGTCAAAGGCTTTTTGAACTTCCGCCGCATCGCTGCTGCCGGCGCCGGCCAGCGCGGACAAAACCACGGCGCAGTCCGGCACGAGCGGCTTGAGCGTGTAAAATTGCACCGTCGCCGGACGCCGGCCCTCAAAATTCGGGGCCAGGTGATGCAGCACGATTTTTTGCAGGACGAATTCAAACAACTCCACTTTCCCGTCGCTGCCGGCGAGCCATTTCAATGTCTCTGAAAATGATTTGAACTCCCCGGGCCGCAAGTTGCGCAGCGCACCGAGGGCGAGGTTCACCAGCGGCAGCCGCGCGCGGCGGGCCACGACGAAAACCTCCGGAAACAGCGCGGCGGCTTTTTCAGAAACCGAACTGGAAGTGCGACGGGCGATTTCCGCGAGCTGCTCCGCGCGCAGTTTTTCGCCGGCATCCAGCAGCAGCGCATAAATCAGGGCGGTGGCGGCGAGCGGCTCGCGCGCGGCGGCCCGGAGATTTTCCGGCAGGGCGGCGCGGAGCTGCTCGGCGTATTTCAGATGCAGCGGACTGGGGTTGCCGAGATTGGGCAGCACGGAAGTGGAGCGGATCACCGGCGGCCGGTCCACGCCGCCGGCAATGATGGTTCCGCCGAGAACGCCGCCGAAAATTTCCGGCATGGGCTGGCGCGTGTGTTTCCATTCAGAGATGGCGGCGCGTTTCACGGTTTCAATCTGCTCCGCCTGAAGCGGCGGGAATTTTCCGTCCCAGGCCGGGTCAATCGCGCGGATGCGGTCGGGAATCGGCGGATGCGTCGCCATCGCGCCAAAGAGAGGCTCGCCCAGGCCGTTGCCAAAAAACATGTGGCACAGGTCCGGCGCGTGGTTGGATTGCAGCTTGGAACCGTAGCTGTAACGTCCGATTTTTTGGAGCGCGCCGGACAGGCCGCCGGGATTGCGCGTGAACTGCACCGACGAAGCGTCGGCAAGAAATTCGCGCTGGCGGCTGACGGCGGCCTGGATCAGCCGGCCAAAGAAAACGCCGATGGCTCCGAGCGCGATCAATGCGAGACCGAGAATCGGCAGCGGATTCTTGTCGCGGCTGTTGCTGCTGCGGGCGTATAGCAACACGCGCCCAATCGTGGCGATGCAAAGCAGTCCGAAAATGATGCCGATGAGCCGGAGGTTCAGCCGCATGTCGCCGTTCAAAATATGGCTGAATTCATGGCCGATGACGCCCTGCAGTTCGTCGCGTGAAAGCATTTCGATGCAGCCGCGCGTCACGCCGATGGCGGCGTCGCCGGTGGAATGGCCGGCGGCGAAGGCGTTGATGCCGCGCTCATCCTCCAGCACATACACCTGCGGCATCGGCACGCCGGACGCGATGGCCATTTCTTCGACGACATTGAGCAGCTTGCGTTCGTTCGCGTCGGCGGTGGTCTGACTCACCAGCCGTCCGCCCATCAGTGTCGCCACGGCGCTGCCGCCAGCGGCCAGCTCATTTATTTTATAGGCGCTGCCGAGAAAAATCACCGCGAGCACGCCGAAGGTTGCGCCGAGAAAAACCGTCGGGTTCCACAAGGCGAACAACACCGGCGCGGCGTCGTAGGCCTGGTGCTGCTTGGCCTGAACGCCGGCAAAAGCCAGCAGCGCGATGAAGTAAACCGCCCCGATGAGCAGCGCGACGGCGATGATGAAATAAAGAACCAGCCACTTGGTTTTGCGGCGGGCCCGATCTTGTCGCGCGAAAAAGTCCATTTGGATTTTCTACAACAGCCAGGTTGACGAGGCTCAATTCCATCTGGAAACGGAAGCGCCTCCTCACGCCGGCTGCGGCAAGGATTACGAGAACGAAACCTTCGGCGCGTCCTTCTGCTCCGGCTTGTCCACGACAAACAGCTCCGCCGGGCCGAAGTTGAACGTGTTGGCGATGAGGTTGCTCGGGAACACTTCGCGGTCGGTGTTGTAGGTCATCACGGAATCGTTGTAGGCCTGCCGCGCGAAGGAGATTTTGTTTTCCGTCGAGGTCAGCTCCTCGGTGAGCTGCATCATGTTTTGATTGGCCTTCAGGTCGGGATACTGCTCGGAGACCATCATCAGCCGGCTCAACGTGCCGCCGAGGCCGGTTTCCGCCGCCGTCAGATTTTTCATCGCCGCCGCGTCACCGGGATTTGCCGCCGCAGCTTTGGAAGCGGCATAGGCGATGTTGCGCGCCGTCGTGACGGCTTCGAGCGTGCCGCGTTCGTGCGCCATGTAGCCTTTCGCGGTCTCGACCAGATTCGGGATGAGGTCGTAGCGGCGCTTGAGCTGCACATCAATTTGCGCGTAGGCATTCTTGTAGCGGTTGCGCATGGTCACGAGCTTGTTGTAAACGCCCATGACCATCACGCCAACGATGATGGCCACGACGAGCAGCCCGCCGAGAACAATCAGGGCAATCATGCCCAGCGCGAGCGTTGCCGGTTCCGCCAATACAATTCCAGTTGTCATAATAATTTCCTTTGTTTGAACTGCTACATTGCTAGGGCAAACCGCGCCGCCGGGCAATGATAATTTCCGACAAAAAACGGAACTGTGACCGATCACGGAACCACTTCCACGGGCATTCCGATCCAGACCAGTTTCACCAGATATTCCGCATCCCAATTGGCCAGCCGGAAACAACCGTGCGATGCCGTGTGGCCGATCTGCTCCGGGCTGGGCGTGCCGTGCATGCCGTAGCCCGGTTTGTCCAGGCCGATCCACGCGACGCCGACGGGATTGTTCGGGCCGGGCGGCAAAACCAGTTTGTGTCCAAGCGCCTGCAACTCCGCCGATTCGGGGAACAGTTCCGGGTTCACCGTGTAATTCGGATTGGGCGCAATGACGACGACATGCAGTTCGCCCACCGGCCGCTTTTCAACTTTGGCCGCGATGCTGCACGGAAAATGCGCCAGCAGGTTTGTCTCCGTGCCGAACGCCTCCAGAAATTTCCCGGACAAATGAATGACGACAAACGCCGCCTTGCCGTCCGGCTCCGGATAATCCACGTCGGGAATTTTCAAAATGGTTCCGGCCGTCACCCCCGTCCAGTTCACCTCGGGATTTAATTTCTGAATCAGCCCCGGATGCGCGTGGGCTTTTTCCGCGACGAGCTCCAAAACGGTTTCATAATCCAGCGCGGACTGCTGTGATTTGGCCAGCCACGTTTTGCCCAGCGGCTGAAGGCGGGCGAGGTCATTCGTCGTCACGACGTAATCCGTGAGCAACGGCACGCCAAGCGCCAGCAAAGTCCGGATGTTGGTGTCAAGTGCGCGGCTTTCAAATAATTTTTGCGAGCGCTGAAACGCCGCGATGGCTGCACGCGTCTGCGATCCGAATGCGCCATCAATCGAGCCGGGCGAAATCACGCGCCGCGCCAGCGCGATCTGCGCCTCCAGCGGGCTTCGCACCGGGCGGAAAAATTCTGCGGGCCGGGCCGGAAGCAAAGCCGGCGCGTTTGCTGAAACCACGGCCGGCCCCGGCCCTGGTTTTTCCACCGGCGGCTCCGTTCTTTTTTCCACGAGCGACGGTGACGGGAGCACCGACGGATTCGGCTGCGGTTTTTTCACCGTCTGCACCACCGGGGCCGCCCGCCGCCGGGAAGTCTTGGCCGGATGTTTTTCGTGCCACCACAGCCACCCGGCGCCCGCCACGATGACGAGCAGCAGCAACACCGCCAGAAAGTCAGCGGCCCGGCTGCGGCGCTTGGAAGAGGCTCTTTCCAGAATTGGCACCCAGCCATTTAGACACAGTCATCCGCCCAACCCAAGTGCAATCACCGGCCCAGTTTCAGCACCGAATCGCCGATGACCCGCGCGGCATTTTCACAACCGACCCGGCTGGTGTTGAGGATGAGATGATATTGCAGCGGGTCATTGATGTCGGCGCGGAAATAGGTTTTCACATAACGGGTTCGCGCCTGCTCCTCTTCCAGGCAAAACCTTCTCGCCTCGACCGGCGTCTTGAGGTCATCGCGGCAGATCCGCTCAATGCGATCCTCCAGCGGCGCGACGAGGCGGACATGCAGGACGTTCGGCAGTTTTGCCGTGACGATGTTTCCCGCGCGGCCGATGAGAATCGCATTGCCCAGTTCGGCGAGCTGCAACAACGTCTCGGCGGTCTGCTGCACCACCGTGTGCGTCGGCGGATGCACGCCAAAAATATCGGCCAGCGTGTCTTCAATCTGAGACGCGCGATCCTCGGGCAAAAACTGGGCGAGATATTTTGGCAGGTTGTGGTCGGCCAGCACCCGGTCCATAAGTTCCCGGTCGAACACGGTCCACGCCGCGCCAGCCTGCGGCGAGTGTTGATCCAGATATTGGGCCAGTTTCCCGGCGACCAGCAACGCCCCGCAGCCGGCCTGCCGGGAAATGGTGACGGCGCGGCGGACACCCGGCTCGGCACCGGCCGGTGCCGACGCAAGGGTGTGGCTGTTGATGAAGGAGAAACAACGATCAAGGCTGGCATTTGCGTCTGGCATAAATCACCTCGTGGTTGATGTTTAATCATATGCCCCACTGATGCGGAATATCAAGGGGAGTAAAGACGATTTGATTCCGGCTAATGCCAACTGTTAATTTTATTCACATGTCAGCATTTCGTTGTAGGCACTGGCGATTTGATCCACGAGTGGCGACGGCGGCACCGGCAGGCCATCGAAGGCCGCCACCGGAATGACTCCGAACGCGCTTTGCGTCACAAAAATCCCCTCCGCGTTGCGCAACATTTCCGGCTTGATGACACGTTTGGCGGTTTCGAGGCCGAGCGACTGGCAGATTTCGAGCACGACCGCCCGCGTGATCCCCGGCAGCACGCCGCGGCCCGCCGGCACGGTGCAGATTTTATCGTGATAAATCCAAAACAAATTTCCGCCCGCCGTCTCCGCCACCTCGCCGTTGGCATTCAACAGCAGGGCTTCATCCACGCCCTTCTCCGCCGCCTCGGCCCGCGCCAGCACGTTCAGAACTTTGCTCGTGCTCTTGAACGCTGACAGCGGGTCGCCCGCCGGGATGCGGAACGACGAAGTCATCAGGCTCCACTGCAACGGCTCTTCAGCATTTTGCGGTGGCAGGGGATGCAACGTCATTGCCAATGTCGGCCGGTCCGCGCCGGCGGTCGAATAGCCGCGCGGCCCGGCTCCGCGCGTCAGCGTCACCCGCAAAATCGCCTCGGCCAGATCATTTTTCCCGACCAGCTCCCCGGCAAATTTTTGAATTTCCTCCGGTGAAAACGGCAGCTTGATTTTGAAAAAATCCGCCCCGCGCGCGAGCCGTTCCAAATGCTGCGCCAGACGGAACGGACGTCCCTGCGCCACGCGCGTCGTTTCAAACAAGCCGTCGCCCAGCAGAAAACCACGGTCGTTCAAAGGCACGACCGCGTCCGCTTCCGGCAAAAACTGTCCGTTGAGAAAAACAACCATGGGAAAGCCAGTCCTAATGGCCGGTTAAATACGCGAACGGAAAAGAACCTGCGAGCAGAAAATGACTGTAGAAACAAAAATCGCCAGGCCCGCTTTACAGCAAAAGCACCGGGCGGAAAAATTGGTCTGGCGCAACCCGGCGGGACTGAACGGCACACTGAAACCCGTCCTGCACCGGAGATCCGGGACTGTCCGGCGCGGAGCGCACAAATTTGAGAATAAGGACAATCACGATTTTCGCCCGCCGCCGAAGAGCAGGCGCAGGCTGTTCATCACCACGACCAGGGTGCTGCCTTCGTGGCCGACCACGCCGAGGGTCAGCGGAATTCTGCCGAGCATCGCAAATGCCACCAGCACCACGACGGTGCCGAGCGAGATGAAAAGATTCTGCCGGATGATGGCGCGGGCGCGCTGGCTCAGGCGGAAGGCGGCGAGAAAATTTTCCAGACGGTCGTGCATGAGCACCACGTCGGCCTGTTCCAGCGCGGCGTCGGAACCGCGCGCGCCCATCGCCACGCCGATGTGCGCGGCGGCCAGGCTCGGCGCGTCGTTCACGCCATCGCCAATCATGGCGACGTGTCCCCCCTGCCCGCTCAATTCGCGGATGACGGCGACTTTCTGATCCGGCTTCAGCTCGGCGCGGACGTCATCAAGCTTCAGTTCGCTGCGCAGATGTTCGGCGGCAGCCTTGCGGTCGCCGGTCAGCACGACACTGCGCAAACCCTCCTCGCGCAGTTCAGTAATGACCGCCGCCGCCTGCGGGCGGATGTCGTCGCGCAAAATGACGCGGCCCAGCAGATCGCCCGCGTCAATCCAGATCTCGGAAAAACCGGCGTCGGTCGCCGGCACCCGCGCGAGCGTGGCCGCGTGGCGGCCCGGCTCAAACCAGTCGCGTCCGCCAAGCGAGCACGGCACGCCGTTCCAGTCCGCGCGGAGGCCGTGGCCGGTCACGGATTCAAAATGCCCGAACTGGATGGCCGCGAGGCCCTGCTGCTTGCCGTGGCGCGTGATGGCGCGGGCGAGCGGATGCGTGGACAATTTTTCCAGCGAGTAGGCCAGCCGCGCGATTTCCGGTTCGCGTCCTGGCGGAAAGCTTTCGACTTTTTCAACCCGCAGTTCGCCGGTGGTCAGCGTGCCCGTCTTGTCGAGGCAGACGATGTTGACCGAGGCGAGTTTTTCCACCGCCGCGCCGCCACGAAACAAAATGCCGTGCCGCGCGCCGAAGGCGATCGCCGCCAGCACCGCCGACGGAATGGACAGCACGAGCGCGCACGGCGACGAAACGACCAGCAGCGTCATGGTCCGGTAAAAGGCGCTGTGCGATTCGACGTTGGAGGCGAACGCCGCCAGGTGAAAGCCGAGCCACCAGACGAAAAACATCGCGAGCGAAAGGCCGAGGACGCCGTAGGTGTAAACGGTGCTGAACTTGTCGGCAAACTGCTGCGCGGGCGCCTTCCGCTGCTGGGCTTCCTTGATGAGCGTGATGATTTTTTGCAGCGAACTTTCGGACGCGCGCCGGATGACGACCACTTCGACCGCGCCCCACAAGTTGATGGTCCCGGCGAGCGCGGTGTCGCCGACGGCTTTTTTCACGGGCGCGGCCTCGCCGGTGAGATTGGATTCGTCCGCCGCAGTTGTGCCCTTGGCGATTTCCGCGTCCGCGGGAAACTGCGCGCCGGGCTTGATGAGCAGGCGCGCGCCGGGCCGCAGGCTTTGGACGGAAACCTCTTTTTCATTGCCCGCCGCGTCAATGGCGGTGGCTGTTTTCGGCGCGTCGCGGAACAGGGAACGGATTTCCTTTTGCGTGCGCCCGAGCGCGTAATGCTCCAGCGCGCCGGAAAATGAAAATAAAAACAGCAGCGTCGCGCCTTCCGCCCACGCACCGATGCCCGCCGCACCGACGGCCACGGCGAGCATCAGAAAATGAATGTCCAGCACACGCTTTTGCAGCCGCTCCAGGGCTTCCTCCGCCGGGAAAAATCCGCCGGCGAGATAGGCGGCGGCGAACGCGGTGGTTTTGAGCGGCGCGGGCACGACGAACGCCGCCAGCAGGCCGCACACGCCGCAGAGGATCGCGGCGGCAAGCTGCAGCTTCCATTCGTCGGCGTGATGCTCCTCGTCGTCCAGTTCCAATTCGATGTCGCG
This sequence comes from uncultured Bifidobacteriaceae bacterium, assembly GCA_964449815.1. Classification (GTDB taxonomy): domain Bacteria; phylum Verrucomicrobiota; class Verrucomicrobiia; order Limisphaerales; family UBA11358; genus UBA11358. The sequence goes on from CAYVGC010000052.1 coordinate 12,202, forward strand.
CGGCTCGATGCGCGGCAACGGCAGGTCGAGCCAGCGCCAGAAGGTCGGCGCGGTCGGACAGGTGACGCGCGCGATGGTCGTGGTGTCGCCCTCGGTGCGGATGGTGATTTTTTTGCGCTCGGTTTCGGAGAGCGGCTGGCGGCAGGTGGCGCAGTCATTTGCGCCGGCGAGCAGGCTGCAGTGCTGTTCGGCGGCGGCGGGCCGCGTGGCGGTGAGTTCGTGCGTGAGGCGTTCGGTGAGTTTGCCCACGTCGGCGCGGCCCAGCGTGGCGACGGATATTTTCTGGCGGGCGCGGTCAATCGTCACCGCCTCCAGCGACGGCTCCTCGGCGAGCGTGTCGGCCAGCGAACGCGCAAGGCATTTCTCCGGTTCGCGATGCGGGCGGTTGTCGGTTTCTTTGGCAGGCTCGGCAGCCATGACTTTCACCTTATCACACCGTCGAAAAAACGGCGACGGCAAAAAATCCGCGCAGAATTTCAATTTCTGACATTGTCCTGACCGGCATTAACTGGCATTTTATCCAGCCATTGGTTTTAATGAATTGTAAAAACAAATTATGTCGAAGACACAATTGAACAGTCCCGTCACCGCCAACCAAAAACTCGCCGCCTGGGTGCAGGAAATGACCCGTCTCTGCGAGCCGGCCACCGTCCATTGGTGCGACGGCTCCGAGGCCGAGAACCACGCGCTGTGCGATTTAATGGTGAAAAGCGGGACGCTCACGAGGCTCGACGCCAAAAAACGTCCCGGCTCGTATCTCGCGCGGTCGCATCCGAGCGACGTGGCGCGCGTGGAAGACCGGACGTTCATCTGCTCGAAAACCAAGGAGGAGGCCGGGCCGACGAATCATTGGGCCGATCCGGTCGAGATGAAAAAGACGATGCTCGAACGGTTCAAGGGCTGCATGAAGGGCCGCACGATGTATGTGATTCCGTTCGCGATGGGGCCGCTCGATTCGCCCCTCTGCAAAATCGGCGTCGAGATTTCCGACTCGCCCTATGTCGTCGTCAACATGCGCATCATGACGCGCATGGGCAAGGCGGCGCTCGACAAGCTCGGCGTGGATGGAAGATTCATTCCGTGCATGCACTCGGTCGGCGCGCCGTTGTCGCCCGGACAAAAGGACGTATCCTGGCCGTGCGAGCCGGATCCGAAGAAAAAATACATTGTCCACTTTCCCGACGAGCCTTCCATCTGGTCCTACGGCTCCGGTTACGGCGGCAACGCCCTGCTCGGCAAAAAATGTCTCGCACTGCGCATCGCGTCGGTGGTCGCCGAGCGCGAAGGCTGGCTGGCGGAGCACATGCTGATCCTCGGCCTGACCTCGCCCGCCGGCAAAAAATATTACATCGCCGCCGCGTTTCCAAGCGCGTGCGGGAAAACCAATCTCGCGATGATGCAGCCGACGCTGCCCGGCTGGAAAGTCACCACGCTGGGCGACGACATCGCGTGGATTCGCATCGGCAAGGACGGCCGGCTTTGGGCGCTGAATCCGGAGAGGGGATTTTTCGGCGTTGCGCCCGGCACCTCGGCCAGATCAAATCCGCACGCGCTCACGGCGTGCGCCAAGAACACCATTTTCACCAACGTCGTGCTCACGCCGGACAATGACGTCTGGTGGGAAGACATGGGCGTTCCGGCTCCGGCGAAAGGCATTGATTGGGAAGGCCACGAGTGGACGCCCGGCGGCGGCCGGAAGGGCGCGCACGCCAATTCCCGTTTCACCGCGCCCGCGTCGCAATGCCCGGTGATTGACCCCGACTGGCAGAATCCCGAAGGCGTGCCGCTCTCGGCAATTTTGTTTGGCGGCCGCCGGCCCAACACGATTCCGCTCGTCAACGAGGCGTTCGACTGGGAGCACGGCGTGTTCATGGGTTCGGCCTGCGGCTCGGAAACGACCGCCGCCGCGCTCGGCAAGGCCGGTGTGCTGCGCCGCGACCCGTTTGCGATGCTGCCATTCTGCGGCTACAACATGGACGATTATTTTGCACACTGGCTTTCCTTCGCGCAGAAGACCGACCGGGCAAAGCTGCCGAAGGTTTATTTCGTGAACTGGTTCCGCAAGAACGCCGCAGGAAAGTTTTTATGGCCCGGCTATGGCGACAATTCGCGGGTGCTGAAGTGGATTTGCGAACGCGTCGAAGGCACCGGCAAGGCGCAAAAAACGGCGATCGGCAATCTGCCGGCTCCGGACGCGCTGGATTTGAAAGGCCTGAAAATCTCCGCTGCCAGCGTGAAAGAGCTGCTCGCCGTGGACATCGCCGGCTGGAAAAAAGAAATCGCCGACGTGGCCGCCAACTACGCGCATTTCGGCGACAAGCTGCCGGCGGCGCTGGGCGCGCAGCTCGACGGCCTGCGCGAGCGGCTGGGCTGAATCCGTCTGGCAATTTTGCGACCGGAGTTGGAAACCTGTTTTCAACTCCGGTTTTTTGCGGCGGATCTTTCGGCTTGCCATTTGGCTCCGGCTCGGTCATTCAACCCTGAAGCTAATTCAATTCATTATGAAAAAATATTTTCTCTTTGCCGCCGGCCTCGTCGTCCTCGGTCTCACGCCGGCGTTCGCCCAGTTCGGCCCGCACGGCGGCGAACCGCAAGGCCCGAACTTTGGCGGCGTGCTGGACAAACTTTTTGGCGACCACCAGGTCTTTTCCGCCGCGATGGAATTTCAGACGACCGGCCGCTCCGGCAACAATGTCACCATGCCCGGCAAGCTCTGTTTCGACGGCGGCAAGTCGAGCTTTGAAATGAACATGAGCGAAATGCAAGGCTCCAAGATGACGCCAGACACCGCCGCGCACTTGAAGAGCATGGGCATGGACACGATGATTTCCATCTCCTGTCCGGACAAAAAGCTTGCCTATCTCGTTTATCCCGGCCTGCACTGTTATGTTGAAATGGCCCAAACCGGCGCGGCATCCGGCGCGGACATTGCCGGCTACAAAGTCGAAACCACGGAACTCGGCAAGGAGACCGTGGACGGCCATGACTGCGTCAAAAACAAGGTCATTGTCACCGACAAGGAAGGTGCCAGACACGAATCCACCGTCTGGAACGCGGGCGACCTGAAAGATTTTCCCGTGAAAATTGTGACTGGCGAGCAGGGCCAGAGCGCCACGATGCTTTTCAAAAACATCTCGTTCGACAAGCCCGCCGCCGGCGTTTTTGACGCCCCGGCCGGTTTCACCAAATATGACAACCTGCAGACCATGATGCAGACTGAAATGATGAAGAAGATGGGCGGCCTGGCCATGCCCGCTCATTAAGCCAGTCTCGCATGACCGGCCAAGGCTGGCGTCAAGCCAGCCTTTTTTATGCGCAGAATAAGGTTTATTTTTCTGTAAACTCCCGCAACTTGCCGCCGCACCGGTTTATTGGCAACATTACCGAAATGAAAAATAAATCCGCTGACTCATTGCGCCCCTTTTCCAGCATTGTTTTTGACGGTGACGAACGCGCCGCCGCCCGCGCCATGCTTTATCCCGTCGGTTTCAAGGAGGAGGATTTCAAGAAGCCGCTCATCGGCGTCGCCTCCACCTGGAGCGATGTCACGCCGTGCAACATGCACATTGACCAGCTCGCGCTTGAAGCCGAAAAAGGCGTCAACGCCGGCGGCGGCAAGGCGATCATCTTCAACACCATCACCGTTTCCGACGGCATTTCAATGGGCAGCGAAGGCATGAAATACTCGCTCGTCTCGCGCGAGGTCATCGCCGATTCCATCGAGACCGTCGTGGGCTGCGCCGGCATGGACGGTTATGTGGCCATCGGCGGTTGCGACAAAAACATGCCCGGCTCGCTCATCGCCATCGCGCGCATGAACCGCCCCGCCGTGTTCGTTTATGGCGGGACGATCCTGCCCGGCTGCATCACCGGCGATCCGCAACAGCGCAAGCTCGACGTCGTCTCCGTGTTCGAGGCCATCGGCGCGCACGCGAACCACAAGATCACGGACCAGGAATTTCAAGCCGTCGAACAATGCGCCATTCCCGGCGCCGGTTCCTGCGGCGGCATGTATACCGCCAATACCATGGCCAGCGCCATCGAAGCGCTCGGCATGAGTTTGCCGAACAGCTCCGCGCAGAACGCCGTGTCGCCCGCAAAGCTCGCCGATTGCCGGCGTGCCGGTGCCGCCGTCGTCAAGATGCTGCAGCTTGGCATCAAGCCGCTCGACATCCTCACCAAGAAAGCCTTTGAGAACGCCATCACCGTGGTCATCGCGCTCGGCGGTTCGACGAACGCGGTGCTGCACCTGCTCGCCATCGCGCACGCGGCGAAGGTGAAGCTGACCATTGACGACTTCACGCGCATCGGCAAACGCGTGCCGGTGCTGGCCGACTTGAAACCGAGCGGCAAACATTTGATGTCCGAAGTTGTCGCCATCGGCGGCATCCGGCCGCTGATGAAAATGCTGCTCGACAAGAAACTGCTCCACGGCGACGCGCTCACCGTCACCGGCGAGACGATGGCCGAGACCTTGCGCGACGTGAAACCGTATCCGCCCACACAGACGATCATTCACGGCTTCGACAATCCCATCAAGAAAGACAGCCATCTGGTCATCCTGCGCGGCAATCTCGCCAGCGACGGCGCGGTCGCGAAGATTTCCGGCAAGGAAGGTCTGCACTTTGAAGGCAAGGCCATCGTGTTTGATTCCGAGGAAAAGGCGATGAAGGCCATTCTCAACGGCACAGTCAAGAAAGGCCACGTCATCGTCATCCGCTACGAAGGACCGAAGGGCGGGCCTGGCATGAGGGAAATGCTTTCGCCCACCTCGGCCATCATGGGCAAGGGACTCGGCAAAGACGTGGCGCTCATCACCGACGGACGTTTTAGCGGCGGCAGCCACGGCTTCGTGGTGGGGCACATCACGCCGGAGGCTTACGTGGGCGGGACGATTGCGCTGGTGAAGAACGGCGACCCCATCCGCATTGACGCCGAGAAGCGGGAGCTGACGCTGGCCATTCCCGCGAAGGAACTGGCCGCGCGCCGCAAGGCGTGGAGGAAGCCCGCACCCCGCTACACGCGCGGCGTGCTGGCCAAATACGCCGCCCACGTCACCAGCGCCTCCCTCGGCGCGGTGACGGATGCGGACTTGAAGCTGTAAATTAACTGGCCATGAATAAACTTGCTCTGCTCGCAGCGATTTTGGCTGCGGGGGTTTCTTCATTTGCTGATGCCGCCAATTCATTGGAGAGGTTTTCGCCGAGTTTTTCAACGAACACAGAAATTCTGTGGGAAGCACCAACAAACCTCCTGCCTAAAAATTTCTGGATTTACAAAAGACTGCCGCAGCAACCGTTCTTGGCAACGGTCATTTCCAATGCGGTCATGCTCGCTTCATTGCAGGACAGGGGATTTCCGAAACCTTCCACAAATGCTTTCTACATTTGGAGCGCACCCAATCCCGGCGGCATGAGTTTTAGCATTTTTTCAATTCAACCAGCTTCCACAACCATTTCTTTTTCATCGCCCGATCAAAATCTGGCGACGAACAATGTTCCAGACGATGAAACCGTCACGAAGCGGGCGTTTGAATATGCCGCCCGATTTGGCTTACCTCCGGCATACTTGATTCCGAAGCCAGTTTATGCCTCATCAAATGCCACCGGTGGCGACCAGACTTTGACAAACGGTGTTTGTGCGCGTGGAATCTTTTTATCCCGAAAATTGAATGGGATCGGATTTTTTGGCGATGCCGATAGTGCCTCGGATGGTTTTGCGGTTGAGTTTGGCAGCCGTGGGCAGATTCGCTCCTTTTCGCTGGTGTGGCCCAATCTGGAGACCAACCGTCTGGAAAAGGCGGCCAGCCCGCAACAAATCATCGCCTGCCTGCGGGCGCATAGAATCATTGTGCTGCCAAACCCCGATGAGGAAACGTATTTTCAAAGACTTAAAACCCTGGCGACCGTCAAGACATTTACTATCACGAAAATCACACCTTGTTATGGCGATGGCGTCTTTGGACAAGTGCCGACAAATGATGTGCCTTCAGAATTTATATCCCCCTTTGCCGAATTGGAAGCCGTTGCCGATTTTGGGAACAGCAATGCCACAGTCCGATTTGTTTCTCCTATCATTTCGTCTGAACTCAAGAGACTGAATGTGAAATAAAACAAAACCTCCCGAATCCCAACGGGATTCCATCCCTCAGCCCAGGGTTGGTCCGGGCCGGACGGGCAAGGAGTTACCGTGGATCATCCCGGCCAAAACCATTTCTCTCCCGATGGTTTCGCCTCGCCTCAACGACGATGCCTGGAAAACCTGCGGCTGCCGCTTGATTTGATCAAGGGCCGCTGCGAGACCGGCAGTTGCGAAGACGAGGGGCGCATCCCCGCCGGGCGCGTCCCCTGCCTCCGGGAATTGTCCGGGCGCGCCGGGGCCGGGCGTTGCGCGTCCGGCCGGGCCGCCGGCGGACGCTGCGTGAACTGCCGGGAGGCCGGCGGACGCGGGGCGGCTGGTTTGCGGGCCTCGACGGCAAGGCGGAAATCCACCTGTTTTTTGAACGAATCCACCTTCGCCACCTGCACGGTGAGCCGGTCGCCAAGCTGGATCACGCGCCGCGTGCGGCGGCCCACGAGGTTGCGACGCGCCTCGTTGAACACAAAAAAATCATCCTCCACCAGCGACAAGGGCACAAGCCCGCTCATCGCCAGGCCGGGCACGTCCACGAAGAAACCAAAGTTCCGCACGTCGGTCACGAGCGCGGGATATTTTTGCGGCGCGCCGGAGACCAGCTGCGCCTTCAAAAAGGCGAACAGCTTCACGTCCTTGCTGTCGCGCTCGGCGTCGGCGGAGTTGCGCTCGGTGACGGAAATGTGTTCGGCGATTTCCTTCAGCGCGCCGTCTTTCGCCGCATTTTTATCGAACAGCGCGCGATGCACCACGAGGTCGGCATAGCGGCGGATGGGCGAGGTGAAGTGCGTGTATTTTTTCTTGGCCAGGCCGTAATGCCCCAGCGGCTCGACCGCATAACGCGCCCGCATGAGCGATTTCAGGAAGCCAATCTTCAGCGCCGCGCCGAGCGGGAGCGTGCCGAGCTTGTTCAACAGCCGCTGCACCTCGGCGGGCTGGCTCAAGTTGCCGCACGGAATATGATGGCTCAGCACGTCCTGCCGGTATTCCTGCAACCGGCGCGCGTCCGGCTCCTCGTGAACCCGGTAAATCGCGGGCATGCGCAGGCTCATCAGGCGCGCGGCCACGGCCTCGTTCGCGAGCAGCATGAATTCCTCGACCAGCTGGTGCGACACGTCGTTCTCGTTTTTCTCGATGCGCAAAATTTTCCCGTGCTCGTCCAGCCGGATTTTCGTTTCGGGAAAATCAAGATCCAGCGAGCCGGCCTTGAACCGCAGCCGGCGGATTTTCTGCGCGAGCACATGCGCCTGATGGAGCATCTGCTCAATCGGGTCGGGCGCCGGCGCGCGCTGCAAAATCTCCAGCACCTGCGCGTAGGCGAAGCGGCGTTGCGAATGGATGACGGCAGAATGAAACTTCGTGCTCAGCACGCGCCCGTCGTTCGACACGAGAAATTCCACGCATTTCGTCAGCCGGTCCACGTCCGGTTTGAGCGAGCACAGCTCGTTGCTCAACGCCTCCGGCAGCATCGGGATGACACGGTCCACGAGATAGGTGGAGTTGCCGCGTTTGCGCGCCTCTTCGTCGAGCGCCGTGCCGGGCCTGACGTAATGGGACACGTCCGCGATGTGAACCCAGAGCCGCCATTGCTCCGGCGACACGCGCTGCAGACAGATCGCGTCATCGAAATCCTTCGCGTCGTCGGGATCAATGGTGACGACCTGGTGCAGGCGGCAATCAAGGCGGCCGGCCAGGTCTTTTCCGCAGACCACCGAGCCGGTGGCGTGCGCCTCGGCGAGCACCGCCTTGGGAAAATGCAGCGGCAAATCGTATTGGCGCAGCACGGACAGCATGTCCACGCCCTCCTCATCCGGCGCGCCGAGGACTTCCACGATGTCTCCTTCGGGATTGGAGTTGCGTGATTCCCATTCGCGCAGTTCGACCACCACCTTGTCGCCCACGCGCGCGGGCCGGCCCACATCGCGCGGCGGCGTCACATAAACATCGTGGGGGATGCGCGGATCATCGGGAATGACAAAGAGAAACTGCTTGCTCTGCTCCAACGTGCCGACGATCTGCGTGCGCTGGCGCTCCAAAATTCTGACCACCGTGCCGGTGTCCTGGTCGCCGTCGCGAAAACTTTTCCGGCGCACGTCGCGGCGCACCAGCACGCGGTCTTCGTGCAAGGCCGTGCCGGTGGCGCTTTCGGCGATGGCGATTTCCTTGATCGAGGAATCTTCCGGCTGGAGAAAACCTTTGCCGGCGCGGTTCATGCGGATGCGCCCGGGGATCAAATCCGCCTCGCGCGGCAGGATGTAACGGTTGCCCTTGATGCGCGCGACCTCGCCCGTCTGCTCCAGCTTTTGGAGCACGGCCTGCAGCTCCTGCTGGCGGTTCGGTGCCAGGCGCAGCCACCGCAGCAGTTCCGGCACGTTCGCCGGGACATATTTTTTCTGCTCCAGCAGCCGGATGATTTGCTCTCTCATAGCGGCCCAGTATGCACTAAAACGCCCGTCTTGGCCACTGATTCCATGAACCCAACCCCCCGGTGTCCCAGGCATCACCCGCGCCTGCCGGGATTTAAGTTGTTTTATGATTGAATCCACCGGTCTCATCGCAGGTCATGGCCTTTCATTATTCCGCGGTTCAAAATGCACCGGCTGGCAGGCGGAACATGGCAGGGCCGGTTTGACCGGAGCGCCAGTTGTCCCCACTCGCAGCGGGTGAAAGAACGGGAGACGGCGGGAAGCATGAGAAGAGTGCCCAATGACCATGTGGCCTGACCAGATTGGATGAGAAGGCAGACGCTCGGTGCCAGGAAGCGTCGAATGATCCAGTCTGCCTTGTTTTGTAGAAACCTTTTGATTTCGCGTGCGGCTGTGAAGGGATGAGCGAGCAAGCGGCGAAGAAAACGGCGGTGGAACGGGTGGCGGAACTGGCGATGCGGCCGGAGACGACGACGGCCAGCGCGCGTTTTTGAGAAATAATTGTCCGCCGCAATAAAACCTTCGCCGGGAACGTAACGGATTTCGCCGACGTAAATGGCGCAGGGCGTTTTCGCCGCGTCCATCGTCGTGAAGACCGCCGGTCCTTCGCGGTTTTCCCAGGCTTGGGCGACGAGATTCAGTCCGTCGGTGTTGGATGAAACCTTGCCTGGCTGATTTTCTTTCATAATTCGTTTGGAGTCCGGCGCCAGCAAGGACCGGGCGGTGGGTGGGCCAAATGTTCTTTCAGTTTTACGCTTGGCCGTGTGCCCATCGTCCGGTTATTACGCGCTGGATCGCTCCAGCAGCAAAGGGTGACGAGAGCAGTTGAGAGTTGTTGGTTGAGAGTGGATGGGGTTCAGGACTTCACCTTTGATTTTTCCCGCCAGCACCCCCCAGCTTTCAACTCTCAACTCGTTGGTCAGGTGCACATCAGCGACATCGTGGCGCTCCACGGGCCGTATTGCGTGGAACCGCCCACGCCCCGGACGCGCACGCCATACACCGTGCCCGGCAGGAGATTCGTGATGACAATGTCCTTGGTGTTCGGCCAGATGCCCGCATCCACCCACGGACCCGTGCCCGCGCAATACTGCACATGATACGCCTTGGCCCCGGCCACCGCCTGGAGCCAGACCCCCAGTTGCGTGGTGATGGCGTTGTCCAGGCCCGTAATCAACGGCGCGACCAGCGTGATCTTGCTGCGCGCATAAGTCACCACGTCATAGCCCGAGAGCAGGATCTGCGCGGCGGTGAGGTTGAGGGATTGGATATACGCGGCAATCAGACGCAAAGCCACGATCAGGTCGTTGTAGGCATCCTTCAGCGCTTCGGTGTCCTTGGGGCCGCCCACCGCCGCCGCGTTCATGGCCTCCTGATAGGCCGCCTGCAACGCCGTGAGGGCGATGAGGGTTACCGAGAGGTTGGGGAACAGCGCCACGTTTTTGCCCAGGCACACGATCACCAGGATCGCGAAGCTGTTGGTTTCATCTTTTTTAGTCTCGCAAATTTGAGACTCACTTGCACCGGCTGTCTTTTCATACCGACTATGCGTTCCCTGAAAGAATCCGACTGACGCCGACAGGCTGATCAATCGTGCGTGAAAAAATAAAAAAACACGAGGCGTGCCAGTCCCGGCTCGCCGGCGCTGCCCGCCAGAAAACTTTTGTTTCGGAACAAAACACGCTTGGGCTGACCCAAAAAACTTTTGCGATGGGACAAAAAACCCTTGTTTTGAAACAAAAAACCTTTGTGATGGAACGAAAAACCTTTGCGATGAAACAAAACAATTCTTCTTTGCGCAAAAAATTGCGGAAAAACAGCTTCCCGCCCCAAAAATCTGCCGTTCCACCAAAAAAAGCCGGAGCCGGACAAATTTCCGCGCCTCATTTTGAGACACCATTTGAAAATGGGACACCCAGGGCATCCGGCAAGAGCATAGAATTCGGAAAAATTTCACAAATGGCAACGCAGGTTTGCGCTTTCAACGGTCAGCCATGCGGGGGTGCTGTCCTAAGCTTAATCGTTGTTTGAAGCGGATCAAGATTACGATGACGATTATGATATTCGCCTGAGGCTTTTCTTCGCGGAGTAAATTGCTACCCTTTCCGCATGGCCACGGCTCGCCATCCCAAAGCGACCTTCTTCGTCCAGCGACAATTGTTCGCCGGCCCCACCAGCTTTGCAGAGTTGGAACAGAAGATCGCCGGCTTGCCTGACGAGCAATCTCGTGGCGCTGCATTTGAAGTTTTTGCGGAAGCCTATCTTGCCACGCAGCGGAAATACGACGCCGCGCAAGTCTGGCCGCACGGTGCTGTCCCGCTCGACACCCTCAAAAATCTCGGCCTCACGCACCAAGACCTGGGCGTGGACGGCGTGCTGCAAACCTTGCTCGGCCAGTTCAACGCCTATCAAGTCAAGTTCCGCACCGGACGCCCGGCGCTGACGTGGCGCGAACTCTCCACCTTCATCGGTCTGGCCGACAGCCCGCACATTCACAGTCGCGTGCTGCTCACCAACTGCGACGAACTGCCCACCGTCATCAACGACCGCCAGGGCTTCTTCTGCATCCGTGGCGCGGACTTGGATCGTTTGGAAGCCGCTGACTTCCGCGTGATGGAAGCATGGCTGGCCGACGCCGCTTTCACCGCGCCGAAAAAATCACCGCAACCGCACCAGACCGAAGCCCTGAACGCCCTGCTTCCTGCGCTGCAAACCAACGACCGCGTTTCCGCCATCATGGCCTGTGGCACGGGCAAAACCCTCGTGGCGCTGTGGGTGGCCGAACATATTGCAAACGCCGGTGGGGCGAGCGTCCCCGCGAGCCGTGCCGAAAATGTTCAAGAATCGGCTCGTCAGGAGCCTCGCTCCACCAATGTTGGTTGCAAGATTTTGGTTTTGCTCCCCTCGCTCGCGTTGCTGCGCCAGACCCTGCACGAATGGCTCCGCGAAACCCGCCTGCCTTCGCTCGCCTATCTCTGCGTCTGTTCCGACCCGACCGTGAAGGAAGGCATTGACGCGCTCGCCACGCAACAATCCGACCTCGACTTTCAAGTCTCCACCGACGCCGCGAGCGTGCGGCGTTTTCTGGACGCACCCTTTGCCGGCGTGAAAATGATTTTCTCCACCTACCAATCCGCGTCCGAGGTTGGCAAGGCGATGTCGCCGGGCGAGGCGTTTGATTTGGCCGTGTTCGATGAGGCGCACAAAACCGCCGGACGCGAAGGCCGCAACTTCGCCTTTGCCCTCGACGACCAAAATCTTCCCATCCGCAAGCGCCTGTTCCTCACCGCCACGCCGCGCCATTACAATCCGCACGACCGCGACCGCGAAGGCGAGGCCCGGCTGCTCTTTTCCATGGACATTCCCGCCGTCTATGGCCCGCAAGCCTGGCGCCTGACCTTTGCCGAAGCCGCCCGCCGGGGCATCATCTGCGGCTACAAAGTCATCATCTCCGTCATCACTTCCGAAATGGTGACGAACGCCTGTTGAGCCACGGCGAAGTGCTGGTGAACGGCGACGCCGTGCGCGCCCGGCAGGTGGCCAACCAGATTGCGTTGCGCGACGCCATTGAGAAATACGGCGTTAAAAAAGTGTTCACGTTCCATCGCGACGTGAAATCCGCGCAATCCTTCGTCAGCGCCGGCCCGGAAGGCGTCGGCACGCATCTCAATGCCGTGGCAGCCGACGTGAGGAGGCTCCATTCAAATTCCGAAATCAGCAGTCCGAAATCCGAAATGAGTCAGAGCCTCGTCACCTCGGCTGCTACGGACAAATTTCAAGCCTTCCACGTCAACGGTTCCATGCCGACCGCGCGCCGCGAACGCGAACTGCGCGACTTCCGGGCGGCGGCGCGGGCCGTGGTGTCCAATGCCCGCTGTCTGACGGAAGGCGTGGATGTTCCCGCCGTGGACATGGTGGCGTTTCTTTCGCCGCGCCGCAGCCGAGTGGACATCGTGCAAGCCACCGGCCGCGCCATGCGCCGCTCGCCGGGAAAAACCACGGGCTATGTGCTGGTGCCGCTGTATGTCGAATTGACCGCCGGCGAAACCGTCGAAACCGCCGTCAATCGCGCACAGTTCGATGAGGTTTGGGATGTGTTGCACTCAATCCAAGAACAGGATGATGTCTTGGCAGAATTGATTCGTTACGTTGGCGAGCAAAAAGGGCGCGGCAAAGGATTCGACGACAGCCGGTTTGCCGACCACATTGATTTTGGCGGTCCGCGTTTAGGATTGGAATCACTTCGCGCCGCCGTAACAACACACTGCTTGGAAGATCTCTATTCGTCATGGGATACATGGTTTGGAAAATTGAAGGCATTCAAGGAACGCTTCGGCCATTGCAATGTGGAAACTGACTGGGAAGAAGACCCTGCATTAGCCGGTTGGGTAAGTGCCCAACGGACACGGCGCAACAAAGGCTTACTTTATTCCGAAAGGATTCGTCTGCTGGATGAGCTTGGTTTCATTTGGGATTTTCAGACGCTTAAAGGTCAAGAAACGTGGATGAAATGGTATCGGGAACTGGAAAACTATGTGCGCCAGCATGGTAATCCCCATATCTCGCGGAGTCACGTCAACACCAAGCTGGCAAGTTGGGTTTGGATCCAACGACAACGTCGCAAAGGCACATACAAACCCAATGGCAAAGATTTCGATGTGATGACAGCAGAGCAGATAAGCCTGCTCGACAAACTCGGTTTCCGCTGGGATGCAAATAAAGAAAAATGGGCGGAAAATTTTGAGAGGTTGAAGCGATTCTCCGTTAAGCATGGGCACTGTGAAGTCGGGCTTGAATCGGATGCGGACGAAATGTTGGCCAGTTGGACTCACCGCCAGCGCTGGCTCTTCAAACGTGGCAGATTGATCGCGGAGCGGAAATCAATGCTTGATACGATTGGCTTCAAATGGAACGCCGAAGACATTGATCTGCGGTGGCGCGAAATATTTGAGCGCCTCAAGCAATATTATGCCGTGAACGGAGACGCCGACGTTCCTGCGAAATGGAAGGAAGACCCCAAACTTGCGGCATGGGTAAGCGCGCAACGGCATCGCCGGAAAAATGGTGAGCTTTCACACGAGGAAGTGCGCTTGCTGGATTCGCTCGGATTAACATGGAAAAGCCGCGATGTCGGAACATGGGAAGACCGCCTTGCCGAGGTCGTTGCATTCAAGACGAAGAATGGTCATTGCGACATACCGCTGAACTTTCCTGAGAATCCAAAGCTTGGACGTTTCGTGAATAATATGAGAACCCAGCGGAACAGCAGACGGCTTTCTGCCGAGCGTATCGCGAAACTTGATGCCATCGGCTTTGCTTGGGGGGCAAGAAGTATGGCAGAGATTGGCGGCGAAGGGATAAATGCGCGATGGAAAATGCGCTTCGATGAACTGCTCTACTACAAGGAAAAGAACGGGAACTGTAAAGTTCCAAATGAATGGCCGGAAAATCCCAAGCTCGGTCATTGGGTTAATCAACAGCGCTATCAAAAGAAGTGCGGACAACTTCATCCGAAGCGGGAAGAACTGTTAAATTCAATTGCTTTTGACTGGGGATTCAAACGCGACTTTGGCGGAGTGAAGCCGAAAGATTTGTGGCCATTGCGATATGAGCAACTTGTCGAGTTCAAGAAGCAGAATGGGCATTGTGATGTGCCCTACAGTTACGCCAAGAACCGTCAGCTTGGAATCTGGGTTGGTAATCAGCGGTATAAAAGAAAGCAGAACAGACTTTCACCTGAGCACGAGCGTTTGCTGAATGAACTCGGATTCACTTGGGAAGATGTGGAGGGGGGTGTTTGGAATGAGCGGTATCAAGAATTGACGGAATTCAAAGCCAAGCACGGCCATTGCGACGTGCCGATGGTCTATCCTGAGAACTCCAAACTTGGCTCTTTCACCAAGAGAATGCGTGCAGAGCGAAAGGGCGGGACGCTTTCCGCCGAGAAAATCGCGAAGTTGGACGCGATTGGATTCGCATGGGTGTCAACGCACAAGGTGACTCCGCCGCAGAATCGGAATGGCGTCCAAGAACCTGTCACAGCGGCATGGAAGAAGTCTTTCGACGAATTGGTTGCCTACCAAACAGCACACGGCAACTGCGATGTGCCTGTGAAGTGGAAAGAGAATCCGCAACTCGGTGGCTGGGCGGCAGCACAACGCGCGCTGCGGAAGGCCGGCAAGCTACACCCGGAGCGGGAGCGGTTGCTAAATGGAATCGGTTTTGAATGGCGTGCAGATCGCAACAAGGAGGAATGGGAGACGCGGTTTAACCAGTTGAAGGATTACAAACAACGCTTCGGAGATTGCTCTGTTCCGGTGAAGTGGCAGGAAAATACTCAATTGGGCGCATGGGCAGCACAGCAGCGGCATTTTCAGAAAGCCGGCAAGTTGTCGCCCGAAAAGGAAAAGCTCCTGACTGATCTCGGTTTTGTATGGGCAAGCAAACGAACCATTACCGGCGGCGTGAATCGTGCGTGGAACGACTGGTTTAGTGAGCTAGTTGAATACAAAGCTAAATACGGTGATTGCAAAGTGCCGACGAGATGGGATGAAAATCGTAGATTCGGAGTTTGGGTTAGTAACCAACGTCAATTGAAGAAGCAGGGAAAACTGGAACCGGAACGCGAGCGAATGTTGAACGAGATTGGTTTTGTTTGGGCGAATTCGTGACGCTGGCGGTTCCGGCAGGGCTGGCCAATCCGGCCCCGGCCCGGCCATGCGGTGGCCGTTGGCCTTTTGCCCCGGTCCTTGCGTCCGGCCAGACCTTGCCGTCACCATTGCCGCGCGCGTGTGGAATTGAAATGCGTTTGAAAATAGCCCAGCCATGAATGGCTTGTCCTTACCCACATTTTTTCATGTTTGTTGGAGGGTTTCTACTCCT
>CAYVGC010000053.1:0-26925 GCA_964449815.1 uncultured Bifidobacteriaceae bacterium
CAATCGCCTGCGCGCCGCCGACACGGTAAATCTCCGTCGCGCCCGCCGCCCGCGCCGCGAACAGGATCGCCGGGTTGATGGAGCCGTCCTTGCCGCACGGCGTGGTCACGACGATTTCCTGACAGCCCGCGACCCTGGCGAGCGTGACGGTCATCAGCGCCGTGGAGACGAGCGGCGCGGTGCCGCCGGGAATGTAAACGCCGACGCGCTGGAACGGATCAAACTTCTCGCCAACGCTCGCGCCGTGGGAATTTTTTCCCGACCAGGCCGTGCGCCTGGATTTTTTTGCGAATCCTGCGATGTTTCCTTCCGCTTCCGCCACGGCGGCGCGGAGTGATTCATCGGCGCCAAGCGAGGCGTTGAATAATTCCGCCTGTGTCACGGCGAGCTGCTCGGCGGCAAGTTTCGCGCCGTCGAATTTTTCGGTGAACTCCAGCACCGCGTCGTCGCCGCGCACGAAGACCTCATGCAAAATCGCCTTGGTGCGCTGCTCGATCTCGGCGTCGAACAGGCTGGAGTCGGCGGCGACTTCACGGAGTTTCGCGGAAAAATTCTTGTCGGTATGACGGGCAATTTTCATGCTCACAGGTTAGGAAAAATTTGCGGCCAAGTCAAAATTCGCGGATGCACTTTTCTGGAATCTGTGTTTATCTGTGTCATCTGTGGCTATTAAAAATCCCATCATCGCCGCGCTCGACGTGCCGTCGGCGGAACAAGCCCTGAAGCTCGCCGGGCAAATTGCGCCCGCCGTCGGCGCGTTCAAGATCGGCAAGGAACTGTTCGTCGCCGCCGGGCCGGACATCGTGCGCCGCGTGCGCGCGACCGGCGCGAGCGTGTTTCTCGATTTGAAATTTCACGACATCCCGAACACCGTCGCCAAGGCCGTCGCCTCCGCCGTGCGGCTCGACGTGCAGATGCTCACCATCCACACCAGCGGCGGCGGCGAAATGATGCGCGCGGCGGAAAAATCCGCGCAGGACACGGCAAAATCGCTCGGCCGGCCGGCGCCGCTCGTCCTCGGCGTGACCGTGCTCACCAGCATGGACGGCCACGCGTTGACGGAAATCGGCTGCGGGTCCAATGTTGGCAAGCAGGTGGAGCGGCTGGCGGCGCTGGCGGTGGAATCCGGTCTGCGCGGATTGGTCTGCTCGCCGCTGGAAATTGCCGCGCTGCGAAAGATGCTGCCGGCGCACATCCGGCTTGTGACGCCCGGCATCCGCACCGGCGCGGAAAAAGCCGACGACCAGAAACGCACGCTCACGCCGCGTGAAGCCATCCAGGCCGGCGCGAGCTGGCTGGTGATCGGCCGGCCGATTTACGCGGCGGAAAATCCGCGTGCGGCGGCGGAGAAAATATGGGAGTCTCTGAATTGAATTTATGAGCGAAAAAAATGTCACCGTCGTTGCCACGTTTGAAGCCCGGCCGGGCCGGGAGGCCAGGTTGAAGAAAATGCTGACGAGCCTGCTCGCGCCCACGCGCCAGGAGGCGGGCTGCATCAATTACGATTTGCACCAGTCGCCGGACAAGCCGGGAAGATTTCTCTTCCACGAGAACTGGACCAGCCAGGCCGCGCTGGATGCACACCTGCAATCGCCGCACATGAAAGCCATGCTGCCGCGCCTGGACGATTTCTGCGCCGGCGTGCCAGAAGTCAAAATCTGGCAAAAGATCGGGTAGGACAGAATCCGAGGAACCGGCAGAACTGAACTCTGGAAATTCCGCCGGCCATATTATCCGATGATCGCCTGAATCAGCGGGACATCTGAAATTTTGCGCGGGGAAATTTCAAATGCAGTTTTCAATCGCTCCACGGCGGTTCTGGCCTGCGCCGAACTGGCCGCATGAACGCGGCAGAGCACGCCGGATTTTTCCACGCGCCCGCCGGGCTTGGCGATTTGATCCACCCCCACGTCAAAATTAATGGCCGATTCCTTCGTGAGCCGCCCGCCACCGAGATCGCGGATGACCTCGCCGATGACGCGGGCGTCGCATTTGGAAACAAAACCGGATTTTTCCGATTTTACTACGGCAACAAATTTTGCCGTGGAATCCAGCGCGAGCTTGCGGCTGAACGCCTTCAAGTCCGCGCCTTGGGCAGCGATCATTTCATCCCATTTCGCGCGCGGCTTGCCAGAGTTCAAGCAATCCTCAGCCAGCTTGCGCGCGGCGGCGAGTGATTTCGATTTCTTCGTTTGCACCAAAAGATGCGCGGCGGAATCCACGACCAGTTTGCGCAAATCATCCGGGCCTTTTTTTTCAAGGCAATCAACGCTCTCCTTCACCTCCAGCCAGTTGCCGGCGGCGCGGCCGAGCGGCGTGTTCATGTCCGTCAAAATGGCGCGTGTGCGGGTGCCGCATTCGTTTCCAAGCGCAACCATCGCCCTTGCCAGCTTGCGCGCGTCGGCTTTGGTTTGCATGAACGCGGCGCAGCCGAATTTCACGTCGAGGATGAGCGCGTCCAGGCTTTCGGCGAGTTTCTTGGAAAGGATCGAGGCGGTGATGAGCGGGATGCTGGGCACCGTGCCGCTCGCATCGCGCAGCGCGTAAATTTTTTTGTCGGCGGGAACCATCGTGTCCGTCTGGCCGCAGATGACGCAGCCGACTTTTTGAACTTGCGCGACAATTTTTTCGGCGGGCAGCAGCGTTTGGAAACCGGGAATGGAATCCAGCTTGTCGAGCGTGCCGCCGGTGATGCCGAGGCCACGGCCGGAAATCATCGGCACGCGGAAGCCGAGGCACGCGAGCAGCGGCGCGAGCGGGAGCGACACCTTGTCGCCGATGCCGCCGGTGGAATGTTTGTCCACGAGCGGGCGCGGGTCGCGCGGAAATTTCAGCACGTCGCCGGAATCGCGCATGGCGAGCGTGAGCGCGGTGGTCTCGGCGGTGTCGAGTCCGCGGAAATAAATGGCCATGAGCATGGCCGTCATCTGGTAATCGGAAATTTTCCCGGCGGTGAATTCGCGAATGAATTCCTGAATTTGCTCCGCAGCGAGAATTTTTCCTTCGCGTTTACTTTCAATTAGCGAAAGAAAATTCATTTCACCAAACAATTCTGCCAAATTTTAATTAGATTGTCAGCGGTGACGGTTGTCGGCAACGCGACTTTAGGAAAGCCAAAAATACTTTGTCCGCAATACATCAAATGAATCCCGATTGGTTCATTTCTCAAATCATCAATTGCCAGCCATTTGATTTGAGTCTTCCAAACTGCCGTCGAAATGTTAATCCATTCGGCATCCCAAGAAACTGTGCGTGAAGTGCCCAATTTCTTATGCGAAACACGAGCTTGTTCTCTCGCGCGACTTACAATTTTAGAGCGAACCGATTTGTGAAAAAGACAGCCAAGACCAAATCCCAGAAAAAATCCAATTATCGCGTCAATCATTCTCGCAGCAGTCGAATAATCATTGCTACCAATTTGACATTTGCTGTCGCCAGAACCCAAAATAGCCGCGCCAATAATTCCCAAAAGAATCGGCAAATACCATCTTTTCTTTTGAAGTCCAGCGGTTTGAATCATTGACTGCTCACTGGCAATTTTTTCTGCCAATTCGAGTGGCAACTGATATTCAAATTTCGTTTCCAATTTTCACCCCACAAACTTTTTCGCCGCGATGGTCGAGTTGTGGCCGCCGAAGCCGAAGGAGTTGTTGACGATAATATTCACCGGCATTTCGCGCGCGGTGTTCGCGACATAATCCAAATCACATTCGGGGTCGGGATTTTGCAGGTTGATGGTCGGCGGGACGACGCTGTTTCTGATGGCGAGCGCGCAGGCGGCCATTTCCACCGCGCCGGCCGCACCGAGCATGTGGCCGGTCGCGCCTTTGGTGGAACTGACAGCCAGCTTCTTGGCGTGGCCGCCGAAAACCGCTTTGACGGCCTGCGTTTCGCAGATGTCGCCCTGCGGCGTGGAGGTGCCATGGGCGTTGATGTAATTCACGTCGGTCAGGTTCAAGCCGCCGGAGCGCAACGCCATTTTCATGCAGCGCGCCGCGCCTTCGCCGCCGGGTGAGGGCGAGGTGAGGTGATGCGCGTCGGCGGTGTTGCCGTAGCCGGCAATTTCACAATAAATCTGCGCGCCGCGTTTTTTCGCGTGTTCCAAATCTTCGAGGACGATGACGCCCGCGCCTTCGCCCATGACAAAGCCGTCGCGGTCCTTGTCAAACGGCCGCGAGGCGTGTTGGGGATCGTCGTTGCGCGTGCTCATGGCGCGCATCGCGCAAAAGCCGCCGATGCCGATGGGAACAATCGTCGCCTCCGCACCGCCGGCGAGCATCACCTGCGCGTCGCCCATCTTGATGGTGCGCCAGGCCTCGCCGATGGCGTGGTTGGCGGTCGCGCAGGCGGAGCAGGTGGCGAAATTGGGGCCGCGCAGGTTGAAATACATGGAGACGACGCCGGAGGCCATGTTCGAGATCAGCATGGGGATCATGAACGGCGAGAGCCGGCCGGGACCGCGCTCCAGCAAAATTTTCAACTGCTCGCTCGTGGTTTGCAGGCCGCCGATCCCGGAGCCGAGAAACACGCCGATTTCGTCGCAATTTTCCTTGTCCAGTTCGAGTCCGGAATCTTTCAGCGCGCTCCACGCGGCATAAACGCCGAACTGCGTGTAGCGGTCGGTGCGGCGGATTTCCTTGGGCGACGGAAACGCGGGTGCGGGATCAAAATTTTTAACCTGCCCGGCGATCTGCGTGTCAAATGCCGTCGCGTCAAACGCCGTGATTTTGTCAATGCCGCACCGGCCGGCGACGAGGTTTTGCCAGAACGTATTGAGGTCGTGGCCCAGCGGCGTGACGACGCCCATGCCCGTG
This sequence comes from uncultured Bifidobacteriaceae bacterium, assembly GCA_964449815.1. Classification (GTDB taxonomy): domain Bacteria; phylum Verrucomicrobiota; class Verrucomicrobiia; order Limisphaerales; family UBA11358; genus UBA11358. The sequence continues at coordinate 4,815 of CAYVGC010000053.1, forward strand.
ACAACCACGCGGCGGTCGGAAGAGTTGTTTGCCATGACAAAATCAAACGGGGCAGTCCGGGCTGTGTCCAGCCTAAACTGCCCCGCGGTGCAAATTTCGTTTACTTCGCGGTCTCTTCGACGTATTTGATGACGTCGCCGACGCTCTGGAGCTTCTCGGCCTGTTCGTCCGGCACTTCGATGCCGAATTCCTCCTCCAGCGCCATCACCAGCTCGACGGTGTCGAGCGAATCGGCACCGAGGTCTTCAATGAATTTCGCCTGCGGAGTCACTTGTTCCGGCTTGACGCCAAGCTGTTCCACGACGATGTCTTTTACACGTTGGTCAATAGGTTTGTCTGACATAAATAATTATGGCTGTTTTCTAACTTACAAACGCCATGCGCGTCAAGCCTTGATTCGTTGAATCGTTAAAATGTTTGATCATTGAATCGCGCCATCTCGGCAGCGCCGATATAACCATTCAACAAATCAACCGTTTAACAAATTACATCACCATTCCGCCGTCCACCGTCAAAACTTGACCGGTGACGTAGCGTCCCGACGCCCCGGCAAGATACAGCGCCGCCGCCGCGATGTCGTCCGCCTGGCCGAGGCAGCCCAGCGGAATCTTTTTCAAAATTTCCGCGCGCAACGTCTCGTTCAACTCCGCCGTCATGTCCGTCTCGATGAATCCCGGCGCGATGGCGTTCACCGTGATGCCGCGTCCGGCGAACTCCCGCGCACACGATTGCGTGAAGCCGATCAGCCCGGCCTTGCTCGCCGCGTAATTGCTCTGCCCGGCGTTGCCGATGAGGCCGATGACCGACGAGATGTTGATGATGCGCCCCGTGCGCGCCTTGATCATCGCACGGCTGAAAGCCTTCGTCACCAGAAACGCACCTTTCAAGTTCGTGTTCAAAACCGTGTCCCAGTCCGCGTCGCTCATGCGCATCAGCAGACCATCACGTGTCACGCCCGCGTTGTTGACGAGAATGTCCGCCTTGCCGCACTCGGCGAGAATTTTTTCGGCGGCGGCGCTGACGGCGGCGGCATCCGCCACGTCCACGGCGTGCGCCCAGGCCTTGCGGCCGAGCGTGCGGATTTCCGCCGCGACCTTCCTGGAATTTTCCGGTGTGCGCGAGATGACGACGACATCCGCGCCTTCATTGGCAAATTTCAACGCAATGGCGCGGCCGATCCCGCGGCCCGCGCCGGTGACCACGGCAATTTGACTGGCAAGCGAACTCATAATTTTTTTCAGCCACAGATGAAACACAGATTGAACCCAGATTCAAAGCTGTATTTTTATCTGTGTTTCATCTGTGAAAATCTGTGGCTAAATTGAAAGTGCCTTGCCAGCGGCTTCCAAGCTCGCCACATCCGCGACGTTCAGCATCGTCACCGTCTTATCAATGCGTTTCATGAAGCCGCTCAGGGCCGTGCCCGGGCCGAGTTCGATGAAGCGCGTAAAACCCTGCGCCAGCAGCGTGCGCATGGAATTTTCCCACAGCACCGACGCGCAAACCTGCTCGACGAGCTTGGCGGAAATTTCCGCCGGCGTCCCGTGCGCCTGCGCGGTGACATTGGAAATCACCGGCACAATGGGCGAAACCAAATTCACCTTGGCCAGCTCCGCGCCGAGCTTCGGCTGCGCGCTGGCCATGAGCGGCGAGTGATACGCGCCGGCCACCGGCAGCGGCAGCGCGCGTTTCGCGCCTTTGGCCTTGGCCAGTTCGCACGCCTTCGCGATCTTTTCCGCCGCCCCGGAAATCACCAACTGGCCGGGACAGTTCAGATTCGCCAGCACGACTCCGGCTTCCGCGCAAACTTCGCGCGTCGGCGCTTCATTCAGGCCGATGATCGCGGCCATGCCGCCCTGGGTCACGTCGCAGGCTTCCTGCATGAATTTTCCGCGCTGGCGGACGACGCGCAGGCCGTCCTCAAAACTCATCGCGCCTGCCGCCGTCAGCGCCGTGAATTCGCCGAGCGACAGACCGGCGGTGGCGTCAAATTTCAGGTCCGGCACCTGTTCCTTGAGCAGTTGGAACGCGACCCAGCTCACGAGGAAAATTCCCGGCTGCGCGTTTTCCGTTTTCGTCAAATCCGCTTCCGGGCCGTGGAAACAAATGCCGGCGAGGTCGTAGCCGAGCGCGGTGTTGGCGCGGTCGAACCACGCCTTGGCGGACGGAAATTTCCCGGCGAGGTCTTTGCCCATGCCGGCGGTTTGCGCGCCCTGGCCGGCAAACAAAAGTGCAGTTTTGCTCATAACCCGGACAGAATAACCACGAAGGCGCAAGGACACCAAGTTTTGAAAAACATTTCTTCGCGCCTGGGTGTCCTGGGGTTCAATTATTTCAGGTTTTCACGCATCATGATGTTTGTTACTCTGGTGGCAGGCGAAGTTCGGCCGGGTCCGGCTGACGGGTGAAAAGCACTTCGTCACCAACGTCCGCATGGTGATTTTGTCCGGCGGTTCGTGCTGCCGGACAACGCCGGTCGGGAGCAGATGAAATTCAAGGCCCGGAAGGGACGCTTTCCGAAAGGTTTGGGAAACGGCCGGGAGCCAAAGCCGCTCGGAACCGGCTTTCCCGGTTAAAAAACTGGCGGATGAGAGGTCATTATGGAACGCGTAGCATTAGACACGTCGCTGGGAAAAATCTTGAGCTGGTGCAGGCAGCAGCAGGCCACGGATCTGCATGCCCAGGCGGTCCGCCGGTATTCCTACCGGGTGGACGGGAAACTGCTGCGAATTGCGCCGGAGACGTTTCCGGTTCCCAGCAACGATGACATCCACAGCCTGCTACGGCAGGCGTTTTCGGCTTCCATTTGTGAACATCTGGAAAAGCATCACGAGCTGGATCTGAGCTTCCTTTGCGGCAACGTGCGCTATCGCGCCAATTTCAGCAAACAGCAGGGGACGCAGTCGTTTTCCTTCCGCGTCGTGCCGCAGCGCATTCCCAATCTGGACGATCTCCAGCTGCCGGCAACGCTGGCCGGCCTGATTCAAAACCCGCGCGGCCTGGTGCTGGTGACCGGGGCGTCCGGCCAGGGCAAAAGCACGACCGCCTGCGCCCTGCTGCAGCAGCTCAACGAAACCGTCGCCTTGCGGGTCATCACCATTGAGGACCCGATCGAGTATTTGTTCGAGGAAAACCAGTGCCAGTTCGAGCAGCGCGAGGTGGGGGTGGACACGGATTCGTTTGCCACGGGCATTCGCAATGCGGTGCGCCAGGACCCCGAAGTCATCTTCATCGGGGAAATCCGGGACGGCGAGAGCATCCAGGCCGCCATGCAGGCGGCAGAGACCGGACATCTGGTGCTGGCGACGCTGCACGCCGACTCCGTGCCCCAGGCGGTTGACCGCATCCGCGAACTGTATCCCGCCCAGGAGCAGGCCGGCGCCGGCGCCCTGCTGTCCCGCACGCTCAACGCCATCATCTGTCAGCGCCTCCTGCCGAGCAATTTCAACCGGCGCATTCCCTGCCTGGAAATCATGCGGCACAACCTGGGGGTTCAAGAGGCCATTGCCCGGAATGATCTGCACCTTTTGGGCGGTCTCATTGAATCCTCCCTCCATGAAGGCATGCACAGCTTCGATCAGTATTTGATGCAACTGTGCAAGAGCGGGCGGATTTCATTGGAAACGGCGAAGCATTACGCCAACAACTGGAACAAGGTGGAGATGGAAAGCCACGGATTTGTGCCGGCCATGCCTGGCATTCTCAAACCCGACCCGGAAATGTGATTTTCCAGTCCGGCAATGAAGGCGCGGATGGATGTCACATTCGTCTGGAATTCCTCGCCCGCTGCGTGAAACCTTTCGTGAAAAAGCGTCGTTTGCGCTTTCCAGCAATTTGTCGCGGCGGTCTATGACCGCCGATGGTTTCGTCTGCGGTCGCCGGCCGCCGCTGCCAGCTCACGCCCTGCGGATGAAAAAAAGGGCCGGAACGGTTGCCCGTTCCGGCCTTGGTTTTGTCAGGCTGCCGGATTCTGAATTTCAGCGTTTGCCAGGGTGGCCGATTGCCAAGTCTGGCCCGTCCGGCACGGACCGGGCTGGTTCAAACCGGCGCTGGACAGGTTCGTCGGCAACGCGCAACCGTGGGATTTGACCGGCTTCGTCACCGAGACACAGAGACGCCGAGCTGCTAAAAACTCCCTCGGTGGGGCGAGCGTCCCGGTGAGCTGTTTTATTTCAGCTTTCAGCGTTTCAGCTTTTGTCCCAACCCCTGCCGCGATGATGAACGCGGAATTGACGCTGCCGGATTTCCGACGCACACTCTCGCGCCATGCCGAGCCTGACACTCAAGCCAACGCACAAGGCCGTTGCCGCCTATTACGATTCGCTCGCCCAATTTGAAAAGCTCGGCATCAAGCACGAAACCGCCGTCCGCTCCGCGTTTCAGGAACTGCTCGAAACCTGTGGCCGCCAGTTCGATTGGAAACTCGTCCCCGAATACCCGCTCACCCGCAAAGGCAAATCCTCACTGAAAGCCGACGGCGCGCTGCTCGACATCTACGGCTTGAACCACGGCCTTTGGGAAGCGAAGGACAGCGACGACGACCTTGAAAAGGAAATCAAAGCCAAGTTCGCGCTCGGCTATCCCAAGGAAAACATTCTTTTCTGGCAGCCCGCCCGCGCCGTGCTTTACCAGAACGGCCAGAGGTTTTACGAAGCCGACCTGACCAGGCCCGACGACCTCGTCCACATCCTCGCGCTGTTTCTGGAATTCGCGCCGCCCGCCATCGCCGAATGGGAAAAGGCCGTCGAGGAATTCAAGGACAAAGTCCCCCAGATTGCCGCGAGCCTGAAGCAGCTCATCGAAAAGGAACGCCAGACCAATCCCAAGTTCATCAGCGCCTTTGACGATTTCCTTTCGCTCTGTCGCGGCTCGCTGAATCCGAACATCTCGCTGGAGGCCGTCGAGAACATGCTCATCCAGCATCTGCTCACCGAGCGCATCTTCCGAAAAATCTTCGACCTCGCCGATTTCACCCAGCGCAACGTCATCGCGCAGGAGATCGAAAAAGTCATCAGCGTGCTCACCAGCAAATCCTTCAGCCGCGACGATTTTGTCAAAAGCCTCAAGCACTTTTACGTCGCCATCGAAAATGCCGCCGGGACGATTTCCGACTTCCACGAGAAGCAGACCTTTCTCAACACCGTCTATGAACGCTTCTTTCAGGGCTACTCGGAAAAAGAGGCGGACACGATGGGCATCGTCTATACGCCGCAGCCGCTCGTGAATTTCATGATCGCCAGCGTCGAGCAGGTGCTGAAAAAGGAATTCGGCAAATCGCTCGCCGACCGCGACGTTCACATCATTGACCCATTCACCGGCACGGGCAATTTCATTGTCAACATCATGCGGCACATGGCCGAGGCGCACAAAAGCGCCCTGCCGCACAAATACGCCAGCGAACTTCATTGCAACGAAATCATGTTGCTGCCGTATTACGTCGCCTCGATGAACATCGAGCACGCTTATTACGAGGCCACCGGCAAAAATGAGCCGTTCGAGGGCATCTGCCTTGTGGACACGTTTCAAACGGCGGAAAAGGCGCAGACGGAATTAAGTTTTTTCAGCGAGAAAAACACCGAGCGCGTTGACCGGCAGAAAAAAGCTCCCATCCGCGTCGTCATCGCCAATCCGCCTTACAACGCCGGGCAGATGAATGAAAACGACAATAACAAGAATCGCAAATATCCCGAACTCGATGCGCGGGTCAGCAATACTTACGCCCACGATTCTCAAGCGACGTTGCTGCGCAAATTATCCGACCCTTATGTGAAGGCGATTCGCTATGCGACCGACCGCATCGGCGACAACGGCATTGTCTGTTTCGTAAATAACAATTCATTCGTTGCGGATTATTCTTTTGACGGGATGCGTAAACATCTCGCGCGAGATTTTGATCTAGTCTATGTCCTCGACTTGGGCGGCAATGTGCGCAAAGGCCAGAACGGAAATGGCAATGTGTTTGGCATCATGGTTGGCGTCAGCATCAATCTTTTCATTAAATTGCCGCGCAAAATCAAAAGTGACGAGCGACGTAATGGCGTAATCAAATACTTTGAACTGGCTGACGAACTAAACCGAAAAGAAAAATTCAACTTCTTGGACACGAAAATAGACGTGGATGGAATCAAATGGAAAACTTTGAAGTCGGATGACCGGCATGATTGGTTTCCCAATCCGACGGACGCTGAATTTGAATCTTTTTTACCAATCGGCAGCAAAGATGCAAAGGCGGGCGTAAGCGTGCCAACGGTTTTTCGCACTTACTCGCTTGGCGTTTCCACAAATCGGGATTCCGTTGTTTATGATTTCGACGCGGAACGGCTTGAAAAACGGATCGAGGAATTTGCTGATAATTACAACGCAGAACTTCACCGCTGGAAAAAGAAAGGCAAGCCAGAAGACGTTGACGGATTTGTCAGTTACGAAAAAATAAAATGGAGCGAAACATTGAAACGTCTCTTTCGTGAGGAACGAGAATTGGAATTTAATGCTAATAAAATTATTGATGCGCTGTATCGGCCATTCACGACACAACTTCTTTATTATGCGCCACTGTTTGTTGATCGCCCTGGAAAGTTTGATGAATTTATTTCGTCCAAGAAAAATCTGAAGGGGAACAAATTTATTTGTCTTTCTGATGTCGGCCTCCGTGCTCCTTTCAGTTGTTTGGTTACGGACAAAATTTCAGACTTGCACTTGTGCGCAACTACAGACGGGTTTCAAAATTTTCCATTTCAAACCTATTCCGATGATGGCAAGCATAAGCAGGACAACGTCACGCCCAAAGCGCGCACGATGTTCCAGATTTTCTACGATGACGACACCATCACGCAGGCCGACATTTTCCATTACGTCTATGCGGTGCTGCATCATCCCGCCTACCGCACCCGTTTCGCCGAGAACCTGAAACGCGACCTCCCGCGCATCCCGTTTGTCGGTGTCGCCGCCGGTGAGAAAGATGCCAGCTTCTTCCCGTTGTCCGCCGTCGAGAAGATGCAAGGCGATAAAACGCCCGACCACAAACCGGAATCCAGCGCGAAACTGTTCCACGCCTTCGCCGCCGCCGGCAAACAGCTCGCCGACCTGCACGTCAATTATGAATCCGCCAAGGAATTCAAATTGCAGCGCATCGAAAACAAAGACGTCAAACTGGACTGGCGCGTGGAGGCGATGAAACTCACGAAAGACAAGTCATCCATCATCTACAATGATTTTCTGACCTTGAGCGGCGTCCCGCTGGAAGTGTTCGACTACAAACTCGGCAACCGCAGCGCACTGGAATGGGTGATAGACCAATACCGCGTCACCAAAGACGAACACGGCAACATCGTCAGTGACCCAAACCGGAACGATGACGAGGAATACATCGTCAGCTTGATTGGCAAAGTCATCACCGTGAGCCTGGAGACGATGGAGATTGTGAACGGGCTGCCAGCTTTGAAGCACCAGTAAAGAATTGATCGGTGAGATCGAGGTGATCATCAACCTCGGCGTGCGTTACAACATCGCCCCCACGCAAATCGCCGGGCCACCCGTCACTTCGGGCCACCCAATGACTCGCTCGCGCCCGCTTGCTCGGCCCTTGCGGGCTTTCGGCTCCGCCAAACTCCTTTCGTCATTTTCCAAATGCCTCAAGTCCCGTTCCCACGGGCGAGGAATCTGGCTGCGGCTGGTGGAGGCACCGAAAGCAAAAGCTGAAAGCCGGATGGCGAGGGGCAAAAAATGTTGGGCAAATGGCAATGGACGGATTTGCCGGCCGGGGGTGGCCAGGCTAAACTCGGACTTCAACCTGGGGTCATGAAACACAACCCTTTTCAATCCATCTACCGGGAGGAGTTCGAGGTGGTCGAACAGAGGCTCGGCAACACCACCCTTTACCCGCACACCGACCAGTTGCCACAACTGCACCGCGCGCTGAACCTGGAGTTTCTCAACCCGTTGCCCGGCCACATCGCCCGTGTGGACAAACGCGCCGATGGGTTTCACAAGATCATGATGCGCCGGGCGGCCATGATGTATTGTAACATCCTCAACGACGCGCGCGCCGACCAGGTGCGGCTTTATGACCTGCCCGATGCCGACCGCGTCACGCGGCTGACCATCGCCCAGCAGGTCATCGAGAACACGCCGCTGGGCCGCGTCCACCGTTTCCGGTTCTACGGGCCGGACGGGTTTTTTCCCGAGATCCGGCTCTCCGGCAAACGCATTGCCTTTGCGGAGCATGTGCTGCAACGCTTCACCGAGCGCGTGCCCAACGCCGTGGGCGCGGACATCACCAGCCTGCTCCTGGCCTTTTATGGCAACAATCTCATCGGCCTGCCCGTCGGACCGGGCCGCGCCTTCGTGATGAGCTATAACGATTCCATTCTTGCTTTCACCTACAAGGAGACGGCGGATGAATACTTCCTTACCACCTGTCTGACGGTCAACGAAATGAGTTCCCTCCGCGAGGAGTCGCCCGTGCGCGCCTATAATTTCCACTACGGTGAAGCTTTCACGGAACCCGCCGACCGCAAGGAACCCGTCAGGATCATGCGGGACTACATCGAAATCTGGCGGCGGCGGACGCCAATCAACGAAGAGCCGCTCAAGGTGCGGGCGGAAAACAAAAAACGGCGGACGGGCTGGCCCCAACTGGCCCAGCGCGTCCGGGACATTGTCCTGATCGAGGGCCACGGCCCCGGCTCGGAGATTGAGTTCATGGATTTTATCCCCGGCCCGCGCCTCATGGAGGCCTACCCGCTCGAACCCTGTCCGGAGGGCGAAAAGCTGCGCGCCCGGTTCGTGGGGAAAAATCCCGCAATGGACGCCGTCCTCGCCAAGCGCAAGAACGATGAGCTCAAGTCGCTCAGCCAGTGACACCTGGTTCCGGCGGTTGGAGGAACCGAAAGCAAAAGCTGAAATTCTGAAAGCCGGATGGTGAGGGACAAAAATGTTGGGCAAATGGCAACGGACGGGGGGGGGTGCCGGCCGTTAACGGCATTGGGCCGCTGGAACCGTTGCCCGCACTGAATCCGTGTGGATGGTTCGTCGCTGAAGTTCTTCAGTCAGCCACCGCGTTTGCGCGCGTCCACAAGTTCAGGGTCGAACTGGATGCCGAAGACGGGGCCGGGCGGGCCATCGCCCCAGCCGTTGAAGGCGAGAACGCGGTAGTAGAGCTTCACGTTCTGCGGCTGGTTGACCAGCGTAATTTCCGGCTCCACGCCCAGGTCGGCCAGATAGAAATCCCGGTTGTCCGGGCTGCGTTCCACACGATAACCCCAGACCGGGCCGCCGGTCGCCGGTGGCTGCCAGTGGAACAAAATCCAGTGAGTGCCGTAATCGGAGGAGGCCAGCGGGCCGGTCGCGCCGGGCAGCCCGCCGAGCGTGGCCTCCAGTTGAAAGGCGTTGCGTTTGGCCTCCCACATCGCGAGGCTGGCGGCGACGTAGGCGACGTGTTTTTTCTCAGCATCCGCACAGGCGGTCTGCTGCGCGTCCAGGCTGGCGCGGAGTTCAGCTCCCATTTCGCGGCCCAGCTTGGTTTCGTTGGCGAAGAGAGTTTTCCAATGTGCGCAAAGGGCGACGTTCAAGTGGTGGGTGAACGGCTCCTGTGGCGGTTCCGCCAGCGCGCGGCGGATGCGGGTCAGCAAAAAGCTCATAAATGGGTGACAGGCGGTGTCATCGGCTGGTCGGGCGGAACCAAGTGTCCACCATGAAGCCGGCGGTGGGAAGGCGCTGGTCATCGGTTGTCAATTGCGGGGCAAACATTGTCCCGCATATTTTGGCGTCGTCCATCGGCGTTCATCCAGCCTTCATTTCATTTCGGCGCGGCAGGCCGTGGTTAATTGTTTTTCCACTCAACCCTCACCTGTCCTGCGGCCACCCTCTCCTGTTCCCACGGGCGAGGAATCTGGCTCCGGCTGTTGGAGGAACTGGAGGAAGTGATGCAGGGCCGGCGGCACTTTGCGACGTTTCCGGTGGATGGCCGCCACCGGCGCGATGTGCCGCCCGTGCTCAAACGGCACCGCCGTCAGCCGCCGTTGCGCGACCTCGTCCCGCACGAGGCTGGCCGGCAGCACCGCCACGCCGAGGCCCGCCATCACCGCCTCAATGGCCGGCTCCACCGTGTCGAATTCGTGGCGCGGCTCGTAGAAATGCCGTTCGTTCGCCCGCACGCCCGTCAAAATCGGCAGCCACGGGATCTGGTTCCAGACCACGACGGACCGGTTCCGGAGCTGCCGGGCCATGACCAGCGGCAGCGCGGCGAGGGGATTTTCCGGGTGGCAGGCGAGCACGAGCGGCACTTTGCGGATGACCTCAACGGCCAGTCCCGGTTCGTGGCGCGGATAGGGAACGAGGCCGGCGTCCACATGGTTGTTGAGCACCGCCTGATGCACGCCGTCGTGGGATTCCTGCCAGACCCGGACGGTGATGCCGGGACAGGTTTGCTGAAAGGCGTGGAGCAGCGGCGGCAGCCGATACAGCCCGATGCAGGGGCACGCGGCAATTTCCAGCGCGCCGGAGCCGGCCCGAATTTTATTCATCGTGTCAACCAACGCAGCTTCCAGGCCGACCATCTGCCGGCAGTATTCGTGGCAGACCTGTCCGGCCGGGTTGAGCAGAACCTGGCGGAGGCAGCGTTCGGCCAGCGGCAGGTAGAATTCCTGTTCGAGGGCGTGGAACGCCAGGCTGGCATTGGCCGGGGTGCAGCCGTGGAGGCGGGCGGCGGCGGTGAAGCTTTGAGTGACCGCCACGTCGCAGAACATCCGCAACGCATCCAGTTGCATGATGTCACCGGCATAACAAAAAACAGAATTCCCGTCAATCTTATGATGGTCTTGCGGACGGCCAGTGTTGTAGCGGCGGTCTATGACCGCCGCAGTCCCGGCGACGGCCACGGGCCGCCGCTACAGACTCACGCGCGCGGGTGAAACTTCCGGTGGATCTCCCGCAGCCGGTTGCCGGTGACGTGCGTGTAAATCTCCGTCGTGCTGATGTTCGCGTGGCCGAGCAGTTCCTGGATCACGCGCAAATCCGCGCCATGCTCCAGCAGATGCGTGGCGAAACTGTGCCGCAGCATGTGCGGCGTCAGGTTGCGCTCCACGCCGGCGCGGCGGACCCGGTTCTTGATGTGCAGCCAAAGCGTCACCGCCGCGAACGGCGTGCCGCGTTTCGTCAGAAACACGTTCGCCGGTGATTTCGGCGTGACCAGCTTTGGCCGGCCCGCCTTAATGTAACGATTCAACGATTCAACGGCCTTGCGGCCCACCGGCACGACCCGTTCCTTGTTGCCCTTGCCGATGACGTTGACGAAGCCGGCGTCGAGATGCAATTGCTCCAGCCGCAGATTTTTCAACTCGGACAGGCGCAGGCCGGAAGCGTAAGCGAGTTCCAGAATCGCGTGGTCGCACAAGCTTTCCGGCGTTTCAGGATTTTCCGGTTCGAGCAGTTTTTTGATTTCGTCATTCGACAAGGCCTTTGGCAGCCGTTTCCACCGGCGCGGCAGCGAAAGATTTTCCGCAAGGTTCGCCGGCAGCAGTTTTTCGTTCTCGGCGAATTTGTAAAACGCCCGCAGCGCCGCGATTTCCAGATAAACGCTTTCGCCGCTCAGGCGTTTGGTGGATTCCTTCGGCTCGTCGGCGAGGGGACGCACGCGTTCGTGCTGCAGGAACGCCATGAGATGTTTCAGCTCGACCGCCGGCCAGTCCGTGAGGTTTTCTTTTTCCGCCCACGCGGTGAATTTGCCGAGCAGCGCGGCGTAAGTTCTGGCCGTGTTGTCCGACTGCCCGCGTTCGTGGCGCAGGTATTGCAGAAAATCTTCCACTAGAGTTTGCATCATGACGGTTCGTTCGTTGTTGTCGCCGGAATCACCGCCTTCGGCAAGCCAGATGTGGCCGGATCGGTTGAGGCGGATTCCGGCGGCGGTCACGTTTTTTTACATATTTTAATCTGACGCACGGCAATAGAAAGACTGCCGAAAATCGAAACCGGAACGTTTTAATCTTCAAAACTGTTCGTGGTCCGAATTCCGGGGACGAGCCTGATCCGGGGCTGTCGCCTGAAACGCCTCGGTTTTCGGAGCCCGGTTTTGACCCGGGCGGCGGCCGCGTCGGTGAAAAAATTGAAGCAATTGTCCGCCAAAAGGCGGCGGCGGGCAATGGTGCAACAGAATGAATTCATTTCCAAGATTGCCAAGTGCGCGAAAAACCCGCTAAATAGGGGCGATGTCAACGGTTGCAGAACAACTCCGCGCAGCGCGCGAAGCAAAAAAACTTACGGTGGAGCAGGTCGCCGATGCGACGAAGATCCGCACGGACCATATTCGTGCGCTCGAAGAGGGTAAATTCGACGCCTTCTCCGCGACGGTCTACATACGCGGTTCGGTGAAAATTTACGCGAAGCTGCTCAAGCTGGACGTCGCCCCGCTGCTCGCCACGCTGGACGCGGAATTGAAGGGGACGAAAAAATTCAGCGAGCCGCCGCCGCTGGTCGAGCAGAAGCACACCATCGTGGACGCGCTGATCCTGCTGCTGGCGAAATTGAACTGGAAGGTCGGCTTCGCCGGTCTCGTGACCATCGCGACCGTCGTGATCATTGGTTTGTCCCTCTTCGCCTGGCGGCATCACAAGACGCGCGACCCGCTGAAGAACCTGCCGCCGGCGGTTTATCAGCCCGGCAATGCCGGCGACACGCTGCCGCTGCCGAAACGTTAAATGTCGTCGAGATACAGCGCGCGGTTGCGCCACAAATAAATCAGCCCCGAAGCCGCCGTCAGCGTGACGGTGATCCACAGCATGATTTCCGCGAACAGCGGCGTCCAGGGCGCAAACAGGTTTTTCAGGGCCGCCGGCCATTCTTCGCACGCATCCACGACGAGCAGGGCAATGATGGTGACGATCTGCGAAACGGTCTTGTGTTTGCCGTAGCGTTCCGCCGCGAGGACGATGTTCTTCGACGCGGCGAGCAGGCGCAGGCCGGTGATGGCGAGTTCGCGCCCGACAATGATGACGACCATCCACGCGCCGACCTTCACCGGCGCGTCCGGGTTCAGGTGCGTGCTTTCCACGAACGCCACGAACGCCGAGCAGGTCATGATCTTGTCCGCCAGCGGGTCCATGAGGATTCCGAAGTTGGTGATGAGTCTGCTGGTGCGCGCAATGCGACCGTCGAGAAAATCCGTGACGCCCGCGAGGCAGAAAAAAAACAGCGCCAGCGTATCGTTGTAGGCGAACTTGGAAAACATGGCCCAGAGAAAAACCACCGTCAGTCCAAAACGCGAGACGGTGAGCTTGTTGGGCAGGTTCATGTGGCAAAAGCTTGGCGCGGCGCGGCGGCGGTTGGCAAGTTCCAAAAATAAAAAAGGCGGGCTGCCGGAGCAGCCCGCCTTGCGTTTCAAAACTTACGCGCCGAACTTGTCAAACATCCGCGCGTTCGCCTGCATCAGGCGGATGAGGAATTTCGCCGGGAAGACGCCGAGCGAGCCGCTGTTCGCGCCGGTTTCGGTGAAGCGTTCCAGCTTGTCCGAACCGCTCGTGGCGGAATGGATCATCACCGGCTGCGGATGCCACGAGTGGCCGTGCATCGCGCACGGCGTCGAGTGGTCGCCGGTGACGACGAGCACGTCGGGTTTTTTCTTCAAAAAAACCGGGAGCGCGGCGTCGAAATCTTCAATGGCTTTTTTCTTCGCGGCGAAATTGCCGTCCTCGCCGTATTTGTCCGTGTATTTGTAATGGATGAAGAAGAAATCGTAGTTGTCATATTCGGCGAGGTAGCGCTCGAACTGCTCCTTGATGGTCTGCGGCCCTTCGATCTTCACCATGCCGACGAGCTGCGCGAGGCCTTTATACATCGGATAAACCGCCAGGCACGCGGGCTTGAGCTGATAGCGGTCCGCGAACAGCGGAATGTGCGGCTGGTGCGCGATGCCGCGCATGAGAAAGCCGTTCGCCGGCTTTTCCCGGGCGATGACGGGCAGCGCGGCCTTGTAAAAATCCGCGATGAGCTTCGCCATTTTCTTCTGCTTCAAATTTTCCGCGTCGCGCGGACGGACGGACGGAATGGCAAAGCCTTCGCGGTTCGGATCGGCGTCCGTCAGCGGGCCTTCCAATCCCTTGCCGCGGAACACGACCACGAAGCGGTGCTCCTTGCCGGCCTTGATGATGACCTGTGTGTCGCCGATTTTTTTGACCTTGGCGGAAAGCAGCACCACGAGTTTTTCGCACGTCTCAGTTGGGATGCGGCCGGCGCGGCGGTCGGTCACGATGCCCCTCGCGTCGAGCGTGGCGAAGTTCGCCCGTGCGCAGACGTCGCCCGGGTTCAATTCCAGTCCGAGGCCCAGCGCCTCGATGACGCCGCGGCCGACTTGGAACTCCAGCGGGTCGTAGCCGAACAAGCCGAGATGGCCGGGTCCGCTGCCGGGCGTGATGCCGGGCGCGGCGGGAATCATGCGGCCCTGCGCGGAATCCTTGGCGAGCGCGTCGAGGTTGGGCGTGTGCGCGGCTTCCAGCGGCGTGAGATAGTTTTGTTCCTTCGTGGCAATGTCGCCGAGGCCGTCCAGCACGATCAGGGCGAGTTTCGATTTCGTTTTAAGTGTCAGCTCCGAGTAGAGTGCGTCTAAATTCATGCGGACATTTTATCAAAGCAGCGCCGGGAGGCAATTCGATTCCATGTTGCACGGTGTCGGAATGGTGACATTGTTTAGCCGGCAATGAGCCAGCTGATGTTGCACGAATTTCACCGCCGCCCCGGCGCGAACTTTGCGGAGTTGAACGGCGCGTAGATCGTCAACGACTACGGCGACGGGCCGGCCGAACACGCCGCACCGCGCAAAACGGCCGGCGTCCTTGATTGAAATTTTCGTTCCCGCCTCTGTCTCGCCAGGGCCGGCCGCGCGCGGTTCCTGCACGGGCGGGCGACGAACGACGTGAAGAAACTCCGCGCCGGCGAAGGCGGTTGCGCCGCCATCACCACCGCCAAGGGCAGGATGGAAAGCGATCTGAACCTTTTCTGTCTCGCCGGCGAATTGCTGCTGCAAACTTCAGACGGTGAAAATCCGGCGCGGATTGTGGTTTTGCCGTTGGTCTGAAATGGCGGCCGCCATCTTTCCGGCGCCCGCAAATTTTTGATTTTCACCGGCTCGACTTGGCGGCGGCGCGGGGGCACAATCGCGGCATGGCAGACGAAAATTCCCGGCGCACCGAAAAACTGGAAACGAACCTCGCGCATCTCGAATACCAGGTCGAGCAGTTGAACAGCGTTGTGATCGAACAGGGCAAACTGCTCGACCGCTTGAAAAAGGAAATTCAGCGCCAGTCGCGCGCGATGGAAACGCTGGAGTTGGAGCGCATCAAATCGAACAACCCGAAGCCGCCGCATTATCAGTGAGAATTCCGCTTCAACTGCCGCCCGGAAATCACCGTCATTGAGATTTGATGCCGACGCATGGCCGGTGAATAATTTCACGGCGCGACCGCCAACGCCAGCAGGCAAGGATTGGGATCAGGCGGTAAAGATGATTGCGGAGCCGGGAGGCTTGTAAATGTGAACGGGAACAACGACGGACCCGGCGGGAGCGTTGACGGAGCATTCGGGAACCGTGACGGACGAGGCGGGAAGCGTGTTGGACGACCGGGAAGTCGTGTAATTTTGACCGGGAACGGCGTCGGACCGGGCGGGAACGGTGACGGAGCCTCCGGGAAGGCCGTCGGACGGCACGGGAAGCGTGACGGACCGGCCGGGAAGCGTGTCGGACGATGCGGGAAAGGCGTCGGACCGGCCGGGAAGGCGTCAAATTGACCGGGAACCGTGCCGGAAGGCCAAAAAGTCGTTATGGCCGGTCAAAATCGCCGGCAAACGACCAAAAATGAGACATTGAGGATAAAAGCGAGCGTGAAACCAGACGTCGGCGGCAGTGATTTTACGAGGGAACAACCGGGATCGAGGCGGCGAGTTCCACGGGGCCGGTAAATTTTCCACTCGCCCTCGTCACCCGGCATCCGCCAGGCGTTCCCGGCCCCGGTTGTGAACAACTTTTCCGCCGATGCGTGATTTTCACGCATGATGCGTGAAATTTTCACGCATGAGGCCGTTTCCTTGATTTTCACATGGTTCATTCATTGGTCATTTCACCGTTTCCTCCGTTCTTTCCACTTGGCACCAGCATTGCTAAAGAAAGTTTCAGAAATCCGTTTGACAGGCACCCTGATTCATTTACCTTTGGAGCCTGTCCCCGGATAAGAAAACAACAACAAAAACGAATTAAGCAACATGAAACAACAAAAGAAAGCGTTTACGCTCATCGAACTGCTCGTCGTCATCGCGATCATCGCGATTCTGGCGGCCATGCTCCTGCCGGCTCTCGCCGCCGCCAAGAAGAAGGCCCAAAAAATCAACTGCACCAACAACCTCAAGCAGGTTGGCCTCGCCTTCCGCATCTGGGAAGGGGACAACGGTGACCGGTATCCCATGGCGGTCAGCTATGCCCAGGGCGGTGCCAATGAATATGTCGGCCACGCCAATGGAGCTGCCATTACGGTTGGCAACCCGCTCGTGCCCGGCATGGTGTTCATGGTGATGTCCAACGAGTTGTCCACGCCCAAAATTCTGTTCTGCCCGTCGGACAATCTGCACACCGCCGGTTCGGGTTATGCCACCAACTTTACCTTCCAGGACTTGCTCGGAGTGGCCACTTCACCTGCCAACGGGGCTAAACTAGCTTCTGCGGCAACTCAGGCCGGCAAAATCAGCTACTTCATCAACGGCGACGCCACGGAAGCCAATCCGCAGGACGTGATGACGGGCGACGGCAACATCGGCAACGCCAACACGGCCAACAACGCCGCTTCCGGTTATTCCTTCAGCGAAACCGGCGGTGGAGTTGCCCCGTCAAAGGCGGCTTCCGCACAGCTCCTGGCGAATGGAACCTGCTGGCAAACCACGTCAGCCACCGCCTGGGCGTGGACGGCGAATGATTTCCACCAGAAGTCCGGCAACGTCGGCATGGCTGACGGCAGCGTGCAGTCGGCCTCCATTTCCGCCCTGCACACCTTTTTGAACAACAGCACCAACTCCGCGTTGGAAGTGTTTAACTTCCCCTATTGACCCGGTTTCAATTAAATCGCAAAGGCACCCGCAAGGGTGCCTTTTTTGTTTTCCATCCGGCCCGGCCGTTTCTTTTGTCTGCGTCATTCCGGATCAACCGCGGCAGGATTTCCGCCGTTTTTTTTCGCCGTGCGCTGCCCGGCGAAAAAACTTTGCAGCAGCGCGCGGCATTCATCCAGCCGCACGCCGGACGTGATCTCGCAACGATGGTTCAAGGTGGCAAACTGCAATAAATTCAGCGCGCCGCCCGCCGCGCCGCCTTTCGGGTCGCCCGCGCCAAACACCACGCGGGCCAGCCGCGTGTGAACCGCCGCGCCGGCACACATCGGGCAGGGTTCCTTGGTGACGTAAAGCGTGCAATCGGTCAGCCGCCAGTCGCCCACGGCATTTTCCGCCTGCGTGAGCGCGAGCATTTCCGCGTGCGCCGTGGCGTCTTTCAGGGCTTCGACCTGGTTGCCGGCCCGCGCGATGATGCGGCCGGCGCGCACGATGACCGCGCCCACGGGCACCTCGCCTTTCTCACACGCCTTGGCCGCCTGCCGCAATGCCTCGCCCATGAAATAATCATCGCTGTGCAAATCAATGATGGGATCGCTCATAATCGGAGAATGGAAAAGTTGGAACCAGGCAGGTGGCAACAAAAATAAAAAACCGCCGCGGCGGACCTTTGGCGGCCGGCCTCTGCCGGGAAAATCCGCAGCCACCGGCTTTGGGACGTGGCCACGACCGCGCTTATTTCGCCGGTTTTGCGCCCGGCAGATAAACGGTGAAGGTCGAGCCTTCGCCGGACTTGGTGTGGACGTGCAGCGCGCCGTTGCCTTCCTTGATCAGCCGCTGGACAATGTTGAGGCCGAGGCCGGTGCCCTGGCGCGGGCCTTTGGTGGTGAAGTAAGGCTGGAAAATTTTCGGCAGCACTTCCGCCGGGATGCCGGGACCGGTGTCGCGCACCGAGAACTGCACGAGCGGCGCGGTGTTGGCCATGCCCTCGACGTTCAAGAACCGGTCGTCCGGGCCGTCCTTGAATTCCGTCAGATCCAGCGGGGCGTTTAAAATCTCCGCGTCCACGGTGACACGATGCGGCTGTGGTGTGCATTGAAACGCGTTGACGGAAAGGTTCAGCAAAATCTGGATCACATCCGTGCCGTTGATCTTCACACAGACGTCCTCCGCCGGCGGCGTCGCGCGGAATTCATGCTCCTGGATGCTCGGATGCACCCGCACGAGCTGTTCGAGATCGCTCAACAACTGACGCACGCCCGTCGGCACGGCTTCATTGCCCTGCTGCCGGAGAAAGCCGAGATAACGCCGCGAAATCTCGATGCAATTCCCGACCTGCCGTTCAATGATGCGCAGCCGTTCGCGGATGAACTCCAGGTCTTCCACCTCCAGGTGCGACGCCTGGTTCAGTTTTTTGTTCAGCAACTGGATGAAGCCGGACACCACGGTCAGCGGACCATTGATGTCGTGGATGATGCTCGCGTAAATGTCGCCGCGCGTCTTGGCGATCTGTTCCTCGACCTTCTGGTTCTGCAGTTCGCCCAGCAATTCATGGACTTTTTCCGCGCTGCTGTGAATTTCGCCCTCCAGCATCCGGCGCTGCATCGCGCCGTTGACGGCGGCGCGGATCGTGGCGATGTCGAACGGCTTGTTGATGTAGTCGGACGCGTGCAGTCGCAGCGCCTGCCGGATCGTGTCCGTCGTCTCAAACGCCGTGATCATGATCGCCTCGATGTCGGGCCGCACGAACCGCAGCCGCTCCAGAACTTCGATGCCTGACATGCCGGCCATGCGGATGTCCAGGATTGCCACGTCAACGTCGTGCTTCTGCGCCAGTTCAATCGCCGTCGGGCCGTCCTCCGCCATCAGCAAATCGTAGTTGTCCTTGAAAATCACCCGCAGCGACATCCGCGGCCCCTCCTCATCATCCACAATCAGCAGCGTCCCGCGTCGTTTCGGCTGCGGGGCCGCCGCGAGAGCCACGAGTTCAGACATTGCGGCGTTGACCTGCGTGAGCGGATCGGCAGTGGAGAACATAACCTAACGACTTTACCGCAACTCCCCCCGCATTCAAGCACAAAGCAACTGCCGCCTCAGCCGTTCCAAAGCCTGCGTCGCCGTCACCTCCTTGAACGTCGCGCGGTCCCACGGATTCAGCCTCTGTTCCACAGTCACCCTGGCGGCGGCGGCGAGCGCGATGAAAACGGTTCCAACCGGTTTTTCTTCCGTGCCGCCGCCCGGCCCGGCGACGCCCGTGACCGCCAGCGCGAAATCACAACCGAATTTTTCGCGCGCACCCGCGGCCATTTCCCGCGCCACCGCCTCGCTCACCGCGCCGTGCTGCCGGAGCGTTTCGGCGCGGACGCCAAGAAATTTTTCCTTCACGCTGTTTGCATAGCTGACCATGCCGCCGAGAAAAACCGCCGATGCGCCGGGCACATTCGTCACGCGATGGGCAAGGCTGCCGCCGGTGCAGGATTCGGCGAGGGCCAGAGTCTTTTTTTGCTCCGTCAACAGGCGCACGACGACATCTTCAATCTCCTCGTCATCAAAACCAAAAATGTTTGCGCCCAGGATCTGTTGGACGACCGTTTCGCCGTCACGCACGATTTTCTCCGCGTCCGCGCCGCCGGCGGCCAGCCGCACATCCACCGCGCCGGGCCGCGCGCAATAACCGATCTCCAGACCGCGTTTCACCAGCGGCTGCAAACCGGCCGCGAGCATTTCCTGCACGCGGGATTCGCCGACGCCGGTGGAACGCAGCGTGCGGCACACAAAAATTTCACCGGCAAATTCGCGTTTCAACAGCGGCGCGACCGACCCGTCGAACATCGGCCGCAGCTCGCGCGGCGGGCCGGGCAGCATCACGAGCCATTTCGGAGAGGCAGATGGCAGATGAGAAGTGGGAGATGGGGGATTTTTGACCCCAACTTCCAACTCCCAGCTCCTGTCTGCAATTTTCATCGCCAGCCCCGGCGCGGTGCCGAACTGATTCAAAAAAACCAGCGCGCCTTCGGGAACAAAGGTTTCCACCCTGGTTCCGGCGGGACGCGGACGGTTCCGTTTTGCAAAAAAATTTTCGACGTGCGCGAGCACGTCCTTGTTTTCGATGAGTTTACGGCCGAGCAGTTCCGCGACGAGTTCACGCGTGAGGTCGTCCGAAGTCGGGCCGAGGCCGCCGGTCGTGATCACCAGATCCGCGCGGCCCAGGGCCTCGCGCACCGCCTGCTGGATTTCATCCCCCGCATCCGCGATGGCGACCTGGCGCGTGACAACATGGCCGAGATCCGCGAGCCGGCGGCAAAGCCACTGTTGGTGTGTGTTCAGCACGCGGCCCAGCATCAGCTCGCTGCCGGTGTTGACGAGTTCAACCTTCATGGCGGAAGAAATCCATTGGTTCCCGGCCCGCTTTTTTTGTTGGTCTCCAATGTCACCTGGTCGAATACCGCCGCACACAAAATTCCCGCATGGTGCGCACACACGATGAGGCCGATTTGCGTGCTGGAATCCATGCCGATGGTGTGCGACGGGCCAATCGGCTGCCACTCATCCTCGGCCTTCACCTTGTAATACGCGCCAAAGCTGCTGCCATCACGCTTGATCATAACCCATTTTGGAAAACCCATGCCGCCCGCCAACGCCGATGATGCCGCTTCTCCGCCAGTCGTGTCGCGCCAGATAAACTGCGCCTGGCCATCGGGCCGGATGCAGGCCGCGGCAAATTTCGAGCTGGCATTGGTTGTTTCCCGGATCATCACGCCGCCCTTGGCCCAGACATCGGTGTTTTGAACGTTCAGCACATGCGCCGTGGCCGCGCCATCGCCGTTCAGCGCCTGAAAGACATACTGAAAGGCATCCGCGCGCCGCCAGACGTCGGCGCCGGAACCGTTGAGGGTGAGCACGCCGTTTGCCTGGCTGAAAGATCCCGCCGCCCCGGCCTCGCCGATGTCACTCGCCTGCCAGGCCGGTCCCCGGTGCCAGAGCTTTCCGCGAAAGGCAAAGGCCGCCGCCCCGGCCAGTACCAAAGCCACAATGAAAACCACTGTGATCAAAATATTATCATCCGAATCCCGTCTTGCCGAAGCCGTCGCCCAGCCATGCGCGGTGATTTTTTTCTCCGTCACCTGCGAACCGGTGAGGATGAATTTCTGGTCGTCCGACGCGGGGGCCTGCGGCACGGTGATCTTCTGGAAACACGTCGGACAGTCCATCACCGAGCCGGCCTGCGACGAATCGCACTTGATGTGCTGCCCGCACACCGGACAGGCGTATTTGAATTCACTCATGCTGCGGGGAAAACATTTCACATCCGCGCGGCGCTGGCAACGCGGATTTTTGAAACATTTCAACGCCGGCGCGCCAAGACGCGGGGCCGTAAAACAAAAAAACTCTTTGCAGCTTGGCGTCTTTGCGTCTTTGCGTTAAAAAGCTGGTGTGAGCATGAAAAAATCCCCCGTTTCCCGCAGCGGCCGGTTTGCGAGCGGCCCCGCCGCCGACGTCGCGCAATTCACCGAATCCATATCCTTCGACTGGCGGTTGTGGAAACACGACATCCAAGGCTCCATCGCCCACGCGACGATGCTCAAGAAAATCGGCGTGCTGACGAAAAAGGAATTGGACGCGATTGTCAGAGAATTGACTGCCATCGCCAGGGAAATCGCCGCCGGAAAATTTTCGTGGAAGCCCGAACTCGAAGACGTCCACATGAACATCGAGGCCGAGCTGACCCGGCGTGTTCCCGCCGGCGCGAAGCTCCACACCGCCCGCTCGCGCAACGACCAGGTCGCCCTCGACGTGCGGCTCTGGCTGCGCGATGAAATTGTTTTGCTGCTCGGTGACATCGCCGGCCTCCAGCGCGCCCTCGTCTCGCTCGGCGAGAAAAATGCCAACGTCATCATCCCCGGCTACACGCACCTGCAACGCGCGCAGCCTGTCTATCTCGCGCACCATCTGCTCGCCTACGTTGAGATGCTCGAACGTGATTGCGAGCGCCTCTGGGACTGCCACTCGCGCGTGAACGTCTGCCCGCTCGGCA
>CAYVGC010000054.1:0-26729 GCA_964449815.1 uncultured Bifidobacteriaceae bacterium
TCCACCTCGTCGTGCGTGTAGAGCGGATATTCGCGGATGCCCAGCTCGTCGCGCTGGCGGGTCATCACGTTCACCGAATTGTGCAGCACGCGTTCGAGGATGAAGTAGCTCAGCTCCGGCATGAGCACATGCGCCTTGGGAAACTGCTTGCACGCCACCGGCAGCCCGCCGACATGGTCGTGGTGACAATGCGACAGCGCGATGGCATCCAGCTCGGCATTGCTGGCCTTGCCGAACAGCGGCAGCGCGTCGCGCCCCTCGCGTTTCGGGTGCATCCCGGCGTCGAGCAAAATGCGGCAATTGTCCATCTCCACCAGCCAGGCGCTCGCACCGATGTCCGTGGCCGGATTCAAATTCGTGATGTTCACACAGTCATTTCACCACAAAGACACGAAGGCGCGAAGGAAAAAGCGTTTTGACCGCCGAGACGCAGGGACGCAGAGGAAAACCTGATTCAATCCGTAGATGACGCAGAAACCCGCAGATTTTCTTCCATCGGCGACAATCGGCGGACAAAAATTACTCCGCGTTTCCGCGCCTCGGCGGTTAATTTTTGGCCGGATACCGCCAGACCCAGTCGCCTTGCTTGAAGTCCCAGGTTGGTGTTTCGCTTCTTCGATCGGGCACGCCAACCGTTTTTGTTTCCACTAATCCGCCGTCATCCGTTTCGTTCCAGCCGACGGAATAAAGCACAAACTGTCCGTCGTCCGTGCGGCGATAGTGCAGCGGCTGGCCGCCGATGACATCGTGCGGGATTTGCTTTAGGAACTGTGGCGCGAGCGCGGCGAGCGAATCGGGATATTCCCCGTGCGCCAGCCGGAAACGCTCCAAAGCCACGGCCACCCGCGCCAAGTTCACCGCCGTTTGTCCCCGCGCGACTTTTTGCGCGTAATTGTCAAGAAAACCATCGAGCCGCGCGAAAAAATTAAAGGGCGAATGAGACATTTTTGATTGAGCGGCTTCGCCGGCGAGCACCATTTTGGGCGAGACCGTTTGCTGCGCGTCGTCCACCATCGGCGCATCGCATTCTTGGCGCATTTGCGCCAGTGCAATTTTGTTCTGGTAGAACCAGCCCTTCGGTGCCAGATAAAATACCACCGTCGCGGGAAAATTATTCAACACCTCGGTGTCGCGCTGGTTATTGTTGCTGAAGAAAGAAACAAATTCCTGATACCGGCTGCGTTTTTGCTCCAAGTAATCAATCAGCTTGATGTGAAACGCCAGTTCGCTGCGGACGGTGAACTCGTAGTCCGCCAGAAAATTTAATTTGGCCAGTTCCGCATCCAGCGCGGCCAGTTGCGCGTCCGACCACTGGTGTTCCGCCAGGCCTTCCCAAACGGGCTGAATCGTGATTTGCAAAATGGCAATCCGGACGAGATGCGTGATGATAAACGGCTCGGTGCGGACGGCATCCGCCAGCCGCATGGACAGTTTCACGTCGTCGAACGCCTTTTCACTCTCGCCGGCTTGCAGTTCCGCAATCGCGTGCAACTGCAACAATTGCGAACTGCGTTTCATGGCCGCCAGATGCGGGAGCAGAATCGCCGCCGGATCGTCCTTGTCATATTCCAGCGGAAACCGCGACGCCGGCAGCTTGGCCGCCGCGCGCAAATCTTCAACCACCGGATTATATTTGCTCAACGCCAGCAAAACATCCTGTGCCGGCGTTTGCGGCTGCGCCGGCACGGCAAATTCGTTCGTCTTGGCCGCCAGCCAGCGATAGTAATTTTGCCATTCGCGCAAATCAGCTTTTTCGGCGATGAGCCAGTTGCCGCGATTGGTCGGGCCATTGGACCCAAAACCATAGGCAACAGCTTCCTTTCCATAAAAATAGTCCGCCACATCCAATTGCAGCCGGTTCACGACATTGGTGTTGCGCGGATTGATTTCGTGGCCGCTCTGGTCCAGCATCATTGCATAACTGCTGGCGACCACCGGTGCGAACGCAAAATTCTGGTCGTCCGGCACGGGCGGCGGGACGAAATCCGTGAAGTTGAATTTCTCGCCTTTGGCTTCCCACTCGTGTTTGAACTGGTTCCAGGCATGCCAGCCGCGCCAGTCTTCCTCGGCGTAAAACAGCGCAATCAGCGTGGCGAGAAACGCTAGTGCGAACAGGGAGCGCTTCAAATTGCGCCAGCAAAAAATCCAGCGGGTGAAAGCCCAGACGCCGACAAACACGGTGGCGATCATCGCGCCGACAACGAGCGAGGAATACAGCGCGAGGCAGCAGTCCGAAAGACTGCGTGGCCACCCGCCAGGAATCAGCAGGGTGATAATCAAAACGATGAAACAAGTCGCAGCCACCACTGCCAGCCACGCGCGCAGCCAGCCCCAGCCGGTCCACGATTTTTTCCAGATGTTATCCGGTTTTTCGTTCATAAATTGTTTCTTTCGGATGGCCGAGTTCCACGAGTCCCGCCTTTATTCGTCCGTCAGGGCCTCGTGGAACTCGGCCTTCCGATTTAATCCCATTCATCCCGCCAAAATTTCCACCCGCTCGCTGTGCGGTTTGGGCGGGAAAATTTTTCGCCGGTCGGCGTCCGGCGCTTCGTAGCTGCCGACCAGTTCCGCGAACATCCGCTGCTGTTGCTTCAATTCCACCATCACTTCCGGCGACGGCGGCGCGGATTTCGCCGCCAGCCTCGGCGACGAATCGCGCATGGAAAAATTTAACGCGAAAATAAAAACCCAAACCGCCGCCAGTCCCGCCCAGGCTTTCGGATGCGGCCAGAGCAGGGTTGACAGTTGATGGTTGAAAGTTGAGAGAAACGAGCGGCGAGTGACGGGTGGCGAGAGACAAAAATTCGCAGCGGCAAGGATTTCTCCGCGCCATTCGCCGGGAATTTTCCGCAGCGGCAGGCGGCTCAAGCGGCTTTCAAATTGTTCCATTTCATCATTCATCATTCTGCCTTTTTCATTTCCTCGTAAAGTGGACGCAGCCGATCACGCAATTTGTCTAGGCCGTAGCGATACCGGCTCGCGGCGGTATTCGGTGGAATTTCGAGCGCGCTGGCGATTTGCTCGAACGTCAAGCCTTCCCACAGTTTCAAATGCACGACGGCGCGCTGATCTGCCGGCAGTTCGCCCAGCGCCGCCGCCAGTTTCTCGCGGAAAACGGTTTCATCCGGGTCGCTCGCCGGCGCGAATGGCGACATCATTTCGGCGGCGAAGTTTTCCCGCGTCTGGTCCCGCGTGCCGCGCCGGCGCATCAGGTCAATCGCCGCGTTGTGCGCCAGCCGGATGAGAAAGGCGCGCTCCTCGCGGATGCCGTCGAGCAGCTCCGGGGTGCGCGCCAGCTTGACGAAAATTTCCTGGAGCAGGTCGCGCGTGTCCGCCTCGTCGCGGGTGAAATTCAGGAGAAAGGCATAGAGCGGCTGCGCGTGTTCATCGTAGAGCCGTTCGATGTCCATTCCGGCGGGCATTTTCATAATGACGCGCCCGGCGGGGGAATTTGTCTAGCCAATTCAACCAACCACCAAGACCAAAGATAAATTAAAAACTTCGTGTCTTGGTGGCTATGTGGTTATTTGTTCCTCGATGCAGCCGCCGATGCGCAGAATTCCGCCGCGCGGGCCGGGCAAAAGTTCCGCCCGCGCCCGCATTCTCGCGCAGTGGCGCGGCGTGGATGTGGGGCCGCTGGAAAAGGCGCGCACCATCGCGGCGAAGTCTGCCGGCGAGTTGCTGCCGCAACTGCTGGCGGATTTGAAGCTTGATACGCGCCGGGCCGACGCCGAAATCGTAAAAGTTTGGAACGAGCTTGATCCCGCCGTCACCGCGCACGCGCAACCGGCCAACCTGCACAAAGGCACCCTGTTTGTGAACGTGGACAGCAGCGCGTGGCTCTCGGAAATCGTCCGCTACCGGCGCAGGGAGATTCTGGAGCGCCTGCAAAACAGCTTCGGCAAATCGGTCGTCCAGAAAATCTCCTTCCGCATCGGTTAGAAAACCTCAGCCCATCCGCTTCATCTGCGTCGGCGTCAGCAGCCACGCGAGCGTCGCGCATTTTCCCGCCCGCAGTTTTTCGATTTCCAGCTTGCAGAGGCCGCCCTTTTTGAAATCCAACGGCAGCTGCCTGTCCCCGGTCAGGAGCCGGGAAATCAACCGGCTCAAATCCGGTTCATGCCCGACAAGCAACACGTTTTCCGGCGCCGGCTTCAGCCGCTCCAACTGCCGGAACAAAATCGCCGCGTCCCCGCCCGGCGCGAGCGCGTTGGAAAATTTCAGCCGCTTTTCCAGTTTTAATCCGGCGGCGACAATTTCCGCCGTCTGCTTCGCGCGCAAGAACGGACTCGACAGGATCAGGTCGGAGCGCAATTTCATTTGTTTCATCGCGGCGGCGATTTTACGGAGCTGCCGCCGGCCTTTGGGCGTGAGCGGGCGCGCCGGGTCGTCTTCAAATCCGGGCGTGCCGCGTTCAACGGCGAGGCCGTGGCGCAAGAGAAACAGTTCCATGGCTCACAAAGATACACGCCGCGCTGCCCGGCGCAACGTCCGCAAAATGTAACATTTTATGCTTTGGTTTCCGCCGCCGGGTTGCCTATTGTCAGCGCACAATGGAAGCAGTGCGCCGCGCGGTCATTGATGTCGGCACCAACTCGATCAAGCTGTTGGTGGCGGACGTGCGCGGCCGCGACGTGCAGCCCGTTCACGAGGAAAGCCGGCAGACGCGGCTCGGCAAGGGGTTTTACGAAACCCGCCGGCTGCAGCCCGAAACCATCGCGCATACCGCCGAGGCCGTCCGGGAGTTCGCCGAGCTCGCGCGCGGGAAAAATTCCCAGTCCATCCGCGTCATCGCCACCAGCGCGGCGCGCGACGCGATGAACCCGGCCGACCTGACCTCTGCCATCGAGCGCGCCGCGGGTTTGAAAACGGAAATCATCTCCGGCGCGCGTGAGGCGGAATGGGTTTTTCAAGGTGTGACGACGGATGTGGAACTGTCAAAGACACCATTGCTGCTGCTCGACGTCGGTGGCGGCAGCACGGAATTCATATTGGGTCACGGCATGAAAAAGAGTTTCGCCCACAGCTTTCCGCTCGGCACGGTGCGGCTGATGGAAAAATTTCCGCACAACGACCCGCCGGCGCGCGGGGAATTCATCAAGTGCCGGGACTGGGTGGAAAGTTTTCTGCGCCACGAAGTCCGGCCCCAGCTTGAACCGGCGCTGAAAATGGAAACCGGCGAAATCCGCCTCATTGGCACGGGCGGCACGACGAGCATCCTGGCGCGCATCGAGAAAAAGCTGGACCGTTTTGACCGGGAAAAAATCGAGCGCGCCGTTTTAAGTTTCGACCAGATCGTCGCGCACCGGAAAAACCTGTGGAAACTGCCGCTGGCCGGGCGGAAGGAAATCCCCGGCCTGCCGAAGACGCGCGCGGACGTGATTCTCACCGGCGTCCTGATTTACGAGATGGTGATGGCGGAATTTGGCTTTGAACAACTGCGCGTCAGCACGCGCGGCCTGCGTTTTGCGGCGGTGATGGACTGACGCGATCACGATTGACGCTGTTCGATTTGCGCGCCGGGAGATTTTTCAAGCGGCGCGCAAATCGCAAATCGCCTATGGTAGGTCCATGCGTGTTTTGATTGTCGGCTGTGGTTACGTCGGGCTGCCGCTCGGAAAAGAGCTGCTCCGGCAAGGACACCAGGTTTTCGGCCTGCGGTGCAACGTGGCGGCGGAAAAGGAATTGAATGCCGCCGGAATTTTTCCGCTGCGCGCCGACGTGACCAAGTTGGACGAGTTAAAAAAACTTCCGCGCGATTTCGACTGGGTCGTGAACTGCGCCGCGTCCGGCGGCGGCGGCGCGGCGGACTACCGAAAAATTTACTTGGAAGGAAACCGCAACCTGGTCTCCTGGCTCGCGCATCCGCCGCTCAAAAAATTCATTTACACCAGCAGCACCAGTGTTTACGGGCAGAATGATGGTTCGGTCGTCACGGAAAAAGACCCGGTTGCGCCGGCCGCACCGGCTTCAAAAGTCCTGGTCGAGACCGAGCAGTTGCTGCTGGCGGCGGTGGCCGGCCGGCAGTTCCCGGCGGTCATTTTGCGCGCGGCGGGAATCTATGGTCCGGCGCGCGGTCATTGGTTCCAGCAATTTCTGCGCGGCGAGGCGCACATCGAGGGCGACGGCTCCAGAATCTTGAACATGATTCACCGCGATGATTTGATCGGCGTCATCCGCGCCGCCTTGGAAGCGGGAAACCCCGGGGACATTTTCAATGCCGCCGACAACGAGCCGGTGAGCCAGCGGGATTTTTTTTCATGGCTGGCGGCGGAATTGAACCGGCCTCTGCCGCCGAAAGCGGCGGCGGACGCGGAAGCGTGGCGGCGGCGTGGCGCAACGAACAAGCGCGTGAGCAACGCGAAGCTGCTCGCGGAATTGCAATACCAGTTTCAATTTCCCGATTTCCGCGCCGGCCATGCGGCGGAAATCGCGCGGCTGAGGAAAACGGGCGCCCCGGAGGTTTAGACCGCGCTGTCGCCGCGCTCGTCGGTGCGGATGCGGACGGCCTCCTCGATGGCGGAGACGAAAATTTTCCCGTCACCGATTTTCCCGGTCTTCGCCGCCTTGACGATGGCCTGGACGGCGGCGTCCTTCAAGGTGTCGGCCACGACGGTTTCAATTTTGACCTTCGGCAGAAAGTCCACGGTGTATTCGCTGCCGCGGTAAATTTCCGTGTGGCCCTTCTGCCGGCCAAAACCTTTGACTTCGCTGACCGTCATGCCCTGGATGCCAAGCTCGTTCAGCGCGTCTTTGACGTCGGTGAGCCGGAACGGCTTGATGATGGCTTCAATTTTTTTCATAGATTTTATTCATTGTAGGCACGCTCGCCATGTTGTGACAAGTCGAGGCCGACACTTTCGTCTTCCTGGTCCACGCGCAGGCCGATGACGGTGTCCACCAGTTTCACGATCAAAAAGGTTCCGACCACGGCGAGCGCCACCGTGAACGCCACGCCGATGAACTGGTTGATAAGCTGATGCGAACCGCCGGCCAGCGAAACCGCCACGCCGTTCGCCTTGAAAGTGTTCACAATGGCCGGGTTCACTCCGGCGTTCGCCAGGAAGCCGAGCATCAACATGCCCGTGATGCTGCCGATGCCATGCACGCCGAAAACGTCGAGCGAATCGTCGTAGCCGAAAACGGATTTGATTTTCGTCACCGCCAGGTAGCAGACGACCCCGGCGACCAGCCCGATGCAAAACGCCGCCGGAACGGTGACGAAACCGGACGCGGGTGTGATGGTCGCCAGTCCCGCGACCATGCCGGCCGCCGCGCCGAGCACGCTGGGCTTGCCTTTCAACTTCCATTCCATCGCCGACCAGCTCAACGCCGCCGCCGCCGCCGAGAAATGCGTGGCCGCGAACGCGCTCGTCGCCAGCGCACCGGCGCTCAAGGCGCTGCCGGCATTGAAGCCGAACCAGCCGACCCACAGCAGTCCGGTGCCGATGAGCGAAAGCACGACGTTGTGCGGCACCATCGGTTCATGCGGAAAGCCGTCGCGCTTGCCAATCATCAACGCGAACACCAGCGCCGACACGCCGGAGCTGATGTGAACCACCGTGCCGCCCGCGAAATCCAGCACGGGGATTTTGCCGCCGAGCGCCCAGTTGAAAAAGCCGCCCTTGCCCCAGACCATGTGGCACAGCGGAAAATAAATCAGCGTCACCCACAGCAGCATGAACAGCACATACGCCTTGAATTTCACGCGTTCCGCCACCGCGCCGCTGATGAGCGCCGGCGTGATGATGGCAAACATCATTTGAAACAGCATGAACGTCTCCGCCGGGATCGTCCCCGCGTAATCCGCGTCCGGGGCCGCGCCGACGCCTTTCAAAAACAGGTGCGTGAACGGGTTGCCGCAAAACGCATTGCCCGGCGCGAACGCCATGCTGTAGCCGTAAACCATCCACACCGCCGAGACCAGCGCCATCAAAATCAAACTGTGCATCATCGTGGACAGCACATTTTTGCTCCGCACCAGGCCGCCGTAAAAAAGAATCAGGCCCGGCGCGGTCATCATCAGCACCAGCGCGGAACTGGCGAGCAGCCAGGCGTTGTCGCCGGTGTTGATCGTGACCAGCGGCGCGATGGACGGCTGAAGCTGGGCGCCGGCGGGCGCCGGCGCCAAAACTGGCAGCAGGCAAACTAAACATAAATAGAACAACCGCTTTTGCGCGGCGTGATGAAGAAAATTCATGGGTGTCAAGTTCAACAAAACCGCTCCGGGGTGTCAACGCAGGTTTTGCACAAAACTTGTTCGATTTTGCCCCCGTTCACGGATAGCTTTCCCACCGTGTCCGCCGAAGCGCAACTCACCCCCATGATGGCGCAGTATCGCCGCATCAAAGGCGAACTGCCGAAGGACGCGCTGCTGCTCTTCCGCCTCGGCGATTTTTACGAGATGTTTTTCGAGGACGCGCAAACCGGCGCGCAGATTCTCAACCTCGCCCTGACCGCGCGCCACGGCGTCCCGATGTGCGGCCTGCCGCATCACGCCGCCAACGGCTACATCGCACGCATTCTCAAGGCCGGCCGCAAGGTTGCCATCTGCGACCAGATGGAGGACGCGCGCCCCGGCCAGCTTGTCAAGCGCGAGGTCACGCAGATTCTGTCGCCCGGCACGCACTTCGACGAACGAATGCTCGTCGCGGAGCGGAATAATTTCCTGGCGTCGGTTTATCCGTCGGGGAAAATTTTCGGCCTCGCGCTGGTGGATTTGACCACCGGCGATTTTCTGACGACGGAACTGGAAAATGATTCCGCGCTGCTCGCCGAATTGGAACGCCTGCGTCCGGCGGAAATCATTTTCCCCATCGAAGCTGTTTCGCTGCGCGATTTGCTGCGCGGCGCGTTCCAGATTTTGAGCGGCTACGACGACTGGACGTTTGCGCCGGAAACCGCGTTCTTCACCGTGCGTGAACATTTCAAGGTCGCCTCGCTCGACGGCTTCGGCCTGAAGGACAAGACCGCCGCCATCGGCGCGGCGGGCGGCGCGCTGCATTACCTCACGCAAAATCTGCGCCGCGACGTGAAGCATCTCACGCGGATTTCGTTTTATCAGCGCAGCGATTTTCTCACGCTGGATTACACGACGCTGCGGCACCTCGAAATTCTCGAACCACAGCGTCATGACGCACCGCGCAACGCCTCGCTTTACGGCGCGCTGAACAAAACCGTCACGCCGATGGGCGCGCGGCTCCTGCGCCAATGGCTGTCGCAACCGCTGGCCAAAGTGGAACCGATTTGCCGCCGGCAGGAAGCCGTGCAGACGTTCCTTGAAAACACTTTCGGTCTCGACAGCTTCCGCCAGCAGCTTGCCGGCGTGCGCGATTTGGAACGCACGCTGGGCCGTTTGAGTTCCGGCAGCGGCAACGCGCGTGACCTGGTCGCGCTTCGAGTCGCGCTCGAACAAATTCCGGCGCTGAAACAAATTCTTCAAAGCCTTGTAGCAGCCGACGTGAGGAGGCTCATTCTAAAAGATGAAAGTCAGAGCCTCCTCACGTCGGCTGCTACAGATGAATTGAAGGACGCTCGCCCCACCAGCTTGATTTCGGAATTGTGTTCGCAAATCTCTGAATCACCCGACCTGGTCGAAATTATTTCCCGCGCCATCGTGGACGAGCCGCCGCTGCCGATCAAGGAAGGCGGGATGATCCGCGACGGCTTTGACGCCGCGCTCGACGAACTCCGCAATGCCACGCGCGGTGGCAAGGATTGGATTGCCAAGTTGCAAGCCGATGAAATCACCGCCACCGGTATTTCCTCGCTCAAAGTCCGGTTCAATTCCGTTTTCGGATATTACATCGAAGTCACCAAATCCAATCTCGACAAGGTGCCGCCGCATTATCATCGCAAGCAGACCGTCGCGAACGGCGAGCGCTTCATCACGCCGGAGTTGAAGGAAATGGAGGGGAAAATCCTCGGCGCGGAGGAGCGCAGCGTGAAATTGGAATACGAATTGTTCCAGAGCGTCCGCGAGGAGGTGCTCGGTCAGTTGCCCAAAATCCAGCAGACCGCTTCCGCGCTGGCGCAACTGGACGTGCTGGCATCGTTCGCGGAAACGGCGCGACTGCATAATTACTGCCGTCCGCAGGTCGCCGACGAAGGTGTCATTCAAATTCGCGATGGCCGGCATCCGGTTTTGGAACAGCAGCTCGTCGAGGAACGCTTCGTGCCGAATGACACTTTTCTTGGTAGCAGCGGACGTGAGTCCGCTCAAACTTCTTCGCCGGAAAGTCAGAGCCGACTCACGTCGGCTGCTACGGGAGAAAAAGTTGTCCAGATCGCGCTCATCACCGGGCCGAACATGGCGGGCAAATCCACCTACATCCGGCAGGTGGCGCTGCTCGCGCTGCTCGCGCACACGGGCAGTTTCGTGCCGGCGGCGGTGGCGCGGATTGATCTGATTGACCGCATCTTCACGCGCATCGGCGCGAGCGATGATTTGTCTCGCGGCCAGTCCACGTTCATGGTGGAGATGACCGAGACGGCGAACATTTTGAACAACGCCACGCCGCGCAGCCTTGTCGTGCTGGACGAAATTGGCCGCGGCACGAGCACGTTCGACGGGCTGTCGCTGGCGTGGAGCGTCGTGGAATTCCTGCACAATCAAGTCGGCGCGAAAACTTTGTTCGCCACGCACTATCACGAACTGACGGAACTCTCGGCGCGCTTGCCGCGGCTGAAAAATTTCAACGTCGCGGTGCGCGAGTGGCAGGACCAGATTGTTTTTCTTCGCAAGATTGTCGAGGGCGGCACGGACAAAAGCTACGGCATCCAGGTCGCACGGCTGGCGGGCGTGCCGAAGGAAGTGTTGGAACGCGCGAAACAAATTCTCGGCAACCTGGAAGAATCTGAACTCACGCCGGAAGGCAATGTGCGGCCGCAAACACGGCAGCGCGGCAAACTACAGAATCTTCCCACGCCGCCGCAGATGGATTTGTTCGGGTGAGTTCGGCCGGAAGTTTTTCCGTGCGCGTCATGGCCGCAGAAAGTCGCCGGCAAAAGTTCTTTGCCGCTTTCTTCTCGTCGCCAGCAATTCCATCGGCAAAGAGATAAAATGACTCAAGCCATCGCCTTGAGCAGAGGACATCCGCGTCCATCAATAAGGTAATCACTACTGACACGAAAACGTCCTCGCTTTGAACGAGGATGTTTTTATTTTACTATACAAATATGCCAGCCCTGACGGGCTTGGAAAAATCCATGTTCCATCTGTGTTTCATCTGTGGCTGAAAATTCAAACACCTTTGCCCCGTTCATCCACCCTCAAACCGCCTTTGGCCGGGTCTTTGCAGACGGCCACCATGGCGCACGGCCACCACTATTTTCGTAGGCGACGGGGTGACGAGTCTCTAACTAAAAACTTGGGGCGGAATATTTGAGAAAACCGTTTCCACAAATTTCCCCAGCCCCGTCGGGGCGACATATTCAGTTGCTACGGAGCTTAAATTTCCGTTTGGTTTTGAATGCTACAAATATGCCGCGCCTATGGTGCTTTCCGTTCGCGTGGTTGGCGTATTTCGCGGTTGCAATCCCCGCCTTGAAAAATCTCCCAACCCATCACGGTTTCAGCCATTTCACGAACCACTCGATCGCCGCAGCTTCGGATTCCGGCTTCACCTGATGGCCGGTGTTTTTCTGGATGATTACAGCGAAGTGGTCTTCCGCCTTGTCGGCGCGATAGACTTTTTGCGCGGCGCTGGCGCATTCGAGGACGCCGGGCAGGGGCGTGTGGTTGTCGGAATCGCTGTTGATGACGAGCAGCGGTCGCGGCGCAATGAGCGTGAGCATTTCCGGCCCGTCGAATTCCGAATAAATTCCCGGCACGACACGGTCGTAAAATTTTTTCACGAACGCAGCCTCAGGCCTGGTCACGTCATTTTCTTTTGCAATCGTGTCGAAGGCGTTTTGAACCGTGCCAATGCGGCCCTGCCAGTCATTGTTGTCCAGCGCCCAGCGAAAGCTTTCCACGCCGATGCACGGCACGGCTGCGGCGATGCGTTGGTCCGCCGCCGCTGCAAGGTAAGTTTCGATGCCGCCCTTGGAAATGCCGATAAGACCGATGCGCGCCGGGTCAACGTCGTCGCGTGTCTGGAGATAATCCACCAGCCGCATCACATCCCAGACGGTGTCATAGTAAAACGGATGCCCGCCCGAACCTCGCCATGCGCGGACGATGGCGTCGTCGTAATCGGTCTGGCCTTTGCCGGATTTTCGCTCGCCATGACAGCGGCCGTCAATGGCGACGGCGATGAAACCGGCCGCCGCCAGCTTGCGGCACAGGGAAAGCATGTTTTGCTTGCTGCCGCCCGTGCCATGCAGCGCGATGACGACCGGCCGCCGCCCGTGCGAACTGGCGGATTCCAGCAGCACGCCGGGCACGCGCTGCTCCGCGTCGGAGGCGAATGAAAAATGAAACTGCACGAGGCCGTTTGTCCCCGGCAATTTTTCGACTTGCACCGCCAATGGAACACGCGGATGACCAATGAGCGTGAGAAAATCTGCGCGCGGATTCGGCGTATGCGCGCAGCCCGCCGCCAGCCAGCACCCTCCGGCGATGACGAGTGAGGACAGAAGCTTCATGCCTCCATTTCACGCTTCCGGCATGGAATTACAAGCCGCTTTTGGCTGCCGGCGGGGCGGCGCGATGACGGCCATTTAACAAAATAACTGCGCCTGCGCGCCCGGCGTGATAAAATTACCCCGCTTCATTTATGAAACAGCATGAAATTCCCGGACTGGTCGCCATCACGGCCGGCTGCGGCGGCCTGACGAAAGCCGTCATCACTTCCAAAGCCGGCACGGCGGAAATTTATCTGCACGGCGCGCACGTCACGGCCTTTCAGAAAACCGGCGAGCCGCCGCTGTTGTTCATGAGCGCCAAAAGCCGGTTCGTGCCGGGCGAGCCGATCCGCGGCGGCGTGCCGGTGTGTTTTCCGTGGTTCGGCCCGCGCGCCGGCGAACCGGCGCATGGTTTCGCGCGGCTCACGGAATGGCAGCTGGTGAAAACTTCCGTCGCCGCAGGCGGCGCGGTGGCATTAAATTTTAGGCTGCCGGAAATTTTCGGACGTCCCGCATGGAAAAATTTGCGCGCGGAATTTGCCGTCACGGTTTCGGACACGCTCACGATGGAATTGACCGCCTCGAACCATTCGTCTGCGGCGCTGGAAATTGAAAACTGCCTGCACACTTATTTTCACGTTGGCGACATCAGCTCCGTTTCGCTCACCGGCCTGCAAGGCGCGCCGTTCGACGATTTTGCCTTCGGCGCCAACGGCGCGCGGCGCGCGGCGGAAACGTCCACGTTGCGCATCACGCAGGAGACCAACCGCGTCTATCCTGACAACCCCAGCATTGTGGAAATTCACGATGCCAAGCTGAAGCGAACGATTCGCGTGGAAAAATCCAATTCCAAATCCACCGTGGTCTGGAATCCGTGGACGACGCAGAAAATGCCGGAGGATTGGGGCAACAATGAGCATTTGAACATGGTCTGCGTGGAATCCGGCAACGTGAAGCAGAACAAAATTTCCCTCGGCCCGGGCCGGACTGCGGCGCTCAAAGTTGTGCTGAGCAGCTCGTCGTTGAAATGATTTCCCTTTCCGAAATCCAGCCGGGCGGCACCGATTTGATTTTCCAGGTTGAAGAAATTTTTTCGCCGACGGGCATCTTGTCGCGCGCGAAGAATTTCGAGTTCCGGTCGCCGCAGCAGGAGATGGCCGTGGCCGTCGCGCGGGCGCTGCAAAATCAGGAGCATCTGGCGGTCGAGGCCGGCACGGGCGTCGGCAAGTCGCTCGCGTATCTGGTGCCGGCGATTTTGTTCGCGGCCGCGCAGAAGAAAAAGGCCGTCGTTTCCACGCACACGATCAATTTGCAGGAGCAGCTCACGGAAAAAGATCTGCCGATGCTGGCGGGCGTTTTGGCCGCGCTGCCGGAGCCGGTGAAATTTTCCTACGCGATGCTGAAAGGCCGGGCGAATTATCTTTGCACGCGCCGGCTGCAAAAGGCGATGCAGCAGGCGGGCAATTTGTTCACGTCGTCCGAGGCGGAGGAATTGCAGCGCATTTATGAGTGGTCGAAGGAAACCAAGGACGGCAGCCTGTCGGATTTTGAAATCGAGCCGGACCCGAAGGTGTGGGCGCAGGTCTGCTCCGAGCGCGGGCTGTGCTCGCCGAAAACGTGCGGGCACCAGTCCGATTTTGCGCGCGACCACGATGTCTGTTTTTTCCAGCGCGTGCGGAACCAGATCATGTCCGCCGACGTGGTCATTTTGAATCACACGCTTTTTTTCACGCTGCTTGGCGGGATAGACGAGGAATTGGAAGGCGGAATTCTTTTCAAAAACGACTTCGTGATTTTCGACGAGGCGCACACGATGGAGAGCGTGGCGTCGCGGCACATCGGCCTGAGCGTGTCGAGCGGGCAGGTGCGCTATGCGCTGAACCGGCTGTGGAATCCCCGCACGGAAAAAGGTTTGCTGGCCACATTGCGGCAAGGCAGAGCGGTGAAGCTCGTCGCGGAAATTTTAAGCGAGTCGGACAAGTTTTTCGAGAACGTCGAGGCGGCGTGCGAGGAAATCCAGGCGAACGCGAAGCCAAAGTTTTCCGGGGGCGAAAATTCTTCCGTCCGGCGACGCGAGTGGAAAGAACTGCGCATCCGCCGCGCCGAACTGGTGCAGGACAATGTTACGCTGCCGATTCAGCGCTTGCGCGAAGCCGTCAGCGAACTTGTGAAAACGAGCGATGACAAAGACATCGGGCAGGAACTGATCGAGTGCAACCGGCGGCTGGGCGAGTTGAAGGAGGAAGTCGCGGAATTTTTGAACCAGGCGGCGGACGACCATGTTTACTGGGTCGAACGCGGCGGCAAGCTGCAGCGGAACCTGTCGCTGAACGCCGCGCCGGTGGACGTGGCGGAATTTCTGCGCCGCCGGCTGTTTGCAAGCGACACCAGCGTCATCATGACGAGCGCGACGCTGGCGACCTCGGCCAATTTGAAATCTGAAATTTCAAATCCAAGATCAAAATCCGCCATCCGGCAAAGCGGACTGAACTACTTCGCCCGGCGTGTCGGCTGCGAGGCCGCCACGCAATTGCAGGTCGGCACGCCGTTCGATTACGAGCGGCAGATGAAACTGTTCACCGTCAAAAAAATGCCCGACCCGCGCGAGCACGGCTACGCGGAGGCGCTGGAGCATTGGATTGAACATTTCGTGAAACAGACGCACGGCAAGGCGTTCGTGCTGTTCACGAGCTACAAGCTGATGCAGGAGGTCGCGGACCGGATGCGGCCGTTTTTCGACAAGCTGAAGATCGAGCTGTTCGTGCAGGGCACGGGCACGCCGCGCTCGACGATGCTGGAAAAATTCAAGGACGACGTGGACTCGGTGTTGTTCGGCACGGACAGTTTCTGGCAGGGCGTGGACGTGCCGGGCGAGGCGTTGAGCAACGTCATCATCACGCGGCTGCCGTTCGCGGTGCCGGATCATCCCCTCATTGAGGCGCGGCTGGAGGCGATTGAAGCGCGCGGCGGCAATTCTTTTGCTGAATTTTCCTTGCCAGAGGCGATTTTGAAATTTCGTCAGGGCGTCGGCCGGCTGATCCGCACGAAGACCGACACCGGCATCGTGGTGGTTTTGGACAACCGGATTTTGACCAAGCAATACGGCCAGGCATTTCTCGACGCGCTGCCGAAATGTCCGGTGGAAATTGTTTGACCGCCCCGCGAATTCCGTTGCCCCAATTTATCTTCTCCGTCCGCCCGGCGCGAAATGGTAGCCGCCACGGATGCGGCCGCCGCGCACTTTGCCCGGAAATCCGCCGGCCGCCGCGCCGGGCTTGGCTTCTTCAAACAACGCGGTGTAACGGTAGTCGAAATTTTCCAGCTTCACGCGCGGGATTTTCTGGTTGATGAAACGTTCGATGGCAAAGACGTGCGGCGCATCCTCGGCCACCATGATGGTGAAGGCGTCGCCGGTATGCTCCGCGCGGCCCGTGCGCCCGATGCGGTGGATATAATCTTCGGGATGCTGCGGCACGTCGTAATTGATGACATGGCTCACGTCCGCGATGTCGAGGCCGCGCGCGGCGATGTCTGTGGCGACAAGCATCTCATATTTGCCTTCGCGAAAACCGTCCAGGGCCTGCTCCCGTTCTTTTTGCGTGCGGTTAGAGTGCAGCACGGCCACGGCATGGCGGTTGCGCTTGAGCAGGCCGGCGACGCGGTCCGCGCCGTGCTTCGTCCGGCAGAACACCAGCACCGAACTGTAATTCACGCGTTCGAGCAACTGGATGAGCAGGTCGGATTTTTGCATGTCGGAAACGGGATAGATGACATGCTTCACCGTCTCGGCCGGCGTGCGGCGCGCGCCGATCTCAATTGTCTCCGGCTCGTGCATCGCCCATTGGATGAGCGTTTCGATCTGCGGTGGAATGGTCGCGGAGAATAGCGCCGTGTGGCGTTTGCGCGGACATTTTTCCACGAGCCGGCGCACGTCGGGCAGAAAGCCCATGTCGAGCATCCGGTCGGCTTCGTCGAGCACCAGAAATTCCACCTTGTCCAGCCGCACCGTGCCATGTTCGAGATGATCGAGCAGCCGCCCCGGCGTGGCGGCCACGACGTCCGCCCCGGCGCGAAGCTCGTCGGTTTGCTTGCCATAGCCGACGCCGCCATAAACGACGGTGATTTTCAAGTCCGTGAAGCGCGCGTAATCGCGGATGGCGGTTTCCACCTGCGAGGCGAGTTCGCGCGTCGGCTCCAGGATGAGCGCACGCGGGCCGACGGGATTGTGGCGGCCCAGCTTGGAGAGAATGGGCAAAGCAAACGCGGCGGTCTTGCCGGTGCCGGTCTGCGCGCTGCCGATGACATCGCGGCCAGACAACACCAGCGGAATGGCACGAAGCTGAATTGGCGTCGGATCCACATAACCCATCGCCTTGACGCCGTCCAACATGACTTGCGAGAGGCCTAATTTACTGAAAGGCATGGAGCAGATTAGCAATTTGGGCGGTTAAGGAAAGCAATGAATTTAAGGGTGCAACTGCGTGGCTGCGCTTGCGGGTCCAGTTGCATTGGGAAAAACCCGGCACGGTGTGCCGGGTTGATGGGCGTGGCATGACGAAAAGCTTCGTTGCCTTGACGCAAAAACATTTACGCCGCCGGCTTGTCCGTTTCACCAGCGGATTCAACCGCGGGCACGGCTGCGGGCGTGGCAAC
This sequence comes from uncultured Bifidobacteriaceae bacterium, assembly GCA_964449815.1. Lineage (GTDB taxonomy): Bacteria > Verrucomicrobiota > Verrucomicrobiia > Limisphaerales > UBA11358 > UBA11358. The sequence continues at coordinate 17,221 of CAYVGC010000054.1, forward strand.
TTCAGCGGGGGCCGGAGTTTCAACCGCCGCCGCCGCCGTTTCGACCGGCGCGGGCTTTTCCGGCACTGGTGCAACAGCCACATGCACTGGTGTCGCGGTTTCAATCGCCGCTGCCGTTTCACTTTCCGGCGCCGGTTTTTCGACCGCAGGCTTCTTTTCCGGTTTCGGCGGTTTGGGCGCGGGTTTCTTCGCCGTTTCCATCCGGCCATCGGCAAATTCCAGCACGGCACCCTGATGAATCAGCCAGTGCAAATCCACGATGACCGCCGTCTGTTCCGGCGTGGTTTCGGGCGCTTGCGGTTCGGCGGGCTTCGCCACCTGCGCGGCGGCTTCGCCTTCGGCGGCCGATGCCGCCGCCGGTGTTTCCACGACGGGTGCGGCGACGGGCTTGGGCGCCGGCGCGAGCGCCTCAATCAATTTTTTCCGGGTGCATTTCGCGTTCGCATTGACGAACTTGATGATGCGCTTGATGTTTTCCGAGACCGGCGTGGTTTCGAGGTCGAGGAACTGCGGGCGCGCGACGCTGACGTGCGTGACGGTTTTGTTGACTTTGAAAAATTGCAGGCCGTATTGGGCGAACTGCTGGCTTAATTTCGTGGCGATGGGCAGCGGAAAAAATTTTTGGTGCTCCCATTCCTGGCGGATGAGCCGCTGCAATCCGGCGCACCGCAAGCTGCGGCTCGGCAATCCGGCCACCATAAGCGTCTCGACCGGTTTGATGATCGAATCCTTGTGCGTCGCACGGAAATGTTTTTCGACGTCTTCGAGCGTCGCCAGCTTGAGCGGCTCCGGCACGTTGAGGCAGACGTATTCCGTCTTGAAGCTCTGCTCCTCGATCCATTTTTTGACGACCGCCTCGTCCTTCACGATTTTCACGCGCGCCTTGAACAAGTCGAACGGCATCCGCGAAAACTTTTCCGCGTGCAGCTTGCGCAACTGGTTCTGGTAATCGTGATAATTCGGCGGGCCAAGAATCGCGCCGCTCATGCCGCACTGCGCGACAAAGGTGTAAGTGCCCTTCGGCGGCTCCGTCGCCGTGCGCTCGGCCTGATAAAACGTGGCAAAATGATTTTTGAGAACGTGCGCGACAGCTTCGTCCTCGCTGGTCCACGGTGAATCATCAAGCGCGCAGACGAACAGCGGTTGGGCCGGGCCGCTGGATTTTTTCTTGGTGAGCTGGACGGAATAGCGTTCCGCCTTCTGCAGGATCAGCAGCGCGATCTGGAACAGCGGATACGCGCGGCCCGTCATTTTGATCTGCCGCGAGAGCTGCTCGACGCCGCGTTCTTCCGGGATGAACGCGACGTTCAACTCCGGCAATGGCGCGGGCGGTTCGGGACGTTCGCGGCGATCATCCCGCCGGTCACCGCCACGGAAACCACCTTTGCGGTCGCCCCCGCCAAATCTTGAACCACCGCGCGGCGGGCCGCCAAAGCCGCCACGGCGTTCGCCCCCGCCGGAACCTTCGCGTCGCGGGCCGCGACGCTCGCCGGGCTTGTCGCTGAAACGGCGCTCGGGCTTGACGCCTTCGTTGCCGGTGAATTTTTCAAAGCGGTTGGACTCGGTTTTTCCCTGCGCCCATGCGGGCTGGAAAAGGTTTTCCAAGTTGAGGTCAAGATCGGAGGAATTGCTCATGTAAACGAAATGCGGATGGATTAAAGGCTATTTTGGTTCGGCGGCGGGCGCGGCGGCGCGCTTGGCATGGATGGCTTCGACTATTTTCTGGGCGAGTTCGGGTTTTTCCTCCAGCGCTTTTTTCGCCGCCTCCCGGCCCTGGCCGATGAGCGCGCCGTCGAATTGCAGCCACGCGCCTTTTTTGTCCACCGCGCCGCAGTCAATGCCCACGTCGAGGATGCTGCCTTCCTTGTCAATGCCGTGGTTGTAGATGATGTCGAACTCGGCCTCGGCGAACGGCGGCGCGACCTTGTTCTTCACAATCTTGACGCGCGTGTGGTTGCCGTAAACATTGCCGGCGGCGTCTTTGAGCTGGTCTTTGCGGCGGATGTCCATGCGGACGCTGGCGTAAAATTTCAGCGCCTTGCCGCCGGGCGTGGTTTCGGGATTGCCGAACATGACGCCGACTTTCTCGCGGAGCTGGTTGGTGAAAATGCACGTCGTCTTGGACTTGCTCAAAACTGCGGTGAGTTTGCGGAGCGCCTGCGACATCAAACGCGCCTGCATGCCCATCGTGGCCATGCCCATCTCGCCTTCAAGCTCCGCCTTCGGCACCAGCGCGGCGACGGAGTCAATGACGATGACGTCGAGCGCGTTCGAGCGCGCGAGCGTTTCACAAATTGTCAATGCCTCTTCGCCGGAATCGGGCTGCGAGACGAGCAGGTCATCCAGATTCACGCCGAGTTTTTTGGCGTAGCCGGGATCCAGCGCGTGTTCTGCGTCAATGAACGCCGCGAGGCCGCCGGCCTTTTGCGCATTGGCAATGACGTGGAGCATCAACGTGGTTTTGCCGGAAGATTCGGGGCCGAAGATTTCCACGACGCGACCGCGGGGAATGCCGCCGACGCCGAGCGCAAGGTCAATCGCCAGCCCGCCGGTCGGAATGACATCAATTTTCACCTGCGCCCGCGCATCACCGAGACGCATGATTGCACCGTCACCGTAGGCTTTGGTGATGGACGAGATCGCGGCATCAAGTTCGCGTTCACGTGTCGCCGCCGCTTTGGAATCAGCGGCGGATTTTTCGACGGACTTGTCGGCAGATTTGGCGGCCATAAAATTAACGGGCTGTTTTTTGATTTAACGGACTGGGACGTTAGTAAATTAACCCGCAATAGTCAAACGCCGGATGCGCTGACTTTCAGCAGCGGCACCCCCCAGCCGATGAGAAGCTCACGCCGCCCACCGGCGTGATGACGTCAAGCCAGCATGCATTTGTGACCGCCAGCAGATAAAACGACCGGAAAATCACAATGCCAGCGAGAAAATTTCACCAAGCGGCAAAATGAAAAGTTCTTTGTTCCGCGAGAACTGAAAGCATCACCGCGTGGATGAAATGATAAAACACCGCCTTGCGGCTGGCGCGGTTCTTTGGCACCAGTGCGGAACTGTGGACGGATTTGCCAGGCCGATTGCGATTTGCGGCTGGTATGGCACGAAAGACGCGCCATTGAACGCCATGTGGAACCGCTGACCGCATTAATGGCACCTGCCGCCTCTGCCGTGCAGAAAAAACGCCCGCAAACGTGGCTGCCCGCTTCGGCGGCGACGGTTGGAATATCCAGCTAGAAGAAGTTTTAGAATTATGCCTTTAACGGAAGAAGACGGTGGAACAGCGCGCTGCACTGTCTCCCGTCGTCGAGCGCAATGTCAAGCTTGGAAACATCCTCAGTTTAATCTCGTTTTTTATGTTATCTAAATCCGACAACTGTATTTATTCTCCATCATTTATTTTTTCAATTTTGCAAGAATCGCAGAATGTTCGTGATTCATCCTTTTTCAAACCCACCGTCCCGGTGCGTTTCAACCAGACGAGCAAAATACTAATGTCCGCCGGCGATACACCCGAAATCCGCACAGCCTGGCCAATGGTTTGCGGTCGAATTTTAGTGAGTTTTTGCCGCGCTTCGAGTCGCAAACTTGGCACTGTTGAAAAATCGAATGTGGATGGAATGTTCTTGTCTTCCAAGCTCTTTGAGCGAACAATTTCCATTTCCTGTCGTTCGATATAACCTGCATATTTCACCGCAATTTCAACCTGTTGAATTACTTCATTTGGTAAGGTCGTATCACGATTTGGCAGATTGCTGTATTTCATTTCCGAACGTGAAAGAATTTTTGCCAATGAATTATTTTCATAATATGTTGTATATAAACGTATTAATTCATTCTTAATGGCTGTTTCTTTGGCTTCGAACTGTTCACTATTCCGCTTTGGCAATAATTTAATTTCCCTGCCAATCCGGCTCAATCTTAAATCTGCATTGTCTTGACGTAATAATAACCGATATTCAGCGCGGGACGTGAACATCCGATATGGCTCGATTGTCCCCTTAGTAACGAGATCGTCAATCAAGACGCCGATATATGCTTGATCGCGGGCTAAAACGATCTGGTTTAGTTGCTTGGATTTTTGTGCGGCATTGATTCCAGCCATGATGCCTTGTGCACCAGCTTCCTCGTAACCGGACGTGCCATTAATTTGACCGGCTAGAAACAGATTGGCACAAACCTTCGTTTCAAGAGTCGGATAAAGTTGGGTTGGAAAAACAAAATCGTATTCGACAGCATAGGCGGGCCTGAGAATTTCCGCATTCTCACAACCAATAATGGTCCGCACCATTTCCACTTGCACTTCAAACGGCAGACTCGTCGAACAACCGTTGACATAAAACTCATCAGTGCCAATACCCTCTGGCTCCAAAAATATTTGATGTCGCTTCTTATCGGCAAACTTGACTATTTTATCCTCAATTGACGGACAGTAACGAGGGCCAACACCTTTGATTTGACCAGAATACATCGGCGACTTATGCAGATTTCTTTTAATTATTTCCGCAGTTTTGTCGGTCGTAAAAGTGATAAAGCACGGCAACTGCCCATTTACACGATCCACAACTGAACCTGGCGGATATTTGCCATTAGAAAAACTCCAAGGCGGAGCCGGAACATGTGATTGTTCCATGTGGAACAAATCATCCTTCCAAAATGTAAAATAGGAAATAGGTTCGTCTCCGGGTTGCGCTTCAGTTTTAGAGAAATTAATGGATTTACGCAAGAGCCTCGGAGGCGTGCCGGTCTTTAAGCGACCAAGTTCCAGCCCAAGTTCATTGAGTGAACTTGAAAGATTCATCGCGGCAGCGTCGCCCGCCCGCCCGCCGGATTGTTGATTGGTTCCAATATGCATCAAACCACGAAGAAATGTCCCAGTAGTCACCACAACGCAGATTCCGAAGTATTGAACTTCCAAAGTTGTCTCGATACCGATAGCGATTCCATTCTTATGCAAAATCTTGGCGGATTGCCCCTGCTTGACATCCAAATTTGGTGCGGATTCACAAACCCATTTCATCCGAAATTGATAAGCCTTCTTATCACACTGTGCGCGCGGTGCCCAAACAGCTGGACCATTTTTAGTATTCAGCATCCGAAACTGAAGGCCGGTCATATCCGTAGCCTTGCCCATTTCCCCGCCAAGGGCATCAATCTCTCTGGCTAGATGCCCCTTTGCCAGTCCGCCAATCGCTGGATTGCAGGACATTTGCCCAATTGAATCCGCATTGATTGTTAACAAAAGCGTCTGGCAACCCATCCGGGCTGACGCCAATGCAGCCTCAACCCCAGCATGGCCGGCTCCGATTACAATCACATCGTATCGCTTGGGATAAACAAACATTTCGTAGGCTAAACCATTTTATAGCGGGCTTCAAACACGTTTAGCAAGGACATCTTTCTTATTTTGCGAACCGGGTTGGCGGCCAAGTGTTCGCAAATCTTAAAAATGGTTTCAGCTTCATTTTCTTGGCCGATTGATTTGGAGATTTCGAGCACCGTGAACTTCTGATTTAAATTTGACTTCAGAAATGCAATTATCTTTCGTTGAATAGTCAAGACATTTCCAGCCGCCTTTTTCCCTGCTTCGACGCCAGGTTGATGATAAGCATTTATATTGACTAGGCTGGCATATAAACCTACAGCTCGCTCAAATAAAGCAATTAAGAGTCCAACTACCCTTGCATCTACATCTTTAACAGTAATGGTGATTGATTCTCGGTCGTTTTCAGCTAAAGCCGACCGAGTTCCGAGGAAAAATCCTTCCAGAAAATCTCCCGAAGTGGCATCTGACTCGGTGAAAACTGGTTCGCCAAGCTGATCCTTCTGCACTTCGATAAAAGTCGCAAAAAAATCATTCAACCCATCTCTAAGTTGCTGAATGTAAGAATGTTGGTCTGTTGAACCTTTATTTCCAAAAACACATATACCCTGATTCACAATCTTTCCATCTAAATCAAACTCCTTACCCAAAGATTCCATGACCAATTGCTGAAGATATTTTGAAAATAATTCTAAACGGTCTTTGTAAGGTAAAACGACCATGTTTTTTGTTCCTCGGCCATTACCGGATTCAAACCAAGCCAGTGCCAGTTGCGCCGCTGGATTGTTTTTAACGGTTTTGCTTCGTGTTGCCGTATCCGTCAATTGGCTGCCGACGATCAACTCATCAATATCAATTCCTTGCAACGCCGCAGGCAAAAGTCCTACCGCTGAAAGCTCGCTGGTGCGCCCGCCAACCCAATCCCACATCGGGAAACGCTCAATCCACTGGTTGGCTGTGGAATATTTGTCCAATTCGCTCCCAAACATTGTAACGGCCACGGAGTGTTGACCGAATTTAAGTCCTGACTTTTCATAAGCAGCCTGCGCAACCAACATTCCGTTGCGCGTTTCCTTGGTGCCTCCGGATTTGGAAATGACGATGCACAAGGTCCGATTTAATTTTTTACCAATGGCAGCCACGATTTGATTCATTCCGTCGGGATCTGTATTGTCAAAAAAGAACGGCTTCAGTTTATCTTTGCGTGGATTGCCAAGCGCTTGGGCGACAAATCGTGGGCCGAGGGCAGAACCACCAATGCCGATGAGCAGAAAATTTTTGAATTTTCCGCCTGCGCCTTTAATGGCACCAGAATGAATCTTGACTGAGAAATCCTTAATCTTTGCAATGGTTTCATCGATTTCACGACGAATTTCAGGTGTCGGCGCAAGCGCGGAATTGCGCAGCCAGTAATGACCGACCATGCGTTTTTCATCAGGATTGGCAAGGGTGCCTTTTTCCAACGCGTCCATGTCAGCGAAAGCTTTTTGAATTCTTGGTTCCATCGCCGCGAAGAACTCGTCATCCACATTCATGCGGCTCAAATCAATCGCGAGGCCGAGTTCGGGAAACTCGGTGTAATATTTTTGAAAACGTTCCCACCATTGTAATTTTGTGTAACTCATAAAAAATCAACTGCGATTGAACGATTTTGCTTCCGGTTTTGGCAAGAAAAATCGCCAGTTGGGCGATTAGCTGACCGACAACGCAAGCAGCTTCCGTCATTGCCAAATAGTCTGATTAGTGCCGTTGTTCCGTCTTGACGGCTTGGCGTTGTGCTGGCAAGTTTATTGATGTTTTTGCAGCCAGCGTAGCTCAGTGGTAGAGCAATGCTTTCGTAAAGCAAAGGTCGTCGGTTCAATCCCGACCGCTGGCTCCACTTGTAAGCGACATATTTTCAGCAGTTTGTGACGATGCAAAGGCGAACGTCAGTGAAACTGTCAGTAATGGCGTGGCGGGCATGATGACTCCCCACAGTTCGACGGAACTTCACTAAACCTCACCTGCTACTCGCTCCTAAGAAACTAGGCGTGTAAGTTCATGTTAGCGTGGTGAGTTTGTAGCCCAGGGTGGTGGCGTTTTGTTCCAGTCGTTTGATTTTTTTCGCCCGCATTTTTTCTTCCGCCGCCGCCCAGACTATGGGGTCGTAGGCTTCCCGGTATTTCAGCAGGTGCCAGAAGATGCGCGCCAGCTTGTGGGCCATCGCGGTGATCGCCTTAGGCGTGCCCAGCCGGGCTTTCCAGCGGCGGAAACAGTCGCCCAGATATAGTATTTAACAATAACATAGGTAGGTTGAGCCGACCACGGCGGCGCTGGTGGCGGCGGTCGGCTGTGCGCTGTTGTTTCTGCCGGCCTACTCGCCCGACCTCAATCCCATCGAACACCTGTGGGCCGCCGTCAAAACCCGCCTCCGTCAAGGCCTGCCTACCGCCCCCAACCCAGCCCTTTTTGTCGACTCAACCTGCCTATGTTATTGTTAAATACTATAACCCGGCGATGCCTAAATAGTTCAGGTTTCAGAATCTTTCTGTCCACCAGAGTCGAATGTTTTTTCAAACCTGTCCCCAATAAAATCTCTTACAAGATTTTCTACCTCTCGGATAATTTGTAGATCTCCAATTTGAATCTAGGCGTGAAAAATTATCTTATGCGCCAATCTGCTTCTTGTAATCCTCTGGCGAGAGGAGCGCGTTGAGTTCCGCCGCGCTGCTCAATTTGATTTTGAAAAGCCAGCCGTCGGCGTGTGGTTCGGTGTTTACCAGTGCGGGATTGTTCACCACGGTCGGGTTGACCTCGGTGATTTCGCCGCTGACTGGCGAATAAATATCGCTGGCGGTCTTGACGGATTCTACCACGGCGCAGGCTTCGCCGGCCTTGACCTTGCGGCCCACTGCGGGCAGTTCCACGAACACGATGTCGGTGAGTTCCGCCTGCGCGTGGTCGGTGATGCCCACAATGCCGGTGTCGCCACTGACGCGAACCCATTCGTGGGACTTGGCGTATTTCAAATCGGAAGGAATTTTGCTCATAAACTTTAACCGCAGATTACGCGGACTGCGCGGATTCTCAAGCTAACAAAATTGAAAATCTCGCGCGAAGGACGCGAAGTGAACGAAGGCAAACGCTTTTCCTTCTTCGCCGCAGTCGTGTCTTTCGCGCGACCTGATTTTGCTCACAAAAACTGCGTCAGCAAACCCGGTGCGCAGCCAAGCACGATAACCAACAGCGCCAGCACCACCAACGCCAGCATCGTAAGTAATGGTGCCTTGATGGCTGGCGCGTTTTCGGCGGCATCCTCGACATAAGCCGCCTTGAGCACGCGCAGGTAGTAGTAAAACGAAACCGCGCTCATGGCTATGGCGAGAATCACGAGCCAGAGCAGACCGAGGTTGTTGCCGAAATCCACCGTTGCAGCAAACAGAAAAAATTTACCAACGAATCCCGCCAGCGGCGGAATGCCACCAAGCGACAGCAGGAAAACCATCAGGCACAGCGCCAACCCGGGCGCGCGCTTGCTCAAGCCGGCGAAGTTTTTAATCGCGTCGCCGCCCGTGGCTTCCTCCACCACCGTCACAACGCCGAATGCGCCAATCGTCGTCACAGCGTAGGTAATCACGTAAAACATCAGAGCGCGGTGGCTGTCAATGGTGTTGGTCAGCACGCCAAGCAGCATGTAGCCGGCGTGCGAGATGGCCGAGTAGGCCAACATGCGTTTGACACTGGATTGGACGATGGCGGTGAGATTCCCCAGCACCATCGAAAGCGCGGCGACGATGGCGATGATCGGCGTCCAGCCGGAAAGGTAGCCGTGCCACACCGCGCTGCCTTCCGCGCCGACGAAGCCGAGCGTGAAAATCTTTGCGAGGACATAGAAGCTCGCGACCTTGGAGCCGGAGCCGATGAACGCCGCGCTCGGCGTGGGCGCGCCTTCGTAGGCGTCCGGCGCCCAGAGATGGAACGGCACGGCGGCCACTTTGAAGCCGAAGCCGATGACGGTCGTCACCAGCGCGACAAGGAGCAACGGATCAAATCCCTTGCCAGCGATGCCGAGGGCGATTTCCCGCAGATTGGTGGAGCCGGAAATGCCGTAGAGCAGACTGAAGCCAAACAGCAGAAATGCTGCCGACATACCGCCGAACAAAAAGTATTTCAGCGCGGCCTCGGCGGACTTCTCGTTGTG
>CAYVGC010000055.1:0-26104 GCA_964449815.1 uncultured Bifidobacteriaceae bacterium
GCCGCCGTGGTGGCCGGGCAAAACGACAGTCGTTTCGGGCAGCCGCCGGCTCGGCTGGGTCATAAAAACGCTTTTGCCGACTGACCGCCGGCTCGGTCGGGTGATAAAAGCGCTTTTGCCGGCCGACCCCCGCCTCGTCCGGGCAAAACGACAGTCGTTTTGGGGTGCTGCCGGCTCGACCGGGGTAAAAAAGCGCTTTTGCCGGGTCACCGACGCCGTGCCTGAATGAAACGAAAACGAGGATGGGGCGGAAGTGGACCGGCTTGGGGTATAAAAATTGCGGCGGCGGTTGCGCGATTGCGCGGCTGCGGTGTTCCTTCTGAATGTCCCCAGACTCCGCATGGTTTATGTGTCCAACTAATTGACAAATACGCAAGGAAGTCAAGCCGATATGCAGAAATGACAATCAAGATCAAAAAAATGACAAGAAATGGTGAGGTTTGTGTCCTGAATTTACATTTTCCGGAACGCGGATTGTCCCCAATCCGCAGCGGGTGGACAGGCAGAGATGTGTTCGGAATAATCCCATGCCGATGGGGCCTGGCGAAGTGCTGCGAGTTGGGACAACTTGCGGTCCGCTGAAAATTGCCCAGCCATTAAGTGATTTGAGTTGCGCTTCCGGGCCGGGCGGAAGGAACTGACCGGCGCTGGCGCGGCCGCGACTTTGGGCTTTGGGCTTCCGGCCTGGGCCATTAAGCTGACGCCGTGAGCCACAAGAGCGCCCGCATTGCCGCGATGATCGAATCCTTCCGGGGACAGGAACTGGACGCCCGTTATCTCGGCTATTTCGACTGTTTCAACCGCCGGCTTTTTTACGAGGCGCACGAGGTGCTGGAGGATTTGTGGCTGCCCGGCCGCCACGGTGCGAATGGAGACTTTTACAAGGGACTCATCCAGCTCGCGGGCGCCTTCGTGCATCTGCAAAAAAGCCGGCCGCGGCCGGCCGCCGCGCTGTTCAAGCTGGCGCAGGCGAATCTGGAAAAATATCCGTCGCCGCATGAACAACTGGATTTGACGGCGGTGCGGGCGTTGATGGCGGACTGGTTGCAACGGCTGGAGCCGGGCGGATTCATGGTTAATCCGTTGACCGCGCAAACCGGGCCACGAATGGAACTGAAGATTTTGCCATGAGCGCCAGACGCATCGTCATCGCCGGCGGCAGCGGCTTCATCGGCACGGCGCTGGCGCGGGAACTTGCCGGACGTGGCGATGAAGTCATCGTGCTGACCCGCCAGGCCCGCCGGCGCGACGACCGCGTGCGCGAAGCGGTCTGGGACGGCGAGCATCCGGGCGACTGGGTGCATCTTCTCGATGGCGCGGCAGCGGTCATGAATCTCACGGGCCGCGGCATCAACTGCCGCCACACGCCGGAGAATCTGCGCGGGATCATCACGTCGCGCGTGAATTCGGTGAAGGCCATCGCCGCCGCGCTGGAGCAGTTGAAAACGCCGCCGCACGTCTGGGTGCAGGCCGGCGCGGTTGGTTTTTATGGCGACACGCAGGACAAATTGTGCGACGAGACTTCACCCGCCGGCACGGACGCGCTCGCCGGAATCTGCCGCCAATGGGAAGCGGCTTTCGCCGCCGCCAGCCTGCCGCGAACGCGCAAGGTCGTCTTGCGGATCGGGTTTGTGCTGGGCCGCGACGGCGGCGGTCTGCCGGTGCTGGCGCGGCTGACGAAATGTTTTCTCGGCGGCGCCATCGGCCATGGCCGGCAGTTCATCAGTTGGATTCACCTCGCGGACCTGGCGCGGATGTTTGTGACGGCGGTCGAGAACGAAAATGTGTCGGGAGCCTTCAACGCCGTCGCGCCGAATCCGGTGACGAACGCGGAATTCATGCGGGAGCTGCGGCGCGTGCTGCATCGGCCGTGGAGCCCGCCCGCGCCGGGGTTCGCGGTGAAAATTGGTTCACGGCTGCTGGGTTCCGAGGCGTCGCTCGCGCTGGCCGGCCAGCGGTGTGCGTCCCAAAAGTTTCTGGGAGCGGGATTTCAATTTCGATTTCCCGGTTTGCGCGCCGCCTTGGAAGACCTTGGTTTTTAGGGCGGTGGTCCAAACCTGCCCGTCATCGCCCGCCGAAAATCACGCCAGGGCCTCGGCCAGGACTTCGGCCATGTGCAGGGTGCGGACGGTGGCCAGGTGCTGCACCTGATGGCGGCAACTGGTGCCGGAAAGGACGATGGTCGTGCCGAAAGGCTGATGATTGATTTGTTCCATCAGCGGCTCGGCGATCTTCAGCGAAAGATCGTATTTCGAGGCCGTCATGCCGAACGAGCCGGCCATGCCGCAGCAGCCGGTGTCGAGCATCGCCACGGTGCGGTTGGGCAGGCGCGCCGCGAGCTGCAGGGCGTTCTTTGGGTCCGTGAGCGCCTTGGCGTGGCAATGGGCATGGATGGCCAGCCGCCCGTGCTCGTGGTCGAACTTCAACGCGTCCGGTTCCTGCTTCAATAAATTCTCGATGAAATCCTCGAACAAGAAGCAGCGCGAAGCAGCCTCCGCCGCGCCGGGAAGGTTCAATTCACGGTAATCCTCGGCGAACATCGAATAGCACGACGGTTCAAGAAAAATGACCGGCGCGTCATCGTTCGCGAGCAGCGCCAGGTTGTGCGCGCCGAGCTTTTCCGCCGCGTCAAGATTGCCGACGCTGAAGGCCGGACGCCCGCAGCACTTCCGTTTTTTCGGCAGCGTGACGCAGAAGCCGGCGGCTTCGAGCACCTTGACCGCGGCCATGCCGATGTGCGGCTCGTGATAGCGCGTGAAGGTGTCGTCCCAGAGAATCACGCGTCCGCGCTGGCCGTCCGTGTCCGGCGCGTGTTTGTGAAACCAGCGGTCAAAGCGCACCCGTGCAAATTCGGGGACATTGCGTTCGCCGCTGATGCCGAACACCCTTCCAAAGATGTGGCGGACCGAGCGCGAACTGAACACCAAGTTCGCCAGCCAGGGCGCCGCGCAGCCGAAACGTCCCAGCCCGTCCACCGAACTGACCAGCCGCTGCAGCAACGTCAGCCCGTCGCGCCTGGTGCGCGCGTGGAGCAGCTCGGCTTTGAGCAGCGGCAGGTTGACGTTGGACGGGCATTCGCCGGCGCAGGCTTTGCAGGACAGGCAATTTGACAGCGCAAAATCCAGCTCCTTCGCGCGCAACGGGTCGTTGCCGGAGCCGCGCATTTCCAGCGCGGCGCGAATTAAATTAGCCCGGCCGCGCGTGGACATGCCCTCCTCGCCGGTGGCCACGAAGGTCGGACACATCGTCGGCGTCTGTTTCAGGCAGCCGCCGCAGCCGTTGCATTGTTCAAGGTTGGCGGCAAAGGATCCGTCACGCGCGGCGAAGGCCAGGCGTGGTGCAAACGGCAGCGCGAGATGCCGGCCCGATTCCTGGCGCAACTGCCGGTCAATTTTATAGCGCCCGTCCCCGATGATTTTGCCGGGATTGAAAAGATTGTCGGGATCGAAGGCATGTTTGATTTCGCGCATCACGCCGTAAAGCTCATCGCCGACCTGCTGCCTGAGGTATTCCGTGCGGGCGATGCCCACGCCGTGTTCGCCGGCCAGCGAGCCGCTGAACTGGCGCACCAGCGCCGCGACTTCATCGGCGATCTGCCGGAATTTTTTCAAGTCGTCCGGCTGATGCAAGTCCAGCACCGGCCGCACATGCAGCAGGCCGGCCGCCGCGTGACCGTAAAAGGACGCCTCCACGCCAACGCGCGCCAGCAAATCTTCCAGCCCTGCGACGTAAGCGGGCAGGTCGTGCGGACGCACGGCGGAATCCTCGACGAAACAAGCCGGTTTCGCCGCGCCCCGGCAACTGGTGAGCAGCGAAAGCCCGGCCTTGCGCATGGCCCAGACCAGGTTTCGCTCATGCTCGTTTTTCAAAAGCATCCGGCGCCGGCCGAGATTGCGTTTTTGCATTTGCGCGAGCTTGTCCTTCGCGTCGGAAAAAAATTCCACGATCAGGATGGCGGCGCACGGCTGCGCGTCGAGATCCAGCAGGGCGCGCACGGCTTGAAACTCGCGCTGGCCGCACGTCTGCTCGAACAGCGGCCGGTCAATGTGCTCGATGGCCGCCGGCTGCAAGTCCAGCAGCTCCTGCGTCGCCTGCATCGCCTCGGCCACAGAATCAAAAAATATCAGGCCCACGCCGCGCCCCGCCGGCAGGGGAACCACCTTCAGTTCCGCCGCAAGGATTCCGGCGAGCGTGCCCTCGCTGCCGCAGAGGATGGGGATCAGATTTCCCGGTTGATCCGCCGCGCGGGCGAGGCCGTAGCCCGGCCAGCGTTTCAGCAGGCCGGCGGGAAAGCGCTCGGCCATCTGCAACGAATTCAGACAGACCAGATCGTCCACCACGTTGCGCTGATGTTGCAGCGACGGCTGGTCGGGGCCGACTTTGACGAACTTGCCATCGGCCATGATCAGATCCAGCCTGAGAACGTGCCGGCCGGTCGTGCCGTAAACCGGCGTGTATGCGCCCGAAGAATCATTGGCGATCATGCCGCCGAGCGTGGCGCGCGAGCTTGTCGCCACATCCGGCCCGAAGCGGAAGCCGTGCGGATGCAGAAAATTATTAAGTTGGTCCAGCACGACGCCGGCCCCGACGCGGACGGCGCGGCGTTCGACATCCAGTTCAATTATCTGCCGGTTGTATCGCGCGAAATCCACGATGAGTCCTTCGCCGACCGCCCCGCCGCTCAAGCCGGTGCCGGCCCCGCGCGGAATCACCGGCACGCCGGCCACCAGCGCCGCCTGGATAATGTGCGTCGCCTGTCTTGCAGTTTTGGGAAATGCGACCGCCAGTGGCACGATCTGATATGGCGACGCGTCTGTCGCATAAAGCTGCAACGTCAGATTGTCAAACGCGACCTCGCAACCCGAGGCGTTCAACGTCAGCATCTGTTGGGCGGAGAGCATTGACGACAAATTAACGGCGTGACTGCGAGTTGACAAGCACCGCTGCTGCCTGCGCCAAGACTGAAAAAGTTAATGAAGAATCCTTGATGGCGCGAAACTGCCGCCGCCCCTTTTCTTCACGGCATAGGCCTGGCAGCGTTTACGACGCGATCAGGAACGTGGTGTTGCCGGGCGCGCTTTCACTGGCGGAACTCACGGCGGCGACATGAAAGTTCACCGCCTTGCTGGAAGGCAGATTGCCGGCGTGTATTCAAAAATCATTTGGCACCCTGGTCAATCCACGCGCGGATCAAACCGATTTGTTCCGGCGTCAGCGGCTTGATGCCGGCCTTGTTGTTCAGCGGGGGCATCCAGGAATCATGGTCGGTGGTGGCGTGTGCAATGGCTTTGATGAGGAAGCTGCTGGCGCTGTCGCCGGGGGTGATGATCTTGCCTTCCTTGGTTCCTTTGAGGACGCCTTCGAGGGTGTCCATGTGCAGGCGTGCCTTGGGCCGGTCGCCGCTGTGGCATTTCACACAGGAGGCGTCGAAAAGCGCCTTGGTGTCGGTGGCGTAAGTCACTCCGGTCTTGGTCGAGGCGGGCGGCAGACTGGCGTCCTCGGCGGAGGCGGTCACGGCAAAGGTGAAGGCTGCCGCCAGTGTGGCGAGCGTGAGGCTGGTCGGATACATGGTCATTTTGATCAATTGAATGAGTTTGGTTCGCTGCGGTCGCACATGAGACGCCGGAAGCCGGCAAAGGGTTCAAAAAAATTCCGGGCTGTCTGAAATTGTGTGGACGGAAGCGCGCCTGATTATTTTCCCGGCGACCAGTTGGTGTTTTCCAGCAACTGGATTCCCGGTTTCGTAAAGATGATCCGCCGCGTTTTGTAAAGTTTGCCGAGCGCCTGCTTGAAGGCCTTTTTGCTCACGCCGAAATTCTGCCGGATGGCGGCGGGCGGGCTGTCGTCATCAAAGGCCAGTCTGCCGCCGCTTATCTGGAGCGCCGCGACAATCAAATTTGTCAGCGCCGCGACCCGTTTGTAACCGGAAGCATCCAGGCTCAAATCAATCTTCCCATTGGCATGCACCGTGCGGATGAAAGCCTTCAGCTTCGTGCCAAGCTTGAGCGCGGTGGCGGGCGGGTTTTTGTAAAGCAGGCCGCGATGCGCGTTCTCGACGATGGCGGCGTAGCCGGACGGCGTTTTGGCGACGACGAGAATATTCACCGGCTGGCCGTCGCGGTAGGCGGGCGTGTCGCGGTTCAGATGCCGGTTCAGCCGCGTGCTGGCGAGAATGCGGTTCGTCTTCACGTCGAGGCCGACATAGACGGCCACCCAGTCGCCCACGCGCAGGGGAAATTCCTGCTCGCGGAACGGCACCAGCAAATCCTTCGCCAGCCCCCAGTCGAGGAACGCGCCGACCTGCGGATGCACGTTGATGACCTTCATGTAGCCGAATTCACCAACCATCGCGTGCGGTGTTTCTGTGGTGGCCACCAGCCGGTCCTCGGAATCGCGATAGACGAACACGTCCATTTTTTGCTTGGGCGCGAGATCCGCCGGAATGTAGCGGCCGGGCAGAAGAATTTCACCCAGCTCCCCGCCGTCGAGGTAGAGGCCGGGCTGGGCCGCGCGCACGATGGCGAGCGAATTGCGTTTGCCGATGATTGCCATGCGCCCACAGCCTAAGCGCGCCGCGCGGCCAACGGGAGCAAAAACGGCTGGGAACTGGAAAACATCTCCCCAGCCGGAACAAAATTCGAAGCCGCCGGGTTCCGTGGTTAATATCATGAACGGAAAAGGGAAGTTGTTTTTTCGCGGTTCGCGGTTTTCCTCATTGCCGGTCGCGGAGAGGATTTGCGCGCTGCTTGGCATCCGCTACACTTCGCGGCTCCGATATGAAGGACGCCCGCGTTGACGAAATCCGACAGCTCCTGCCCCAGGCCATGCTGCCCGACTGGGTGCGGCTCGGCGGCCGGATGGTCCGGCTTTTGCGCGACCAGCTTCATCCGCAGCAACACGACGCGGTTTTGAGCCGGCTGTTGGCGCAAGTGCGCGCCTCGGTGGCGCTGCGCGAGGAACGGCGGCGGCACGTTCCGCAAATCAGCTATCCGCCGGATTTGCCCATCACGGCGCGGAAAGATGACATCGTCGCCGCCATCCGCGCAAATCAAGTCGTTGTCATCGCCGGCGAAACCGGTTCGGGCAAGACCACGCAGATTCCCAAGATGTGTCTCGAAGCGGGTTTGGGTATTGAGGCGAAAATTGGCTGCACGCAGCCGCGTCGCGTGGCGGCGCTCTCCATCTCGCGGCGCATCGCGGAGGAATTGAATGTGAATTGGGGCCGCGAGGTCGGCTGCAAAATCCGTTTCGACGACCGCAGCAGTCCGCAGACTTACATCAAGCTGATGACCGACGGCATCCTGCTGGCCGAGACGCAGGGCGATCCGCTGCTGTCGGAATACAACGGCATCATCCTTGACGAGGCGCACGAGCGGAGCCTGAACATTGATTTCCTGCTCGGCTACTTGAAGACGCTGCTCGTCAAGCGTAGTGATCTCAAGCTCATCATCACTTCGGCGACGATTGACACGGCGACATTTTCCCGCGCCTTCAACGACGCGCCAATCATCGAAGTCTCCGGCCGGCTGTTTCCGGTGGAGGTGATTTACGCGCCGTTCGACGCGGAATCGGAGGAGTGCGGCGACTTCACTTATGTGGATGCCGCCGTGCGCGCCGCGGAAACCGCCTTGTGCGAACCGGGCAGCGGCGACATCCTGATTTTCATGCCCGGCGAACGCGACATCCGCGAGACAGGCGATCTGCTCGAAGGCCAGTTCGGGCGCGAGGCGGAGATCATCCCGCTCTTCGGCATGTTGAGCGCGGGCGAGCAGCAACGCGTTTTCGCCCCGTGCGACCGGCGGAAAATCGTCGTGGCCACGAACATCGCCGAGACGTCGCTGACCATTCCCGGCATCCGCTACGTCATTGATTCCGGGCTGGCGCGCATCAGCCGTTACAATCCGCGCACGCGCACCCGGCGGCTGCCGGTGGAGGCGGTTTCGCAGAGCAGCGCCAACCAGCGCAAAGGCCGGAGCGGTCGCGTGCAGGACGGCGTGTGCATCCGGCTTTATTCCGAGGAAGATTTTTTGGGGCGTCCGCAATACACGCAGCCGGAGATTCAGCGCGCAAATCTCGCCGAAGTCATCCTGCGCATGAAGGCGTTCCAGCTCGGCGACATCGAGACGTTTCCGTTCGTAAACCCGCCGCCGCCGGCGGCAATCCAAGGCGGCTATCTGCTCTTGCAGGAACTCGGCGCGCTCGACGACGCGCGCGGGCTTACGCAGCTCGGACATGATCTCTCGCGGCTGCCGATTGATCCGACGCTCGGCCGGATGCTGTTGCAATCGCAGCACGAACATGCCACGCGCGAACTGCTCATCATCGCCGCCGGTTTGAGCATTCAAGATCCGCGTGAACGTCCGCTCGATAAAAAAGATGCCGCCGCCGCCGCGCATAAACGCTTCGCCGATCCGCAATCCGATTTTTTATCACTGCTCAAAATCTGGGACGCGGTTCACGACCAGTGGGAACGGCTGCGCTCGCAGGGCCAGCGGCGGAAATTCTGCAAGGCGAATTTTCTCTCTTATTTGCGGATGCGCGAATGGCAGGATTTGCACGCGCAGCTCCACGGCGCGCTGGAGGATTTGGGCCGGTTCAAATTGAACGAGAGCAACGCCGATTACGCCGCCATTCACCGCTCGATTCTCACCGGCCTGCTCGGCCACGTCGCGTTGCGCAAGGAAAGGAATCAGTATCAAGGCGCCGGCAACCGGCAGATCGCCGTCTTCCCCGGCTCGGCGCTTTACGAGCGGAACGAGCGGCAGCCGAAACATGTTCCCGCGCGCAAAGGCAGGGTGCCGCCGCAGCCGGCAGCCGCCCGGCAGCCACCCTGGCTCATGGCGGGCGAAATCGTCGAGACCTCGCAGCTCTTTGCGCGCACGGTGGCGGGGATTGATCCGTTGTGGATCGTCCAGCTTGCGCCGCATTTGTGCAAAACGACCTGTCAGAATCCGCACTGGAGCGTGACTGCGGGCAATGTCCTGGTCGAGGAAAAGACGACGCTTTACGGCCTCGAAGTTCGCAGTCGAAAAGTTTCCTTTGGCAACATTGCCCCGGCGGAAGCCACGGAAATTTTCATCCGCTCCGCGCTCGTGGAGGATAATTTGCTGCCGTCGCGCCGTTGCGAGGCGGATGTTGAAGATGACGACAACGAGGTGCGCATCCTTCGTCCGGCGGTGCCGCCGCCGGAGTTGCCGCCGCAATATGCCTTTCTTAAACACAACCATCAGGTGCGCCAGAAAATCGAAACCTGGCAGACGCGCGTCCGCCGCCACGATCTGGCTAATCTGGACCAGACGCTGTTTGATTTTTACGCGCAGCGGATTGGCATGGCTCGTGGCGGCGACGCCTCGTCGCCGGTTCTGGCGAGCGTGAGTTCAAGCGACGAGGGCGTCGCGGTCACCCTTTGCGACGGGGCGTCGCAGCCACGCGGCATCTCCTCTGTTCACGATTTGAACCGGCTCATCCGCGAGCGCGGCGGCCCGGAATTTCTGTGCGCGACGGAGGCGGAGTTGACCGGCGGACAGGAATTGAGTTTCGACGCCGAGGCGTTTCCCGATGCCGTGCCGCTGGGCGGCCAGCCGGTGGCGTTGAGCTACGCCTACACGCCCGGCGAAGAACAGGACGGCGTGACGGTCAAGCTCGGCTTCAGCCTCGCGCAGACCATTTCGCAGTCGAGCGTGGAATGGTCCGTGCCCGGCCTGCGCGAAGGTCTCATCAACGAGCTGCTTCGTGCGCTGCCAAAAAGCCTCCGCCGCGAGCTGATGCCGTTTCCGCCGAAGGTCGGGGAGATTCTCCGCGACTTCCATCCCGGCGGCGATTCGCTGCCGCACGATCTGGCGGTCTTCATCCGGCAGCGTTACGGCGTCACCATTCCGCCGGACACCTGGGCGGCTGACGCGGTGCCGGCGCATCTGCGTCCGCGCATCGAGGTCACCGGCAACGACCATAAAATACTCGGTGCCAGCCGCGATCTCGGCCGGCTCCGGCAAAAGCTGGAGCAGGTGAAGGCCAGACCCGCACCTGACGACTCGGCGTGGAACCGCGTCGCGCTGCAATGGGAACAATTTGGTTTGAGCGCATGGACGTTTGGTGATTTGCCGGCACGCATCCTGGTGAGCGAAACCGGCCCGGTGCCGGCTTACGCGTGGCCCGGTTTGCAGGCGGATGACAGCGGCGTGAGCCTGCGGCTTTTCCGCAGCGCCGATTTGTCAAAGCTGGCGACGCCCGGCGGCATTCAAAAATTGGTGGAACTGGCGCTGTCCAAAGAGTTCGCCTGGCTGCACCGGGATTTGCGTGAATTGAAACGCTTCGACGCGCTTGCCGCCGATCTTTGCCCGCCGGACGAGTTGCAGGAAACCGCGTTTGAAAATCTTAAACGCCACGTCCTGCCCGCCGAGGTTTTCACCGCGCTGACCGAAGCCAATTTTCGCGCCGCCGTGCAGCAGACGCGCCTGCAAATTCCCGGTCTGGCGGTGCAACTGGTTGACCGCGTTGGAACCATCCTGAAATTACGGCAGGAAATCCAGCGCCGCACCGGGCCGTCACCGGGGTTGCCGGCAGCCAGGCCCCGGACAATTTCCAGCTTGAGCCAGTTGAACGTCGTCGTGAAAGACGCTGCAATGACAACCAGCATTTGGGCCGGCGAACTGGACGCGCTGTTGCCGCGCCGGTTTTTAGAGACAATTCCATTTGCGCAACTCACGCATCTGCCGCGCTACCTGAAGGCGCTTGCCACACGGATGGAACGGGCAAGATTGAATCCGGTGAAGGACAAGGAACGTGTCCAGCAGCTTGCCCCGTTTCTGAATGCGCTGCGCAAACTCCAGGCGGATCCGCCGAAAGCAGCCGAGGCGCGGCGGCGGCTCGGGGAATTCCGCTGGATGGTCGAGGAATTCAAAGTCTCGCTCTTCGCGCAGGAGCTGGGCACGGCGGCCCCCGTTTCGCCGCAGCGGCTTGATCAGCAGCTTCAACATCTGCTGCCGCTCACTGCGACTTGACCAGGCCCATGCTGGATTTCATTTTCAACCGGAACGAACCCGCGCCGCCGGCCCTGGAGCCGGTGATCGTCGGGGCGCGGCAAATTCCGCTGTTGCTGGTTCGCCATCCCCGGGCGCGGCGTTATCTGCTCCGGCTGCGTTCCGATGGCACGACCCGCGTCACCATTCCGCGCGGCGGCTCGGTCCGTGCGGCGCGGGAGTTTGTGCAGCGCAACCTGCTTTGGCTGGAACACCAGCTCCGGCGGCTGGAAGCCCGCCTGCAGAAACCAGCCGGCTGGACGGCTGGCTCAGAAGTTTTGTTCCATGGTGAACTGACGCGCATCGAAGCCGGTGAAACGGGCTGGATCTGTTTCGGCGGCGCAATGTTGAAAGCGGCAGGCTCCGGCGCCGATTTGCGGCCGGTCTTGGAACCGCATCTTCGCAAGCTGGCCGCCCGCGAACTGCCGCCGCGGCTTCTGGCGTTGGCGGCCCGGCACGGACTGGCCGTGCGCCGCGTCACCGTGCGCGGCCAGCGCACGCGCTGGGGTTCCTGCTCCCGGCGCGGAACCATCTCGCTCAACTGGCGTTTGATTCAGACGCCTGATTTCGTGCAGGACTACATCCACCTGCACGAACTGGCCCACTTGATTGAGCTGAATCATTCGGAGCGGTTTTGGCAACAGGTCGAACGCCTGTGCCCGGACTACCAAGTCGCCGAGCGCTGGTTGAAACAGAACCGGCATTTGTTGCAGGCGGGCGCTTGACAAATTTCAGGCCAGCAGTTCCTGAATCTCGTCCCAGTTCAATGATTCGGCGAACGCTTCTTCGCCGCCAAGGGTGGCCTGGATGATCTCCCGCTTGCGGTTCTGCAAGGTCAGGATTTTTTCCTCCACCGTGTCGCGCGTGATGAGCTTGTAGCTCGTCACCACTTTTGTCTGCCCGATACGGTGCGCGCGGTCCGTCGCCTGGTCTTCCACCGCCGGATTCCACCACGGATCAAAATGAATCACCGTGTCCGCGCCGGTCAAATTCAGGCCCACGCCGCCCGCCTTCAGGCTGATGAGAAAAACCGGGATGGCCTCGTTCTTCTGAAATTGCTCCACCACCGCGCCACGGTCCGTCGTCGAGCCGTCGAGATAACAGAACTCAATTTTCTCCGCCGCCAGCCGCTCTTTCAGCAGCGCCAGCATCCCGACGAACTGGCTGAACACCAGCACGCGATGGCCGCCGTCAATCACTTCTTCGAGCAGTTCGGCGAACAAATCCAGCTTGCCCGACGCCTTCGCCGGCTTCACGTTGTCCAGTTTCAACAGCCGCAGATCGCAGCACACCTGCCGCAGCCGCAGCAGCGCGGTCAGCACCACCATGCGGCTTTTGGCAATGCCTTGCGCGCCGACCGCCTCCAGCACTTCCTTGCGCCCGGCCTCGATGACCTGCTGATAGACGCCGCGCTGATCTGGCGTGAGTTCGCAGAAGGCAACCTGTTCCAGCTTCGCCGGCAGATCCGCCGCCACGTCGCGCTTCAAGCGGCGCAGCATGAACGGCCGTAGCCGCCGCGCCAGCCGCGCCTGCGCCTCCGCATTTTTCTCCCTGGCAATCGGCAGCTCGTAGCGCTCGCGGAAATCCTTCGCCGTGCCAAGATAGCCGGGCATGAGAAAATCGAAGATGGACCACAGATCCAACACCGAGTTTTCCAGCGGCGTGCCGGTCAGCACCATCCGGTGCCTCGCCCGCACCGCCTTCACCGCCTGGGCGTTCTGTGTCTGGCGGTTTTTGATGTGCTGCGCCTCGTCCAGCGCCACGGTGTCAAATTCCAGCCCGCGATATTTCTCCGCGTCGCGGCGGATCAGCGCGTAGCTGGTCACCACCACGTCGTTCGCGGCAATTTCGCCGAACCGCGCGTGCCGCTCCGGCCCGTGCAGCGCGAGAATTTTCAATTCCGGCGTGAATTTCTTCGCCTCCGCCACCCAGTTGAACACCAGGCTCGTCGGGCAGACAATCAAATGTGTTTTCGTAGTAGCCGAGGTAACGAGGCTCTGATCAATTTCCGCTTTCCGCTTTCCGCTTTCCGCTTTTGCAACGGGAGCCTCCTCGCGCCGGCTGCTGCACGTCTTCAAAAACGCCAGGGTTTGCAGCGTCTTTCCCAGCCCCATCTCGTCCGCGAGAATGCCGCCAAAGCCGTTCGCGCGCAGAAAATGCAGCCACGCCACGCCCTGCTTTTGATAGGGCCGCAGCACGCTTTCCAAATCGCCCAGCGGCGGGCATTCCAGCCTGGCCTCGCCGCTTTGCTTCGCCGCGCGGTCGCGCCAGGCGGACGGAGCCTGGACTTTCCAGCCGCCCTGCCGCCGCAAGGTCGCTTCAAGGAAGCCGGCCTGGGTGTTTTTAATGCGGTAGCCCGCCGCGTTTTGCTGCGGCGCGCAGTCGAGCAGCACTTCCTGCAATTCCTCCACCGCGCCGGCATCAATCACGGCCAGCTTCCCGTTCTTCAGGCGCGTGTGGTTTTGCCCGGACAAAATCAGCCGCTGAATGTCCGCCGCCGAAAACGTTTCCCCGCCGCTGGCGGCGAACACCACGCCCAGGTCAAACCATTGCACGCCCGACGACGTGATTTGAAACTGCGGTTCCACGCGCTCGATGTTTTTCAACGTCCGGTTTTCCAACTGCTCGTCCAGCGTCACGCTCCACTCGCGCTGTAGTTTGGGAAATTCCCGCGCGAGAAAATTCAAAACAGCATTCTGCCCCTGCAACCGCAGTTTCCCGTTCGCGTCGGGGCCGGCAAAGCCGCTGCGCAACAGCCGGCCCAGCACCGCGCGCTCGGCGTTGAAGTCGCGGGTGGCATAGCGCGTCGGGATTTCCGGATCAGGCAGCCAGATGTTTTCATCGGATGCCGTCACGCCGGCGGTCATGATGCGCGGGCCATAGGCGCATTGCAGCAGCGCGTCCAGATGCGTGAGGCCGCCCTTGAGCGCGAGCAGGAAACGCGGCGCCTGCGGGGCGAGCGAAAAATCCTCCGGCTTGAAATCCGCCTCCAGTCCGCCCGCCGCCGCCAACTGCGGCCAGTGAACGCTTAAAAACTGCGGCACCTGCGCCCGCGGCACGCGCACCGGCGCGCGGAAAACTTCTTTCAGTTCCGCCGGCAAACCCAGCGGCTGCAAGGAATTGTTCTGCCAGACCCAGTCGCCGGCCACGACAAATGGTGGCTGCGACACCTCGTCGCCGCTACGACCCAATGCCAAAATAATTTCGCCGTTCGCCTCCAGCGTGGCGCGCAGCGGCAGCTTCAGCGGCGTCCGCGTGACCGTGACGGCGCTGGCCTTGCCGAGCGTGAGGCTGGCGTGGTCCACCAGCAGCGGAATCAGCGCGGCAAAATCCATTGTGTCTAGTTGCAGCAGCGCGGGCGTCTCGCCACCGGTCAGAGTTTCCAACTGGCTGATAATGGCGTCGTCTGGCGGTGAGAAGGCAAACGCGCGTCCCTGGGGCAGCGCGTTCAACGGGCAGCGGCCGCCGGCCCATTTTGCCTCCAGCACCAGCATCACCTTGCCGCGCGCCAGCGCCTGGTCAAAATTCGGCGGCAGGATCAGGAACAGTTCCGCCGGTTCGCCGCCGGCCTCGCGCCGGAGCCGGGGGGTTGTTTTGCCGGGCGGGGCAGGGGACGGCCGCGCCGGCGCCGGGGCGGCGGCGGCTTTTTGCACCTGCAGCCAGTGCAGCCCGACGGCGACGACATGGGCGCAGATCTTGCCCCATTCGCGCGCCTCGCGGCAGTTGCAAAGGTTTTCAATATCAATGTCGTTGTGAATCACCAGCGAGGCACGGAAGGAGGTCTCGCCGGTCTGCACCACGCCGCGCAGCAGCGGCGGCGCCCAATACGAACTGACCACCTGGCCTTGTGCGAGATAGGCGCGGGCGTGCTTGACCGCCTCCCAGCCGGCGGCCTTGGCGAGCAGGGCTTCTGTGAGTTCAACCGACATTTCCATCAATATGCCGGCGGACGGCGCTCCTGAAAATCATTAAAACCATTTCCATCGCCCGCCCCTTGCCCGGACTGCCGGGTCCTGATTTGACCGGAGCGCGAGTTGTCGCCGGGCGGGACGCCCGGCCAGCCCGCCGGCGGGATGCCCGCGCCACGAGGCCTGTTGGGATGGGTGTCCGTGCGCCAGCACCCCGGTGCCAGAAATTGTCTGACACGCAGGACCGGTTGCTGCTTGATGTATAAATTTAGCCAGTTCAGGGTTGAAATCGGCAAAGAACATCAAAATATCGTTAAATCCGTCATCGTCATGCCAAAATAGGTCATATCCATAACCATAGATGGTCCATCCATGGTTCTCGGTGAAGCATCTTTGGTTCTCGGTGAAGCATCTTTGGTTCTCGGTGAAACATCTTTGATTCTCGGTGAAGCATCCACGGTCATGGAAATCCCGGCTTTTATCCAAAACCGTCCTAAAACGAGACCTGCCTGGCAAGGGCTGGGAATGGAGCGCGGGTTGTCCCAACTCGCAGCGGGTGGAATGACGGGAGACGGTTCGGATAATTTTGAGGCTGGTGGTCTGGTGGCGCGCTGCGGATTGGGACAATCCGCGCTCCGGGGCAGGCCGTGCGCCAGGGTGGCCGGCGGCAAAGACCCGGCCAAAGACAGTTTCGGGTGGACGAACGGGGCAAAGGTCGTTTGAATTTTGAGCCACAGATGAAACACGGGATGGAACACAGATTTTTCAAAGCCCGTCAGGGCTGAAATCTTTGTAGCCTCGCCATGCGCCAACAGACAAAGCTCCGTCAGGAGCGACATCGTGGTGGCCGCCCGCAAGGGATGGCCGTCCGCAAGAACCGGAATATGCCGCCCCGACGGGGCTGAAAATTATTTTGGTTTTGATTCTACAAATATGCCGCACCTAACGGCGCTGGGGACGGCGCTTCGACAATAGCCCAGCCATTTATGGCTGGGTATCGCGTCAAACAAATGTAAAAGTCCCGCAGGGACGAAAGAAATCTTCTGCCGTCCCTGGCGGGACTTTGGACAATGACGGGCAACGAGTCCCAGCCATGAATGGCTGGGCTATTTTCAGGGGCGGCAGCGCGACGCCGGAAACGGCAACCGGGACGGGCGCGCTCCCCGGCAAAGTCCCAGCCGGGCGGCCAATGGCAGTTTGGGGTGGACGAACGAGGCTAAAGGCGTTTGAATTTCCAACATGAATACGCATCAGATTAAAATGTTCGTAGCGGAAAGAGATTATATTGTCATCTTTATGGAGGAGGTTGAACAGACAACTGCGTTTTGGCTATGGCACAAATATGCTTCAAAGCATCGACAAGAAAAAACAGAATGGGATTATCATTTCAAAATGTTTATGATTTCGGCGTTTCACTCGTCACTTTTGAGCGCCCGAAAACTCAACGATTTTTTTACAGTAGGGAACAAGTATCCAGATGATATTAAAGCTGATCGATATGGCTTCAAAAAAATGACGCCGCCTCTAAATAGGACCGCCCTGAGAGAACTAAACAAATATCTTGCTCACATGACACTTCTAGGCGCTGACTTGCGTTTCAAAGACTGGAATATTGATGATTTTACACGCCCAATTTATTTGAGGGCATTTGAATTCTGTGACCACTTGGAAAGAAACTTTCTCAACCCAAAAACAGATGCAGAAATTCTAAAGCAGGTAGGTAGCTTTAAGCGTGGCTTGTTATCCCATATCAAACGCGTGGGGCATCCGGTGTTGTGATGTAAATTCATTGAACTGTTCGTTGCTCACAATGGGAAAGCATTCCAAATTTGACAATCCAATAATAAAATGATGTTTAGAGCTTTGACTATGTTGCCTGAAACAGAATTGATTCGATTGCTGAAAAGTCCGGAATCTCACTGGGTGGAACGAAAACCGTCCGGCGTGAATGATGATAAAATTTGCAACACGCTCGTTGCGTTTGCGAATTCCGTTTCGGAAGGACAACACGCAGTTCTTTTCATTGGCGTGTCAGATGATGGAAAATTGCAAGGCGTTGAAAATGCCGACCAGAAGCAAAAGGATGTGACAAGAATTTCAGAGCATCGCTGCTATCCGCCGGTGAAATGCGAGCCGACAGCTATTCGAGTTGACGATGTGGAACTGGTCGCGGTTGTAGTGGGGGCGAGCAGCAATCGTCCGCACTTTTCAGGTCATGCCTATGTCAGAAAGGGTTCGGAGTCGAAGAAAGCGAGTCCAGAATTGTTTGAGGAAATGATTGCCACACGAAACGACAAAGTTAGACTGCTACTTGCAGAACGAAAGCAGTTGATAAATGTTGCTTGGAAATCTAGCGATGAGCTGCCAAAAGGATTTAAGGCAAATATTACTTTGACGAACTGGCTAGTTCAGCAATCCGTTATCGTTGGATGTGATGCGGTCACGCTTGAATTAGAAGACGCATCCACAGGAAAGCGTGCTCACATTCCTCTCGCATGGGTTACACTTGGAAGAACCCCGGAGCATTCCAAGCGCAAATTATATGTCACTTCAAAATCTTAACTGTAAAAATTGCACGCTTATTATGAAGTCCTTACTGACTCTTATATTCGCCGTGAGCGGGTTTATTGCTTCCGCGCAGACTCTGCAAACGCTTTGCTCTTTCAGTGGGACCAATGGGGCATTTCCGGCTGCCTCACTCATTCTCGGTAATGATGGCAATTTTTACGGCACGACGATTGGCGGCAGCCCTTATTGGTATGGCAATGGAACGATTTTCAAAGTGACAACCAATGGCACGTTGACGCCCTTGGTCTATTTTAACATCGTAAATAATAATTATACGCAGGTGGGGCTGACGTTGGGAAATGACGGAAATTTCTACGGCACGACTGAACTGGGTGGCAATAATTTGAACCACGGTCTAGGTGATGGGACGATTTTCCGAATGACGACCAACGGCACGCTGACCACTTTGGTTTCTTTCAACGGCACCAATGGGGCAGAGCCGTCGGCGATGACGCTTGGCAATGACGGTAATTTTTACGGGACAACAAGTTACGGCGGCAGCTATACCAACTTGGATGACAGCAATTTTGGTGGCGGAACAATTTTCCGAGTGACGACCAATGGCACATTAACCATGCTGGTTTCATTTAATGGCACAAATGGAGACGGGCCGGGCGCAGGTTTGATACTGGGCAGTGACGGGAATTTCTATGGCACGACGGGCGCGGGCAGCACGAATGGAGATACCCCTTTCGACAACGGTGATGGAACGGTTTTCAAAGTGACAACCAATGGCACGCTGACCACTTTGGTCTATTTTAACGGCTTGAACGGAGCCGAGCCGGGCGCAGGTTTGACATCGGGAAATGACGGTAATTTTTACGGAACGACAGCTTACGGCGGCAGCAACAATCTTGGGACGGTTTTCCAAATCACGACCAATGGCATACTGACCACTTTGGTTTCTTTCAACGGCATCAATGGGGCGGAACCAGTTGCCGCACTGACGCTGGGTAAAGACGGCAATTTTTACGGCACGACTGAATGGGGCGGTAACACCAATTCCACTTCCCCCTTAGGCATGGGCACGATTTTCAAAGTCACGACCAACGGCCTATTGACGACACTGTTTTCATTTAGCGGCACCAATGGGCGGACGCCAGAAGCAGCACTGACACTGGGCAACGACGGTAATTTTTACGGCACGACTGAATGGGGCGGCAACACTAATCTTAACGGGGGCGGTGGTGATGGAACTATATTCCGTTTATCGTTTTCGCCGGTTGTCCCGCCCACACAGGCGACGCTGGCATTGCAATTTTTGTCAGGTTATCCGCTGTTGACACTTTATGGAACTTTGGGCGATACATACACTATTCAATGCACGACGAATCTGGCAGACCCGAATTGGACACCAATGCTCATCGTGCCGGACCTTTCAACCAGCCCATTCCAAATGATTGATCCTGCCAGTGCCGGCCAATCATCGCGGTTCTACCGAGCAGTTCAGTCACAATAAATTTTGCGGCACGGTGGCCACGGTGGGTTTCCCGGACATCGGGTTGCCGGATTTTTTTTAACCACGAAACACACGAATTACACGAAAATAAAAAGCAGATTCATTCGGTGTCCGCTTTCGTGTATTTAGTGTATTTCGTGGTTAAAATCTTTTCCCATGCTTTTGGCCAAGGGGAAATCGCGTCGCTGGCGGGCGCGGCGGATGACCCGCGCTATTTCCAGATCAGCCTGCCGGTGCGGGTAGCACGGGCCACTGGCCTGTGCCGTCCGGCGACCCGCCGGACAGAATGACGACGCACTCCGAACAAATGGTGACGGTTTATCCTGTCCCTCCGCTCCTCATTTCGTTCGGCGGGTCGCCGAACGAAACAGGCGGGTCGCCCGTTCCACCCCTGCCGGAGAATGTGAATTTCGCGGGAAGAGCAGCCTGCTCTTGAGCTTCCTGGAACCGGTGCCGGACGTGGCGGCTAAGCTGAAAGAGCCGAATGCCAAGGATGAAGCGTTTGAGGACGTGGTGAAGTTGGCGCAGGATGCCGCAGTGCTCGTTTTGGTTTATTAATTTCATTGCCACGAAAAGGCGCAGAAGGCGCAAAATGGGAAGAGTTTTGGAAGTGTTTTTCTTTTGTGCTTTTTTTGTGTTTTTTGTGTTTTTTGTGCTTTTTTGCGGCCAATCCGCAGGCCGGGGCTTGCCCATGAGGATGCAGCCCGCTACGCTGGCTCCGCCCCAGCAACAACATGAAAACCATCCTTCGCATCTGGCTCGTGTCCCTGGCCGTGACTTTGGCCTGTGGCGCAAACATCGTCACGAACGGCGGCTTTGAATCCGGCCTGGCGGGCTGGCGTCCGCTGTGGACGCGCGACGCCAGCGCCGGGTCGCTGACGCTGGATGCCGGCACCTTTCACAGCGGCAAGTTTTCCGCCCGCATTGAACATCATGGCGAAACGGATTTCAGCCTGGAGCCGGCGGCGCGCGTGCCGGTGCAGGCGGGCGAGATCTTTGAACTCGAAGCGTGGCTGAAGCTGGAGAGCCGGGATGGCAGCGTGACGCTCTGTGTTTCCACGCACGATGCGCAGGGGACGGCCCTGAACTGGTCTTATGGCGGGCGTTCGCTGCAAGGCGCGGCGGACTGGCAGCGGGTGCGGACGCGGTTCATCGTGCCGCCGGGCGTGGCGGAGATTCAGCCGCGTCTCATCGGTGCCGGTTCCATGACGGCGTGGCTGGACGACTTTTCCTTGGTGAAAACCGGCCAGTTGAGCATGATGCCGCCGGCAAATCTTCCCCGCACGCTGGTCATCACGAACGCCACCTTGCAGGTCTCGCTCAACACCAGCAACGCCGCCTTGACGGTGCTGGATCGCCGGACCGGTCAGCAGTCCGGGCAGACCCCGCTTTCGAGCGATGTCATCCTCACCGGTGCGACGGCACAGGACGGCCAGTTCCAGATCAAGCTGATTCACGCCGCATCCGGGCAGGAAATCACCGGCACGATCCGGCTGGAAAAAGATCTGCCCGAGTTCACCGTCGAACTGGCGGCCCAAGGCGAGCTGCCGGGCAATTTGCAGTTTCCGCATCCATTCGCATCGCACCCCGGCGAATATCTGGTGGTGCCGATGAATGAGGGCATTTCTTATCCGGTCGAGGACCAGAGCATCGAGCCGTTCAGCCTCGTCGCCTATGGCGGGCACGGCATCTGCATGGCGTTTTGGGGCGCGACCGACGGCGAACGCGGACACATGGCGATCCTCGAGACGCCGGATGACGCCTCCATCCGCATCGAGCGGCAGGATGGACTGCTCGGCATCGCGCCGGAATGGGACGCCCAGCACGGGCAGTTCGGCTACTCGCGACGGCTGCGCTATGTGTTTTTTGACCACGGCGGTCATGTCGCCATGGCCAAGCGTTATCGCGCCTATGCGCAGACCCTCGGCCGGTTCAAGACGCTGGAACAAAAGCGCCGGGAAAACCCGAACGTGGATCTGCTCGTCGGCGCCGTGAACATCTGGTGCTGGGACCCGGACGCCGTGGGCATGGTGAAGGAGCTTCAGTCTGCCGGCATCGAGCGGATTCTGTGGAGCAACGCGCAAAGCCCGGAAAATCTCCGCGCGCTGAACGGTCTCGGCGTGCTGACCAGCCGCTACGATATTTACCAGGACGTGATGGACCCGGCGGATTTTCCCCGGCTTCAGGAACGATCCGGCGACTGGGTGACGGAGGCGTGGCCGGCGGACATCATTCGCAAAACCAACGGCGACTGGCTGCGCGGCTGGGGCGTGCAGGGCAAGAATGACGACTGGTTTTACTGCGGCGTGCTCTGCGACAAGCGCGCGGTTGACTATGCGGCCCGGCGCATTCCCGCCGACCTGGCCACGCATCCCTACCGCTGCCGGTTTATTGACACCACCACCGCCGCGCCCTGGCAGGAATGCTACAACACCAACCACCCGATGACCCGCACAGAAAGCAGACAATGGAAGATGAAGCTGCTCGACTATGTTTCGCGCGACAGCCGGCTCGTCACCGGCAGCGAAACCGGCCATGACGCCGCCGTGCCGTTCCTGCATTATTTTGAAGGCATGATGAGCCTCGGCCCCTATCGCGTGCCCGACGCGGGCCGTGACATGGCGCGCATCTGGACCAACGCGCCGGAGCGCGTCGTGAAGTTTCAGCTTGGCCACCAATATCGCCTGCCGCTCTGGGAACTGGTCTATCACGAATGCGTGGTGGCGCAATGGTATTGGGGGGACTACAACAACAAGCTCCCAATGCTGTGGGACAAGCGCGACCTCTTCAACGTGCTTTATGCCACGCCGCCCATGTTCATGTTCGACCACGCGCTCTGGCAGGAGAACCAGGCGCGCTTCGTGCAAAGTTATCGCAACATCTGCCCGCTCGTCCGCCGCGTCGGCTACAGCGAGATGACGGATCACCGCTTTCTCACGCCGGACCGGAACGTCCAGCAAACCGCCTTTGCCAACGGAGCCACCGTCACCGTGAACTTTGGCCCGGCCGCCTTTCAGTTTCCGGATGGCTCCAGGCTGGAGCCGATGGGATTTCGGGTGAAGTAATTTCCGCTGACCGACCGGGTCCAGCCGTGTGATGTTTTTTTGCGGTCTGAATTCACTTGTGTTCAATTTCGAGGCAGGCGTCAAATCACTTTCAATTTGCCGCACCAACGGTTCAGGGCGAAACTGACGCAAGGCTATGGCTTGTGCAATGGAGGCCGGACTCCGCCGCCGGAGATGGCGACTGCTCACCGAAAACCGAAATTAAAAAAACGCGTTTTCACTTTTTTTGAGGTCAATTTATGGAACCTTAAACGCCATGAAAAGAAATCACTGTTCACGGGCCTTCACCTTGATTGAGCTGCTGGTCGTCATCGCGATTATCGCCATCTTGGCGGCGATGTTGCTGCCCGTCCTGTCGAAGGCCAAACAGCAGGCCAACACGACGACTTGCATCAATAACCAGAAACAGATGGCCCTGGCGTGGATCTTGTATTGCGACGACAACAGCGATGTCATGCCGCTGAACCGGTGGAGCACCATTAATGGCGTGGCGGTGAGTCTGGCCGGGTCGTGGGTGATGGGCAATGCGGATCAGGCAACCTCGCCGAATTACAACCTCACCAATGACATCACCGCCGGAACCATTTATCCGTATGTGAAGACGGTTGGCACCTACAAATGCACGGAAGACAAGGTCATGTTGAAAATCAGCACGGCCAGCGGGCCAATGACTCCGCGCCTGCGTTGCTTTTCGATGAGCTGCTATTTGAACGGGCCGAATCCGGGTTCGCTGGCGGGCATTGTGCCTTTGAGCAAACAGACGCAGGTGCGCAAGGCGGCCAACACGCTGCTGTTCATAGATGAGGATGACTCGACGGTGGACGACGGGCATTTTTTGTATCCCTTTAACCCGTCAGTGCAGGCGGGGTGGGTGAACGTGCCGGGGTTCCGGCACAGCAACGGGACGGTTTTGTCGTTCACGGACGGCCATGCGGATTATTGGAAATGGCATTCGAGTGCAAAGGCGGCTTCAATCCAGGATGCGGCCCGGTTGGACAGCACCTCGCCACAAAGCCCAAATAATTGATTTTTTTGGCCGAGTTTTTTGTCGCAAGATTCAATCAGCCTCTGTCACAGTCCAGTCGGGCAGGACTTTCGTAAATGCCTGGCCGGGGCGGACTGTGTTGTCCGGTCCGCCCTCACTTTGTGAGGCGCGATCAGCGGTCAGCAGAGGCTGAAAACTTGTTTGCCGCCAGCAGCGCGGCGACTTTTTCGGCGATGATCTTTTCGCAGCGGGCGACTTCTTCCTTGCGCAGGGTCAGGTATTCGTCGGCGATGCTCTGCAGATCGTCCACGTTGTAGAGATAGACGTTGTCGAGTTCACTGACGGCGGGGTCAATGTCGCGCGGCACGGCAATGTCAATCAGCAGCAGCGGACGGTGCTTGCGGCGGCGCATGAGCGGCTCCAGCTTCGCGCGGTCGAGGAGGTGATGCGGCGCGGCGGTGCTGCTGACGGCGATGTCTATCTTCTCAAACTCGTCCGGCCATTGTTCAAACGGCACGGTGCGGCCGCCGAGTCCGGCGGCGAGCGCGGCGGCGCGTTCGGGGGAACGGTTGGTCACGACGACGCCGCGGGCGCCGCGCGAGAGCAGGGCGCGGGCGGTCTTCTCGCTCGTCTCACCGGCGCCGATGACGAGAACCTCATGCTCGGCGAGCGAGGTGAAAATCTTTTCCGCCAGCTCCACGGCCGCCGACATCACGGAGACGCTGCCACGCTGGATGTTCGTCTCGGTGCGGATGTGCTTGGCGGCGTTGAAGGCGCGTTGAAACGCCTTGTTCAGCCGCGCGCCGGTGTGCTGGTGCGTGAAGGCAAGTTCGTAAGCCTGCTTGAGCTGCCCGAAGATTTCCGTCTCGCCGATGACCATCGAGTCAAGGCCGCTCGCAACTTTGAAGAGATGATGCAAACTTTCCGGCTCGGCAAAGGTGTAAAGCTCTTCGCCCAG
The DNA here is from genome assembly GCA_964449815.1 of uncultured Bifidobacteriaceae bacterium. GTDB lineage: Bacteria > Verrucomicrobiota > Verrucomicrobiia > Limisphaerales > UBA11358 > UBA11358. The sequence goes on from CAYVGC010000055.1 coordinate 23,962, forward strand.
CGCGCCGTCGAACGCGTGCTGCGCGACGAGAAACTGTTTCAAGCCGGCAAAGGCGGCGGCGGGCGCGAGCGGGGTGGCGGCATAGATCTCCACGCGGTTGCACGTTGAAAGAATGGCGGCTTCGGTGGCGACGCCGGAGTCGCGCAATGCCTGGAGCGCGCCGGGAATCGCCTCCCTGGCAAAGGCGAAGCGCTCGCGCAGCTCCACGGGCGCGGAGCGATGACTCAAGCCGATGACGACGACGGAAATCAAGGTTGAAGGTTGAAGATTAAAGGTTGAAGGTCCGGCGCAGGGCAGCGTCGCAAAATCCACGCGACGCGGCAATGCGTCGTCCGCCGCCTGTCACCCGTCCCGCGACGCATTGTTTTCATGGATGATGCAGGCCGGAATAGAAGTTGGTGATGCCAAACGTCAGCAGCAGGAACACGAAGGCCATGATGACGCCCATCGTGAACCGCCGGGTGGAACGGCCAAAAAACAGCCGGGCGACCAGCAGTTCCAGATAAACCAGCCAGAGCAGAGCGGACCAGATGACCTTGGGATCGGAAAGATACGGTTTGCCCTCGGTCCGGAGCAGTTGCTGGCCGGCGACAAGGCCGATGGTGAGCAGGACAAAGCCGACCAGCGTCAGCCGCAGGGTGATGAGTTCCAGCCGCTGGATCGAAGGCAGCAATGACAGCATGGCGCGGAGCTTGTGGAATTTCAGGTCATGCTGCTGCATGAGAAACATCGCCGCCGCCACCGCCGCGAGGCCGAACGCGCCGTAGGCTTGCAGGATCGTCGCCGCGTGCAGGCTGCGCAGCGCGCCGGAAAATTCCGGTTTCAGCCCGTGCGGCGGGTCCAGCGACGGCATCAGCGCAAACACGCCGATGGTGAACAGCACCGGCGCGGTGAACGCGCAGAGAAACTTGAAGCGCGGCAGCAGCGAATAAACCAGGCACGCAAGGCCCAGCGCCCAGAGCAGGAACGTCGTGGCTTCGTAAAGATTGTTGACGGGGCAACTGTGCAGCGTCAGCCCGCGCCTGGTCATGGCCAGCGTGTGCAGCGCCACGCCGGCGGCAAGCAGGAGATAATTCACCCAGCCATCCCGGCGGAACCCTTTGCGCCAGAGAAAAACCGAGTAGATCGTGCTCAGTCCGTAGAACGTCACGGCAAGCAGAAAGAAATGTCGGTCGGCGAACCAGTTCACGACTTCAGGTTAAACGCGGCGGCGGGGGGTGCAAGCGGCAATTCCACCGGCCAAACGGTCAGTGCGACAGGCAGCCGAACTTGATGAAGGTGCCGATGAAGACGAGCAGGGCGCCGGCCAGCAGCCACGGCTGTCCATGCAGCAGGAGGATGATGCCCCAGCTGATAAAGAAGGCGAACAGCAGGAACACCAGGATGGCCAGCGCAAATTTCATCGGCGCAGATTCTAGCGAATCAAATTTTGCGCAAGCAATTCAATTCTTCGGGATTTATTTCGTTTTGGCCAGCACTGAAGAAATGGGAACCAGGAACAAGTCCGCACCGTTGCGGCCGATGACAATGGCTGGGCGGACCTTGCGGCTGGCCAAATTCGTGAAGGGAATCGGCGGCAGAGCGGCATCATTTCTGGAGCAGTTCATTGAAGACGTCGTCAGCATCATTGTCCCAAGTTTTGAGGAGTGAGGCTTCGGAAAGTTTCATCCAGGCTGCGTGCTCGGCATTGCATTCGATGGTCACGCGCACACGGGCCTTCTCTGGCAGCGCAAGGGGCCCGGGCAACAGCAGTTTGCCCTGCTCGTAAATGGCTTCAACGGTCGCCGTCATGCGTAAAACCTAGCGCGTTTGAAATTCGTGGCAATGACGAATCATTGCTTTCCTTTGACCAGCGCATCCACGACGCCGGGGTCGGCGAGGGTGGTGATGTCGCCAATCTGGTCGGTCAGGTTCTCGGCGATCTTGCGGAGGATGCGGCGCATGATTTTGCCGGAGCGGGTCTTGGGCAAACCGGGTGCAAACTGAATTTTATCCGGCACGGCAATCGCGCCGATTTCCTTGCGGACATGCGCGGCAAGCTCCTTCTTCAAATCCTCGCTCTCGGCGATGCCGTCCTTCAACGTCACAAAGGCGTAGAGCGCCTGGCCCTTGATGTCGTGCGGCATGGGCGCGACGGCGGCCT
>CAYVGC010000056.1:0-26014 GCA_964449815.1 uncultured Bifidobacteriaceae bacterium
CGCCCTTGAGCACGCCGCCCTGGATGCCGGCGCCGACGGCGACGACTTCGTCCGGATTCACGCCCTGATGCGGCGGCTTGTTGACGAGCGTATGCGCGGTCTCGACGACGCGCGGCATGCGCGTCATGCCGCCGACGAGCACGAGTTCATCAATCTTCGCGGCCTCAATGTCCGCGTCCTTCAAGCAGGCCTTCACCGGCGCGATGGTGCGCTCGAAAAGTTTGTCGGTGAGCTGCTCCATTTTGGCGCGCGTCAAGGTTTTCTGGATGTGTTTCGGCCCGCTGGCGTCCGCTGTGATGAACGGCAGGTTGATGTCGTAGCTCTGCGAGCTGGACAGCGCGATCTTGGCTTTTTCGGCCTCCTCCTTGATGCGCTGGAGCGCGTCGGGCTGCTTGCGGAGGTCCATGCCGGATTCTTTTTTGAATTCGTCGAGAATCCAGTCCATCAGGCAATTGTCCCAGTCGTCACCGCCCAGGTGCGTGTCGCCGTTCGTGGCCTTCACTTCAAACACGCCGTCGCCGATTTCCAAAACTGAAATATCAAATGTGCCACCGCCCAAGTCATACACGGCGATCTTCTCGTCCTTCTTTTTGTCGAGACCATAAGCGAGCGAGGCCGCCGTCGGTTCGTTGATGATACGGAGCACTTCCAGACCGGCGATGCGACCGGCGTCCTTTGTGGCCTGGCGTTGCGAGTCGTTGAAATAAGCGGGCACGGTGATGACAGCCTGCGTGATTTTTTCGCCGAGGCGCGTTTCCGCGTCGGCTTTGAGCTTGGAAAGAATCATCGCGGAAATTTCCGGCGGCGAAAACTGCCTAGTCTTGCCCTCGACCTCGACTTCCACGGCGGCATCACCGTTGCGTGCCTTCACAACTTTGTAAGGCACGCGTTTGATTTCTTCCTGCACCTCGTCAAATTTGCGGCCCATGAAACGTTTGATGGAATAAACCGTGTTGCGCGAGTTGGTGACGGCCTGGCGCTTCGCCGCATCGCCGACGATGCGCTCGCCGTTCTTGGTGAACGCGACGACCGACGGCGTAGTGCGTTTGCCCTCGGAGTTTTCAAGAACGAGCGGTTCGCCGGCGTCCATGATGGCCATGCAGGAATTCGTGGTGCCTAAATCAATGCCTAAAACTTTTGCCATAAAATTGGGTGGATAAAATTGTTTTCGATTTAACTGCCGGGTTTTCTAACGCAATAAAGATGCCGGAATCTGGCATTCGGATAAAAACTCACAACACCATTGAAAACAAAGGATGAAATGAACTTTAAGCCATTTGCTTCAAAACTTCAAAACTGCGCCAACTGCGACACGATGGCGCTAGTCTCAAGCAGTTGGCGCAATGGAATGGCACAAGTAAGACAGGATTAACAACAAAAAAATGGAAGAATATAAAGGGAAAGAGATGCTTTCGCAGGCATCCTGCTTCTTAACTTGGCGGCGGATTTTATGACACATCCGGGTGACAATTGGGTGACATCGAAAATGTCAACAGGCACAGTGAATTTTACGAACGACTGCGTCCGCGAGGGAAAGCAGGCTGTTAGAAATAAACCCACTTCCTTGCCCGCAAAAGAAACGGGCAGTCCCAATTTACAGCGCCTTGCGTGAGCTACGCGACGGGCTGGTCTTTCGGCGGAATTTCATCCGCTGCCTTCACCATTTCGTCCACAAGTTTCTTGAACTCGGCTAGCCCGGTTGAGGGGATGATGATGGTGTCGCGTCGTCCGCCGACATCTTCCGTGATGCGGAGGAAGCGCCCGCGCGGATTCTCCTTGAGCGTGAGCACAAAAGTTTTCCGCTCAATCTGAACTTCCCCGCTTTTAAGCGTGTCTTCGACAACAGGTGGCCTGGGCTGGGCGTATTTTGACGCACCGTAACCTTGACCTGGCTGGCCTTGGTATGGCCGCCGACCGTAGGGTGATGGCCGTTCGTTTGATATCATAATTGTCCCGACTTTTTTCCTAGTCGCCTTAAACTCAGGCGACTTAACAGAATTGTCAACTTATAAAATATTCGCGTCCCGAGGCAATAACATTTTTTGCAGTGTCAGGCTTGTTGCTATCCAAATCGCAGGCCGGAGGCGAAAACAGTTTACAGGATGTTTGCCGCCAGCTCCGCCAGTTCCGAGCGCTCGCCTTTTTGCAACTCAATGTGCGCGGCGATGGCCTGGTCACGGAACCGGCTGATGAGGTAGTTGAACCCGTTCGACGAAGAATCCACATACGGATTGTCAATCTGATACGGGTCGCCGGTAAAAACGATTTTCGTGCCGCTGCCGACGCGGGTGACAATGGTCTTGGCCTCCAGCGGCGTGAGATTCTGCGCCTCGTCAATGATCATAAACTGGTTGGCGATGCTGCGCCCGCGGATGTAGCTCAACGCCTCCACCACGATGCTGCCGCTGCGCATGAGGTCGGCGGCACGGCGATGGTCATGGCCCATGTTCAGATCACTCAACATTTCCAGCGCATCATGGATCGGCTGCATCCACGGCGCGAGTTTCTCTTCGAGCGAGCCGGGCAGAAATCCCAGCTCCTTGCCCATGGAAATGGTCGGCCGCGCCACCACGAGCCGGCGGAATTCTCGGTCGTTCACCACGCGCTTCAAGCCGGCGGCCATCGCGACCAAGGTTTTCCCCGTGCCCGCCTTGCCCATGAGCGTGACCAGCTTCACGCGGTCATCCAGCAGCGCGTCCAGCGCGAAATGCTGTTCGCGGTTGCGCGGCTTGATGCCCCACACGCCTTCGCGGCAGTCGTGGATGGGAATCAGCTTGGTTCCGGTCGCATCCACCTTGGTCAGCGCGGCCTTCTTGGGATTTGCCGCGTCAGTCAGCGTGCAGAATTCGTTTGGAGAACGTTTTCTGCCGCCATCCAGCGCAAGTTCGCCCTTGGCGCGGAAGACCGCCATTTGTTCCGCCGACACCGTGAGGTCAACCATGCCGGTGTAAAGATCGGTGATGAACACCCGGTCAGTCTCATAATCCTCCGCCATCAAACCAAGCGCGTCGGCCTTGATGCGCAAGTTGATGTCCTTGGACACGAGGATTGTCGCGTTTTTCGGCTGCGCCTTCTGAATGCCGGCGGCAAGCGCGAGAATCCGGTTGTCCACCGAATCCTGGGTGAAGATCGTCTCGCCGTGGCCGTTTTTTTGGAACGCGATTTTAAGCTTTCCGCCGTTCGGCAGCTCCACGCCCGCGCTCAAACTGCCTTCGCCGCGAAAACCGTCGAGCATCCGCGAAACCGTGCGCGCGTTGCGGCCCAGCTCGGTGGACTCGCGTTTGAAACGGTCAATTTCCTCGATGACTTCGATTGGCACGAGGACATTATGCTCCTCAAAATTGACGAGTGAATTCGGGTCGTGGAGCAGGACGTTGGTGTCGAGGATGAAATTTTTCACGGAAAGAAAAAACAGCAGGTCGGATTGCCGCCGTGTGCGCGGCGGTGGATTGAAGGTTCAGACAACAGCATCAAAATTCCCTGAGACTTTTCCCAGAGTTTTTCAGGCCCAAAAAAGGAGTCAACGATAATCCGCCGGAAAAGAAATTTTTCCGAACAAACCGGTCACGAAACTTCAGTCCACGGACAGGCCCATCTGCCGGAAGCGCTGCAATTTGTAGATCAGCGCGCGGCGGCTGATGCCCAGCGCCTTCGCTGTTTCGGTCCGGTTGAACTTGTGCTGCGCCAGCGCCGCGAGAATCGCCTGCCGCTCGATTTCGTCCAACTGTTGCGCGTCAATCGCCGCCGGCACCGCCGACTTGAGCGCTTCGCGGAATTTCGCCGGCAGATGCTCCGGCAGAATCAGTTCGCTCTGCGACAGGAGCACCGCGCGTTCAATCGCGTTCCGCAGTTCGCGCACGTTGCCCGGCCAGGAATAATTTTGCAGGCACACCACCGTGCCCTCGGCCAGCCGCGCGCGGTTCCGCGCCAGCTTGCCGATGAAAAAGTTCGCCAGCGGCAAAATGTCCTCGCGCCGCTCGCGCAACGGCGGCAGATTCAATTCCACCACGTTCAGCCGGTAATACAAATCCTCGCGGAACCGACCAGCCTTGACCTCTTCTTCCAGGTTTCGGTTGCTGGCCGCCAGGATGCGCGCGTTGGTGCGGATTTCACGGTTGGAGCCGATGCGCTGAAACCGTCCGTTCTGCGTCACGCGCAGCAGCTTCGCCTGCAACACCGGCGTCATTTCCGCGATTTCATCCAGAAATATCGTCCCGCCATTCGCTTCCTCAAAGCGTCCAATGCGCATCGCGCTGGCACCGGTGAACGATCCTTTTTCGTGGCCGAACAATTCGCTTTCCAGCAGCGTTTCGGGAATCGCCGCACAATTCACCTTGACGATTTTGCCGGACACCCGCGCGCTCCAAGCATGAATGACATCCGCGACGACTTCTTTGCCCGTGCCGCTTTCGCCGGTGATGAGCACACGCGCCTCCGACGGCGCGACCAGCGCCACTTCCTGAAACAGCGCCACCGTCAGCGGACTTTTCGCGATGACGTATGAAGGCAAAAAAATTTCCGCACCCAGAATTAACGGTGCCAGCGGCGCGATGCCCGTGGCCTGCCGCACCGTAGCCAGGAGTTCGTCCAAATCAATCGGCTTGGCGAGATAATTCAGCGCGCCGTCGCGCATCGCCACCACCGCGTCGCGGATGTCGGCGTAGGCGGTGACGAGCAGCACCGGCAGCGCGGGAAATTGCGGGCGGACGCGGCGCAAAGTTTCCAGGCCGGACAAGCCCGGCATCCGCACGTCGGAAATCATCATGGAAAAATTGCCGGCGGGCAAAAGCTCCAGCGCCCGCTCGCCGGATTCCGCCAGCACCGTTTCAAAATTCTGGCTGCGCAAAAAAGAATCCAGCAGGCTGCGCTGGCCCGGATCGTCATCCACAATCAGGATGCGCGGCGGGTGCGGCGGCGAGTTGGACAGTTCGGCTGGCACAGCCCAAGACTAGACAAATCCGCCGGCGGTCAAAAGAAGTTTTCCGAAGCCGGTTTTGCCCGAAAATCACCATGCCGCGAAGCGGCGATGGAAATTAGCCAGACACGATGTGTCTGGTCATCGTCGCACAATAACCGCCAGGCCGGCCACAGTTTTGCAGCCTGTCACGTTGTTAGGCCACTGGTCGTCTAGTCTGTGTAAATAAGTCTGCAAGCGTAATGTCCTCTCGCCATGAACTAACAATATCAACGTGGTATCGCTTCTGCAAATCAATCACCAAACTCTCCATCTCCATGCCATCCGCTGTGTTGCGAACTGGATAAAGCGCGCGATAAACATCAAGCACTCGGTCTTCGGGCGTGAACTGCAAACGCCAGCTCTGCTTGAAACCAAACGCATCAACGAATATGTCGAGAAACTCACGAATCTCTGAATTCGATGCGTCGGGAAAACGCTGCCGCCACTTCTTGCCGGTGCAAGCTCGCTCCAAAAAGCGGCGCATAAGCTGGCGCGTCTGGATGGACGACAGCGCAAAAATAACGGCTGCAAAAAAAGCTATGGCAATAATCTGTAACATAGCGCGAAGTGGCCTAACAAGTAATGGACGGCTGGTTTTGCAGCCTGTCCTTTTTCCGATGGTTGACGATATTTCGCATTTAAGTTTCTGTCCAGCACGCTTTTGAAACGGCATTCCCTGCCGGGGCGGTGCCAGCAAAGGTGGCGCGGTTATTTCGCCGGCGTGCTCGGCGTCACCGGTTTCGCCTTCGCCACGGGCGTGTGTTTTTCCACATGGCTGGCGGCGGCCCATTCGGCGAGCTTGGCGGGATCGTTTTTGCAGGTGACGCGCACGCTGCAAAATTATTTCAAGCCGTAGCGCTTCTTGACTTGGTCGTGGGTGAGGCGGAGTTTGCCTTCGTCGCGCACACGAGCTTCGGTGCCGTCCAGATAATCGTTCAAATCCTCCAGCTCCTCGCGCAGCGTGGCAATCTGCTCGCGCTTGCGGGTGATGTCGCGGACAACCGTTTGTTGGACAGCTTTAGTCATAAACGTCTTTCCGGTTTCCAATCCTGCGGATGACAATAACATCATCTTCCACGTCGAACAAGATGCGATAGTCGCCCATGCGCAGGCGATACATGATTTCGGCCTCCCGCAGGCGTTTGATGTTGCCGTGCAGGCCAAGCTGAAGGCGTTCAATTTTCCGCAGCGCCTGCGCGCGTTTGCGGATGACCGGCACCGCCAAACGACGTGTTCGTGAAGCGTTAAGATGGAGTGGAAGGCCGAAGTTCTACCAAGCGGTTGCGGATGGCTCACAAAAGGTAAAATTTCGCCTTGATAAGGAACAGCAATAGCATCGGCGGACCAAGCATTATTCAATCAGGCCTTCAACTATCTCACCGCCCCCACGCATCGTCCGCATAGCGTAGGATGCTCGGCGTTCTGGCCGATGTCCGTTTCCCAATGCCAGCAGCGCTCGCATTTCTGGCCGTCGGCTTTGGAAACAACAAGTGAATCATTCTCACCAACCGAAATTTTCAACGCGGATACATTGACGAGTTCACGGAGTAATTCAGAATCAGACAATTGCCATTGGACTTGCGGAACAACGAATTCGACTTTTGCATCCAGAGCTTTGCCGATGGTTTTGGCTTGGCGCGCTTTTTCCAATTCAGGAAGAATTTTTTCACGCCACTGTTTGAGCCAGACCCATTTTCCAATTTCATCAGGGTCTAGCGTCAGAGTGCATTGCTTGAATTCGCTTTCATGCACCGAGCCGGTCGGCTTGCCGGGAATGAATTCCCACGCTTCGTCCGCCGTGAAGGCCAGGATCGGCGCGAGCATCTGGCACAGGCCGGTCACCAGCCGGTGCAGCGCGGTCTGCGTGGAGCGGCGGCGCGGCGAATTCGCGGCGTCGGTGTAGAGCCGGTCCTTGATGACGTCGTGATAGACCGACGAGAGTTCCACGGCGATGAACTGGCTGAGCTTTTGATAGACGACGTGGAATTCGTAATTGTCGTAGGCGGCGAGCACTTCGGTTTCGAGCTTGGAGAATTCGCCGAGAATCCAGCGATCCAAGCCGGTCAGTTTGTCGTCCGGCACGGCGTTTTTCGCCGGATCGAAATCGTAAAGGTTCGAGAGCTGATAGCGCAGCGCGTTGCGGATGCCGCGATAGGTCTCACCGACCTTGTTGATGCGCTCCTCGCTCACGACGATGTCGTTGCGGTAATCCTGCGACGCCACCCACAGCCGCACGACGTCCGCGCCGTATTTTTTGACGTAGGCTTCGGCGGTCTGCGGCTTCTCGTAACCGCCCTGCTTGCTCTTGGAAATCTTCTCGCGGTCGGCGTCCACCATGAAGCCGTGCGTCAACACGGTCTTGAAGGGGGCCGCGCCGTTGCCGGCCAGCGACAGCAGCAGCGAGGATTGGAACCAGCCGCGATGCTGGTCGGAGCCTTCCAAATAGACATCCGCTTGCCAAACTTCGTTGCCGGTTTTCGTGGAGTGCTGCAATTCCTTCCGCTGTTTCAAGACGGCGCGCGAGGAACTGCCGGAATCAATCCACACGTCAAGCGTGTCGTTGGATTTGGCGACGGCTTCGGCACCGGCCCAGTTCGCGGGCTTAACGAGCACCCAAAGTTCGGCGGCGGTTTTCTCGAACCAGATGTTGGAACCTTCTTTTTGAACAAGGTCGGCAACTTTATCAATGATTTCCTTTTCGAGAATGGCATCGCCTTTCGCGTCATAAAATGCCGGCAGTGGCACACCCCAAGTGCGCTGGCGGCTGATGCACCAGTCGGGCCGCGTCTGCACCGCGCCCTTGATGCGGTTGACGCCCCAGTCGGGAATCCACGTCACGCGGTCAATCTCGGCCAAGGCGGCGTTGCGGAAAGTTTGATTAGGAACTCGTCCCTCCGAGGCGACGTGATCAATCTTGATGAACCACTGGTCCATCGCACGGAAGATGACTGGCGTCTTGCTGCGCCAGCAGTGCGGATAGCTGTGCGAATAATTTTCCTGTTTGAGCAGAACATTTTTCTCCCGCAGCAGTGCTAGCACGGCCTCATTCGCATCGCTCTTGCCGTGTTTTTCGAGGATGGATTTGCCGACCAACCCAGCAGGCATTTGCTGCTCGGCGGGCAAATCGTTCGTGTAAGCAAGTTTCCCGTCGTCATCCACGGGCGAGTAAATCGGCAGGCCGTTCTGGCGTCCGAGGTTGTAGTCATCCAAGCCGTGGCCGGGCGCGATGTGGACAAAGCCCGTGCCGGTGTCGGCGGTGACAAATTCGGCGGCGAAAGCCTTGCCGGTGCGGTTGCAAAACGGATGCTGGTATTCGAGCTTCGCCAATTCTTCGGCGGCGAACGGCGTTTGGGTGTAATTTGCCCAGCCGCATTTTTCGGCGACGGCGGACAGCAAGCCCCGGAACACGATGTAATTTTCGTCGCCGACCTTGGCGCTGACGTATTGGAAATCCTTGTTGTAAGCGACGGCGAGGTTCGCGGGAAGCGTCCACGGCGTCGTCGTCCAAATCACGATGAACGTTTTCGGCCGGCCGACAATGGAAAATTTCACGAATACGCTTTGGCTGACGTGATCCTGATATTCAACTTCGGCCTCGGCCAATGCGGTGCGGCAGGGAATGCTCCAGTAAACCGGCTTTTTGCCGCGATAGACAAAACCTTTGGCGACGATGTCGGCGAACAGGCGGAGTTCGTCGGCCTCGTATTCCTTGTTGAGCGTGAGATAGGGATTTTCCCAGTCGCCGAGCACGCCGAGGCGCTTGAATTGCGTGCGCTGAAGGTCAATGAACCTACGGGCGTAAGCTTCGCAGGCCTTGCGGATGGTGGCGGCATCGGCGGACGTGTTGCCGGCCTTGCGCATTTCCTGCGAAACCTTGAATTCAATGGGCAGGCCGTGGCAGTCCCAGCCGGGAACGTAGGGCGCACTTTTGCCGCGCAGGGTCTGATACTTGATGATGATGTCCTTGAGAATCTTGTTCAGCGCGGTGCCGATGTGGACGTCGCCGTTGGCAAACGGCGGGCCGTCGTGCAGGACGAACTTTTCGGCGCTCGCGCGCGCCGCCTGGATTTTTTCGCGGAGCCTTGCGGTCTCCCATTTTTTCAAACGTTCCGGTTCCCGCTTGACGAGGTCGGCCTTCATGGCGAAGTCGGTGCGCGGCAGATTCAATGTGTCTTTGTATTCCATTGTAAAAATTGAAGCAAAGACGGTAGCAGCGGGAAAAATCAGTGTCAACGAACGCGGCGAGGATTTAACGACCGTCCGGAAAAGAAAAAACCGGGTCAGTCAGCCAGAGGGTGGCCGAAAGACCCGGGGAATTCAGAATGAGCACAACGTAAGATTACGGAGAACTCGCGCCCCGGACTGCACTCACGCCGGGGCCGAAATTGTATAAAATTCAAAGATCAAGTTGCTGGCTGGCACTTTTGGCCCCTGCAACTATGATCAATAAATCATACTCGCTTATTTTTGTCAACATAGTTTGAAAACTATAAGCAACTATTTTTGTTATTGGCATGGCTATAAGATGACAATTCAGGTTAAGGATTTTGCAATTAAAGTTCTGCCTGAACTCACGGGCAAGGGCGAATCCAAAAGACGGTCGTGACGGCACGGGTTGCTGACCTTAGAAAACGGCTGTTTGACGGGCTTTTTAGCGGTTGTGAATAACTTGCGAACAAAAGTTAATATGTTGTCCTCGTAACTTTCGCGCCAATGAAATAAAAACGCTGACACCGTTTGAAGTCAGGCTGGGCGATTGACCAGATTGGTTTGAATTTGAGCCAAAAGGCGAACAGTTAAATCGCAAAGCATTGACAATCAAACTGTTAACATTTTATTTAAGCAAACAATGTGCTGACCTGGCGCAAACATTTTATGTTTTCGCTTGAATGTTGGCGCAAGGCACGGTTGACTGGCGGGCGAGTCCGAATCAAAATGCCGGTGGCGGTGCAGGGTGAATAAACGTAAAAAAATCGGGTTATTGGTGGTATAACATGCAAATTTCTGCGGAAACAATTTGGAACACGGCGCAGGAGCATCTCCGCGCCAAATTGAGCCGGGACACCTTCAACATGTGGTTCGCACCTTTGCGAGCCTGCTTGGTTGATGGGCAGCAATTGACGATGGAGGCTCCAAACGAATTCTGCGAAGTCTGGCTCAAAGATAATTATCTGAGCCTGCTGCAAGACGCCGTGGCGGTGGCGGCGGGCTGCCGGCTACAGGTGAAATTCAAGGTGACGAATGCCAGCCAGCCGGCAATCCCGGTTCGGGTCGCGGTTCCGGTCAGAACCAAGGCAGCCGAATCGGCGGTCGAACGCGCCAATGGCAGCGGGGATTCGCATTTCAACCCCAAAAACACATTCGACTCGTTTGTCGTCGGCACCAACAATAATTTCTGCTTCGCCGCCGCCAAGGCCGTGGCCGAGGCGCCGGGAAAGTCCTACAACCCACTGTTTCTTTACGGCGGCGTGGGTTTGGGCAAGACGCATCTGCTGCACGCCATCGGCCAGCATGTGACGGGCACCAAAAAAAGCGCGCGCGTCGCCTATGTTTCGTCCGAGAAATTCACGAACGAATACATTGACGCGATCCAGAACAACAAGCTGGTGACGTTCCGTAAAAAATACCGCCAGACGGACGTGCTGCTGATTGACGACATCCAGTTTCTGGCCGGCAAAGAGCGCATTCAGGAGGAATTTTTCCACACGTTCAACGCCCTGCACGAGTCGCACAAGCAGATCGTGCTGACCTGTGACCGGCCGGCCAGCGAAATCCAAGGCTTGGAAAACCGCCTGGTTTCGCGGTTCGAATGGGGCTTGGTCACGGACCTGCAACCACCGGACATTGAGATGCGCCTGGCCATTCTCAAAAAAAAGGCGCAGATCATGAACGCCGTCCTGCCGGATGACATCATCAATTTCCTTGCCACGCGCATCCGCACGAACATCCGCCGGCTGGAAGGCGCGCTCATCCGCGTCGCCTCCTACGCCTCGTTGACCGGCAAAAAACTGACGATTGAGGTCGTCGAAAATTTGCTGCGCGAAATCCTGCACGAAGAAGGCCGGCAGACCATCAGCATCGAAGTCATCCAGAAAAAAGTCGCCGAACATTTTGACATCCGGCTGGCGGACATGACCAGCAAGCGCCGCCCGGAAAACATCGCCTTCCCGCGCCAGATCGCCATGTATCTGACGCGCCAGATGACCGAAAGCTCCCTCAACACCATCGGCGAAGCCTTCGGCGGACGCGACCACGGCACGGTGCTGCACGCCTGCCGCCTCGTCAAAGACCGCATGGAAGTGGATTCCAACGTGCGCCAGGTGGTGCATTATTTGGAGAAGCAGTTGATTCGGTAAATCCAACTTCGTAGCAGCCGAGGTAACGAGGCTCAAACATAGTTGGCTGTGGCTTCGCGCGAAAAGTCAGCGCCGCCGTCTCAAAAAGTGTTATTGCCAAACCAGCGAGCAGGTTCACAAATTGGCGGAAACATTCCGGAAACAGCTTGATGAAATTTACAAAACGTTAAACGATTTGGACCAATGAGCAAACAAGGAATGAGGCGCGAGGAGGTTCGCCAGCAATCCATCGCCAGCCTGGAACGGATGCGCGCGGTCGGCATCAAGTTTGTGGAACTCATTGGCGCAGGCAGTGGGATCAGGAGTTGCGCGGCCAGCGCATCACTCCGCCGTCAAAAAATCGAAATAGATTTCGCTGCGCCGCTGCCGCTAGCAGACTGTGACAAAGAATTTTGCAAGTGCCTTTACATCGCCCGCCAATGAAAACCGTGCTCTGCCTGCTCGCCGCCGCCGCGCTGTTGTGCGGCTGCACAAAAGTTCCGCCGCCCGCGCCCGCGTCAACTCCCCAGTCGGTGGCTGCCGTCCCCGCGCCGCCTACAAAAGTAAAATGGGAATACAAAATTGTGACGCTCGAAAACGTCGCTCAAAAATTAAGCTTGGACGCACTGAGCGAAATGCAGACGAACGTGACGCAGGGACTGAAAGACGTTCACCAGGCGGAAAGCGGTGCTGGCGGATTTGACTTTGCCGGCAAATTGGAATTTTACGGAGCCGATTTGCAGCAACTAGGCGCGGACGGCTGGGAACTCGTCAGCGCCGTTCCCCAAATCGAAACGATTCCCGGCGCCCAAGCCACCGATTTGAGGTTTTCCAACATGCGCACCGGGAAAATTATTTTGATCTTCAAAAAGCCTGCGGAATAATTTCCTTCTGCGCCTTTTGTGCTTTTTTGCGGCTGAATTATGCCGGCCATCGAGGTCAACCATCTCACCAAAGCCTTTCGCACCTACAAAAAGCAGCCGGGCTTTGCCGGCGCGGTGCGCGGACTCTTTCACCGGCAATACGAGCAGACGCTCGCCGTCAACGACGTCAGCTTCCACATCGAACCCGGCGAACTCGTCGGCTTTCTCGGGCCGAACGGCGCGGGCAAAACCACCACCCTCAAAATGCTCGCCGGCCTGCTCTATCCCACCAGCGGCGCGGCCACCGTGCTCGGCCACACGCCGTGGGAACGCCACGACGATTACCGCCGGCAGTTCGCGCTGGTGCTCGGCCAGAAAAACCAGCTCTGGTGGGATTTGCCCGCGCGCGAATCGCTGGAGCTGAACGCCAAAATTTACGGCATTCCCGCCGACCGTTTCAAACGCACCGTCACCGAACTGACTGAGTTGCTCGGCGTGAAGGAAAAATTGGACGTCAATGTCCGCGAACTGTCCCTGGGCGAGCGGATGAAAATGGAACTCATCGCCTCGCTGCTGCACCAGCCGAAAGTGCTGCTGCTCGACGAACCGACCATCGGCCTCGACGTGGTTTCGCAGAAAACCGTCCGCGAATTCATCCGCCGCCACAACACGCAGCAAAAGACCACGATCATTTTGACCAGCCATTACATGGCCGACATCCAGGCATTGTGCGAGCGTGTGATCATCATTGACCACGGAAAACTTTTCTTTGACGGCAAGCTGGATGAAATCGTGGATCGTTTCGCCGATTTCAAGCTCATCACCATTCAATGCGAGAATGCCGACCGGCATCCGGCGGAAAATCTGGCGCGCTACGGCGAAGTCACCGAAAAGACGGCCACCACCATCACGCTCAAAGTAAAACGCGACCGTGTGATTTCGGTTTGCAAAACCCTGCTCGACGAACTGCCGGTAACAGACATTGACATCCAGGAAGTGCCAATTGAAGACGTCATCCGGCAGATCTTTGCGCGGTAGCCAGCAAGCGTTTTCGTTCGCGTCTTTGCGTCTTTGCGTTAAATTTTCCCTTCGACATGAAACAATTTGACTACCTCGTTCTCGGCAGCGGCATTGCGGGGCTTTCGTTCGCGCTCAAAGTCGCGCCGCGCGGGCGCGTGGCCATCGTCACCAAAAAAGACCGCGCGGAGTCCAACACCAATTACGCGCAGGGCGGCATCGCGTCGGTGACGAGCAAGGAGGACTCGTTTGAACTTCATGTGCGCGACACGCTGGCGGCGGGCGCAGGCTTGTGCAAGGAAAGCGTCGTCCGCACCATCGTCGAGGAAGGTCCGGCGCGCATTGCGGAGCTGATTGAACTCGGCATGAAATTTTCCGAGCGCGAAGTGCTCAACGAAGACGGCGGCAGGGAATTGGATCTCGGTCGTGAAGGCGGACATTCCAAACGGAGAATCCTGCATGCGAAGGATGTGACGGGCCGCGAGATTGAGCGCGCCCTGCTCAACGCGGTTTCGCAGCAGCCAAACATCGAGATTTTTGAGAACCATATCGCCATTGATTTGATCACGAGCCAGAAGCTCGGCCATGCCGGCGAGAACCGCTGCCTCGGCGCCTACGTTTTTGACAAAAATGCGAACCGGGTCTGGACGTTCACCGCGCCGGTGACGCTGCTGGCGACCGGCGGCTGCGGCAAAGTTTATCTCTACACGACCAATCCTGACATCGCCACCGGTGACGGCGTGGCGATGGCCTATCGCGCGGGCGCGGCGGTCGCCAACATGGAATTCGTGCAATTTCATCCAACCTGTCTCTATCATCCGACGGCAAAATCTTTTTTGATTTCCGAAGCGGTGCGCGGCGAAGGCGGCATTTTGAAAACGCTTGATGGAAAAGAGTTCATGGACGCACGGCATCCGATGAAATCGCTTGCGCCGCGCGACATCGTGGCCCGTGCGATTGACAGCGAGATGAAAAAAACCGGGGCGGATTGCGTGCATCTGGACATCACGCACAAGCCGGCCAAATTCATCATCGAGCGGTTTCCGAACATTTACCAGACGTGCCTGCGCTACGGCATTGACATCACGAAGGAGCCGATCCCGGTGGTGCCGGCGGCGCACTATCAATGCGGCGGCGTGATGACGAACGTGGACGGTGAGACGGACATCGCCGGGCTTTACGCCGTTGGCGAAGTGGCCTGCACCGGCCTGCACGGCGCCAACCGGCTGGCCAGCAATTCACTTTTGGAAGCGCTGGTCTGCGCGCACCGCGCGGCGGAAAAAACCCGTTCCGTCCGCCGTGAAAAAACCGATTTGAAAATCCCGCTGTGGCAGTCCGGCAACGCAACCAACGCGGATGAACTGGTGGTCGTCTCGCACAACTGGGACGAAGTCCGGCGGCTGATGTGGGACTATGTCGGCATCGTGCGGACGAACAAACGATTGCAGCGGGCACAGTCGCGGCTGGCGAATCTGCAGGCGGAGATTCACGGATATTACTGGGATTTCATTGTCACCGCCGACCTGCTGGAGCTGCGGAACATCGCGACCGTCGCCGAATTGATCGTGCGCTGCGCGCTGCTGCGCCCGGAAAGCCGGGGGCTGAATTACAACCTCGATTTTCCGAACCTGAATCCCGACTGGTCGCAGCGCAACAGCGTGGTGCGGCGCGCGGCGTGAATCACGCCCAGAGCTTTTCCGGGTATTTCCCCTGCGCGATGAGCTGGCGGATGCTTTCGACGACTTGCGGCCGGTCCTCGCGGTAGGTCACGCCAAACCACGAGTCGTTCGTGCGCAAAACTTTTACTTTCGCCTGCCGGGTCACCACGAGGTCGTTCACCGTGATGGGAATGTAGCACTCGGATTTCACCTCGGTGCCGCTCTTCTTCAGGAACGCGTCGAACTGCGCCCGCAACTGCGGAAACAGCATGGGCGTGAAACCCCAGAAATTCATCGAGACGGCCTCGTCGCCGGTGAGCTTGGTGATTTTGCCTTCAGCATCGGTATTCTTTGCGCCGCCGCCGGCGGGCTCGATCTTCATCATTTCGACGACGGATTTGAGATGGTTTTTCTTGTCCACGCGGCAGACGCCTCGCGCCACGCTGCCGAATTTTGAAAGCGTGTTGCGCAAAATGAAACCCACCATCGCGTAGTCCGTCGTGCCGGAAGTCAGATGCTGCGCGAGCAATTGATAAGCCTGCTGGCCGTAAAAGTCATCCGCGTTGATCGCGGCGAACGGCTCCTTGACGACGCCTTCCGCCATCAAAATCGCGTGCGTGGTGCCCCACGGCTTGGTGCGGCCAGCGGGCAGCGTGTAAGGCGCGGGCAGTTTGTCGAGCTCCTGGTAAACATATTCCACGGCGATGCGCTTTTCAAAACGCGTGCCGACGATTTCACGGAACTGCGGCTCGATGTCCTTGCGGATGACGAACACGAGCTTGCCGAAGCCGGCACGCATCGCGTCAAAAATGGAATAGTCAATGATGGTTTCGCCCGCCGGGCCGACGGGGTCAATCTGTTTGAGTCCGCCGTAACGGCTGCCCATGCCGGCGGCGAGAACGAGCAAAGTCGGTTTAATCATGCGCTTAGATTTTAATTTTCTTTGGACAGCTGTCGAGAAAATGCTTGGCCGGGCGGGCGGCCGCCGGTGAATTCACAAAATGTCAAAAATAGATATGTTTTGGTCAAAAGTGGACATTCCCCTTTGCGGAAAACCAGCTAAACATATACAGGAACATTGCCCCATGCACGGATCCTTCCGGCGTGCCGGACAAAAAAAGAAACCAGTTTATGGAAAAAACAAAACAACTCGTTGAGAAAGGCCCGGCCACCAGGAAAGACGATCTGATCGTCATCACCGGCGCGGGCGGCTTCATCGCCGGCAACCTCGCGCTGCACTTCAAGAAAAAAGGGTTCACCAACATCCGTGCGGTGGACAAAAAGCCGCTGTATGAATGGTATCTGCACGTTCCCGGCGTGGAAAACATCTGCCTGGACGTGAGCATCGAGGCCAACTGCCGGCGCGTTTGCGAAGGCGCGGTGGAAGTTTACAACCTCGCCGCCGACATGGGCGGCATGGGTTTCATCGAGCGCTTCCGGGTCGAATGTCTGCGCTCGATCCTCATCAACACGCACATGGTTGAGGCGGCTTACCGGGCCGGCGCGCGGCGTTATTTCTATTCTTCGTCGGCCTGCGCTTACAACACGCTGCTGCAAAAAGACCCGAAGGTTCGCGCGCTCAAAGAATCCGACGCCTATCCCGCGATGGCCGAACGCGGTTACGGCTGGGAAAAACTGATTTCTGAAATGTTCTGCCAGGAATACTGGCATGAACGCGGCATGAAAACCTTCATCGCGCGCTTCCACAATGTTTACGGCCCGAACGGCACCTGGGACGGCGGCCGCGAAAAGGCGCCCGCCGCGCTCTGCCGCAAGGTCATCGAGGCGATGGACACCGGCAAAAAGGAAATCACGATCTGGGGTGACGGCGAGCGGACGCGCAGCTTCATGTATATTGACGACTGCGTGAAGGGCATTGACATGATCACGCATTGCGACGATCTGATCGCGACGCCGATCAACCTCGGTTCCAGCGAACTCGTTTCCATCAACGAACTGCTGACCAAGATCGAAAAGATCGCCGGCGTCAAGCTGGTCCGCAAGCACGACCTCACCGCACCCTTGGGCGTGGCGGGGCGCAACTCGGACAACACGTTCATCCAACAAGTGCTCGGCTGGGAACCCGGCACCACGCTCGACAAAGGGCTGGCCGTCACCTACAAATGGATCAAAGGCCAATACCAAGCCCGCAAGGCCGGCAAACGCGTGGGCATCGGCTGATGAAAAACCAGGCCCGTTCGCCGGTCGCCAAACTGCTTGGATCCATTCCCAACCGCCTGCAGCTCGCGGGCGGCTGGATTGACCAGCCGTTTGTTTCGCAGCACAACCCCAAGCCGCCCGGCTCGATGGTCGTGGTGCAGATCAAACCGGATTTTCGCCCGATGGACCGTTCCGGCATCGCCAGCGGCACGCGCGCCATTGCGATGCGGATTTGGAAAGGCAGGCTGCCGAACCGTCCGCCGGCGGATCTGGCGCGCGAGCTTTACGAAGTGGAAAACCAGGGCAAGGCCGAGCCGAGCGGTTCGCAGGACATGATCGGCCTGGTTTATCCTGGCGTGAACCGGCTGGACTACGATTACAATATCCACGGCGGCGTTTTTCCGTCGCACATTGAATCGTGCAACCGCGCCAAAGTCGCGCGCTGGCTCGAAAAGGTTTTGCATCTGATTCCCGTTGAGCCGCGGCCCGAAGGCTATAGTCCGCTCGGCATAAAAAACCTCGATCCAAAGTGGATCGCCAAGCTTGGCCAGTCGGGCCAGGACTGCTACCACGCCATTGTCAACATGGACGCGAACGCACTCGGCGCTTCGCTCAACCTCAACATGAAATGCTGGGAGACGCTGCTGCCGCACGTCGTCCGGCACCCGCTGCTGCGGCTGGATTTGCTGGCGCTGCTCAAGGCGTATCAGCAGCAATATCTCGGCGCAATGTATTCCGGCTGCGGCGGAGGCTATCTCATCGTCGCTTCCAGCGAACCGGTGCCCGGCGCATTCCAGGTGAACGTCCGCGTTGCCGCAAAGTGAGTCCGCCAAAACAAATCATCGTCTCCGGCGGCTTTGACGACATCCGGTCCCGCGACCTGCGGTTTCTTGAAGAAGCTTCCAAGCTGGGGGAACTTTCCGTGCTGCTCTGGCCGGACGCCACGCTGCAAAAACTCACCGGCCAGCCGCCAAAATTTCCGCTGGCGGAACGGCGGTATTTTTTGAATGCCATCCGCTGCGTCAGCCGCGTGGTTGAAGCCGACGGCGCGGCCAGTTTCGACACGCTGCCGAAAAATCCGCGTGCCGACATCTGGGCGGATGCGGAAGCAACAACGAACTCCGCCCGCGAAAGATTTTCCGCTGAAAACAAAATTACCTACCGCGTTTTCAAAGCTGACGAGTTGAGAGGTTTTCCCGCACCATCGCCGACGCCACCTACGCCGGGCCGGAAAAAAGTTGTGGTCACCGGCAGTTACGACTGGTTTCACTCCGGCCACGTCCGCTTTCTCGAAGAAGTCAGCGCTTACGGCGATCTTTATGTGGTCGTCGGCCACGACGCAAATATCTGGCTGCTCAAGGGTGAAGGCCATCCGTTGATTCCGCAGGATGAACGGCGTTACGTCGTCGGCTCGATCAAGTTTGTAAAGCAGGCGATGATCTCCAGCGGCGAGGGCTGGCTGGACGCCGATCCGGAAATTAAAAAGTTGAAACCGGACATTTATGCCGTGAACGAGGACGGCGACCGGGGCGGCAAGCGCGAATATTGCGAGAAGCTGGGGCTTGAATATCTTGTCCTCCAGCGCACACCCGCGCCGGGCCTGCCTCGGCGCAGCAGCACCGGCTTGCGCGGATTTTGATCAGTCGTTCACAAATTTCCGTTCTTTGAGCCAGAACAGACAGTCGCCCGCCCATGGATGCGGATGTGCGAAGGGCGGCTGGTCATTCAAGCCCATTCCGTGTCCGCCCTTTTCATAAACGTGCAGCGCGAACGGCACATGGTTTTTCCGCAACGCCTCGGCGAACATCATCGTGTTTTCCATCGGCACGGCGTTGTCCTCAAACGTGGTCCACAAAAAGCATGGCGGCGTGTTCGTGGTCACCTGCAGTTCGTTGGAAAGCAGCGCCACCAGTTCCGGTGAAGGATTTTTGCCGAGCAGATTGTCTTTTGAACCCTGATGCGTGAACCCGCCCATTGTGATCACCGGATAACATAGGATGCCCAAATCCGGGCGCGAACTTTGCTGCTCGACCGCGTCGGTTGAATTCGTGTCGCCAGCGTCAAAATGCGTCAGCAGCGTCGCCGCCAGATGTCCGCCCGCCGACGAGCCCATGATGCCGACGCGCTGCGCGTCAATTTTGAACTCGTCCGCGTGGGCGCGCACCCAGCGCACCGCGCGGGCGGCGTCGGCGAGCATGGCGGGATGACGATAGCCGTTGGAACCGAGGCGATATTTCAAGACGAAGCAGGTCACGCCATGCTGGTTCAGCCAGAGCGCATAACCGTTGCCCTCATGGGGCGCGAGCATGACATAGCCGCCGCCGGGACAAATCACCAGCGCCGCGCCGGTGGCCTTCGCAACGTCAGGGAGATACGGCGTGAGCGTGGGAATGTCATTGGTAGAACTGCCCAGCGCGCCGGGCGCGCCCTCCGGCCAGAGCGGAACGGGAGATTGCATGTCAGCGCGGGCAAGGATAAGCGACATAAGCAAAGTTGCCGAGGCCAAAATGATTTTCATGGTTGGATGATGCCGAGACTCAGGGAAATTTGAAACCATTTTAATCCCCAATCTTGCCGCGTGGACAGCGCAGCTCGCGGTCAATACTTTGGATAGAGGTGTGGCGAAAGAGTGAAATCTGCCGTCCGGTTTGGCTTTCCCGGCGTCAAGTTTCTTGGGATGTGGTGGCACCGGCGGTAAAAATTTCCGGTCGCGCCGCTTCCTTTTGTTTTCGTGAAATCGAAACGCTGCTTTCTGGAGGAAGCGGCCAGATTTACCGCCGATCGTTTTGTCACAGTGAACCGGCACGGGCAGTTTTGCGGCTTGACTCTGCGCCCCATCAATCCATGTTCTACCGGCAGCCAGAGAATTGCGGCCGCCCTGCAGGTGCCAGGGCGGCAATTCTCTTCAGGCCGCCTGTTGCCATGACACCTAAAATTGCAGAACGAAACAAACCTCTGTTGCCAAAGCGAATGACTTTTGGCGGTTGCACCCGGCGGCTCATCGGCCTATTGTGCCTGCTTGTGGCGGGAGCGGGCGGGTTCTCAAACGCAAATGCGGCGGACATGCCGGCGCATCGGGCGGCGGATTTTCTCAATTCCATCGGCGTCGTCTCCTCAATCTCCAGGCGTGGAGAGACTCTGCAAAATACCATCCATGCTGCCAGCTATCTGGGGATTCGCTGGATCAGAGCCGGCTATGAGGGCGACATTCCCTTAAGCGACTTGATTGAACTGCACAAGCAAACCGGCGTCCGCTTTAGTTACGGCCTGGGAAGCGGCGGGGCCGATCTTACCAGGTTGACTGCCGGGGCCAGGCAACTGGCACTGGCGGGAGCCTTGGTTGCACTTGAGGGTCCAAACGAGCCCAATAACTGGGGCGTCACTTATCAAGGCCAGACCGGTGGTCGGGGCGGTTCCTGGCTGGCGGTGGCGCGATTGCAACGCGATCTGTTCGCGGCAGTCAAAAGCGACCCGGTATTGAGGCAATATCCCGTCTGGACTATTTCGGAGAGCGGCGCCGAGGCCGATAATGTTGGACTGCAATTTCTGACCATTCCGAACGGTGCCGGCGCCTTGCTGTCGGACGGCACCAAATATGCCGACGCCGCGAATGTTCATAACTACATTTATCATCCAAACTCCCCAGGCCTGAATGACAACAAGACGTGGAATGCCGCAGATCCAACTTCCGCCTGCAAGGTGGATGGACTGTATGTTGAGTTCGGCCTGACTTGGGCGCATCACTACCTTGGTTATCCTGTCGAAGCCCTGCCAGCCTTGCCAAAGGTCACCACTGAAACCGGAGCATTAATTGGCGGGGTCATAACCGAGGACGTCCACGCCTTGAATCTTCTGACCATGTATCTCGATCAGTTCAAGCGGGGCTGGAGTTACACTTCCGTCTATCTGCTCAGGGACCGTTCGGATGAAGCCGGCAATCAGCAGTATGGTTTCTATAAACCCGACTATGCTCCGCGAAAAGCCGCCGTCTGTCTTCATAACCTGACGACGATCCTGGCGGACCACGACGCCAGATTCTCCCTTGGGAAGCTCAATTATTCCATCACCAACCAGCCGGACACCATGCATGACTTGCTGTTACAGAAGAGCACCGGCAAATTTGAACTAATCGTGTGGAACGAAAAGGTCAGCGGCACCAGCCAGGTCAATGTCAACCTCGGCTCTGCCTGCGCGGCCTTGACGATTTACGATCCGACCCTGGGAACTTCGGCGATTCAGACCCTGAGCAACGTCACCTCGGTCCCGCTGACTTTGGGCGACCATCCCGTGATCATCGAGTTGTAAAATTGCCGGCTCGGCATGAACCAGCCGGATTGCCGCTGGTTGAAAGCCCCGCCCGGAGCCGGCAAATCCTCCGGCTTCTCGCAGCCGGCCAGCAGTTGATCCAACACGGCGGACTCGCGCTGCGACTCCGCCCCTTTATTCATTTTCGTGGCAGACATAACTCACTTTACCTTTCGGGTTATGCCGCACAAAAAAAATCCCAGACAGGTCCAGGATTTTGGCCCTGGCGATTGTAAAAACGCACAAACTGCTGTATATGATAATGTTGCGAGTCTGCCGGTTGACTCTTTTATCCTTAACGATGACGCTCTGAACCTCAACGTTGACTCTTTGAGCTTCAATGACGAGCTTCCGAACTTCAACGATGAGTCTTTAAGGGTGACGGTTGAAGCGGCGAACTTCACCGGTGACTTCGGCCGCCTCACCGTTGAAGCACCGGGAGAGCGGACTTTGCGCCCGCCAAAAACTTGCGTAGAAAAAACCACCCCGGCCGCCCGGCATCCCGGCCCCCTTGCGCCGGCCAGGCGGCATTCATCCGCGAATTACGCCAGTTACCGCTATTTTTTTGTTCGCGAAAATTCGCGCAATTCGCAGATTATCCGTGAAATTCCACACTGACGGTTGCGGCGTCAAAGTTCTGCTGGAATTTCCGGCGCAGACCCGCAAACTCGCGGCATGAAATCGCCCGATTTTCGTCCCGCCATCATTGCTTACCTCCGCGAGCAGGCCAGGCCGGTGGACAAGTTCAGCCACCAGCCGCGGCTTTATGAACTGACGCGCGCCATCGGCGCGGGCCGGAGCTACGATGATGACGTGGTGTTCGCCGCCGTCTGGCTGCATGATCTCGGCGTGTTCGTCGGCCATCGGCCCGAGGAACCGGAGGCTTTGGCGAAATGGGACTGCGTGGCTTACGCGATGAAGCGGACGCCGGAAATCCTCGCGCGCCTCGGTTTTCCCGCTGGAAAAATTCCCGCCGTGGTGGAAGCCATCCGCACGCATCAGCCGCCGGATGCGCCCGCGAGCCTCGAGGGCGTCATTCTGCGCGACGCGGACATTCTGGAGCAACTGGGCGCGGTGACGGTGCTGCGCACGGTCTGCAAAATCGGCCGCGACACGCGCTTCAAAACCTTCCCCGACGCGCTGCGCGCGCTGCGGAAAAATGCGGACACGCTGCCGGGCCGGTTGAAACTGCCGGCTTCCCGAGAGCTGGCCGCGCCGCGCCTGCAAGCGCTGCGGCAGTTTCTTGCCGCGGCAGAAGCCGAAGGTTGCGCGGCGGCGGACTGAGTGGATCTGGCCGCCGTAAATTCCGAAATCATTTTCGTGGTGGCGTTGAACCTTTGCTCGCCTCGCGCATTCCTCTGATTGAAAATGCCGGAAGTGGCCGACATCGAACAACTGCCCGTGGCCCAGGCCCGCGCCGGGGAACCGGCGGCCTGGGACGCGCTCTTCCGACGCTACCAACTGCCGCTTTATGTTTATGTGTTTGAACTCGTCCGCGACGAACAGGCCGGGCTGGACATCGTGCAGGAAACCTTCATCGCCGCCGTCCGGCACCTCGGAGGACTGCGCGAGAATGCGAAGTTTGGAAGCTGGCTGTTTGGCATCGCGCACCAGAAATGCATCCAGCGCTGGCGCAAACGGAAAGAAATTTTGTTCGATGAAATTCCTGAATCGCCGGATGAATTTGACGACAGCCCGGACGACCTGCTCGTCCGCCGTGAACAGGAGGCCGAATTTATGAATTTGCTGAACCAACTGCCGCTGCCGCAACGCTCCGTCCTGCTGCTGCATTTCGTCGAGGATTTTTCGCTGGAAGAAATTGCCCGCATCACGGAAACGCAGCTTGGCACCGTGAAGTCACGGCTGCATTACGCCAAGAAATCCCTGCGCAAACTACTGGAGGAGAAGAAATGAAAACGCCGCGTGACCTTTTATTTGCCCGTCATCAAGCCGCCGGACCGAGGCTTGACGCCATCCGCCGCGACGTGATGGCGGCAGAGTTTAACCACCAAGACACCAAGGCACAAAGCTGGCCCGTTGTCTTCATGTCGTGGTGCCTTGGTGGTTTCAACCGACTTTGGTTGGAACTTGTCTGGCCGTGCCGCCGGGTTTGGACGGGGCTGGCCGCTGTCTGGGTCTTCTTACTCATCATCAACGTCGCGCAGCGCGACCATTCCCCGGTCATCATCGCCCAATCCCAGCCGACGGTGGCGATGCTGCTGGCGTTTCGTGACCAGGAAAAAATATTGAACGAACTGCTCGCCGACCATTCCCAACCAACCGAAGCCGACCGGCCGCGCAATTTCGCGCCCAAGCCGCGCAGCGAAATTTCCGGAACCGTCATTATCTGATTTATGAAAAAAAAAACCAAAAACAAATGGCGCTGGCTGCTGCTGCGCCGGGGATTGATCGGGCTGGCCATCCTCATCACCTTGGCGGGTGTTTTAGTCACCGAAGAAAACTGGCGCGGCAAACGTGCATGGGAGACTTACAAGCGCGACGCCATTGTCCGTGGCGAACGCTTTGACTGGACGGCTTTCGCGCCCACCAACCCCGTGCCGGACGATCAGAATTTCATCAAAGCCCCGATCTTTTCCGGTGTGACGGCGCCGGAATGGGACGACCAGACACTCGCATGGAAGCCAGCCACGAACCTCGTTGACCGCCTCAACATGTCCCCCGAACGCAGAGATCCCACCTATTTCCCTGACGGAACCGCCGGGTCGTGGGAGCTCGCGCGCTTGACCAATTTGAAAAACTGGCAGGATTATTACCGCAACTCGGTGACCAACGGTGTGGGCGAATTTCCCGTCGGCACCCATGCGCAGTCGCCTGCCGCCGATGTTTTGCTGGCGTTGAGCAAATATGATTCCGCCATCGAGGAATTACGAGCCGCGAGCCGCCGGCCTTATGCCTGGCTGGGCGAATATCCGGCTGGTGACTCGAAGCAATTCGAGTCGTTGCTTAAGTATCTTGCAAAATTCAAACGCTGCACCCAGGTTCTTTCGTTGCGGGCCATTGCCGAACTCGGCAACAACCAAAGCACACAAGCCCTGGAGGATGTCCAACTCCTGCTGCGCCTCGGCGACGCATTGCGGCAGGAGCCTCTGCTCATCACGCATCTCGTCAACATGGCCATCACCTCCTACATGCTTCTGCCAATTTACGAGGGCCTCGCACAACATCGTTGGAACGACGCCCAGCTCGCCGAACTCGAACACGCGCTAGCACCAAGAGACTTTCTGGCCGATTACCAATTCGCCATGCGCGGTGAACAAGTCTTTGCAACTGATTCATTGGAAAACCAAAGAATCACCCGGAAATATGAAACCACCGTCGAAGAAGCCGGCAAAACCAAGGAAATTACGGTGAGTCTCCGACTCATGCCCAGCGCCTACTTTTATCAGAACGAACTCGCCCACGCGCGACTGAATGAGCAGTTTCTCCGGCCGCTGGTGGACGTCACGAACCGGCTGGTTCGCCCCGCCGCAGTGCGCCAGGCTGAGACCGCCGTGAAAACCGAGCTGAAACATTATTTACCTTATAAAACTTATAAAATACATGCCGGGCTGACCTTTCCGGCCATCAGCAAAGCCGTCGCAAAATTTGCCTACAGCCAGTCCAGCGTTGATTTGGCCCGCGTGGCGTGCGCGCTTGAGCGATTCCGGCTGGCCAATGGAAATTATCCCGAAAGCCTCGACCCGTTGGCCCCGCAATTCATCGCCCAAGTGCCGCACGATGTCATCAACGGACAGCCGCTGCATTATCGCCGCACGGACGACGGCAGATTTGTCCTCTACTCCGTTGGCTGGGATGAAAAAGACGACGGCGGGCAGCCTGCGTTCACCAAAAGCGGCTCGGTTGACCGGAATAACGGCGACTGGGTCTGGCGTTATCCGGCGGAATAATATCCAGGTTTCATTCTTCGTGCCGATGCACAGAGCGTTTGGAAATTTACGTTCTAATTTCCGCGCTTTTGCCATGCGCGCCGAGGCCTTCCAGTTCCGCGAATTTTTTCAAGGTCTTCATCGCTTTTTTGAGCGCGGCGCGGTTGTATTCCACCACGCTCGTCCGGCGCTGGAATTGATCCACCGTCAGGCCGGCGAACGACGCGCCCGCGCCGTCGGTCGGCAGCACATGGCTCGGCCCGGCGACGTAATCGCCCAGCACCGTCGGCGACCAGTTGCCCAGGAAAATCGCGCCCGCCGTCACGATGCCGCCGCTCACGCGCCGCGCGTCGCGCGTGATGACCTCGCAATGTTCCGGTGAAATTTGATTCGCCAGCATCACGCCGTCGACGACGGACTTGACCTGGATGAGCCAGACGTTGCGGTCCAGCACGCGCTGGATGAGTTCGCGGCGCGCGAGCCGGGGCAGCTGCCTGGCAATCTCCTTTTCCACCGCCTTGAGAGTTTTTGCGGAGGTCGTCACGAGCCAGACGCGTTCGTGGCCGGAGCCGTGCTCGGCCTGCGCCAGCATGTCGGATGCGGCGAACCGTGGATCTGCCGTGTCGTCGGCCAGCACGAGCAGATCGCTCGGCCCGGCGAGCAGATCAATCGCCACGCGCCCGACGAGCAGCCGCTTGGCCATGCTGACATAAGCGTTGCCCGGCCCGAAAATTTTCTGCACGCGACGGATCGTCTTCGTGCCGTAGGCCAGCGCCGCAATCGCCTGCGCGCCGCCGACACGGTAAATCTCCGTCGCGCCCGCCGCCCGCGC
>CAYVGC010000057.1:0-25829 GCA_964449815.1 uncultured Bifidobacteriaceae bacterium
GGCCATCCCGGCGCGCAATACCGCGACAACGCCATCTCCAAGGCGCGCTTTGAATTCCGCTGGGAAGATCAATTCAACCTCGCGCTCGACCCCGTGACCGCGCGCGAGTTCCACGACGAAACCCTGCCGCAGGACGGCGCCAAGACCGCGCACTTCTGCTCCATGTGCGGCCCGCACTTCTGCTCGATGAAGATCACCGAAGACGTCCGCAAATACGCCGCCGAACAAGGCATCGCCGAGGAAGAGGCGCTGAAAAAGGGGATGGAAGAAAAGTCGAAGGAGTTCGTGGAAAAAGGTGCGGAGGTTTACGCGAAGGCGTGAGTTTGATACAACTTGCAAGCCGTGATTGACCAACTAGACAGAATCGGAGTAACAACGGAACTAAAGCCAACGGCCATCAGCTTATTTGCTGGCGCGGGCGGATGCTCCCTCGGTTTTGGTCAGGCAAATTACGATATCAAGTTTGCTACCGATGTTGACGAGGACGCAGTGGAATCCTATCGGCGCAACTTTCCGCAAACTCCGTGCGAAGCGGCGGATATTCGCGAACTCACCGCAGAGTCAGTGCTTCACCGCATTGGGCTGAATTCCGGCGAACTGGATATGCTGCTCGGTGGCCCGCCGTGCCAAGGTTTTAGCAGCGCGGGTGTCAAAGCGGGCGATGATCCTCGCAATTCGCTTTTAAGTCATTACATCCGTTTGCTCGAAGGCATCCGCCCGAAATGGTTCGTGATGGAGAATGTCGAGGGACTTCTCACGAACGATGGCGGTTCACATGTTCACGACACAGTAGCGGCTTTTCTGGAAGCTGGTTATTCCCTAAATTTGGAAAAAGTCTACGCCCAAGGGTTTGGAGTTCCGCAGCGGCGCAAACGCGTTCTCATAGTGGGGAACAGACTCGGTCATGACTTTTTATTTCCAGAACCGGTGACGCGTTTTTCCGGCAGTATCTTTCGCAAGGGGGAAATTACTTTTGCAATCGCTGTGGGTGACTTGCCGCCTGCGGCGACAGAAGCTGGCGAACCAATCCCTTTTCGCGAACCACCACAAAACGAATTGCAAACTTATTTGCGTGGCGGGGCTCAAAGTGTGACTGACCATTATTCGGCGATTCTGTCGGGTGTTCAGCTTGAGCGCGTGCAGGGATTACGGCCCGGCCAGACGATGAAAGATTTACCAGATCACTTGCAGCACGAATCTTTTCGCCGCCGCGCTTTCCGTCGCGTCATGGACGGAACGCCGGTTGAAAAACGCGGCGGTGCGCCTTCCGGGCTGAAGCGGCTTTTTGCCGACGAACCGAGCCTTACTATCACCAGCGCGGCGACGCGTGAATTCATTCACCCGACTGAACACCGATTGCTCACACTTCGTGAATGCGCGCGATTGCAAACATTTCCAGATTGGTTTGAGTTCGCTGGCAGTGCTGGCAGTCGAATCCAACAAATTGGTAACGCCATTCCGCCGATACTCGCAAAAGCAATTGGTGAGCACATTGCACAGCAGTATGGTTTTCAAGCTTGCTACAACGGCGGCGTGCGCCCGACATTGCGTTTTTGTCTGACGCGCTCCGAGGGCATGAGTCCGGCACTTGCTCTGACGGAGCGATTGCTCGCGAAATTATCGAATGTCGAAGAAGAGCAAATGGCTCTTTTGGAAAAAGCAAACCCTGACCATGCCCACGCCCATTGAAATCAAGAAACTGTTTAGCACCATACGAATCCTCGGCACAGGTGATGACCGGGTGACGTTGTCGGAAAACGAGCTCTTTTGCTTGCTTGCACAATGTTGCACCGATCTCGCTATTCCATCAGCGGTCTCAAACCTTCCAAATCTTTCGACTCCCGCTCCTAGCCCGGTTTATTATCAATTGCCATTAGCGTGGTTTCAGACTCAGCAGGCTGGTTGTCCATCCGCCCCATTGCTTATTGAAAGCTTGGCCGCTTGCATCGGACACGAAGCCGACTTTCGACTCTACTTTGAAAACCTTACAGTGATTCACAAGCGTCGGATTAAGTATCAGCGCATCCTCTCGACGCAACCAAAGCCGACGATGAACCAAATTGGCCCTCGTAGTCTGCTGGAATTCGGTGGTGTGAATGACGGATTACTCGCATCGTGGCTCGTTTGGCGGAAATGGATTTTCGACGTGGACAACCGTTCGGCGCAGGAGACGGGCTATTTATTCGAGCCTGTATTGGCAAGTTGTCTTGGCGGAGAAGCGGTCAGCTCAAAGAACTCACCTGTCAAACGCTTGAACGAAAATGGAGAGACCACAAGCGACGGTCGCCAGATTGATTGCTACGACGGCGAGAGCCAACTCGCATACGAATTCAAATTGCGCGTGACGATTGCTGCCAGCGGGCAAGGCCGTTTTGGTGAAGAGCTTTCTTTCCCGCGTGAAGCTCGCGCTGCCGGATTGACGCCCGTGCTCATTGTTCTCGACCCAACGCCGTCACATCGCCTCGACGAACTCATCGCAGCGTTCAAGGCGAATGGTGGCAAGTATTACATCGGTGCTGATGCGTGGGCACACATGGATTCCAAGGCAGGCAAGACAATGGCCGTTTTTCTCGAACGCTACATTCGTCCTCCGCTGACCGAGATGGCAAAGCATGAAGACTCTTGGCCAGAAACAATTCAACTTACTTGGGGGAAAGACGAGATATGCGTTCAGGGAACGAAGGCGAACATTCGCATTCGTCGAAAGGTTTGAAGGCAGTTTGCCCGCCAGCAAATCTACGAAATTCATCGGTGACAAAAAAGAATTGTCTCCCAAACAACGCGACGAGTTGCTGGCCGCTTTGAAAGCCCGGTTTGACGCGAACCAGGCCCGCCACCCAGGTTTGGTGTGGGCCAAGGTGCAGGCGCGGTTGGAGGTCAGGCCGGAAAAGTTGTGGTCGCTCGCGGAAATGGAACGCTCCGGCGGCGAACCGGATGTGGTGGGGCAGGATAAAGAATCGGGCGAGTTCGTCTTCATGGATTGTTCCGCGCAAAGTCCCAAGGGCCGCACCAGCCTGTGTTACGACCGGGAAGCGCTGGATTCGCGGAAGGAACACAAACCGAAAAACAGCGTCATGGACATGGCTGCGGCCATGGGTATTGAGGTGTTGACGGAGGAGGAATATTTCGCGCTGCAAAAGCTGGGCGAGTTCGACACGAAGTCATCGAGTTGGGTGAAAACACCTTCTGATATTAGAAAACTCTGCGGCGCGCTCTTTTGTGACCGCCGCCACGGCCGTGTCTTTGTATTTCATAACGGCGCGGAGTCTTATTATAGCGGCAGGGGGTTCCGCGGCTCGCTAAGGGTATGAATTTTGTGGAGCGTCTCGCGACTTCTCGGAAAGTCATGAAAATCACCGAAGACGTCCGCAACCACGCCGCCGGTCAAGGCATCGCCGGGGAAGCAGCGTTGAAACAGGACATGGAAGCCAAGTCGAAGGAGTTCGTGGAAAAACAGCCGTGCGGGCCAGTGGGCGTCCGTGTGAGTCCGCGGCTTCCGCGCAACTGGTGGCCAATGCCGCGCTCTCGCTGCTGAATCTCGCGTGCTATCTGCCCGACCGGCAGGTGGAGGCGCAGGCCGCAGCTTTTACCAAAGAAGGCGGCTTCACGGAGCGGCTCTACCGCGTGCGCAGCGCGCAAAGAAAATGCCGGGCATGATCTAAAAACCCATCCTTGGCGAAGTTCCACGCCGCCGGATGGAAGCGCCGGGTTCCCAAGGCAAACGGTTCGAGGCGCGGCCTGGCCGCCGCAAATGATTTTCGCGGGTTTGGCGTGGTTCGCAGTTGATCATCCGGCCCTTGCAAAATCAGAATTTCAGGTTCCACCCGCTGGCCGAGTATCTCTCCCGCGCCAGTTTTGTGATTCTCTCCAGAGGCGGATTGGTCAAAAGCGGGCCGGCGTCCCACTCCTTTTGCAGCGCGGCCTTTATTTTTTCGGCGGAGATGTTGATGTTGGTCAGGAAATCGGCGTGCTGGCGGCTCTCGCGGTAATCGGGCTGTTTGGAGGGCATCCGCAGCAGGCCGCCGATGAGCGCAAGGTTGAAGTGCAGCAGGAAGGTTCCGTGAAAGAGCAGGAAATTTTTGCGGCGGCGCTGGGAGTTGCCGGAGAACTTCAGACTGCCGAGGCAAAGGTCTGTGTGGCCGCGCACGGAGACTTTGGAGCTGGCAGCCGGCAGCCGGCAGCCGGGTAAAAGCGATTCCATCACGGCACGGTTTTTCCCCATGATGAACTGGTTGGCGACGGGGATGCTGTGGAGCGGGCCGTCCCTGGTGATGGGCAGGATGAGCGTGTAATTGAGGCAGCCGGGGCCTTGCACGACCGTGCCGCCGCCGGAGCAGCGGCGCAGAACCGGAATCTGCCGCGCCGCGCACGCGGCCACGTTCACCTCGGTGGCGACCTTGTTCGCGTAGCCGACGACGACGAAGGTCTCCGGCGATTCCCAGAAGCGCAGGCATTCCGCGCCTTCGCCGGCCTCGCACCAGTCGAGCAGCGCCTCGTCCGCCGCAAGATTTTCCGCAGGCGAAGGGAGCGTGAGATCGAGCCGCTTCATTGGTGGCAATTTCACTGGCGTTGAGGAGACAAAATCGGTTTAATGTGCGAGCCTTGTTTTTGTGTTCGCAAAACGAGTCTAACCCAGTGAAATCATCTAAAAAGGAAATTTTCGGATCGCGGGCCGCGGCTGCAACCGGCGGCAATGGCGACAAATTGTCGGAATCGTTCCGCTCGGTTTTTGAGCTGGCGCTCGAAACCCAGGGCAACGAGCGCACGGCGCAACTGCTGGAGAAGCTGGCGCAGGAATTGCGCGCCGCGCCGCCGGCTTCCGCCGGCCTGACGACGCCTTACGTCAACACCATCCCGGCGTCGCAACAGCCGGAATATCCCGGCGACCGCGCCGTCGAGCGGCGCATCAAGAGCATCATGCGCTGGAACGCGATGGCGATGGTGGTGAAAGCGAATTCCAACACGAACGTCGGCGGACACATCGCGTCCTTCGCGTCGTCAGCGACGCTTTACGAGGTGGCGCAGAATCATTTTTTCCGCGGGCGCACGGAGGATTTCCCCGGCGACCAGGTTTATTTTCAGGGCCACGCCGCGCCCGGCATGTATGCGCGCGCCTATCTCGAAGGCCGGATTGATGAAAAACATCTGCAGAATTTCCGGCAGGAGCTTGCCGCGGGCGGCGGGCTGTCGTCGTATCCACATCCGTATCTGATGCCGGAGTTCTGGCAGTTCCCGACGGTCTCGATGGGCCTCGGCCCGATCATGTCGCTGTATCAGGCGCGGTTCAACCGCTACTTGCAGGCGCGCGGGCTGACGAACTGGAAAACCGAGCCGAAAGTCTGGGCGTTCCTCGGCGACGGCGAATCGGACGAGCCGGAATCGCTTGGGGCCATCACGCTCGCGGCGCGCGAGAACCTCGACAATTTGATCTGGGTCGTGAACTGCAATTTGCAGCGGCTCGACGGGCCGGTGCGCGGCAACGGGAAAATCATCCAGGAACTGGAGGGGCTTTTCCGCGGCGCGGGCTGGAATGTCATCAAAGTGATCTGGGGCACGGAATGGGATGAAATTATTGCGCGCGACAAATCCGGTCTGCTCCTCAGGCGCATGGAAGAATGCGTGGACGGCGACTACCAGAAATATGTCGTCGAGCCGGGCAGCTACACGCGCAAACATTTCTTCGGCAAATATCCCGAACTGCTCGAACTGGTGACTCACTTGAGCGACGAGCAGATTTCCAAGCTGCTGCGCGGCGGCCACGACGTGCGCAAAATGTATGCGGCTTACAAGGCCGCGACCGGGCACCAGGGCCAGCCGACGGTGATTCTTGCGAAGACCGTCAAGGGCTACGGCCTCGGCGAAGCCGGCGAGGGCAAAAACATTTCGCACCAGCAGAAAAAAATGAACGAGAAGGAGCTCCGCGAGTTCCGCAAGCGTTTTGACATTCCGATCAGCGACGACGTGATCGCGGAAACGCCGTTCTTCCGTCCCGCGCCGGACAGCGTGGAGACGAAGTATCTGCTCGAACGCCGCCGGCAGCTCGGTGGTTTTCTGCCCGCGCGCAGCGTGAAGCCGGCCGCGCTCGACGTGCCGAAGCTGGATTACTTCGCGGAATTTTTGAAAGGCTCGGCCACCGAAGCCTCAACCACGATGGCGTTTGTCCGGCTCATTTCCATTCTGCTGCGCCACAAGGCCGTCGGCAAAAACGTCGTGCCGATCATCCCCGACGAGGCGCGCACGTTCGGCGTGGATGCGCTGTTCAAGGACTACGGCATTTACTCGCCCAAGGGGCAGCTTTACGAGCCGGTGGACAAAAAGTCGCTGATGTATTACCGCGAGACGAAAGACGGCCAGATTCTTGAAGAAGGCATCAGCGAATCCGGCGCCATGTCGTCGTTCCTCGCCGCCGGCACCAGCTACGCGTCGCACGGCGTGCCGACGATCCCGTTTTACACCTACTATTCCATGTTCGGTCCGCAGCGCATCGGCGATCTGTTCTGGCTGGCGGGCGACATCCGCGCGCGGGGCTTTTTGCTGGGCGCCACCTCCGGGCGCACCTCGCTCAACGGCGAGGGGCTGCAGCATCAGGACGGCCACAGCCTGCTGCACGCCAGCACGATTCCGACGTGCCTGCCGTATGACCCGGCGTTCGGTTTTGAACTGGCGGTGATCATCGCCGACGGCATGAGGCGGATGTTCGTCGAACACGAGGACATTTTTTATTACCTCGCGCTCTACAATGAAAATTATTTGCAGCCGCCGATGCCGGCCGGCGTCGAGGACGGCATTGTGAAAGGCTTGTATAAATTCAAGCCCGGCTACGACGGCGGAAAAATCAAGGCGCACATTTTCGGCAGCGGCTCCATCATGCAGTCGGCATTGAAGGCCCAGGTGATTCTCGCCGAGAAATACGGCGTGAGCGCCGATGTGTGGAGCGCGACGAGCTACAAGCTGCTCCGCACCGACGCCATCCGCACCCAGCGCTGGAACATGCTGCATCCGACGCAGCCCGCGAAGAAAAATTACGTCGAGACTTTGCTTGCGAAAGAGCCGGGCGCGTTTGTCGCCGTGTCGGACAACCTCCGCACCGTGCCGGACCAGGTTGCGCCGTGGGTGCCCGGCGGCCTGTTCACGCTCGGCACGGACGGCTTTGGCCGCAGCGACACGCGGGCGCGGCTGCGCCGGTTTTTCGGCGTGGATGCGGAATCCACCGTCATCGGCACGCTTTACGCGCTGGCGGGAAAAAATCTTGTCGAACGCAAAGCCGTCGCCCAGGCGATCAAGGATCTGGACGTGGACCCTGAAATGACACCGCCGCAGATTGTCTGATGGCCTGGCAGCCTGTCATTGGCGGAAGCTGAAGATTTCCGGCCGCGCCCGGCGGGTTAAAAGCCTGTCCCGACGCCGGCCGGAAACTTGTTGAATCATGTGCCGGCCCGGACGGTTTGACCGCGCCCGGCGATTTTGAATGCGGCCGCCGCCGGGAAGTTTTTGCGCGACCGCACCATCGCCAAATACGCAAAGGAAATCTGGAACGCAAAGCCGTGCCCGGTGAAGTTTTGCAGGTGATTTTGCGGGCCTGCGGTTTGATTAGAATTGAGCGGGCGGCCGGCAGGGACGTGTTCGAGAAGCTTGCCAGCCGCCCGATGCCCGGAACTATTCCGGACAAATCTGCATAAGTTGAGCGTGGATAGTTGAGGGCCGGGTGTTTTCGCTCTCAACCCTCAACTCCAGACTGTCAGCTCCTAGGTGGACATGATGGAGCCGGGGGCCGTCCAACTGCTCGCGCCGGTGCTGCCGCCGATGGCCCGCGCCCGCACGAGATACGTTGTGCCCGGAACCAGGTTGGCAATCACGATCCGCATCGCCTTCGGGGAAATGACCGCCTCCTGCCAGGTCTTGCCGTTGTCCACGCTGATCTGCACCTGATACGACTTGGCGTTGACCACCGGGGCCAGCCGCAGCAGCACCTGGGTGGTGCCGTTGTTGAACAGGCCGGTGATGGCCGTGTCATCCAGCGGGGAGGAACTGCGGTTGGTGCTGGCCGGCAGGTAGCCGGTGGCCAGCAGCATTTCCAGGTTATCCTTGACGACCGTCTCCACCACATCCGCATCGCTGTCCAGCGCGGCGGTCAGGGCATCGAACGCATTGTCCCGGGCCGCTGTTTCCACCGTGCCGCCCGTGATGGTGGCCGCCTGCTTGGCGCTCAAATCATCCGTCAGGGCTTTGATGTCCGTGGGGGTGACCGGCAGGTTGGGGAATTTAACCGGGTCGAGGTTGGTCGCGATGTTTCTGCCGAAGGTGACCAGTTTGTTGGCGGGATATTGATAAAAATCCCGCAGTATCTGCAAGTTTGCTCTCACTATTGCTTTCTCGAACACTTCTTATTTACTGCTGCCGCCCGGCCGTTTGACGGGAAGAACGGACATAATTTTTACAGCATCAGCCATGCCAACATTGGAGGCAGTTATTTTGCGAAACGGCCCGGCCCGGGGGCGATGCCTGCCAAATCCCTCATTTTCCTTTGCCAGTCCGTCGCCGACCTTTGCCGGTCCGCGACGGATCTTTGAAGTTCCGCTGCAAACCTTTGCTTTTCTGTCATGGATCTTTGCTTTTCCCGCCGCGGCCTTTGCCAGTCTGCCGCGAACCTTTGCTTTTCCCTCCCGGACCTTTGAAGTTCCGCCGCCGGCCTTTGCTTTTCTCTCCCGGAACTTTGAAGGTTTGCGACGAACCTTTGAAGGGAAATGGCCGGTTCTCCCTCAAATCTGTCTCAAAAGCCATCCGACTCGGACAATGGTGTGTAGGGAAACAGGACAAAGTGTGGGGGGATCTGCCCGCTGCTGGCATTTCAGGTTCCGGCAGGTGCAAACGTCGCGCAGGCGTTTGGCCATGACGCGGCAGGCGTCGGCAAAACCAGATTCGCTGAAAATAGCCCAGCCATTTATGGCTGGGAACAACGCAACCCAAATTTCAAAGTCCCACCAGGGACGGCAGACCATTTCTTTCGTCCCTGACGGGACTACGAACATTCCCGAACCGTGAACCCAGCCATAAATGGCTGGGCTATTGTCAAAGACAAGCCAATGCGCGGACGACGAAGCCGCGTCCGGCGCGCCAGAGCATTCGCTTTCCGGCAACGCGCAAACGTCGCGCAGGCGTTTGGCCATGACGCGGCAGGCGTCGGCAAAACCAGATTCGCTGAAAATAGCCCAGCCATTTATGGCTGGGAACAACGCAACCCAAATTTCAAAGTCCCACCAGGGACGGCAGACCATTTCTTTCGTCCCTGACGGGACTACGAACATTCCCGAACCGTGAACCCAGCCATAAATGGCTGGGCTATTGTCAAAGACAAGCCAATGCGCGGACGACGAAGCCGCGTCCGGCGCGCCAGAGCATTCGCTTTCCGGCAACGCGCAAACGTCGCGCAGGCGTTTGGCCATGACGCGGCAGGCGGTGGGCGAAATATCAATGCCAATCATGGTGAGTAAATTTTCAAGGGGACAGCGGACGACGCTCCTTCTTGGTCAATGAATTTTTCCTGATTGCCTAAATTCATTCAGCCTTGGCTTCTTCAATTGCAGCTTCGGGCTCCTTTATATCTGGAACCTCGAAGATCAGTGGGACTCCAGACCTGAATGCCTTTCCTACGGCGATGGCTTGCCTAAACCGTAGAGCGGGAAGCGACGCAACCATTTCTGCGCCCATGTAGTTCAACAGGAAATCAGAACTCGTCTTGTCGAATTGTTGAAACGCCACGATTGTATTGCATTGCGTCAAGACTGTTTTTGAAACGTTGGCTGTTCGCTGTGCAACCACAATGAAACCAACATTATATTTTCGGCCTTGGAGGGCGATTTGGCTTATACTGTTCACCAGTGATTGAGCCCTTTTATCATCCGCTCCGATGAAATTCCACTCTGGAATCACCGTGTGCGCTTCTTCGAGAACGACACACACCTGCTTGCCAAAATTGGCGTCTTGTCTAGCGACCTGGAAAAGCCCACGAAAAAACCACTTCGTGTATTCCAAAATGCCTGTTGTATTTGAAACATCTGGAAGCTCGAACAGCGCCAGTTTTTTATCCGACTGCATAAATACCTTAACGGCGTCATAGAAACGATCTTTCAATACTTTCGCCTTACTGGCAATGAGTGCCTTATTCTGCTGATTTCCGAACTTTTCCAGTTCCGTTGAAAGCGCTTCTATGGCTTCAAAAAGCTCGTCTTTGTGTGCGTCTGTAACTATAGAATCTGGCGCAATATCAGGAAACTTTTTGCGATATTCATTTGTAAAGTCAACGCATATCACTTTAGTGCCATCGGCGATGATTTTCCGAATCAAGTCTCGGCAGAAAACTGACTTTCCTGATCCGGTGACTCCGAGAATCGCGGTGTGGTGCGTTACTGCTTGGCGTAGATTTAATAGAACAGGATAATTGGTTCCAGGAATTGTTCCGACCAACTTTTCTTCTGGTTCGGCAACGAATGCAGGTGCGCTTGATGCTAGGAACAATGGGGTGTTAACTTCGGGAACCCAACCATATTTCTCAAAGAGTAGACGCTTTGAATCCCAGACTCCTAGCTGAATAGATTCACCGACAACGAAGCCAGCAACATTTTTTTGTTCCAAAGGTTTGACGTCTGTAAGGCCTTGCGTAATTTGGTAAAGCACACGTTTTCCAGACACATTGGCCTCAATCAAACTTCCTTCAGCAACCGCAACTCGCCCCGCATAGTCGAAACGCAATTTCATAATATTCGACTCATCAATGACAACACCGACAAAGCGCCCAAGAATATCTGGCACAACGCTGTCCTGAATCTTTGATACGATATTTGCAGCATCAAATTCGGTATGCGATTCGGAGCCCAGCGCTTGAAGAATTTCATCTGTGGCAAGAATTTTGATCCATTGCTGTTCGTTCAAAAGAAAATTATCGACAATCATCCCTTTGAACACACGACGGCCTTCGTCCATAGAGTAGCGGAATTCGACTATGTCGAAACGTTTGACTGCGACCCGCTCCGTGTAAAGTTTTGCCAAAAATGTGTTTCGTGATTGAACCCCGATAATCTCTCCGATATCGAGGCCTGCTTTTCGCTTCGCCCGCCATGACGAGAGGACAAAGCCTTTAGGGTCAATCAAAAGGATCACGGACGCGTAACCTGCAATGACGAGAAAGTGACCGGATTGATTGTCCACATAGAAGACCAGTGTTAGAAAAAAAAGTGCAAAGAAAAGAAAGCGCCCGTTTCCAAAAAAAACCGAGAATCTTTTCAGCGCCGACGAAACACGATTCTGCATCGCGCCTGAAGACTTATCTTCATCCAGCAAGAGAAGAGCGATCAGCGAAGTCACGAGCAGTAGAATGTTGTAGCAAAAGAAAATCCAATACCAGCATCCAAATTTCGATAGCTCGGACTGAAGTGGCGCAAGTAGTAGCAATATCGCAATAGTCGATGCGAGAACGTCGGTTGGTCTCGTGAAGAAATGCTCAAGAAAGAGAGTTACGAATGAGAGCATGAGCAATGCAGAGAAAAGAACCACGGATTGCTCTGAAGATGGGAAAAAATGACCTGTTGTTACAAAAAAGACAATCAACAGAAGAATAAAGCTGATTATGAATAGTATGATCCGCGTGGATTTTATCATAAATCTCCAGTTAAAATCTCGGTTAGGCGTTTAGCAAACATATTTTGCAGGCGAAAACGCGAGGGTTGGCGTGCCAGTCGCAGTGGTAATAAAAGCTGCCGGTCTTTTTGAGGACGCGGGCGAGTTGCACGCAGCGCGGGCGCATGTAGTCAATGTAAGCCCTGGTGTTCTCGTGGCGGTCTTCAAAGGCGCGCTTCTCCCTGGTCTCGCCCCAATGGTGGCCAGTCCGGCACGGACCGTCGGGCAGCTTGGCGAGCGATTCCAGATTGTCGCCGCAATAAACGACGCGGGTGTCAAGGAGGGTGGAGGGTTTTAACTTGGTAGGGCGCGTCACTCCGTGCGCGCCGTCGTCGGATTGCGAGGCGGCGGGCAAGGGACTGCCCGCCCTACCGGCTGGGGCGAGGGAGTCTTCTTTTCCGGCAACTTTGTGACTTGGTGTCTTGGTGGTTGATTCAGCCACGGATTTCTTGGCCATGCCGGAGATTAGTGAAGCGGCGCGCCGGCGTCAATGTGGTGGAATCCGGCGGCGCAAAAGAGGGTTGAATGCCAGACGGTGTCCGGTAGCATGGCTGAAATTTGTTATGGCACTCTCTCCGCTTGCGGGCAAACCGGCGCCCAAGAACCTGCTGGTGGATCTGGCGCGGCTCGGACGCGAGTATTACGCGCGGCGGCCTGACGTCAGCGACCCGAACCAACTGGTCAGCTTTGGCACGAGCGGGCATCGCGGCTCTTCGCTGAACGGCACGTTCACCGAGGCGCACATTCTCGCCATCACGCAGGCCATCTGCGATTACCGCCGGAGTCAGAACATCAACGGCCCGCTCCAGATGGGCAGGGACACGCACGCGCTGTCCGCGTCCGCGCAGCGCACCGCGCTCGAAGTGCTGGCGGCCAACGGCGTTGAAACGGTCATTCAGCGCGACGATGGCGTGACGCCGACCCCGGTCATTTCACGCGCGATCATCGTTTACAATCGCGGCCGCAAATTCGGGCTTGCCGATGGCATTGTCATCACGCCGTCGCACAATCCGCCGGAGGACGGCGGCTTCAAATATAATCTGACCAACGGCGGCCCGGCCGACACCGGCGTGACCAAGTGGGTGCAGGATCGTGCCAACGAGTTGCTGCGCGGAAATAATTCCGGAGTGAAGCGTGAGCCGTTCGCCATCGCGCTCAAGGCGGCGACCACGCATCAGGAAGATTTTATCCTGCCCTACGTCAACGACCTGCGGAATGTCGTGGACATGGAGGTCATCCGCGCCGCCGGCTTGAAGCTCGGCGTGGACCCGCTGGGCGGCGCGGCGCTGCCATATTGGGAGCCGGTCAATTCGATTTACAAGCTGGACATCACGGTCGTGAAACCGAAGCTCGACCCGCAGTTCGCGTTCATGTCGGTGGACCACGATGGGAAAATCCGGATGGACTGCTCCAGTCCGTATGCGATGGCCGGCCTGGTGCGGCTCAAAGATAAATTCCGCGTCGCGTTCGCCAATGACCCGGACGCGGACCGGCACGGCATCGTCACGCCGTCGGCGGGATTGATGAATCCGAATCATTATCTCGCCGTGGCCATCGGCTACCTGCTCACGCATCGTCCGCAGTGGAAAGCGGACGTGGCCATTGGCAAGACGCTCGTGAGCAGCAGCATGATTGACCGCGTGGTGAACCAGCTTGGTCGCAAGCTGTGCGAAACACCGGTGGGCTTCAAATGGTTTGCGCCCGGACTGTTCGACGGCTCGTTCGGTTTCGGGGGCGAAGAAAGCGCGGGGGCGAGCTTCCTGCGGCATGACGGCACGGTGTGGACGACCGACAAGGACGGCCCGATCATGAACCTGCTCGCGGCGGAAATCACCGCCGTCACCGGCCAGGATCCCGGCGAACATTTCCGCAAACTGACGGCGGAGTTCGGCACGCCGTATTACACGCGCATTGACGCGGCGGCAACGCCGGAACAAAAGGCGCGCCTCGCCAAGCTCTCGCCCGAGGCGGTGAAGGAATCCCATCTCGCCGGCGAGCCGATCACCGCCAAGCTGACGCGCGCCCCCGGCAACCACGCCGCCATCGGTGGATTGAAAGTCGTGACCGCGAACGGCTGGTTCGCGGCCCGTCCGTCCGGCACGGAAAACATTTGCAAGATTTACGCCGAGAGTTTCCGCAGCGAACCGCATCTGCAAACCATCGTGAGCGAAGCGCAGAAAATCGTAAACAACGCGCTGGCCGAACCGGGGAAAGCTTGATGCGGACGGGATCTGAGAATCAATCGGGCGACAGGCAGTTGAAGGAAAGCCAAAAGAGCGTTGGAAATTTTCGCCACGCGAAGGCAGCGAAGTCGCAGAGCGACACGATGACAATGGCCCGGCATTAAAATGCCCTTGTCATTGCCGCGCGCGCTGTTCCTGCCCCGGCGTCAACGCGCCAGTCACGCGGCCAGCCCGCTTTTGATTTGTTTCCAGCGGCGGCGGGGCGTATTTTTTATGCAATGAAAACTTCGTTGGAACTGGAAAAAACCGCCGCCCAACAGGTCGCCGCGCTGATGGCGGCGGCGGCGCGGACGGCGCCCAAAACCCGCGGCATTGACAACATCAAGACTTTCGCGATTGACGACGAGCCGGCGCGGCGGAAGCTCGTCGCCAAGATGCGCGGCATCGCCACGAAGGAAAACCGGCCCGGCCTCGCGCGTGACGCCGGCAACATCGAGAACTCGCCGGCGGTGGTCGTCATCGGCGTGGAGTCCAACCCGGCGGGATTGAACTGCGGGGTCTGCGGCCAGCCGTCCTGCGCGGCGATGAAGGACGCCGGCGGCGTCTGCGTTTTCAATTCGATTGACCTCGGCATCGCCACCGCGTCGGCGGCGGAAACCGCCGGCCGGTTCCATGTGGACAACCGCGTGATGTATTCCGTCGGCCGCGCGTGCCTGGATTTGAAACTGTTCGGGCCAAAGGTCAAACTGGCGCTCGGCATTCCGTTGAGCGTGACGGGCAAAAGTCCGTTCTTCGACCGCTGAAGCGCGGAACGGCCGTGCGCACGGTCATTTCCGCTCAATTTCCGCAACTTCCTCCTCTGGTGAAAGCCGGAATCCCAGCGCCGGCAACGCCGTCGAGCTGTTCCTGAATGGCAATGTGCGTCAGGGCCGTGGCCGGCGCAGCGCCGTGCCAGAGCGACTGGTCCATGCCCGGCTCCAAAATTGTGGATTGATCGGGGCAAATGCTGAAATTCCGAAAACAGAAATCAGATTCAGCAAATCAAAGCCGGGACGGGAAACCGTTCCGGCTCTTTTGCTTTGAATCCTGCCAAACCCG
The DNA here is from genome assembly GCA_964449815.1 of uncultured Bifidobacteriaceae bacterium. Classification (GTDB taxonomy): domain Bacteria; phylum Verrucomicrobiota; class Verrucomicrobiia; order Limisphaerales; family UBA11358; genus UBA11358. The sequence goes on from CAYVGC010000057.1 coordinate 14,955, forward strand.
CCGGAAGCGGCAACCCCGGATTGCCTGACCGCGAAAGACGCCAAACACGCGAACTAAAAAAATTTGCTGCCGTGTTTTCGCGGTTCAATCACCCTTAAACCCCTGCAATGCCGTCCTGGCGAAAGATGCAGTGTCCGGCCTGTGGCCGGAAACACAGCAATTCGCAATGGGGAAATCGAGGCGCAGTCTCGACGCCACACGTTTTGCAGAACTCTCATTCCATGCCCATGAACACCAATATTCTCACCACCCCAAGGCCCAAGTTGAACGGGTTGTCGCCGAGAAGTGCCGCCACGCACATTGACCGAGAAATATGCCGAACACGCCAAAGTTCCCTCCAAAAGCGTTCGCGTATTTCGTGTATTTCGCGGTTTAGATTCTTTTCGCCAGTTCCGCCTGGCTCTTCGCGAAGACTTCCTTGTGCAGCGAGTTGCCATGCGAATCCATCGTCACCACCGCCGGGAAATCCACCACTTCGAGTTCCCAGATAGCCTCGGGCGATCCGAACTTTTCGAGAAAATAGACGTTGCTCACCTTCTTGATGCACTCGGCCAGCACCTGCGCCGCGCCGCCGACCGCGTGCAGATACACGCAGCCGAACTCCTTGCACGCCGCGAGCGTGCGGTCGCCCATGCCGCCCTTGCCGATGACGCCGCGGATGCCGAAGTCGCGGATGATTTGCGCCTGATACGGCTCCTCGCGGATGGACGTCGTCGGGCCGGCGGCGGTGCAGATGTAACTGCCATCGTTCTGCCTCATCATCACCGGGCCGCAATGGTAGAGAATCCCGTTGCGCAGGCTCATGCCCGGCGGCAGCCTGCCGCCCTCGTGCAGATATTTGTGGACCGCATCGCGCCCGGTGTGGACGATGCCGGAAATCAGCACCTCGTCGCCGACTTTCAGCGCGCGGATTTTTTCTTCGGTGAAGGGGAATGAAAGTTTAATCATGGCACATTTTGAACTGTCTTAATCCTTCTTGCGCGATGGTTTGTCGTTCAGCGCCATGGCCGATTCCTCGACGCGTTCGCGCTCCTTTTTCGCTACAAGCTGGCGCAACTCCTCGGCATTGCGAACGACCGGGCCGGTGTGCGGATGTTCGGCTTCCCACTTCCGCAAGTTTTCAAAAAAACGATCCATGTCGTAGCCTGCCTCGGCGGCCAGTTGGTCTTTGATCCGCCAGACTTCTTCGAGAATCGAATTGGCTTTCATACAATTATTGTCCCATAAGCTCGATTGGAGTGCAAATCTCCGGCAAAACCAGTCCACGCGCGACCATGAAGGTCCGCAACTTCGCGAGCGAATGCGGATTCGCCAGATGCCGGCAATTCCAGGTGAGCAAAATGTTCACGCGATTTTGCGAGGCTACGACCGCGTGAATGGCATCCGACGCGGCAGCAGGTGGAAGAATTTTTTCAGCCAAAACCGCACGAGCTAATCCAAGCGCTGAATCTTCCACCGCCAGAACCGTCAGTCCGGTTAGCGCCTCGGTGCGACGCCGGCTCATTTCCGCGTCACCAAGGCCTGCTTCCCGCAACACTTCACGCGAGGTCACGCATTCATAATGCTGCCGCTCGTCCTGCCACCATTGCCGGGTGAGTTGCTGGTGCGCTGCGAGAATGGAATCCCGGCTCGGATTCGCCACCAGATAACTCACCACCGTCGTCTCAATGTAAATGGTTTCCATTTCAACAAATCTCGTCGCCGACTTTCAGCACCCGGATTTTTTCAGTCAAAACGCTCATTTGCAGCATTTCACATTTTCACTTGGTCGCTTTTTTGTCAATTCCTTAAGCCGCCATTGATATTCTCGACGCCTTTCGGCTGGTAAAGTTGGACAATCACACCACGGCAAGGCTTCTTCGTAGCGTGTGATGAACTTTGATCGTCCTGCTCGCTTCACAGCAGCACTAAAAACCATTTCTATTTCTTGTGCGAGCTCGCCTTCAAGCGGACTTGTGCGAGCGCGAAAGCGACTGGCAAATTTCGCATCAATCGTGGAACGATTCGTGTGAGCCAAACTATGAACCAGCCGGGGAAACAATTCAAACCTGCTCTTTGCAGGCGGTTCAAAAAGCGGTAGTGCGCAGTCGTAGCGAAATGGTTTCCGATTTGAATCCCAACGTAACTCCACACAAGCTTGCGAACTGCCACTTGCGTGATCGAAGCGTTTGATTTGAGGTGTCACAAGCAACAATCGCAAACCTTGATTCCCGCCTTGGACAAAGGCCAAGCGGTCGCCATTTCTAAGTTTGGAATTCTTCGGATGCAATAAATTCTTTCCATGACATCGCGTGCAACCGAAACTGCCAAGCTCCCAAAACGGGTCGGTGCGCGGGTCATTCTTACGAGGCCGCCGCAGCATCACGATGAAAAGTCGGCCACTCACGCAGGATTGTTCTCCTCTACCAGTTCCGGCTTCTGCGAAAGAAACCATCGGTAGAATCTTTCAGCGTCCAAGAAGGCAGGCAATCGGACACTCCGTTGAATATAGCCATCTTTGATGTCGAGGTCGCCCCAAGCTTCCAGCAAGTCTCTACGCACGCGATACACCCGGTCACGCAATTCGCCAACGGGAATGCAACGGCGCAAACGCCCAGAGATACCGCGCTTCGCGCGAACGACAATATCGCTGTCGCCCGGCAACCGTCGCGTATGCGCGTTCTCTGCCCAGCGCGCCTTCGGAACGGATTTTGCCTCAACAATTTCCTCGACCACATACAACCCGATAAGCGCATAAATAAGCGGACGTGGCGAACCGTCTACTGGTCGCAACGCAGCAAAGAACACCAGCAAATCTCCAAAACCAATTTGCGTTCTGATACGCTTGGCACGTTGGCCTTGGTCGCCATAAGTGAGAAAGTTAAAATCTGGATCAAGATGTGTCGGTTGACCGCGCAGCCATTCAGGTAATCGCTCTCCAAAGTTCGCAGCGACGGAAGCAAACTCGTCATAACTTCGGGACATTCCATCGCGCAAAGGTTTGGTGTCGGTAATTGTAACGTAAGCAAATTCCCCAGTTGCCAATCGCATCGGAGCGTTCCAGTAACCGTCTGTCGAATCAATACCAACTCTCACAAGCAAGGCATTCATAAAAATGAGAATTTGTGTTAATCCGTGTTCATCTGTGGCTAAAAAGGTTTTTTAGTAAAGCCATTTTTGAATCTCACCATTCGCGCCGAGCATCACGCCCTGACGCCGATACGCCCAGCACATGTAGCTGATGCTGACAAAATACGACGCGGGCAGGCGGTTTGCCGCGCAAATTTTCACGCCCAGCAGCGTCGTCTTGCCGCCAAATCCCATCGGGCCGATGCCGAGTTCGTTCGCCGTCTTCAAAATGTCCTGCTCCAGCGCGTCGAGTTCGGGAACCGGATTGCGGTCGGGAATCAGCCGCAGGAACTGCGTCTTGCTCAATTCGTAGCCCGTCGCGCGGTCGCCGCCAATGCACACGCCAAGGATGCCCGGCCCACAGCCCTTGCCCTGCGCCTGCAACACCGCGTCGAGAATCGCCTTGCGGCAGCCGTCGAGGTCGCGGTTCGCGTTGAGCTTTTCGTTCGGCAGCGAGTATTGCGCACCGACGTTTTCGCAGCCGCCGCCCTTGAGCACCAGCCGCACGGAAATTTCCGGCGAGCGATGCTGATGAAAATGAAACGCGGGCGCGCCCGGCCCGCAGTTCGTGCCATCGTTTTTGCCGGTGAGCGAATCCACGGAGTTTTGCCGGAGAAAACCTTTTCTGGTCGCCAGCTTCACCGCTTCGCGAGCGGTTTCGGCGAACGTGATCTGGTCAAAGCCGACCGGGCAATCCACGTAAAACAAAATGCTGCCGGTGTCCTGGCAAACCGGCTGCGACTTGGTTTTCGCCAGCGCGATGTTCTGGTCAATGATTTTGAAGGCGTTGGCGGCCAACGAATTTTTCTTCTCGTTCTCCAGCGACGCGAGAATGGCCTGATGCACGTCGCCGGGAATTTCGGCGGACGTGCGGCGGATGAGTTCGACCAGCGACTCTTGCAATTGGCTCATAATTTCCATTAGCGTAAGACCTCGCGATGCCGGCGTCAATTGCAGCGCAGTTGCATTTCAGGCCGCCGCCAGTTTTAATCTGTGCGTGCAACCGAGCGGCAGCAACAATTTCGCCGAAAAGCTTTTCACGCCCGTGCGCTTTGGCATTCTTCTCGCACTGCTGGTTTTCGCCGCGTTCCCGCAGGTGCCGCTGGGTCTGGAAACTTTTGTCGCCCGCGACTACGGATTCTTCGCATATCCCCTTGCGCATTTCCAACAGGACTGCCTGCGGCAGGGCCAATTGCCATTCTGGAATCCCTACAACAACTGCGGCGTGCCGTTTCTCGCGCAATGGAACACCATGCCGCTCTACCCGCCGGCGCTGATTTATCTCACGCTGCCGCTGGAATGGTCGCTGGGCTTTTTCTGCCTGTTGCATTTATGGTTCGCCGGACTGGGGATGTATTTTCTCGCGCGCCGCTGGACGGGCAATTCTTTCGCCGCCGCGTTCGCCGGCGTGGCGTTCGCCTTTAACGGTTTCACCCTCAACCTGCTGATGTGGCCCAGCCACATGGCGACATTTGCGTGGATGCCATGGGTGGTGCTGGCGGCCGAACTCGCGTGGCGCGAGGGCTGGCAAAAAATCATCCTCGCCGCGTTTGCCGGAGCGATGCAAATGCTCGCCGGCGGGCCGGAAACCATTTTGCTCACCTGGCTGATTGTGTCGGCGCTCTGGCTGCAATCGTTCATAATAGGAGCGCCGGCCTCCGGCCCGGCCCGAACCGCTTCGTGTTGCCAACCCGCCGTGCTGGAAGCCGGCGCTCCCCCGTCGCGCATCGCCATGCTCTGGCGGCTGCCGCTCGTCGTGGTGCTGGTGGTTTCGCTTTCCGCCGCGCAACTGCTGCCGTTCCTCGACCTCGTCATGCATGCGCAGCGCGAATCCGGTTTCGCCGATTTGCGGTGGTCCATGCCCGGCCGGGGCTGGGCGAATTTCCTGGTGCCGATGGCGTTCGGTTCGACGCACACGGAAGGCATCTTTTTCCAGCACGGCCAATACTGGACCTCGTCCTATTACCTTGGCATCGGAACACTCTGGCTCGCGTTGCTGGCATTCTGGGCGGGGCGGAACGCCGTCGAACCTGAATCAAAAGTGCGGCTGCTGCTCGCCATCGCCATCGCCGGGCTGGTGTTCGCGCTGGGCGAAAACACGCCGGTGCTGCCCGCGCTGCGAAAATTGATTCCGCAGTTGGGCTTCATCACCTATCCGGTCAAATATGTTTCCGTCGTCATCTTCGCCGCGCCGCTGCTCGCCGCGCTGGCGCTCGCTGATTTTCGGAAAGTTCAAAGACGGCTGCTGCCGCTCGGCGTGGTCCTGTTGGCGCTGCTGGTCGCCGTTTTGTTTTGGACGCAGTGGGCGCCCATGCCCGGCGACGATCCGCGCGCGACGCTGCTGAACGGCGTTTCCCGCGCCGCGTTTTTGGTTCTGACCGGCGCAGTTCTTTTCGCCCTCGCGCGCAAAACCAATTCCAGGCTGCTGCGGGCCGCGCCGCTGCTGTTGATTCTGGCCGCGTGGGCGGATGTGTTCACGCACGAGCCGGCGCAGAATCCGACCGTGCCGCCGTGGGTTTATCAGCCGGGACTGGCGCGCGAGAAGCTGGCGTTGCAGCCGCAGCCCGCGCTCGGCGGTTCGCGCGCGATGGTTTCGCCGATGGCGGCGCATGAGCTTGTCTCGTTCGCCGCCGGCGACCCCAAAAACAATTTTCTCACGAAGCGGCTCGGCGGTTGCGCGGATTGCAACATCCTTGACGCCGTGCCGAAAGTGGACGGATTCTTCTCGCTCACGCCGCATGAAAGCGACGCCGTGCTGTCGCTCTTTTACACCACGACCAACGCCAGTTATCCGCGCCTCGAAGCGTTCCTGGGCGTCTCGCAGATCACCGCGCCGGACGCCGTCTTCCACTGGCAGCCGCGCACCAACTTCCTGCCGCCCGTGACGGCCGGGCAAAAGCCTGTTTTCCTCGACGACGCCCGGACGCTCGCCAGGCTTGAACAGGACGACTTCGACGGCAGCAAAGTTGTTTTCCTGCCGCCGGAATCAAAATCCTCCGTGACAGTTTCCCATCAAACCGACGTGAAAGTTCTCGAGGCCAGGTTCAGCACGCAGGCCGTGGATGCTGAAGTTGACGCCGTCGAAACCTCGCTCGTCGTCGTCGCGCAGACGTTCTATCACGACTGGCGCGCGGAAATTGACGGCCGGCCGACGGCATTGCTCCGTGCCAACGTGGCGTTTCAAGCCGTGCAAGTTCCGGCGGGCAAGCATCAAGTCCATTTCTTCTACCAGGACCGCGCCTTTCAAACCGGCGCGGCCGTCTCCGTCTGCATGTGGGTGAACTGCCTCGTCAGCTATGCGGTGATGCGCCGCCGCCGGCTGCCGCCGGCGCCCGCCCCGGCGGATGATGATGATTGTGTTTGAAGATTTTTCAAAGTTCTGCTCGACAAATCCGCCGGGCAGTTTCAAATAGCCTGCGGCATGGCGAAAACTCCCAAATCCAAACGCATCGGCATCCTCACCGCCGGCGGCGACAGCCCCGGCCTCAACGCCGCCATCCGCGGCGTCGGCAAAACCTGTCTCGGCTTCTACGGCATGGAGATCATCGGCTTTCGCGACGGCTTTCGCGGCCTGGTTGAAAACCGCCGGCTCCGGCTCGACAAGTCCACGCTCGCGGGCATCCTCACCGTCGGCGGCACCATCCTCGGCACCAGCCGCGACAAGCCGCACCGCATGGTCATTGACGGCCGCACCCGCGACATGACCGAGACCATCGTGGAGAATTACGACAAGTGGGGACTTGACTGCCTCGTCTGCCTCGGCGGCGGCGGCACGCAGAAAAACGCCCTGCGCCTGCACCAGGCCGGCCTCCACGTCGTGACCCTGCCCAAGACCATTGACAACGACGTGGCCATGACCGACGCCACGTTCGGCTACGCCACGGCGATGGACATTGCGACCGAGACCATTGACCGCCTGCACAGCACCGCGCACAGCCATCACCGCATCATTGTCACCGAAATCATGGGGCACCGCGCCGGCTGGCTCACGCTGGGCGCCGGCATCGCCGGCGGCGCGGACGTGATTTTGATTCCGGAAATTCCTTATGACGTCGAAAAAATTGCCGAGGCCATCCGGCGGCGCAGCCGGAACGGCACCAATTTCAGCATCGTGGCCGTGGCCGAGGGCGCGATGAGCCGCGACGACGCCCGCGCCTTTGCCGCCGCCGATAAAAAACTGGAGCGCGCCCGCACCCTGCATGACAAAAAAGAGGCCAAGAGCGAAATCGCGTCGCTCGAAGTCCGGCACGGCGGCAACACGCTCCGGCTGGCCAAGCAACTGGAGGAGCTGACCCGCCTTGAATCGCGCGTCACCATTCTCGGCTATGTCCAGCGTGGCGGCACGCCCTCGGCGGCGGACCGCATGCTGGCCACCCGGCTCGGCAGCAAATGCGGCGACCTCATCCACGAGGAGCATTTTGGCGTGATGGTGGCGGCGCGTGGCGACGGCGCGGAACCCGTGCCGCTGGAAAAGGTCGCCGGCAAGCGCAAGATCGTCCCCCTGGACCACTCCTGGCTGCAAACCGCGCGGCATGTGGGCACCTGCCTGGGCGATTGAAAGTCCCGCCCTGGCAGACGAGGGTGGCCGCCCGGCAGCCTGATCCCGCATTGCCGCCGGTCCCCTCGTCAGGCGGCATGGTCATAATCACAAAATCTCGGCTCTCGCAATCGTGCCGCCCGGCCCAACGAAAACATATTTTGGCGACTCCGCCCCAGCCGCACGTCCGCAAAAAACTGGAGCCGGCCGTTCCGCAGGGAACGAGCCGGCAGCCGTCCGCAACTTGAATGGACAGCGGGTGGGTGAACTGACAGAGTTTCTGGACCGGGAGGCGGCGTTGGATCGCGTCCCTGGCAAGCGGGCTGCGGTCCGGTCTGGCGACCGGGCTCCGGCCCGCCCGATTGAGTCCGCATAGGTGTTTAGCCGGACGCCCTAAGTCCGAAGCTATCAAGAGAAATTAAGCCGGAGAGTCTCGTCGGTTGGACGCAAAACGAAAAAGATAAACTTTTTCGTCAGCAATGCTTTTTGCCTGTTGACAGTCCGGGCTTAATAGGTGTTAGACGGCTGGTCTATCATGCTAACTTACCAACTTCGTCAGAATGTAAAACCCTATGAACATAAAACCTAAAACTAGCATGACGCCTTTGATGACGAAAAAGATGAATGCTGGCCAATCAACCCAACGCGGCTTATGAATCTCGCCCTCAATCGAACCCGTAGCTTCCCACAGCTTCTTTTCGTGATGCTGGGTGAAGAAACGCAACATCAACGCGCCCGAAAGCCCGTGCAAAATATCGCAGGCGAAATAGCCGATGAAGAAAAGCAGGGCGAGGTAAATCATGGCGGGGAATGTAAAGTCCGCGCTCTTGAAAATCCAGCAAACAGCCGCGCCTGCGAAGCCGAGCTTGCGCCCATGTTCCGTAAGGTCGCGGGTGTAATGCTGATACTCCGCCCAAAGCTCTCTGCCTGTCATTTGTCTTTGGTCGGGATGCTCCGCGTGCCTGGATTATTTGTCGGTGGTGGCGGCGGACTCTCCCGATTGGGAATGTTTTGTGGCGCAGGTCTCGGCGGCGGTGGTGGTGGCACCGGACGAGATGGTGGCTGCTGCGGTGGTGGTGTCGGTCTTTGTGGTGCTGGCATAAATCAAAATGGCGTGGCGAAGCCGTCTAACGATCCAAAGCTGAGCCACGCCGACGGGCAAGTGGCTCCGCAAACACAACAATCGTTGTATAACTCAAACCATCCATAAACTCAAGGGGCAGTCGGCGTTGGCTCCAGCGCGATGTTAGGCGACATATCTTTTCGGTATCAACAAAACAATAATCGAAAGCCATGAATAGAAAACGACAAAAGCAAGCAGCAACGTCAGCCAACGCGGCGAGCCGCCGTCAAGCAACGCCAAACCACAAACCATCGCGCTGAAAACTGCGACCACGCAGACGGCGATGCGTGACCAAAAGATGCGACGGTCTAAAAATATGCTCGCCACCACGCCCAATGCGTAAATCAAAATGGCGCAACCGCTCCAAAACAAACTCTCCGTGAACTTGTCCTCGTATAACCACCGCAAATTCTGGAACTGGATGAGCGCAACAATGCCGCACAAAACACATAAAGTCATCCAACCGACGCTGAGAATGCGATATGGTCTCATGGCACGATGTCGCCTAACGATCCAAAGCTGAGCCACGCCGACGGGCGAGTGGCTCCGCAAACTCGATAACCGTTGTATAATTCAAACCGACCATAAACTCAAGGGGCAGTCGGCGTTGGCTCCAGCGCGGTGTTAGGCATCAACATCATCATATTTCTAACCTTCTAACCCCAAAACGTATGAGGTAATGTATATGAAAGTGTGTCTCCATTATTCACTGTCACGTCCTTTGCAATTGTCGTCCCCTTGACTCCTATTTCCTTCAATGTTGTTCTCTGCATTATCATTTCATCAAACCCGACTTGGGTGAAGTGCGCCCAACCGCCATCATCTGTCTCATCGGTGGCACTACCTCCAAATACATTATACTGCACATAGACTCTGACGCCAGAAACGCCCTCGCCTTTGTCATTTACAATTCGTATGCTAAAAGATATAGATGCTTCGCTTTTTTTGCTCATATTATCTTGGTCTTCATTGCTTCCCTTCGTCCTAGGACTCCAAGCTGGCGCATTTGACTCGCTCTTGTCACCAAGCATGTGTCCCACAATCCATAAGGCGATTACAAGACCTACTGCGACACAAATTAAAGCGAGCACGAACATGAAAGCATAAATCAAAAGCAGAAGCCAGAATCCTAGAATGTAGAGGGCAGCAGCAATCCGAATCCCATTCTTCAGGCCACGATGGGCGAGTGAATCTGTCCAGTCACACAATTTCACGATTACTCGTAAAGGTGGATGAACTATCCACTTCCAGAAAAAGCCTTTCTTTGCAGATACAATTCCTTGTCGCCTTCGAGTCCAACCTTCCAACCTTTCACTAAATTCGTTGACTTTGGTTGAATTGGTCAAAGCAACTATTCCGCCGGCAACGGCGGGTATCAACAATAGCAGAATTGTAGAAATGTGTTGGTTCATATTGTCGTGATGTTTGCTAACATATGCTTGATGCCTAACGAAAAAAGCTGAGCCACCGCCGACTCGCGACGTGAACCGCGACAGCGGAACTGACAGCGCCAACGGCGGTTGGCTCCGGCGACTTGTTAGGCCACGTCGAGAAATCTCTTGTTAGCTTCATAAATACCACAAAATCCATACTTCCCCTCGAACGCAATCCGACTCCGAACGCGGGCGACGGCACGCATGGACTCGGCTACATGCTCAAAGGCAAACTGAAAAGCGACGAGCATCTCCCGCCCAGCAGGATCACGCACGACGACGACCGGAAGGCTCGCTCTCCGGTCGGTGGTGATAGTGTAGTAATCGGCTGCGGCAACGCCTGCCTCCTTGTCGTAATCTTTGGAAAGCGTCAAGTCACGAAGGCACGACTCATGCCAGAATCCAGGAATGCCGCTAAACTCATAAAGCGTCGTCCCGCCGTGATAGTAACTGACACTCCTAATCTGACCTCGCTTGCCAGCGTAAGAAAGCTGCTCGTCTGACAAAGGATGATGCCACTCCCACGACTTCTGGAAGGCTCGCAGCGTGTCAAGGTCGGCGATACCGACGTGCTCGCCACCGTCAAAGGCTGAATGGTAATCTGGCATGGTGCGTAGTGGTCTAACGAAAAAAGCTGAGCCACCGCCGACTCGCGACGTGAACCGCGATAGCGG
>CAYVGC010000058.1:0-25682 GCA_964449815.1 uncultured Bifidobacteriaceae bacterium
TCTGCTCGAACTCGCGCGAGCGGAAGGTGAAATTGCGCGGCGTGACTTCGTTGCGGAACGCCTTGCCGACCTGCGCGATGCCGAACGGCACCTTCTGGCGCGATGTTTCCATCACATTCTTGAACTGCGCGAAAATGGCCTGTGCGGTTTCCGGGCGGAGATACGCGATGGCGGAATCGTCCCGCACCGGGCCGACATAGGTTTGGAACATCAGGTTGAACGCGCGCGCCTCGGTCTTTTCGCCGTGGCATTCGCACACCATTTTGCTGGGCTTTTGCGGGCAGGGAATGTCGGAAATCTGATCCGCGCGAAAACGGCCCTTGCACGTCTTGCAGTCAATCATCGGATCGCTGAACGTCGCGACGTGGCCGCTCGCCTCCCAGATTTTGGGCGACATGATGATGGTGGCTTCGAGGCCGGCGACGTCGTCGCGCTGGCGGGTCATGGTGTTCCACCACAGTTCCTTGACGTTGCGCTTGAGTTCGGCGCCGAGCGGGCCGTAATCCCAGAAGCCGTTAATGCCGCCGTAAATCTCGGACGATTGAAACACAAATCCGCGCCGCTTGCACAGCGACACGATTTTTTCCATCTGCAAATTCTCTTTAGGTTCGGCCATAGGACTGGCCAGTGTTCGGCAAAAGCGGGGGAAAATCAATCACGAAGGCCAAATAGCCTGGCCACCGGTGCTTTTGAGCGCGGCAAGGGCAACCGGGTGGCCTGGCTGGAAGGGCGGCCACCGGGATGGCGGCAAGCTAGCCGGCACCGCCTTCGAGTGTCTTTTTTTTGACCATCGCCGTGCTCTGATTTGAATTTGTTTGAGGCAATCATTTTCCCGTCGGTTTTTTGATTTGATAGAACCCCTTGCTTTAACCGCGTCTTGGGCGTCCGTCACTGGTGGCAGTTCCTAGATCATGATCAATTCCTCCGGTTTCGCCGGGAGAAAACCGTGAAATCCAGGCGGCTATCGCCGCATCGAAAGATAACAAATACTACTGGTCACGGTAATCGTTGCTTTTCATGTCGGCGGGGGATAAGCCAGCGTCATAAATCCTGTGGATGTGGCGAGCCTCGGACTCGCAACCTGCGATGGTAAGGAACGGCAGGTTTTCCGATTAACCCGCGCTTTCAATAAATTGCTAGAGAATTGGACACATTTTATGGAAGTTAAATGTTGTGTGAATAATTTCAGGATTATGCACTTCACAAAGGAAGGGCGAACCGCCCGATTTTGCCTTCAGGCCGGTGATTTCTTTTCCTCTTTCCTGACGTCGGCGCTGGCGGCGGCGGGGGATTGGACGATCAGCTACGGCCGTAATAATTTGGGCTTTACTGACTTCGTTGGTTCCTGTGGCGGAGGCCGGGCTGAAATTGATCCTTCTAATTTTTGGGGATTGGTGGAGCGATGTTTGCGGATGGATTATTCCCTGGCGTCAAAAAACTCGTGCCAGTTCGCCGAAACACACTTAAGGCCGTGCGCATTTTGCAGCGGTTGAAATCAAATTTAGGACCACCGCACACGCGTCGGCCATGGCAAAACGGTCGGTGTTTTTATTTGCCGGTTTCATTTTCTGCGGCTTGATTTTTTGCACGCCGCGATTACGCTGGCAGCGCGCCGGACGTTTTGGACGTATGCGTGAAGATTGCCCCGGCGCATTTTATTGAACGGGGAACGGCTGGCGGCGTCCAATCTGCGGCTGACTTACCAGGAATTTTTTTGGCGGCGGCGACGGCAAACCGCCTGAAAAATTTTTCATCCTCAACGGGGCGGCGTCGCCGTTCGTCCCGACAATTCTCCGCGCCGGCCTGGCGACAGGACCGGCGCTTCTTTCTGTCCAGTGCCAAGCCTGGCCGATCCGTCACAACCTTGCTCCGCACTTGCCTTGCCGGAAATCGGCTTTCACTGCCAGTTAAGGACCCATTAACGGGTAGTGTTTCAAAAGTTCTGCAAACAGGGATGAGGTCATGGTAGCCACTGGGGTGTGTTAGCGAACCCAGTAAAGAGCAAGGCAAGAACCATGACCTCGAAAGCGAAAAAGAACGACGGAACGAAAGCAACCCTGGATGTGGCGCAGGTGAAGTCTGTTTTGATGGCGCAGCCGGATTTTCTACAGCCGGTGGTGCAGGCGGCGGTGCAATCCATTCTGGAAGTGGAGATGGAAGAATGCTTGCAGGCGGGCAAACACGAGCGGAGCGAACAACGGCTTGGGTATCGGAGCGGGTATTACCGGCGGCGGCGATCACAGAGGAGTTGTGCGGGCATGAGTTCAGCGCTTCGAGCATCAGCGCGATCACGCAGAAGTTGGATGCGGCCGGCTTCTGACCGCGAACGATTTTGTTTTAGGCGTGGGCTTGTCGCTGCAGCATTACCTGATGGTCGAGCCGGCAACAACGGCCTGCCCAAGCTGTTGGACCCCCTCTCAAAATGGCGTGGATCATGGAGGCTGCTGACGAGAATGATGACAGGCCTGAAGTCAGGCAGCTATAAAACGGCTCAGTCTATCGCTGCGGTCTGAACCAGCCTGCGCAGAGTCTGTCCTGCCGGCCCTGCGAACCGAAAATCCGCCACCTCCGAAATGGGAGTTGTTTCCGGGTTGATTTCCACCACCGGGATTCCCCGTTGTGCGGCAGCCAAGACGGGTTCGACCACATAGAAAAAAAGGCTTGTGGTTCCGACCGAAAAGACCAGATCGAAACCTTTCGTTTGCTCATCTTTGAATGCGTCAAGGACGCCAAGGGGCAGGTTCTCGCCGTAAAGCACTACGTCCGGTCGCAGAATGGCATCGCATCTTGGGCAGCGCGGTAATTTTGCGATGCCCTCGAAGGTTTCCAAGTGGACCGAATAATTGCATTCCGTGCAGCTGATCCGCCGCAGGTTACCATGCAGCTCAAATACATTTTGCGAACCGGCGCGCTGGTGAAGCTCGTCGATATTCTGGGTCGCAACATAAATACTGCGCTGTGGCGTCTGCAGCGCGGCCATGGCCAGGTGCGCAGCGTTCGGCACCTTGCCACGCATGCTCAACTCCAAAATGGAAAGATATTTCCAGGCCAACTTTGGATTCTTCACGAAGGTCTCGGCGGAAAGAACCTCCTCAAAGGGAACGCCGTCTTCAGTCATGCCATCCGCAAATGCGGCCGTGGCTCCCCGGAAGGTGGGAATTTGCGACTCGGCCGAGACTCCCGCCCCGGTGATGAACAACACGCGGTTGGCGCTCTTCAGAAGACCTCCCACTTTGACAAAATCGTCGTTCATGCAGCGCTGGTTTGATTGTTTCGATGATTATGCAATAAGATCTGCCCAGCCTTCCACTGATAATTTCCGATTTCTGCCGGGGATTTGTTTTGCGGAATTCTTATTTCCCCGATATAGCAGATTTACATGCAGTTGATGTCAGCCCCCAAAAGCCCGCGCGCGGAGTGGTGCTGGCTGCGACGAGACGACACACGGAAAAACTGCCTGCGGCACCTCAACCAGCCTTGTTAAATCGCTGTCTTCGAGTTTCAGCCACCGTTGACGCACAAGTCGGTCAAGTAAATATGGCAGATTAACCCGTAGATGCCCGAAATTCTGGCTGCCTTCATCCTGACCAATAGGCAACGGGCCGGGCAATTTTAATCGTCATTATTCAGCCATCGGCCAAGCCCCAGCCAAGGTGACGCCCCAAGATGCCCTCGGTTGGTTTGCCTCTTGAGGCTACAGATTTTGTTGAACCGCTCTAGCTGGCAAGACACCTGGCGAAGCGGCCAACGCCCAAGCACCACCCCCAACCAACCACCTTCAAAAATTACACCTGGCAGACGCACTGCAAAGGACTTTTCGATCTCCCAATCACCGCATGAGCAGCAATTAGCCATGCACACGATATAAACTGTTCCGGACCATACGACGGCACTCTAGTTCTTTTGGATTTCAACAAGGTGACCTTGCGCTGTCACCGTTTCATGCGACTGTGGCGTAACGCGCAATATCTTTAATGTGTCCGAAATTCTCCGATGCTTAATTTTGACGCAGTTATTTTTGACATGGATGGTGTGATCACCAAGACCGCCTCCGTGCATTCGCTTGCGTGGAAAAAAATGTTCGACGAGTATCTCAGGCACCGCGAACGGAACCATGGGGAACCGTTCCGCGAATTCACCCATGTTAGCGATTACCTTCCCTATGTGGATGGCCGGCCAAGATACAAGGGCGTGGAAGCATTTCTCAAATCAAGAGGTATTAATATTCTATTTGGCTCCCCGGAAGATGAGTCACAAACGGAGACCATTTGCGGACTAGGCAACCGCAAAAATGAATTTTTTAACCGAATCGTCGAAGAAGATGGCGTGGATCTGTATGACTCCACCCTGAAACTAATCGAGGAATTGCGCGGCCATGGTGTCAGGGTGGGTCTGGCCACTTCCAGCAAGAATGGTGACTACGTTCTAAAACAAGCTGGCATTCTGCATCTCTTTGAAGCGCGAGTGGACGGCATTGTTTCCGTCCAGATGGGACTGAGAGGAAAACCAGAGCCGGACATTTTCATTACTGCGTGCGCCGACCTCGGTGCAACTCCCGGTCGGGCTATCGTGATCGAAGACGCTGTCTCGGGGGTGCAGGCCGGAGCCAAAGGAAAATTTGGTTTGGTGATCGGCATTGCCCGGGAAAACAACGCGCACGAATTGAAAGCCAATGGCGCCGACGTGGTGGTGGCAGACCTCGCGGAAACCAATCCGGAAAAAATCAATGCATGGGTCGCAGCCAAAAAGACAACCTCGATTCTGGCAACGGCTTGACGAAATCCAATATGAAGCTGAAACCACGATTAAGTTTTTGGCAGCTCTGGAACATGAGCTTCGGCTACGTCGGCATCCAGTTTGGCTTCGCGCTCCAAAATGCCAACGTCAGCCGCATCTTCGAGACGCTCGGGGCCAAGGTGGACAACATTCCGATTTTGTGGATCGCCGCGCCGGTGTCCGGGTTGATTGTCCAGCCCATCATCGGCCACATGAGCGACAAAACGTGGAACCGGCTGGGCCGTCGGAAACCGTATTTTCTCGCCGGCGCCATTTTATCCTCGCTGGCGCTGCTCATCATGCCGAATTCGCCCGCGTTGTGGATCGCGGCCGGGACGTTGTGGCTGATGGACGGCTCCATCAACATCACGATGCAGCCGTTCCGCGCGTTCATCGGCGACATGTTGCCGGACGAGCAACGCACCACGGGTTTTGCCGTGCAGACATTTTTTATCGGTGCCAGTTCAGTCATCGCGTCGCTGCTGCCGTATGCGTTCACCAACTGGCTGCACATGGCCAATATCGCGCCGGCCGGCCAGATTCCATCGTCGGTAAAATGGTCTTTTTATATCGGCGGCGTGGTGTTTCTCGCCGCAGTGCTGTGGACGATTTTTTCCGTGAAAGAATATTCGCCGGCGGAACAGGACGCTTTCAATGCCCACGAAAAAGATGCCGCGGCGAAAGAAGGATCTGAGATCCAGATGAACCCCAAGGCTTACTACGCCGAAGGCGCGGTGCTGGTGGTGGCGGGCTTGATTCTGACTTATCTGGTGAAGAGCCTGAGTTGGTATCAGGGGCTTTATATTTTGTCGTTTGGGCTGGCTATTTATGGCGCGTTGCAAATCGCCGCCGCCAAACGCTATTCGCTCGGCAAGGTGGATGCGATGGTCGAGATCATTTATGACCTGCAAAATATGCCGGCCACGATGAAGCGGCTCGCGCTCGTGACGGTGTTCACCTGGTTCGCGCTGTTCGCCATGTTCATCTACACCACGTCGGCGGTGACGAGCTATCACTTCGGCAGCACGGATCCAAAATCAGAACTCTACAATCAAGGTGCCGACTGGGTGGGCGTGCTCTTTGCGGTCTGGAATGCGACCGCCGCCGTGGTCGCTTTTTTCCTGCCGGTGCTGGCTCGGAAATTGGGCCGCGTCAGCACGCATGTCGTTTGCCTGTTCATCGGCGGGCTGGGGCTGATTTCGATGGTGCTGTTCAAGGAGCCAAAACTGCTGCTCATTTCGATGATCGCATCGGGCATTGCGTGGGCCAGTTTGCTGACCATGCCTTACGCCATTTTGAGCAGCGCCGTGCCGCACCGCAAAATGGGCGTCTATATGGGCATGTTCAATTTGTTTGTGGTCATCCCGCAGATTCTGGCGTCAGCCATTCTGGGTCTGCTGGTGCGGACGCTGTTTCACGGACAAGCCATCGACGCCATCGTGCTCGGCGGCGTCACCATGATTATTTCCGGCGGACTGATGATGTTTGTCAAAGATTCCTCGAGCGAAAAGAATTCCCGTGAACAACCTGTGGCAAGTTCGCACTGACCAGTTCATCAACGAAAAGGAAGCCATCATGCGGTCGGGTAATGTTTACCAGATTGCGAATGGCTACCTGGGTTATCGTGGCACTCTCGATGAATTCGGGCCGGAGCAACTGGTCGGCCTCACGCTCGCGGGCATTTTTGATCGGGTCGGCAGCGCCTGGCGCGAGCCGGTGAATGCACCCAACGGCGGCTTCACGCAAGTCACGCTGGACGGCGTGAAAATCTCCGCGCTCACGACCAAAATCAAAAGCCACCGGCAAAGCCTGAACCTTGAAAACGCCGTCTTCGAACGCGAAACCGTTTTTTCCGCGCGCGGAAAAAATCTCCAACTGAAGTCATCGCGTTTTTTAAGCGCCGACAATCCGCACCTCGGCGTCATCCAGTTTAGCGTCACCTGCGATCAGGCGGCGAAGGTTCAAATTGAAACCGGAATTGATTTCAACATCTGGGACTTGAACGGCCCGCATTTGTTGCAGCTCACTCCCGTCAAAAAAGACGGCGTCCTGCTGGTCCATGGCGTCACCAACGAGGCGGTCAGGTGCGTAGCCGTGGCGGAGGCGATTGAAATTAATTTTGGAAACGAAGCGCAGGCAACGCGCGGCCAGAAAAATCTCCGCGTCATCAACCTGACGCTGGAAGCCGGAAAGACTTACACCTTTCAAAAATTCTTTGCCGTCTTCACGGCCAATGATGGCGTCAAATCGCCCAGTGAAGCCGCCATCAAGTGTGTTCGCGAAGCGAAGTCGCTGGGTTACACCGGTTGTCTTGCTCGTCACAGCTCCGAGTGGGCCAAGAAATGGGCGCGCTGCGACGTGAAGATCGAAGGCGACGACGAGGCGCAGCGCGCGCTGCGCTATAGCATTTTCCAGTTGCTGATCGTCGCGCCGGTGAGCGGCAGCGCCAATTCCATTCCCGCCCGGGCGTTGTCCGGCCAGGTCTATAAGGGCGCGATTTTTTGGGACACGGAGATGTTCATGTTTCCGTTTTTTCTCCACACTGATCCGGCGAAAGCGGCGGAACTCCTGCGCTATCGCATCCGGACGCTGGCCGGCGCGCGGCGCAAGGCGCGGACCGAAAGTGTCGGTTATCGCGGCGCTTTTTACGCGTGGGAGAGCCAGGAAACCGGCGACGAGGCCTGCACGTATTTCAACATCGGCGACCCGATTACGGGCCGCGATCTGCGCACGTATTTCCGCGACAAGCAGGTTCACATCAGCGGCGATATTGCCATCGCAATGTGGGAATACTTCAAGCTCACTGGCGACGATTCGCTGCTCCTCGCCGGCGGCGCGGAAGTCATTCTGGAATGTGCGCGGTTTTATTCATCCTACGCGTATTTTAAGCCAGAGAAAAACCGCTACGAAATCCTCGATGTCACCGGCCCGGACGAATATCACGAACGCGTTAACAACAACGCCTTCACGAGTATGGTGGCCAAGGCAACGTTCGAAATCGCCAACGCGACGGTGGCCCACCTCCAGCGCAAGCATCCGGCTGCATTGAAGGCGCTGGTGCGTAAAATCAAAATCGCCGGCGAACTGCCGCTATTCGTCGCGGCGGCAAAGTTACTTTACGTTCCGCAGCCGGACAAAAAGACCGGCGTGATTGAGCAATTTGATGATTACTTCCGGCTGGAAGACGCCACTGTCGCGGCCGTGAAAGCGCGCAAGATTCATCCCAATGAATATCTCGGCGGCGGCCAGGGCGTGGCCGTCCCAACCCGGGTCATCAAGCAGGCGGACGTGGTGATGATGCTCAATTTGTTTAAGAATCGTTTTTCTGAAGCTGTCAAAAAGGCGAACTGGGAATACTATGAGCCGCGCACGGAACACGGATCCAGTTTGAGCGCCTGCGCCTACGCAATGGTCGCCGCCGACATCGGCAAAGTGGACTGGGCTTACAAATATTTTTTAAACACCGCGAAAATCGACCTGGAGGCGAAATATAAAGTCTATGTCGGCACCATTTTCATGGGCGGCTCGCATCCCGCCGCCAATGGCGGCGCGTGGATGACGGCGGTGTTGGGTTTCGGCGGCGTCCAAGCCGGCGAAAACCAGATCGCCATCCAGCCGCGATTTTACAAGAAGTGGCGCACGCTTGAATTCAATCTCGTTCATCGCGGCGACCAATTTGGCATCAGAATTACCCGGCACCGCGTCACGATCAACGCCGAGGCCGCCAACAAAACGAAACACCTCTTTGTGGTCGCCGGCAAAGCGTCATGCGTCGCGCCCGGTGCCAGCCTGGCCTTGAAGTATTGAAGGTAAAACCCGTTCTCCCCATATTTTATGAACTCAACCATCCTTCGCCTCGCGTTTTTGTTTTCTCTCTTAATTTGTCCCGCCGCCGTTCGCGCCGGTGCGGGCGCGGATGTCCCGTGGACGACTTATGAGGCCGAGGACATGAAAACCACCGGCACGGTGCTGGGGCCGAAGTATGAGCCGTTTTTGGTCGAGACCGAATCTTCCGGCGAGAAATGCGTGAAGCTGAATTCCATCGGCGAATACGTTGAATTCACCGCCAGCGTGCCGGCGAACGGGATGGTGGTGCGTTACAGCCTGCCCGATTCGCCGGATGGCGGCGGGCTGAACTCCAGCATCAGCCTTTATCAAAACGGGAAATTTGTGAAACGGATCCCGCTGACGTCACATTACTCATGGGTTTACGGCGATTATCCGTTCAACAACCAGCCGAAGAACGGCCGGCCGCGCAATTTTTACAACGAAGCCCGCGTGCAAGGTTTGAAGATCCTGAAGGGCGACGTGCTGCGCCTGCAAAAAGCCTACAATGACCCGGCTTACTGCATTGTGGATTTGGTGGATTTGGAAAAAGTCGCCCAGCCGTTGACGGCTCCGGCGAATTCGCTTTCCCTGATGGATTATGGCGCGGGCGGCACCGGCGAAACGGATGACACCGAGGCGTTGCGCCATTGCCTCGCGACGGCTCGGGAGCAGAAAAAAATCGTCTGGGTGCCCGCCGGCATTTACAAGCTGGCTGGCGACATTATTTGCGGCTCCGACACGATCGTTCAAGGCGCGGGCATGTGGCACACGACATTTGTGGGCGACGTCGATCTTTACAGCCAGGCGGACAAGCGCGTGCGCTTCAAACTCAAGGGCAGCGACATTCATCTCGCCGATTTTGCCATCATCGGAAAGCTGACTTACCGCAATGACGACGAACCGAACGACGGCATTCACGGCGCCGGTTGCACCAACTGCACCATCTCGCGCATCTGGGTGGAACACACCAAAGTCGGCATGTGGTTTTACAACGGCACGAAAGTGGTCGTGGATGGCTGCCGGTTTCGTGACACGCTGGCAGACGGCATTAATCTGTGCCTCGGCTGTCGCGAGTTTTTGATTGAAAATTGCGCCGCGCGCGGGACGGGTGATGATTGCTTTGCCATTTGGCCGACGGCGTCGGATCAAGGCTACACCGAGCAAACGCCCCAGCCCGGCTTTGATGTCATTCGCCACTGCACCGGCCAAGTGCCGTTCCTCGCCAATGGCGTCGCGGTTTATGGCGGGAAAAACAATCGCGTGGAAGACTGTTTGCTCCAGGACATCTCGCAAGGCAGCGGGATTTTGTTGAGCACGACGTTTCCAACCTCGGACGACAAGCTGAAAATTGACAATAATTTCAGCGGCACGACCGTGGTGAGCCACTGCGACGTGGTTCGCTGCGGCGGTTTCGATCAGGGCTGGAGCTGGCGCGCGGCGGTTCAGCTTTGTCTGGACCGGCGCAGCATTTCGGGCGTGGAAATCAGCGGCGTAAACATCACGGACAGTTTGTCCGACGGCTTTGGGGTCGTGGCTCCGGGCAGCGCGCACGGCGAGGGCATCCTGTCGGATGTGCAGCTTGAAAACGTGGCCATTCCGGATTGCGGTCTTGCCACTTCCGGCCGGCACGGCCTCACGATTCGCGCCGATGCCAAAGGCGGTTTAAGTCTGAAAAATTCCAGGATCGTGGACACGCAAAACAGCTCGGCCAGCTTCCGCATCACCAGCGAATAGTTTCAGCGCCGCCGCCGGGGCCTTAGGGCTTCAAATATTTGGCGACGGCTTCGGTGCGCGACTGCACGTGCAGTTTTTCGTAGATGCGCCGGATGTAGGTGCGGATGGTGTCAATGCTGATGTCCAGTTCGCTCGCCAGTTGTTTGTAGGTCCAGCCTTTGGCCAGGCCGTCCAGCACGGCCTGCTCGCGCGGCGATAAAAGCCCGTTTTTTTCTCCGGCAGCGTCGGCGGCCGGTTTTTGCTTTTGAAAGGACGCGACCACTTTGCGTGCGATGGAACTGGTCATGGGCGAGCCGCCGGCGTGGACTTCCCGGATGGCGGCCAGCAGTTTGGACGGGCTGGAGCGCTTCAACAGATAGCCGTTGGCGCCCGCCGCGAGCGCGCGGAAAATTTTTTCGGTGTCCTCATAAACCGTGAGCATCAGGATTTGCATTTCCGGGAACTGCGCCTTTAATTTTTCCACGCACTCAATGCCGCTGATTTCTCCCAGGTTGATGTCCATGAGCACCACGTCTGGTTTGTCGGCGGGCAGGCTTTTCAGCGCGGCTGCGGCCGAACCGTAACTGCTCACGCATTTGAAACCCGCCGAGCCATTCACAAAGGTCGCGATGGATTCTCGCAGCTTGGCTTCGTCGTCAACGATGGAAACCGTGATCATAAATCATGTAACCCTTTCGGCAGTTTTCAGTGGCAAGATAAATTTTATGGTCGTGCCTTGACCGACCGTTGATTCGACAAAACATTGTCCGCCGACATCCGCAAATCGTTTGGTCATGTTCCGCAATCCGTCTCGCGCATCGCCGATATGCGCATCGTCGGCCATTTGTGTATTTGAGTCAAAACCTTTGCCGTCGTCCTTCACCATGATCTCGAAGCTGCCGTTCCGGCAGACCATGGAAATTTTCGCGTGCGTGGCGGCGGAATGCTTCAAGATGTTCGCGAGCGCCTCGCGCACGGCAAGAAAAAGATGATGCCGCACCTGCGAAGAAACCGGATACGCAGGCATTTGCGCGGGCACCATCAACTCGCATTCCACGCCGGTCATGGAAAAATAATCCTGGGCAAATTGAGCCAAATAGGAGGCCGCGTGTTCCAGCGTGTCGTTCTGCGGATTGACGGCCCAGACGATTTCGTCCAGCGAGTGCAAGACTTCCCGCGAGTCGTCGGAGATGGATTTGATCTGCTCCTGCATTTCCGCCGGGTTGACGCTGTCGCGCCGCGCATGTTCGCTCAGGAAGGAAATGCGGCACAACTTCGCCCCCATTTCATCGTGCAAATCCTGGGCGATCCGCGTGCGCTCCCGTTCCAGCGCCCGCTCTTGTTCCAGCCGTTTCAGCCGCGCCCGGGCTTTCTGCCGCTCGATCAGGCGCACCGCGCTGCCAACGGTGGTCAGCAATACGACGCCGGCGAGGCCGAGAAACCACCAAGACTGCCAGAAATGTCTGGCGAAAACCAATCGGATCTCCGCTCCGCTGGTGGCCCAGTTGCCGTCGCTGTTGCAGGCGATGACCCGGAAATTATACTGGCCGGGCGGCACGAGGCTATAAACCGCGCTGCGGCTGGTTCCCGCTTCGATCCAATCCGCGTCCCAGTCTTCGAGCTTGTAACGGAACCGAATGGTTTCCGGCGCATCAAAGCGAAGGCCAGTGTAACGCAATTCCAGCCGGTGCTTGCCGGGCGGAATCCGGAACCCGGCAGAATCGGAATCCGCGCTTGCTCGAACGCCATCAAGCAGGATTTCTTCAATCACGGTGCCGGGCAACGGCTTTTCCACCGGCCAATTCTGTGGCGCGATGACCGCCAGGCCTTTCGTCGTGGGAAACCAGAGAAGCCCTGACTGGCTTTTCAAGGCGGCGGGGCAAAAACCGCCGGTGCATTCCTCGGACGGCATGCCGTCAGCGTGATTAAAAATTTTTGGATGCAGCGCGGCAATTTTGCCAGCTGCAAAATCTGCCAGCTGGTCTTTATGCACGCAGGCGATGCCCTGGGCGGTGCCCAACCAGAGCCTGCCGGCGGAGTCTTCCAAAATCTGCAACGCCGAGTTGTTGGGCAGACCGTTGCGGGCAGTGAAATTGGAAATTTTATCGCCCCGCTTGCAACACAAGCCGGCCGCGGTTCCAACCCACAGGACATCCTGAGCATCCAAGTAAAGCGCCTTGACAAGCTCGCTCGACAGTCCTGCGTTCTTGCCAAAAAATGTTGCGACTTTGTGATCTATGCAAATCAATCCGTTTCCCTCGGTGCCAATCCAGACCGTGCCATTGGGGGCCGGTAGAATGGCATTGATTGAATTGGAAATTGAAATCGAATTTTGCGCTATCCACTTCCCTTCGCGCAATTGCCAGAGTTTTCCAGCGTGCGTGCCAGCCCACAAAGAGCCGTCTTGGCCCTCGGCGAGGGCGACAATGTCCTCGCCCGGCAGTTCAAACCAACGAACTTCGTCGGCGGCGGCGACGGGATCCTTGTAGCGCAGCAAGCCGCCCGTGCTGGCGACCCAACACACGCCGTCGCTGCCCAGGAGCAACGCGTTGGCCTGCGAATTATGCGACGAAAGTCCGGCGGCTCTCAACCGGCTGAAGCTGCGGCCGTCCCAACGATAGATGCCGTCGCCGGTTCGTGCCGCCCAGACCACGCCGGGTGAAACCTGCGCCAGCCCCTGCACCGGACCGAAACCGAGGCCCTCGCCCTGGCCGAGTGTGAAAAGACTTTTGTGCTGCAACCGGTTCAAGCCTTCGTCCGTCCCGGCCCACAGCGCGCCGTCGTGATCCACGAACAAGGATTCAACCGTGTTCCCGGCCAGCCTGCTGCCGGCCGGGACGGCGAAAAATCTTCCATTTGAAAATAAAAACAACCCGCCCGCGCCACCGGCCCAAATCGTGCCGTCAGGTTCATCTGCGAGGGCGTTCACTCGTGAGCCGGTGACTCGTTTCGGGATCCGGTAATGGTGCCAGCCATCCTTGTCGTGGCACAGCACGGCGTCCTCGCCGGCGGCCAGCCAGACCCTGCCCGAGGCATCCACGAGTAAAGCATGGACGCCCGTCATCCAATCTTTGGCTGAGTCATCGGTGAGAGAGATGAAGTGGCCGTGGTTGAATTGAAAAACTTCCGCGCCTTGGACGGCCAGCCACATCGAGCCTTGCCGGTCCTTGAAGATGGCGGTGATGGCGCGGCCGCGAATCCTTCTCGCAGCAGCCAGCGGCACCAACCGGCCATTGTTCCAGATTGCCAGCCCCGCCGTGGTGCCAATCCAAACATTGCCCTGCGCGTCCTCGTTCAAGGCCGTGATGTTGGCGTCGGGCAAGCCATCGTTTATTGTCAACATGGTTGCATGCTCATTTTGCCAGCGTTGCAAACCGCTGGACACAGCCACCCACAGCGCGCCCTGACTGTCGCCGAAAATGGTCTGCGTGGGAAAATTCGTTTCAGCGTTCTGCCCGTTTAACGGAACAAATCGCAACCCATCAAAGCGCGCAATGGCTCCGCCGGCGGCAATCCAAAGATAGCCGTCGCGCGTTTGCTGGATGGCGTCCACCGGCACGCGAGGCAATCCCTGGTTCTTGAGCCAGGATTGAAATTGCAGCGAGTCTTCGCTTCGGGCCAGATTGGCTTCGCCACCGCCGGGCTGAGCGCTGCTCGAATCCACAAAATCATTGAAAGCGGTGGCAATCGCCAGGTCACTGAATATCCAGCCACCACCGTTGCCGCCGTGGCGGAGACGAAGTTCGTCAAAAGAAGCATTCGCATTAAAGCGCGTGGTCAGAGTTTCGGGTTGATTCATTTCGTTCGCGCCGGGGCCGAGGTCGGGATTGAGCCAGACGGTCACGAGGCCTTCACCGTTGGGAACATATTGGACTTTAAAAACTATGGTGGTGGTCTCGCCACGGTGGGGACATTGGTAGTTGGCAAGGTGCGCGAGAGCATTGGGGTCGGGATGGGCCGAGCGCAGGTCGAGGTATCCTGCCGGCGGCACACCGCTGCTTTGCGCCCCCGGGAAAAACACACTATAAGCCCAGGCGTCCAGCGCGTTGCCCACACCGAGCCGTTCGGCATCATCTTCGAAAAGTTCCAGCGCGGCAAAGTAAGGCTCGGTGGTTTCATCGGAAATGGGTTCAACGCGGAACTTGAAATACAACGTGTCGTTCGCCGCGTCATCCCGTTTCACTGCACCGCCAAGCAGGTCGGTGCCTGGGCCGTTGGTGTTAACGGTTATGGGGTCAAAGTCACTCCACAAAACGACCGCATGGGCCTGGAACGTAGAGATCAATGCCGGAATCAATACGGCGGTTATGCTGAAAATTTTTGCGATGCGCTTCACTGGCTTCAAGTTGAACAATGGCAAAAGACTTTCATGGAGACGATAAAAAAATGGTTCATCTGGCGGTTGCTGCAAGGGTAAGCTTGTCGCCACTTCATGCGACTGTCGGCAAATTGATTCCGCGCTAAATTCCAGTTAAATAATCCGCATTACTCTGTAATGAACTGCTGCATGAACCGGTGCCTTTAGAAACAAACGCCCTAATTATAAAACCTTGAGGGTAGCAGATCACTTTATCTGAGACATCCCCAAAGTTCTCAACCATGAAAATACAATCCCGTCAAACCAACGTCAACGGCCTCGCATCTCTGTTTCCCAAGCGAGCCTTCACACTGATTGAACTTCTCGTGGTGATCGCGATTATCGCCATCCTCGCTGCCATGCTGTTGCCCGCCTTAAGTCTGGCCAAGCAAAAAGCCCTGGCCACATCCTGCATGAGCGACAAAAAACAACTCGCACTTGCGTGGTTCATGTTCTCCGGGGACAACAACGAGCTGCTTCCCTACAACAACGACTTCTTGTTCAGTGGTTCGACTACTTTCAACGGTCAGCCTTCATGGGCAGGCGGCAAGGTTGACTGGACTGCCGGCCTGTATAATACCAATGAGACTTTGATCACCAGCGATACATATGCTTCGCTCGCCCCTTATGTTTCCAAGGCCGCCAAAATCTTTGCCTGCCCGGCGGCCAATTATGCAAGTTCGCCCCAGCGGGTCCTAGGCTGGGATCATCGGGTGCGGAGCATCGCCATGAATGCCGCCGTGGGTGACGGAAACAAATATGACTCGCCCAAGCCTTTCGGTTGGAAACAATGGTATGTGGCGAGAAAATCCTCTGATTTTCATTTTCCAGGCCCTTCCGACTGCTGGGTTTTCACCGACGAGCACCCCGATAGTATCGACGACACCATCCTTTACACGGCCTCGTATGCGGTCACCAGTTTTACTGAACTCCCTGGAAACCAGCATGGCGGAGGGTGCGGCTTGACCTTCGCCGATGGACATGCTGAAATCCATGTTTGGAAAGGGCCGGTTATGAACGCCCACCGAACAGTAATTTATCAAACCACGGTCGGTTTGACCCAGCAGGTTCCCTGTGCGGTAACGGATGTGGACATGGTCTGGTTGGCAAGTCATACGCCCCAAAATTAAATAGAGTGGTGTCATGAGGTTTGCAAACTTAGACGGGACAAAGCTGCATCAAGCCAGATGACCATGAAGTCTTGGCTTGGCTTTCGGTGGGAATTGCAGTCCAGTAATCCAGCTTGAAAGCCGGCAAAAAGAACAACCGTTCGGCTCCGGCCGATGCGCAAACAATCCGCAAGCCGCTTTCGAGTGGTTGGCGCCGGATGTTTCGCGGCGTGCTGTTGCTGCTGCCTTTTTTCCTGCTGGCGGCGGCTGAGATTTGCCTGCGGCTGGCCGGCTATGGTTACAACCCGGATTTTTTCAAACGCATCACGATTGGCGGTGCGGATTTCTTTGTCCAAAACGAGGATTTCAGTTTCCGATTTTTCCCCAAAAACATGGTGCGCAATCCCGGTCCGCTGCGATTTCCAGCCCACAAAGCTCCCGGAACTTTTCGCGTTTTCATCTTGGGTGAGTCGGCGGCAATGGGGGATCCCGCCGAGAGTTTTGCACCGGACCGCTATCTCGAAACGCTGCTGCGGGAAAAATATCCGGGGCGGAAGTTTGAGGTCATCAACACCGCGATTACCGCCATCGACTCCCATGTCATCCTGCCCATAGCGCGGGAATGCGCCGCCCGCGAGGGTGATCTGTGGATCATTTACATGGGCAACAATGAGATGGTCGGCCCGTTCGGGGCGGCAACGGTGTTTGGCCGGCAGGCACCAATGTTGTCCTATGCCAGGTTGGTGACGGCGGCGCAGAAATTACGTCTTGGTCAATGGTTCACGGAATGGGGACGGAGATTTGCCGGGCGCGATCAAGCAGGGACGGCTTGGGGCGGCATGGAAATGTTTCTCAGCAACCAAATACCGCCCGGCAGTCCCATGCGGGAAACGGTCTATCAAAATTTTCAGAAAAACTTGGATGACATCGTTCGCGCCGGAATCAATTCGGGCGCGACGGTTTTGCTGGACACGGTCGGGGTAAATTTGCGGGATTGTCCCCCCTTCGCCTCTTTGCCGGGACGCACGCTGGCCCCGGCCGAGCACGCCGATTTCGAGGCGCTTTACACCAACTGTCTGCAAGCCATTGCACAGCGGCAATGGGACGCCGCCGGGGGGCGCTTTGCCCAGGCCGCCCGGCTCGACGACCAGTGGGCTGAACTCCAATATCAGTGGGCCGAGTGTTTGCTCGCGCAAACCAATCTGGCAGAGGCCAGGACGCATTTTCAATTGGCCTGCGACGACGACGCGCTGCCTTTTCGCGCGGATTCGCGGATCAATGCCGCCATTCGGACCGAACCGCAGAAGATGAAAAATGACCGCCTGATCGTTTGCGACGCGGCGAAGGTGCTGGCCGACAGCACTGCCACTGGCATTTGCGGCGATGAAACATTTTTTGAACACGTTCACTTCGATTTCGATGCCCGCTACCGGCTGGCCCGTGTCTGGGCGGAGCAAATCGAACCGATGTTCCCGCGCACGACCAACGGCTGGATTTCGCAGGCGGAATGCGAGCAACGACTTGGTCTTTCGCCGTGGAACCGCTCGCAGGTCATCCACTTCATGGTGGAACGAATGCAAGTTCCGCCATTGAGCAGTCAGGTGAACAACGAGGAACGCCAAGGCGCGTTGGAATCGCGCATCAAGTCCGAGCTTATACAAGCGAATCGCGATCAGGCCGGACGGACGCGGCAAAATTTCGAACAACTTCTGGCGCAGCGCCCGGACGATTTCTTCCTGCGCGAAAATTACGCGGTATTTTTAGAACTGTCCGGCGATGTCCCGGCGGCGACGGCGCAATGGGAGCATTTCCGGGATTTGCTGCCCCAGGATCCGCTCGGATATTTTGAAGCCGGTCGGCTGCTGGTTCGCCAACAGCACTGTGCGGAGGCTGAAACCTTGTTGCGGCAGACCTTGGCCATTCGGCCAAGCCGCACCGATGGCTGGATTGAACTGGGCAATGCGCTGGCGTTGCAACAAAAATACACCGAGGCACTTGATTGTTTTGCCACCGCGCTGAAACAGGACCCTCGCGACCCACAGACTTTTCTACGGCGCGGCAAAGTGTTAGCGCATCTGAACCGGCATGAGGAGGCGTTGGCGAGCTATCGTGCCGGGCTGGCACTGAACCCGGCGGATGGATTAACCCATCATGAATTGGCCTTGGAGCTGGTCGCGGCGGGCCAGGTGGACGCTGCCGGTCCGGAATTCCGCCAGGCCGCGCAGCTTATTCAGGACAACCTCGCGGTGCGATTCGATTACGGCGCCTGGCTGCTCAGAAAACAGCTATGGCCGGAGGCGCAACGTGAGTTTGAGGCGGTCCTACGGCTGGAACCCGGCAACCTCCGCGCACAGAAACATCTTGCGTGGTTACAGGCCAGGCTCTCCGCCAATCATTGACCGCCGAGGAGTCCGTCCTTTCCAAGCTGACTTCAAATATCAAATCCTCTCGAAGGCGATGACACGTTTTTATGACGGCAATCTGGCAGGTGTCACCACTTCATGCGACGTGCAGGCAAGCCGGCTTATGATATAAACAGATTGTTCCAATTACTATGAAACACCGAGAAACCGTGTCGAAAGCACAATAAATCCAAAAAGTATCCACCTCTAAATTATGCGAAATTCCAGTATAAAAATGATAACCAAGCCAGCGAGGAACATGTTTGCCGTCGGTGTGACGGCTCTGGCAGCCGGGCTTGGAAATTTTGGAGCTCAAGCTGCCGACGTCAATGTCGTCACAGACCCAAATAATGCGTTCTATGGATACGAGAATGTTTATACCAACGGGCTTACTGCCACCACCTGGCCAGCTTATCAATCGGTATATCTCGGCGAAGCCGGTTTTGGTTTGGGCGCTGCTTTCCCCAACAATTCCAGCGTTGACACTTTGGGTAATGTCACAATTGGAGCCGATGATTGGCCGGACGTCACCAGTCCCTACAACACAGACACCCTGATCTGGGCCGATGCTTCGGGGACCAGTGCTGCCATTTGTGAGTCGATTAGCGATATTTACTGCCAAAACAACAGCGCCAACGCTGGCGACACGGTGACTTTCTCTGGCAGCCTCGTTACCAACACATTGGCTTCGCCCTATGGTGGCAACGCGATTCTCTTCATCAAAGACTATGACACGGGTTGGGGTTTGCATGGCGTCATTACCTTGAACATAAACACGCTTACCAATGGTCAGGGCTTTATGCTGACCCTCCCTGCGGCCTATGGAAACAATGATAATGTTCAATATGGTCTGGAGTGGTCCGGACCTCCAGTGCGTTCCGCCAATGTTGCCAGCTACGGCATGGCCATAATCAGCACCAATGGCGGGGTGGTGACGCCACCGCCACCGCCGACGAATGTTTACGTTTATATTGATCCGTCCCAAGCCTGGGCGGGCTACCGGAATGTGGTGGATCAATTAGGTGCAAATTATGCCCCCGCCAGCGGCTACCTCGGTGTCGGTGGACAAACTCCGCAATTGCAAGGGACGATCAGCAGCCAAGGAGTGGTGCAATGCGCACCAGACATCAGTCTTGATATTAATTTTCAAACGGATCTCAACATTTGGGCGGATGCATCCGGCACCAGCGCGGCGGTGGCAACTTACGACAATACGTTCTATGTTGACAGCACATCAACCGGGGCCAGAGGTGGCGACACAGTGGTATTCTCCGGCACCTTGGTCACCAACGCCTTGACCGACGCGGGCATGGCCAGTTCCTTGGTGGCGTTTATCAAAGATTTTAGTTCTGGCTGGACATACTATGGGGAGCAGACAGTCGCGCTTAGCAGCCTGACCAATGGCCAGACTTTTACCATTACTGATGTGATCAACACCAGCGGGGATCACGTTCAATGGGGTTTTGAGTGGCAGGGGACACCCTGCCGGACCAATCCGGCCGCGGCCAACTACGTGGGCCAATTTGGCTACGTTATATTTTCCAGCAACAACGTGGTTTCTGCTGGGCCGCAGATCCTTTCCATCACGCCTGGCACAGCCAACACTCTTCTGGGATCGAACGCGACCTTTACGGCGAACGCCACCGGCAATGGTCTGACTTATCATTGGTCGAAAAACGGAGCAAATCTGACCGATGGTGGCGGCATCTCTGGTTCTGCAACCAGCACTTTGAGCCTGACCGGCGTGCAGCCCTCGCAGGAAGGAACTTACAAGCTGGTGGTTACTGACTCGAGTTTGCTCTCGGCTACGAGCACGGTTTCCCTGGTCGTTTGCAATCCGGGATGGCTCTACTTTGACCGCGCTTTGGCACCCTTTAATGGCTATATCAACGGTTGGAACGGTGCCAGCCTCATTTCGGCTCCACCGGCGAGCGGCGCGGCTGGCACTAGTCCTAAATCAAACACCGGCCCTGGCACTACTTCGCCCGCCGTGCTGCGAGCCACTGTGGATACAGCCAACGACGTGATCACGCTCCAACCCAACACCAGTGTTTATGATGGTGCCACCAATCCAATAAATTCGGCTTACGTCAATCTTGACGGCTCCCCGGCGGCTTACTTGGAGCAGGACTACTACATCCAGAACGACAGCTTGGCGGGTGATGTCGTTACGTTCTCAGGCTATTGCTCGAGCAACAGTCTGAATTCGCAATACACCGCCCGGGCTTGGATCAAGGATGGTTCACCGGACTGGAGCGTGGAACATCGCTACGATGCTCCGCTTACGGCTGGCCAGCCTTTCAACGTCACGGTGGCAACGACTGCGGGCGACCACATTCAGTATGGGTTCGGCTTGTGGGGTCCTGACAACTCAGCCACCAACCCCATCACGCATGGCGCAGTGGAAGTCAAGGTATATTCGCCTATCAGTGCGATCAACCGTTCCGGAGCCAATCTCAACCTGAATTTTCCGACAGTGATTAATCATAGTTACACCGTGCAATACAAGACAAATCTGACGGACAGCACTTGGACCACCTTGACCACCACCAATGGCACGGGGATCAATGTTGTCGTGCCTGACGCAACCGCCGCTGTTGCTCGTCGCTTCTATCGGCTGGCTACCCAATAAAACGGACGTCATTGCGTTAGAAAATTAGAAATCAAGCATCCGTCGAGCCTGTGCCGTTTCAAGCTCGACGGATTGCTTTTGAAATGGGATATGTAAAATGTCAAGCTGGCTGGTCTGTCGGTTAAGAACTGCCGGCCCGGGCTATGGCGCATGGAAAGAAACAAAAGAAATCTGGCTAAGTGCAAAACCCCAACCCCGATTAACCGTCCTAGTCTATGATTTATAAATTCACCCCCTTGCCAATCTGGGGTTCAATTGAAGATGGATATTCAAAGACGGCGGCCTATTCTATTCTGTTTTTTTTGATTTGGATTGTTTTCGCGGTCTCAGTTGGAGCCACGCCAGGCGCGGCGGTGCCGTGGACGAGTTACGAGGCGGAAGACATGCTGGTGGGCGGTGGCACGGTTTTAGGGCCGCAATATGACCCGATTAGAATTCCTGCCGAGGCGTCGGGACGCATGTGTGTTCAGTTGAACGGCACCGGTCAATATATTCAGTTCACCAACCAGTCCGCCGCCACTGCTCTGGTGGTGCGCTATTGTGTGCCGGACACAGCCGATGGCGTGGGGGCGGATTATACGCTCAGTTGTTACACCAATGGAGTGCTGGCAGCCAGGCTGCCTGTGACCTCGAAGTATTCTTGGCTATATGGAAATTACCCATTTACGAACAACCCCACCGCCGGTTTCGCGCGTAACTTTTTTGACGAAGTGCGCACCAACGGGTTGAATCTAAATGTCGGAACAGTCGTGCGGTTGCAAAAAGATACCACCGACACGGCAGCCTTTTACGTCATTGACCTGGTGGATGCGGAAAACGTTCCGGCGACTCTCTCGCAGCCGGCTAATTCCATTTCCGTGACCAATTACGGCGCAGTCGGCGATGGTGTCACTGATTGCACCATCTCATTCCAAAATTGTATCAACGCCGCGAGATCC
The DNA here is from genome assembly GCA_964449815.1 of uncultured Bifidobacteriaceae bacterium. GTDB lineage: Bacteria > Verrucomicrobiota > Verrucomicrobiia > Limisphaerales > UBA11358 > UBA11358. The sequence continues at coordinate 21,756 of CAYVGC010000058.1, forward strand.
CAAAACAAGTCCGCTTGGATTCCGACCGGCACCTATTTGATCACGGGCACACTCAATTTGTATTCCAACACCCAAATTAGTGGGGCGGGCATGTGGTATTCCAAGCTGACCGGTAGTCCTTCACTTTACGCAACTCCGTCTCGGCGGGTTAATCTAAATGGCGCTGGCAATAACATCGAGTTATCCAATTTCGCCATCGTCGGCTGCCTGAATTACCGGAACGACACGGAGGGTAATGACGGCTTGGGAGGCAGCTACGGCACGGGTTCCAGCATCTCGCGTATCTGGGTGGAACATACCAAGGCCGCCGCCTGGATCTTCAATTCCAGCGGCCTTGTGGTGGATAGTTGCCGGTTCCGCAACACACTCGCGGACGGCATCAATATCAACTTTGCCATGCAAAACACCATGGTGACCAACTGCACCGCCCGTGGCACTGGCGACGACTGTTTTGCCATCTGGCCGGCTCCGTCTTCTGGTAACTACACACCCGGTAACAACGTCATAACCCATTGCACCGGACAGCTGCCTTTTCTGGCCAATGGCGGCGCCATTTACGGCGGCGCCAATAACCGCATCGAGGATTCACTCTTCTCAGATTTACCATACGGCTGTGGCATCCTGTTCAGCACCACTTTCCCGGTTTCGTTCACGTTCAGCGGCACAAACGTCGCGCAGCAGTGCAATGTCATTCGTTGCGGCGGTTATGATAGCGGTTACGGCTGGCGGTCTGCGGTTCAAATCGTCATGGACAACTACAGCGGCATTACTGGGGTCAACTTCAATAATCTTAATGTCATTGACAGCATCTCCTCCGGTTTCAGCATTCTCGGTACTGCCGGGACACTGTCCAATGCGACGGCGACTAGCGTGAACATTCCCGATTACAATCTCAATAATATTGTCGGCGAGCATGCTTGGTGGGCCAAATGTCTGAACGGTTGTCCTAGTGGCAGCCTGACCGTCGGCAATTCCGTTGTGCCCGAATACCAAAATGATTCCGGCACATTCACTTTTAATTTTATGTCCAACATTGTGCAGGTGACGGTGCATGCCAATATGGCGGGCGCTGCGTTCATGGTGGATGGCATAACCTATACAAACACCAATACATTCAGTTGGACGCCTGGATCTAGTCACTCACTCGCCGCAGTTAGCTTGCAAAGTGTCGGAACAGGTGCCCAGTATATCTGGGGTTCATGGAGCGACGGTGGCGCGATTTCCCATCTCGTCAGTCCGGCCTTAAGCACGAATTTCACCGCAAATTTCACAACTCAATATCAACTGACATTGAACGCTGGCCTTGGTGGCAGCGTTAGTCCGGTCAGCATGTGGACCAATAGTGGCCTGTCACTGAGCATCAGCGCGGCGCCTTCCAACGGCTTTGCCTTCAGTTGTTGGAGCGGCATAGGCAGTGGGTCTTATTCCGGAAAAGGCAATCCAGCCATGATTACTCTGATTGGTCCCGTCATAGAAAACGCAGTTTTCCTCCCGCCCACGCACTCCATAACCGGACTGTCCGTCAATGTTAGCAATGGTGTCGTGATGACCTTTGACACTCAGCCTGGTTTCTCCTATCACGTCGAGGCGACGACCAACCTCGTGCCACCAGCCTGGACTGCTTTGCCTGCCAGCACTACCAATGTTTCAGGAAACTCGGCAACATTCACCGACACAAATCCATACACCGGAGCGCAGCGGTATTATCGCTCGGTGTCACCGTAGAAATTGCGCCACTTCTTGAGTTTGACTATAATTTTGAATATGAGGCTTGGAAAGACAATTCGCTCGACGATGATGTTGTTGCTAAACCTAGGCACCTGCGCTTCATTCGCTTTGACTAATGACAAGCCGGTGATGGTTTATTATATGCCTTGGTATGCTGCCAAACCCTTCAACGGTGAATGGGGTTGGCACTGGACCATGAACCATTTCAATCCCGACAAGGTGAACGCATCCGGCGACCATGAAATCGCCTCGTGGTATTACCCGCTCATCGGGCCGTATGATTCCGCTGACCCCGCAGTGCTCGAATACCATGTCCTGTTGATGAAGCTCGCGGGCATTGACGGTGTGATTGTGGACTGGTATGGCTCGGCGGATTATTTCGACTACGCTGCCGTCAACCAGAACACTGCCAAGCTTTTTGACTACACCCGCAAGGCCGGGCTGAAATTTGCCATTTGCTACGAGGACCAGACCATCCAGCGTCTCATTGACGGCAGGCGCCTGACCGCCGCCGACGCCAGCCATCACGCGCAGCAGGAAATGCTCTATCTCCAAACCAATTTTTTTCGCTACCCCAGTTATTTTCGCCTCAATGGCAGACCGTTTCTGGAAAACTTCGGTCCGCAGTATTTTTTGTCCAGCACCAATTGGGATGAAATTTTTTTCGTGCTTGACGTCTCCAATCGGCCGACCTTTTTTACCGAAGACAACCCGTTGGCCGCCGGACTAGGTGCTTTTAACTGGCCACCGATGTGGTTGAGCCAGCAACCGGGCACCGGTGGGGTTTTATCAGAGGCTTCACTTAAAAACTATCTCGTTGACTTCGAAAAAAAGTCTGCGGGCTGGCCGGCTTTTGTTAGCAGCGCGTTCCCCCGCTTTCACGACATTTACCAGCGGGCTGGCGTGCGGAATTACTGGGGCTACCTTGGTGACCGGAAAGGTGAAACCTTGCGCGAAACCTTGAACCGTGCCTTGACCAACAACTCCGCGCTGGTTCAAATCGTCACTTGGAACGACTTCGGTGAAGGCACAACGATTGAACCGACCAAAGAGTATGGTTTTCGTGATTTATACTTGATTCAAGATTTGTGCCGCCAGCAGCTTGCCTCTAAGCGTCGCTTGCTTACCAATGATCTGGCATCCGCCTTCCAGTTTTACAATCTCCGGAAAAAGTCTGCCACCAATGCGGAACTGGCATTAGCCCTGAATCAAGTCTTCACGAATATTGTGTCAGGCAAGGAAGAAAACGCATTAAAGCAACTGGGTAAATTGAAAGCACAATTCCCATAGAGCCCCCAAAACCTGACGTAAGAGCGCTAAAAAGTATTTGTAAAACATCGTTGAGAAAAACCTGTAAACGCCATCGGCCGGCACTTCATTTTCCCAGTTTCCATTTTACACGGCGCTCCCGCTTCGTTACACCATGCGCCAGTTTTTGAAATGAACGAAGCCTACATCCAGAAAACTGCCGGCGAACTCAAAGTTCAGCCGCGTCAGGTGCTGGCCACGGCTGCTGGCGATCCGGTGTGGCGAGACGGAAGGGTTTTTGATGATGCGCATCAAGCCGCCGGAGGAATCCGTGCTGCCCATGCTCGAACCGTTGTTCGGCAACGGCAACGGCACGGCAGGCCGCGAAACGGAAACCTTCGTCAAGGCGCTGAAGCTGCCCCCACGATTGCCGGCGTGATGGCAAACGAAAGCGGCGCTTACATTTACTCGGCGTCCGAAGTCGCGCGCGAGGAGTTTCCGACGCAAGACCTCACCATCCACGGTGAGGTTTCCATCGGCGCCGGCTGACGGATCTGCTGGCGGAACTCGTGAAGCTCGACCCGAAATCCATCGGCGTCGGCCAGTATCAGCATGAAGTGGATCAAGCCGCGCTCAAGCGCAGCCTTGATAACATCTGGTGAACTGACTGACATTCTCGGCGAACTGGCGAAACCCGGTCGCGACCCGCGCCAGAAATTTGAAGAGTTCTCATTCCAAAGCGGGGTCAAGAAGCTGGAAGACCTGAAACCTAGGATGAAACTGCCGGGCATCGTGACGAAGCACGCCATCGTCCCTCGGCGTTGGCCAGCATCCGGGCGACTCCGCCGGGTCTAGCCCATCGGCACCTCGCGCAGCAATCCCTGCGCCTTTCCGTCCTTGTCCTTACCCACATTTTTTCATGTTTGTTGGAGGGTTTCTACTCCTTCGCGC
>CAYVGC010000059.1:0-25627 GCA_964449815.1 uncultured Bifidobacteriaceae bacterium
AAAACATCCATGCGCCCCGTCCTTCAAAGGTGTCCACCAAACCGGGTCAACCCCAACCCACTCCTCCACGACAAACTTCTGTCAACTGCATAATCCCATTTCTTAAGACATGGTCATTTGACTCGCCGGCCAAGTGTGGAAATTTGCTCATTTTTCTTCCCGGAAAAGTGAGCTTCCTTCCCGACTATGTGAGTTTCCTTCCCCGGTCTGTGAGTTTCCTTCACCTCCGCCACCATCGTCCACGGTGCGGGCGCTGGCCGTGTGCGGCAGCACGGGTTACAGCCCGTGGTGCATCATCGGCTCCATCGTGGTGACGTAGCCGCGGATTTGCCAGCAAGACGGGCGATGTTTGAACTGATCTTCCTTCATTGCCTGCCGCCCTGAAACTTTTTCTTCAGCCGGGTTCGCCGCCGCCAGCCCCGGCGCGGCCGCGCGGTTTTTCCGCTGACAAATCGCCCGGATGCTTTACCTTTCACGCATGGGCAGGCCACCGTTGATTTTGGTTTCACCGAGCGTTGAGAAGCGCGGCGTGGAATTTCATGATTTGTCCGCCAGCCTTTCGGTGTGTTACAACAGCGCCATATTGCAGGCGGGCGGCATCCCCGTGACCGTGCCGACATCCACCGACCACGCCACGCTCGCCGAGGCCGTCCGCCGCACCGACGGCGTGCTGCTGACCGGCGGCGACGACATCAACCCCGCGCTGTATGAAAAACGGCTCCCGCGCAGCCTCCTCAAAACCGTCGGGCAGACGCCGGACGGCGGCGCCCGCGACCTGCGCGAACTCATTTTGATCCGGGAAATTTTCCGGCAGCGCAAGCCGGTGCTGGCGATCTGCCGCGGGCATCAGATGCTGAACGTGGCGTTTGGCGGCGGGCTGGTGGCGGACATCCGGCGGCAGATTCCGGGCGCGCTGAACCACCGGCGCCTGGACCGGCCGCTGGAGCCGGTGCATGAAGCGGCGTTGACAGCCGGCTCGCTAATGTTCAAAATCTGCCAGGCGCATGTCATGGGCGTGAACAGCACGCACCATCAGGCCGTGCGGGAGCCGGCGGAACCGTTCACGGCCACGGCGCGCAGCCGGGACGGGGTGGTGGAGGCGATGGAGTTGAAGCCGGAGCTGGCGGCGGCGCTGCCGTTTTTTTTGAGCGTGCAGTTTCATCCGGAGCGGCTGGTGCAGAAACATCCGCGTTACCGGGCGATTTTTGAGAAGTTTGTGGCGGCCTGTGCAAAACCTATAACGAACAATGAAAGGCAAAATTCTAATCGTGGATGACGAGGCAGACTTTCGCACCTTGCTCAAGCTGAACCTGGAGGCGAAAGATTACACCGTGACGGAGGCCGACAGCGGCGCGGCGCTGCAACGGAGTTTTTCGCAGGATGCGCCCGACGTGGTGCTGCTCGATCTGAAACTGCCGGACGCCAACGGCCTCGACCTCCTGCCGCAGGTCAAAAAAAACTGGCCGGACACGGAAGTCATCGTGCTGACCGGCGAATCGTCCTACGACGCCGCCGTGCAGGCCACCAAGCGCGGCGCGTTCCATTTCATCAACAAGCTCGACTACACCCAGGTTTTGCCGGTCACGCTCGGCCGGGCGATTGAAAACCAGCAGCAGCGGCAGGAAAACAATTCCCTCCGGCGTGCCATCGCCACCATAAGCGGCAGCTCCCCGCCGATTTTTCAAAGCGAGGCGCTGCAGGCGGTGGTCCGCACCATCGAACGCGTCGCGCCCAGCGACGTGACCATTCTCATCACCGGCGAAAGCGGAACCGGCAAGGAAGTCATCGCCGACCTCATCCACTCGCTGAGTTCGCGCGCGAAGAACCGCATCATCAAGATCAATTGCGCCGCGCTGCCGCGCGAGCTGATCGAAAGCGAATTGTTCGGCTCGAAGAAAGGCTCCTTCACCGGTGCGAATGCGGACCGGCAGGGGCTGTTCCGCCAGGCCGAGGGCGGCACGCTGTTCCTCGACGAGATTTCCGAGATGCCGGTGGACACGCAGAGCAAGCTGCTGCGCGTCCTGCAGGATCAGGAAGTGCGTCCCGTCGGCGACACGGTCAGCTACAAGACCAACTGCCGCATCATCGCGGCCACCAACCGCAAGCCCGAAGAGGCGATCCAGGACGGCAAGCTGCGCGAAGACCTGTTTTACCGCATCAGCGCGATTTCCGTCCACCTGCCGCCGTTGCGCGAACGGCGCGACGACATCATGCCGCTGGCCAACGTGTTTCTGAAACGCTTTGCCGCGCAGGCCAACCGCATCTTGCGCGGCTTCACCCCGTCGGCGGTCGAGCGCCTCTCCAGTTTTGACTGGCCGGGCAATGTCCGCCAGTTGCAGAACGAGATCCAGCGCGCCGTGCTGCTGTCCGAAGGTTCCGAAGTCAACGTCACGGATCTTTCCATCAGCGACGTCAAATTTGTTCCCACCGAGGGCCACGACACGAGCTATACGCTGCTGGAGGGCGTCGAGCGCAACGCGATCATCCAGATGCTCAAGGAAACCGGCGGCAACAAGGTGGAAACCGCCAAACGGCTCGGCATCGGCCGCCAGACCCTTTACAACAAGATCAAAGCCTACGGCATTGACGTGTAGGCGGCGTTTCCCGGCCGTAAAAATTGTCCGGCCGGACCGGAAGCCCGGTTTTAAGTTGCCTCAGGCGCGGGTCCGTCTAACTTGTCCCAATCACATGAAAACATTTTTGGCCCTGCTCCTGACGACACTGGTCTTTGCCTCCGGGTCGGCGCAGATGAACGTGGATCTGGCGCTGGATCAGGACCAGTTTCTGCCGAACGAAGCCATCCGGCTGGCGGTGAAAGTCACCAACCGTTCCGGCCAGCCGGTGCATCTCGGCGCGGACGCGAGCTGGCTGACCTTCAGCGTGGAATCGGAGGATGGCTTTGTGGTCATCAAAAACGGCGAGGTGCCGGTGGTGGAGGAATTTGACCTGGAATCGTCGCAGATGGCGACAAAACGCGTGGATTTGCAGCCGTATTTTGTGGTGGGCAAACCAGGCCGTTACCACGTCACCGCCACGGTGCGCATCAAGGCCTGGTCGTTGACGGTCAACAGCGCGCCGAAATATTTTGATGTCATCAACGGCGCGGAATTGTGGGCGCAGAATTTTGGCGTGGTCTTGGCGACCAACACCGCGCCGGTGCCGCTCAAATACACCCTGGTCGAGGCCAATTATCTGCGGGATCAACTGCGGCTCTACGTGCAGGTCGGCTCCGGCGACGGCTCGCGCGTTTTCAAGGTCGCCGCGTTGGGACCGCTGGTGTCGTTCAGCGCGCCGGAAGCGCAGGTGGACCGCGTCAGCCAGTTGCATGTGCTCTGGCAGACGGGCGCGCAGTCGTTCAGCTACATGATTGTCAGTCCGTCCGGCGCGGTGATGTCGCGGGACACTTATGAAAACTTCAACTCGCGTCCGCGCCTGGCCGTGAACGCCGGCGGCGAAGTCGTGGTGCAGGGCGGCGTGCGGCGCTCAAAGCCTGAGGAACTGCCGTCCGTGAAATTGCCCGCCGCGCCGGTCCAGCCTTGAGCGGCGGGACCGGCGGCTTGCCTGTCTGGCCGCGTGCCGGCAATCACCGGAGTTTTTAACGTCGCGTTTGACGCCGATGATTTTCTATTTCCGCAAATCCTCGGCGGACGTGCAAAGGTTTTGGATCAATTTCAGCAGCAGCATCGCGCGGTTCACGGCGTTGTCCTGCGTCTCCCCAAAGAAGCTTTTCAGCTTGAAGCGCACGGCACCGATATTATCCCCGTTGCGGTCGTGCAACGGCATCGTCACCAGCACCACGCCGTGTTCGCGGCCGAAGGAAATCGTGCCGTCGCGGATGGCCGCCAGTTCCGCGCCGGTGCCGGGCTGGCCGACTTCCGCCGGCTCCTTGCTCGCGAGGATGGTCGTGGTGTTGTTGGTGCCGAGCGCGTAAATCCGCAGGCCGAGGATGCGCGGCTGCTGCCGCATGATGGTGTTGACCAGCGTCTGCGCCGCCGGCACGATCGGCTTGTAGTCCACCGTCGCCTCGGCAAAATAACTGACCGCGTCCGACTTCGTCCAGAAGCCGACCTTGCCATCGGTGAACGTGTTGTCACCGAGCGCCGGCATGACGGGCCGGTCATCCAGCCGGATCGTGATCTGGTTGCCTTCGCATTGCACGGCGAGCTGATGCCACGCGCCAGGGACGATCTCGCAGGCCGGGCCGATGGGGTCGGAGCGGACGCCGTTCACCACCTTGTAAAACCGCACGTTTTTGCCGAGCGCGCTGGCGCGGACGACATAGAAATTCGACGTGTTTTGAAACCGAAACACCACCCCGGCCATCTGTTCGGTCAGGCCGCTGACGATTTTGAACCGCGTCGTGAACTTGAAATCGCGAAACTTTTCCCCGTCATAAATGAACATCGGGAACCGCTCGTCCGTCGGGTCCTGGCTCGTCTGCGCAAGCACGCTGCGGCTCGCGACGTTCTGCGCCCGGTCCGTGAGCGGCGCAAAGGCCGACGGCACCGCGTCTGACAGGAGCTGCCACGCGGGCTGCTGGCCGCCCCCCAGCAGCGCGGCGTGAAAATTCGTCAGCGAACCGTTCCCGGCGGTTTCCTCGAAATTAAATTGCAGTTCCGCGCCGGCCACCGGCCAGGCCGCGAGGCAGCTAAAAAACCAGATGAACATTCGCATCCCAAAATCGTAACAGAAGCCGCTGCGCGCTGGCAAAATAGTTTTGCCGGCCGCCGGTCAGGGCCAGAATGCAGCAGCGAATTCAGCGCATCCCCCCGGCGCCAGGATTGCCGGCGGGACATTGGAACGCTTCCGCCGGCGAAACTTTTGCGCCGGCCAGCCGCCGGATTGCCACCCCGGCGGCACGCAAAAGAATTGCGTGCCATTCCCGTCATTTCGTGGCTTAATCAGGTCATGAACATTCAAGTGGCGGTGCTGTGCGACGCGGCGACGGATGACAACGGCAAGATGAATCTTCTCGGGGCGTTCGACACGATCTACGCGCCGCAGATGCCGGCCATCCATCCGCAGTGCGCGGTGGCGCTGCGCGCGACGTTCCAGCCCGGCGACGAGGGCACGCGCAAGCTGTCGCTGAATTTCATCAACGCCGACGGCCATCCCATCCTCCACGCCATCGAGCTGCCAGTGCCGGTCACGCTGCCGGACGACGCGCATTTTCTCACGCGCAATTTCATCGTGAACATCCAGCAGTTGAAGTTCAATGAGCCGGGGCTGTATTCCGTGGACGTGCGGCTGGATGACGAGTCGGTGGCCAGCGTGCCGCTGCTGGTGCGCCAGATGGCGCCGCGCAACGAGCCTTGATTTCACGGCGCGGTGAAGCCGATGCTGTAAAAAACAACCTTCCCCTGGCCGTCGCGCCACGGCCGCACGACGGCGTTGGTATCTGCTCGTGAAACGTAAGCCAGGAACTGCGGGCCGAGCGGCGAGAGGCTGAATTCCGGCGGATGCACGAGGTAAAGGCGGTTCGTGTCATGTGGCAGTTCGGCTTGTCCGCCGCGCACCATTGCCCAGAAAGGTTCTTCCAGCCGCGGCCCGTCGGTCAGGAATTCCAGTTGTTCGTTAAACCCCCAGTCCATGCTGCACACAACGAGATCGGAACGGCTCTTGATTTCGTCGGAAAATTTCACCAGTGCGTTGCTCCACCAGCCGCGTCCGCCGGTTTCGCGGATGATTTGCTGCGTGCGGAGGATGGCGTGAAATTCGACGACGACGAGAAACAACAGACCGGCGGCAAGCAGGCCGCGCATGACCCGCTGGAGCGGAAAATTTTTCCACGGGTGATTCCACAGAACCACGACGGCGGCAGCAATGATCAGATGCGGAAATGGATAGACCAGCGTGGAGTGATGGATGCGCACCGCGCCGGGCAAGATCAAAACGCCCAGCGTCACGAACACAGCGGACAGCAGCAGAAAAACCTTGGTGCGGCGTCCGGGATTTTCTTTCGCGGAAAAAAACACGGCGGCGAGCAAAATCACGGCGGCGACGAGAACCAGGATTCCAAACGGCGTCCAGACCGGCGACGGCGACTGATACATTTTGTCGAACCGGCCGCCCACGTCCATCAGCCGGTAAAAATACGAGCCGTCATACATCGCAAGTTGCGCATGCAGTTTTTCCGCAAGTTCGCCGGGCTGGGCGGAGTTGCCGCCGGCCAAAGTCGAGCTGACGATGAGCGGCAGCCGCAGAAACATCAGTCCTCCGCCAAGGGTGAAACCCAGCGCCGCCAGAAACATGAGAATCCGGCGTTCGCCGGCCAGCGGCTTCAACCAACGACCATAAGCGCAGAGGGCCGCCGCCGCCGTGCCCGCCAGCAGCACGGCGAAATCAATTTTGTTGAAAAAGCCGAGGCCGAGGGCGAGGCCGGCGAACACGGCCCAGCACACCGGTTGCCGCCGCCATGCGAGCAGCACCAAGAAGAAGCCAGTGAACCGGCACAGCAGGCTGGGCAGCAGCGAACCCCAGTCCAGCACGCCGGGAAAGAAGAACGCCGGGTCCGCCGCCAGCAGCAGTCCGGCCAGCAGCGCCGCCGCCAGACCAAGCAGCCGCCAGGTCCACAGCATGAAAATGAACAGCGCGGCGGCGCAGAAAAACAAGTTGGAGGCCCGCAGCACCGCCAGAGTCGGGCCGAAAATTTTGAAGGCCGGGATGAGCAGCCAGCATTTCAGCGCGCCAAGATATGACTGCACAAAAACCGGCAATGGTCCGCCAAGCAGAGGCGTGGTTGCCACGCCGGGCATGTGATGGCCGGGCGCGTTCCCGGCCAGAAAATCCCTGGTCAGCCCGGCATACACCGCCTCGTCGTAAAACAATCCCGGCACCGAAAAGTTTTCGCGGCCGATGGCAAACAGAAACGCCGCCAGCACCAGCCAGCCGCCGAGCAGAATGGCGAATTCGCGTTTCATTGATGGCCGGACGACGAACTCATGGTTTATCAGTGCCAAATGCGGCGCGCACTGTCGAGGCTGGATTGCGCGGCGCAAAGCCAAACTTTCAACGGAGCGCCGGCTTGCAGCCGGCTTGGGCATGACGGCTCACTTGGATTTGTGACGAACCAAAGCCGGTTAAAAACCGGCGCTCCGCTGTGACTTTGGACTTTGAACTTCGGCCTTTGGACTTTATTTTTGCGCGATGAACAACGCACTCATTCTCCAGCTCAATCTGCCCGGCATCAAAAAAGTCCGCTCCGGCAAAGTCCGCGAAGTCTATGATCTCGGCGACGCCTTCCTGCTCGTCGCCACCGACCGCATTTCCGCCTTCGACGTCATCATGCCCAACGGGATTCCGCGCAAGGGCGAGGTGCTCACGCAGATTTCGCATTTCTGGTTCGAGAAATTTGCTTCGCTCGTGCCGAATCATCTGCTCGCCAAGGCCGGCGGTCCGCTGCCGAAAAAATTGCAGCCCTTCGCCGCGCAACTTGCGCGCCGCTCGATGATTGTGAAAAAGGCCAGACCGCTCGCCATTGAATGCATCGTGCGCGGCTATCTTTCCGGCAGCGGCTGGAAGGAATACAAGAAATCGCAGACCGTCTGCGGCATCAAGCTGCCCGCCGGTTTGACCGAATCCGCCGAACTGCCGGAGCCGATTTTCACGCCGTCCACCAAGGCCGTGGCCGGGCACGACGAAAACATTTCCTTCGAGGAAGCCTGCAAGATTGTCGGCACCGAACTCGCCACGCAGGCACGCGACTTGAGCCTGAAGATTTACAAGGCCGGACGCGATTACGCCCGGCAGCGCGGCATCATCATCGCCGACACGAAATTTGAATTCGGTTTGTTCGAGGGCAAATTGATTTTGATTGATGAAGTGTTGACGCCCGACTCCTCGCGCTTCTGGCCGGCCGACCAATACGCTCCCGGCAAAGGCCAGCCGAGCTTCGACAAACAATTTGTCCGGGACTATCTCGAAACGCTCGACTGGAACAAAACCCCGCCCGGCCCGAAACTGCCGGACGACGTCGCCGCCAAGACTTCCGCGAAATACCTAGAAGCTTACGAGCGGCTGACCGGCAAGAAACTTTGAACAATCGTGCGTGAAATACGAACTCACCAGCCATGCAAAAAAAGCGCTCACCGAGCGTGAAATTTCCATGGAATGGCTGGAGCACACATTGAACACGCCGGAATTGATTTTGCCTGATCCTGACGACGCTGAAGTTGAACGCCGTTTTCGGAAAATTCCTGAATTTGGCGGGCGCGTCCTCCGCGTGGCGGTCAACACAACAGTTGAACCCGTCCGTGTTGTGAGTGTATTCTTTGATCGGACAATGAAAGGCAAGTTATGAGACTGCATGTGGACAAAGAAGCCGATGCGCTTTACCTGCGGCTGGATGATTCCAAGATCATCGAGTCCGAGGAGGTGTCGCCGGGCGTGGTGCTCGATTTTAACGAGCGCGAGCAGGTGGTCGGCGTCGAAATTCTGCATCTCTCCAAACGCTCGCCGAAATTGAACCTGCAAGAATTGCAGTATCAAACTGCCTGAACCCCGACCGGCCCGAAACTGCCGGATGGCGTCGTCGCCAAAACCAGCGCGAAGTATTTGGAGGCGTATGAAAGACTGACGGGAAGGGAACTGTAAAACTATGACTATTCAAGCCAAACCATTTGGCGAGCCATACCGAACTGACCAATATAATGAATCTGACATTTCAGATTTGAATTGGGGACAACATGGTTTGCGTTTTGTTGTTGAGCTTTGGAATCGCGAACTTTGGCGAAAAGACGCACTTCTTAAGGGATCGCGAAGGCAAATTCCGCAAGAAATACGTCGAAGTATTTTTCCAAAATTTTTCACGATATCGTGTTTCGGAGGAAATTGACCTCGCATCTTATTGGGAGAGCAAAGAATTTGCTAACGGCCATATTGTTTACGAAATATTATCTGGAGGCTGGATTTCTCACGATACAACTGGCGAGCAGCTTTGGGAATATGCAACCGCCTGTGGTGCTCGCGAATGGTTTGTTTCCACAAGCAATTGGTCGGCCTTTGTATTATCCAAAAAAGAACCTTTGGTTAGAGAGCTTAAAGATTAGTGTGCAAACCCTCGTCGAAGATTTTCTGCCATCCCTGCGCCGCGAGCGTGGGCGTTTGTGCCAGTCGCGCAGCGACGACCGACAATAGCCCGCAGTTTCAACTGCGGGTTTCGCGGGCAAAAAAGAATCCAGTCCCGGAGGGACGGAAGAGACATCCGTGTTTCTGGATTCTGCCGCCCTGCCGGGGCTTGATTTTTTTTGCCCGCCCAATCCCGCCGCTGAAGCAGCGGGCTATTGTCATTCGCGCCGCTGGCGCTGAACCGGAGTTGTCCGGTGCCGGGCGGAGGGCGCGAATGCCGGCTTTTATTCCACCGCGTCCAGCCGCAGCAGGCAGAGACCGTAGTCCACGACGGCCTGGCCGGGCGTCGGGAGATATTGCTTCGGAATGTTGTAAAGCCGTCCGCGTCCTTGCACGACGAGGCCGGCGCTGCGCAGGCTGATGAGGTGGCGGGCGGCGTTCGCGTAGCTGGCACCGGAGATTTTGGCCAGTTCGTCAATGGACCGCGCCTCGCCGCCGCTCAATTCCTTGAGCATTTTCCAGCGCGTGGGGTGGCCGAGTCCGCTGACCAGCCGGGTCAGGTCGGGCAACGGCGCTCCAACGCCGGGTTTCGGTGGTCGGATTCATGAAAACAATGTATTTGTTGGCAAATTCATGTCAACAGAAGATTTATCTCTTAAAAATTATGAAGATGATGTTTAATAGTTAAACTCAACAGTTAATTTATTTTATAAATATGTATAAATATAGGAATATATATTTCATATATATAATTGCTACATTGTTATATTCTATTACTTGGTAAAAATATTATATTATATCAATGTTTAGGCAAAACAGGCAGTTAATAAATTATATCAAGCCAATAAATTATTTAACCTAGTAATTATCTGAAATTACCAAGCGGTTGTTTTATTTTACCGCGCGGTTGTCCTGTTCGGCTGGTTTGCCGGCCCGCTTCGCCGCGCCGTTGATTTGCTCCGGTGGTAACCAGCCGTCGGAAACCTTCTGCCATGCCTGCGGAGTGAAGGCAGGCGAAATTTTTTGATCTTTCGCGTCCCCGCCGGCTTGAGGTTAAACTGCCGGCATGCAGGCGGGAAAATTGATTTCAGCACCTCGCGGCGCGACGGAAAATCCGGTGAACCGGTTCGAGAAAATCCAGCCCGAACCGGATGCGGACGGGAACGCCGCCGGGACGGAGAATTTCGGCAGCGCCGCTGGCGCGGGGGAAGGCGCTGGGGTGTTCGTCGGAAGAGTGGCTTTGAGAAAAAAGAAATGCAAAATGAACTGTGCCGCAGCGGTAAAAAGCACCGGTGGGGCAATTTTTAACAATATCAATAATGAGAATCTTATGATGACCATGCTCCTCTTCCTGAAAACGAAGCTGCGCGGCGGACACGGTGCGACTGGCGGCGCGGTGCGGGCGAAGATCCGGCCGATGGCGGCCGGCTTCACCGCCCCGGCGTCATTGGTGGCCGCAATCTGCCTCGGCTTTCTGGCGAACGTGTCTGCCGTGCCCAATCCCGTGCTGGTTCCCGACCGCGGCAATGCCGCCGATTGCGGCGTCATGAAATTCAATGGTGAATACTACCTCATCGGCAACTCGCTGGCCGGCGACATGTTTGTTTCGACCGACCTGGTCCACTGGGGAAACCGCACCCATGTCTTCTCGATGCATAACGACTGGACCCCCGGAAACACCTCCACCGACCGCAATATCAACGCCTGCGATCCGAGCTATTACAACGGGACCTTCAACCTTTACTGGTCCGTTGATCGCGGCGATCGGGGGGTCGTGCAAATCGGACACGCGGTGTCCGACAAGCCGCTTGGCCCCTACCATGAACCGGAAACCCGACACTGGTTTGCCTCCAAAATTGACGCCAACCTTTTTCGCGATGACGACGGCTCGTTGACTTTCTATTCGGTCAAGTTCGACGCCGGCAACCAGATCTGGGGGCAGCCGGCGCTCGATCCCTCGACCCTGACCGGCGAGCCACGCCTGCTGCTTTCGGCCAGGCCGCGCTCCTGGGAACTCCTCGACGACTCGGTCAACGAGGGGCCGTTCGTATTCAAATACCGCGGCCAGTATTACCTGGTCTATAACGCCAATCATACCGCCAAGGGACATTACGCCCTGGGGTGCGCCGTCGCCTCCGCCCCGCTGGCGTTCAGCAATGCCGGCAAATATCCCGATCCGGTGGTGGAAAAGGGATTCCCCGCCCCCGGCCACCGGCTGACCTCCCCCGGCCAGCCGACCGTGATCCACGGTCCGAATGGAATCGAATGGTGGCTGGTCTATTTTCTGGAAGTGGATGGTGCCCGTCGCCAGCAAGCCATTGACCGGGTTTTCTTTTTCGACCAGCGGCTTTATGTTGATGGACCCACCAGCGCTGCTTCGCCCGGATACCATCCAGTTCCCAGTCAGCCCGCTGTGCTTGACTTGTTTGACGCTCCGGACGGCAGCGCCCTGGCCGATCACTGGCAGTCTGAGGGTGGAAAATGGTCGATCAAAGAAAAGACGGCCGAGCAGGCCCAGTCCGACGGACGCGCCATGTCTCTGCTGGGGAATGTGTCGAAGGCCAGCCAGTATCTTGCGGAAGTGAATGTGAGGTTAAGCGAGAACACCGGGACGGAAGCCGGCTTGATCGCGTATTGGCAGGATTCCGCCAACTGGATGGCGGTAACGCTCGACGCCCGCAATGCCACCTGGAACATCCGGAAGACCGAGAATCATGTTGAGAATGTGGTTCGTAAACCGCTGCCTGCGAACTTCAACTTTCAGGCCTGGCATACTTTGCAAGCGGCAAAGAACGGGTCGGATTTTGAGATCCGCATTGATGACCGCCCGGCACCGGGGCCGGCTTCCGTCATCGCCACCACTTTTGTCGGGCCTGGGAAGCCGGGGTTGTTTACGGACGCAGCTCGCGCGCGATTTGACGGCTTCATCTACACCATCGGTTGGGATGAAACCGGGGCGGCCGTCAGGAATTGGGGGCAGGGAATCAACGGCGGTGCGCAGCGCGGCACATGGTCGGTTGGGCCACAGGGTCTGGCTCAAAGCAACACGGCCGGCTCAAGCCGAATCTTCAAGGGCGATCCTGCCGAGGAATACGAATTCACCGCCCAACTCACCCAAGACGGCCAGTCGGCACAGGACGGCGGTTCCCACCTGATGGGGATGCTGCCGGTGTATGTTGACGACCAGAATTACCTCCGGGCCGATATTGATCTCGCGCACGGGGAATTGCAGGTCAGCGGACGCAAAGCGGGG
Organism: uncultured Bifidobacteriaceae bacterium; assembly: GCA_964449815.1. Lineage (GTDB taxonomy): Bacteria > Verrucomicrobiota > Verrucomicrobiia > Limisphaerales > UBA11358 > UBA11358. Next base: position 12,320 of record CAYVGC010000059.1, read on the forward strand.
GAGGAGTTACCAGTCCAGACGGCTCCGCTCCCGAGGCGTTCCCCCGTCCCAACCGGGGAGCAGCCAGGCCAGCTTTGGCATTACACAATGAAAACGCCCGGAGCCGATTGGGCTGCTGTGGATTTCAACGATTTTGGTTGGAAAACCGGCGCGAGTGGCTTTGGCGGCACCGCAGCTCGCACTGTTTGGGATACCAATGATCTCTGGTTGCGGCGCGATTTTAATCTGGATGAGACGCCGACCTGCATGGCCCGCCTGCGGCTGCGCTTGCAGGGAGACGCAGTGGTTTACCTCAACGGCGTGCTGGCGATGTGCGGTTCTGGCAGTGCGGCTGGATATGAGTCGCAGGAGATTACGGATGCGGCGCGCGCAACCCTCAAAAAGGGCAAGAATACAATCGCCATTCACGCGAATAAAACTGGTGCCGCCCAGGCGATTGATGCCGGCCTGTTCCTGGCTGGAGTCATTGAAACTCCGGGCAGCGTTAATCTGCGAGCCGTCAAGCTTAAGGATCAGGTGATCCTGTTCGTCAACGGCCAGCAGCGGTTGGATATTGGCGGCAGTTGGCCGGCTTCGCAGGTCGGACTTACAAGCGAGGCCATGACCTGTCATTTTAGCGGGCTGACGCAGTTTCGGATTCATTAATAAACAACAAACCCTGAACCCCAAAAAATGACCAGTCTTTGCTGACTTTCAAGCATCCACCCAGGCCAGCCCTTGCACCACACCTCCTGCGCCTCGGATAGAGTCCGCCTCAGCCGTGAACAGACGGGCTTCGTTGATGTCCATCTGTCCATACTGCCGCTTACATCATCCGGCCCTAAAAAGTGAAGTCACGTCAAGAGCATCGTAATTGGAGATTTTCCTGATCGTGAATAAAATGCTTGTTTAATAATCATTTATGGTGAAGGACAATGGGATCGTGACAGGCAAGCCGTCATTGCCGCGCGCTCGCGGCGCGGTGAGCAACCCGCCCAACCGGTTTGAGCGGATCACGTTGGAGCGAGACGCCGACTGGGATCCGGAGAACGATCCGGCTCCAACAGCTCAATTTCTTCGCGACCGCTCCCAAACCATAATTGCCTACAATGAAAGTCCAGACATTCCCTTTAATGCGGGGATCAACCCGTATCGCGGATGTGAGCACGGCTGCAGTTATTGCTACGCGAGAATTTCGCACGAATTTTTGGGGTTTTCCGCCGGGCTGGATTTCGAAACCCGAATCACGGTCAAGGAGGATGCTCCAGCGCTCCTGAGAAAAGAATTGTCTTCTCAAAAGTGGGAGCCGCAGTTGTTGGCGATGAGCGGAGTCACCGACTGTTATCAGCCGGTGGAGCGGCGGCTTCAGCTCACCCGGAAATGTTTGGCGGTTCTGGCTGAATTCCGGAATCCAGTGTGCATCATAACCAAGAACCATCTGGTCACCCGCGACGTCGATCTGCTTCGGGAGCTCGCCGCTCACAATGCGGTCGGGGTTAATCTTTCGATCAATTCGCTCGATTCTGACTTGGCCCGCCGATTGGAGCCGCGAGCGTCATCTCCTCGACACCGATTGGCGGCGGTGGAGACATTGGCCAAGGCCGGAATTCCCGTCGGGGTGTTGGTGGCACCCGTTATCCCGGGGCTGAATGATCACGAGCTGGCAAAGATTCTGGACGCGGCCGGAAAAGCCGGGGCAACTTGGGCTGGTATGGAAATCTTGCGCCTGCCGCTCACGGTGGCGTCCATATTTCAGGACTGGCTGGAACGCAATGAGCCGGGGAAGAAGACGAAAGTGCTCGACCGCGTTCGATCAATGCGAGGAGGCAAATTGAACGACCCTCGCTTTGGAGAAAGAATGCGGGGTCAGGGTATATTTGCGGATCAGATCAGGCAGATGTTCGAGGTGGGCCGCAGGAAAGCCGGGCTTGCGGATGACGCGCCTGCGCTCTCGACTGCGGCATTCCGGCGGCCGCCTGGAAACCAACTGGAGCTGGAACTGTCTTAATCACCGGGAATCTGGATGTTTTCTCGATTTTACGGTCGGGCACATTGTGGATGTTGTTACTGCTGCGCGCAACCCGCGCATGAATTCCTTGGCTTTGCCGCCGGGCTGGTTTTCGAGAGTAAAATCATGGCGAAAGCGGGCGTGCCGAGCTGCTGCGCAAAAAACTGCCGTCGCCGAAGTGGCAGCCGCAGGTCATTTTCCTGGGCGCGTGACGCATTGCATCAGCCGGTCGGGCGAGAACTAAAACTTCCCCGGAACGCCCTCATGTCTGCGGGGATTTGCCGGTTTTCATCCTGCATAATCCGGTTTATTCTGTCTTATGACCGCCAAACACACAAACCGGCTCGCGCGGGAAAAGTCGCCGTATCTGCTCCAGCACGCGCACAATCCCGTGGACTGGTTTGCGTGGAACGACGAGGCGTTTGCCACCGCGCGCCGGGAAGGCCGTCCGGTGTTCCTGAGCATCGGCTACTCGACCTGCCATTGGTGTCACGTCATGGAACGCGAAAGTTTTAAGGACGAAAAGATCGGCGCGTTTCTAAACGAGCATTTTGTCAGCATCAAGGTGGACCGCGAGGAGCGCCCGGACGTGGACAAAATTTACATGACCTTCGTGCAGTCCACGACCGGCGGCGGCGGCTGGCCGATGAGCGTGTTTCTCACGCCCGATCTGAAGCCGTTTTTCGGCGGCACTTATTTCCCGCCGGACGCGCGCCACGGCCGGCCGGGTTTTTTGCAGTTGCTGGAGCAGATCTCCAGGCTCTGGCGCGAGCGGAAAATGGAAATCGCCGCGTCCGCCGACGAATTGCACGCGCGCCTCGAACTCATCACGGCGCAAGACGTGAAGGGAAATTCCCCGCTCACGCCGCAGACACTTCATCGTGCCGCGCAACTGTTCAAGGAGGCTTGCGATCCCGTGAATGGCGGCTTTGGCGGCGTGCCGAAGTTTCCGCAACCGGGCGTTCCGTCGCTCGTTTTGTGCGCGGCGAAACGCTTCCATGACGACGAGGCCGTGAAAATGGTTTTGCACACCTGCGACCGGATGGCGGCGGGCGGCATTCACGACCAGCTTGGCGGCGGTTTTGCGCGCTACTCCGTGGACGCCGAATGGCGCGTGCCGCATTTTGAAAAAATGCTCTATGACAACGCGCAACTCGCACAGCTTTACCTCGATGCCTTTCTGGTGAGCGGCGACGCGCGCCACGCCGACACCGCGCACGACATCCTTGATTATGTTTTGCGCGACATGACGCATCCCGGCGGCGGATTTTTCTCCGCCGAGGACGCCGACAGCGAAGGCCATGAGGGGAAATTTTACTGCTGGACGAAGGATGAACTTTCCAAACTGCTCTCCGTCGAGGAGTCCAATGTCGCGGCAAACTATTTTGGCATCACGGCGGCCGGCAACTTTGTTGACCACAGCCATCCAACACCGCTGGCGGGACAAAATGTCCTGAGCATCGTGGATCCTGCTGTGCCTGCCAGCGACCGGCCTTTGCTGGAGTCCGTAAAACATAAAATGCTGGCCGCCCGCGCCAGGCGCGTCCGCCCGCATCTGGATGATAAGATCCTCGCGTCGTGGAACGGCCTGATGCTCGGCGCGTTTGCGCGGGCGTCCGCCATTCTGGGCGATGACAAATACCGCCTGGCGGCGGAGAAAAACCTGTCGTTCATCCGTGAAAAGCTTTGGGATGAAAAATCCAAAATGCTTTTTCACCGCTGGCGCGACGGCGGTCGCGACCAGGTGCAACTGCTCGAAGGCTACGCGTTTCAATTGTCAGGCGTCATCGAGTTTTACGAGGCCACGCTGGAACCGAAGTCTCTGGATTTCGCCATCGAACTGGCCGACGCCATGATCGCGAAGTTTTACGACCCGGCGAACGGCGGCTTCTGGCAAAGCCCGGCCGGCACAAGCGATTTGATTCTGCGCCTGAAGGATGGTTACGACGGCGCGGAGCCGGGCGGCAATTCCGTCGCCACGCTCGCATTGCTCAAGCTCGCCGGAATCACGGGGCGCAACGATTTCAAGCTGGCCGCCGAGGCCACGCTGCGGCTCTTCGCGCCCCGCCTGCAAAACCAGCCCGCCGCCATGGCGTTCATGCTGCACGCGCTGGATTTCTGGCTGGATGAACCGCGCCGCGTCGTGATTGCCGGAGACGCGGACTCCCCGGATTACCATGAACTGATCCGCGCCGCACACTCGGTTTACCAGCCCAATAAAATTGTTTTTGGCACGGTGGGCGCGGTGGCGGCGTTCGCAAGAACCTTGCCGGCGAAAAATGGGGCGACCGCCTTCATCTGCACCGGCAACGCCTGCCGGCCGCCGACAAGCGGGACGGAAACTTTGCGGCAACAACTGATGAGTTGAACCACAAACGCACCAGACGCACGGAGGCCGGGAATTTTTTCCTTTCGTGTTTTTGGGGTTTTTCATGGTTTAATTTTGAACTCGCATGGACGATTTTGAAACACGGTTTGGCGGCATCGCGCGGCTTTACGGCCAGGCCGGCCTGCAAAGGCTGCGCGCGGCGCACGTCTGCGTCGTCGGGATCGGCGGCGTGGGAACCTGGGCGGCGGAGGCGCTGGCCCGCTCCGGCCTCGGTGCGCTCACGCTCGTGGACCTGGATGAAGTTTGTGTGACGAACATCAACCGCCAGTTGCACGCGCTCACCGGAACCGTGGGCCGCGCCAAGGTTGCAGTCATGGCCGAACGCATCCGCGCCATCAATCCCGGCTGCCGCGTGGCGGCCGAGCAGAAATTTTTCAACGCGCAAACCTCGGCCGGATTGCTCGCCCCCGAATTTGATTTCATCCTCGACGCGATTGACAGCGTCACCAACAAGGTCTTGCTGCTCGCGCATTGCCGCGAAAAAGCCCTGCCGGCCGTGTCCTGCGGCGGCGCGGGCGGGCGGCGCGACGGCACGCAGGTCCGCACGGCGGACCTGGCCAGAGTCACGCACGACCGGCTGCTGGCCGAAGTGCGGAAAAAATTGCGGAAGGAATTTCATTTTCCCGCCGACGGGTCGCCCATGAAAATTGAATGCGTGTTTTCGGCGGAAACGCCGGTGTTTGTGCAGCCGGACGGCTCGGTCTGCGCCAACCGCGCGGCGGCGGCGGACGGCACGCGGCTGAACTGCAACAGCGGCCTCGGCTCGGCCGCGTTTGTAACCGGCGCCTTCGGCTTCGCGGCGGCCGGAATCGTGGTGCGTCAAATTGCGAGGCGGGGCCAGCGCGCCGCCGATTGAAATCAAGCCGGAGAGCTTCGTTCGTTGGACGCTGAACGGGAAAAAATCTTTTCCGTCCGGAAGGCTTTTTGCCTGTTGACAGTCCAAGCTTAATAGGTGTTAGGCGGCAACAATATCACAACTCAACTAATCTAGGTTAAAAAGACCCCATATGAAATAATAAAGAGCAATCAACGGAATCAAAACGTATGGAAGTGCTGCCCATAAAATCCAGAGAATGTCGGAATGTGTGGTGTCAGCGTCGCCACGCGAATGAATAAACGCGAAGATGCTGAGTGAACTGATTATACAACTCCCAAAGCCGAACAATACAAACTGCCGAAAGTGATCATCTATCTTGCTCCACCATAGAATCGTGCTACCGATAAATAGCCACGGTGGTAATGAAATCAAAATGGCGATAATCTTGAAATCTCCAAATCCCATTGTCTCGCCATGTTTGTCCAATCTTTGGTGCATACGCTTGCCGCCTAACGAAAAAAGCTGAGCCACCGCCGACCTGCGACGTGAACCGCGATAGCGGAACAGCCAGCGCCAACGGCGGTTGGCTCCGGCGACTTGTTAGGCATCATGTCTTTTCCTCCATCTCGTTTTAATTTTCTCGAATACAAGTAACAAACCATGACACACACAGAACCAAATGACCGTCTGGAAAATAACGATTGGAACAATATCAAGGAAAAGTGAACCAATCTCTCCGTCCCGCATCCGCAATGGAGGATCACCAAATATCAGAATAATGGGCGTATTCAGGATAAAAAACCATGTTGACAAAACATCTGAAACAGCGCGCGAAATGTGAACAAAAAAAACCGGAAGCGTAGAAGCCTCAATCAAAAGTGCGATCCGTAGCGATTGCTGGCGAAAACTCATATCGGATGATGCCTAACGTAGAAAGATGAGCCACCGCCGACTCGCGGTGTGAACCGCGATAGCGGAACTGCCAGCGCCAACGGCGGTTGGCTCCGGCGACTTGTTAGGCCACGGTTTCGTCATAACTCATCTGGTCTCGGCTTGCAAGCACGGCGAGTAACCTTGATAGACAAAAAAGGCAACCGAATTTTCCTTTCGCTATCGCCAGTGACAGGGGCAATGGCCGCTGACTCCAGTGCGTTGTTAGACCGCCGCTTGCGAAGCAATGGAAGCAACAAGGCACAAGCTATAAGAACGGCGGCTACCGCATCACTCCGCAGCACGCTGTTCTGTATCCCCGGCTCCAAAACAGCATCCGCAGGACTTGATGGCTCATAAAACACAGTGACTGACTTCCCTGCTGGATAACGGTCAACAATCGCTTGGGCTTCAGCCTGACTCCCATATCCTAAATGCGGCCTGAAACTGGCAAACACAACTCGACTGTTTGTATAGCTTATGGCTCCAATCTGATAATGATAAACAATCACTGGGATATGCCACGAACCATCTCCGTATCTCGATGACCGAGCCTGCTCGACAATCTTCGTTGAATGAATAACTCCATCCGCATGAGGCCAAGCTTTGCTGTGATAACCTTCCCACAACAACCACGGTGACGGATAGAGAATAAATGCCGCCAATCCCAGAAAAATCAATGTGGGTGCGAGTGTTTTCATAGTGGCCTAACGAAAAAAGCTGAGCCACCGCCGACTCGCGACGTGAACCGCGATAGCGGAACTGACAGCGCCAACGGCGGTTGGCTCCGGCGACTGGTTAGGCCGCAACCTCGTGATAGCTAAAATCTCTGCTTTGTGGCTCATAGCTAATAAATGGCTCCTCGCTGCGATTCTCCGGCGTGATAACTACTCGCTTCTGGGTCGTGTCTCCAAGCTGCCGGACAAAGCCGAGCAAAATATCCAACTCTGCCTGTGACTCAATCTCATTCGGGTAAAAGTCGCACTCAATCTCCTCATCCGAGAAAAAATGGAAAACGACAAGTGCGCGCCCAACTCTGAAGCGAAGCATCGGGCTGCTGGAAGCTCGAACCGCCAATGCCTGCTCGACCGAAGCTGGCAAAGCTTGAGCAACGCCGTCCACCAAATACTCAACTCCTGGTCGCTCGCGCAAAACTGAATACACCGTGCGCCAATCTGTGAGCGTGGCTGGCGTAATGTAGATGTCGCGGAGACTGCCATCACCTCGAAAATCCTCTCTGCATGTGCTCCAGCTAATCATGGTGTGCGATGCGGCCTAACGTATGAAGCTGAGCCACCGCCGACTCGCGACGCGAACCGCGACAGCGGAACGGCAAGCGCCAACGGCGGTTGGCTCCGGCGACTTGTTAGGCGACTGGTAATAACTCAAAACTCTGTAAAACATAGTGACTCAGTTTCCACCCGTCACGACATTCGCAAGGTTGAATATGTGAAACACATCAAAACTCAACCAAATAATAACTACAACCAAAACGAACAATATCCCAAGCCCTACGAAAATCTTGGTGGTCGTAATCTTCATCTAAATATCTTTCCGGTTTTTCATGGCGTGAAGTCGCCTAACGAAAAAAGCTGAGCCACCGCCGACTCGTGGCGTGAACCGCGACAGCGGAACGGCAAGCGCCAACGGCGGTTGGCTCCGGCGACTTGTTAGGCCACTGGCGTTGACTGCTTCTTTGCACTCTTAACATCACCACCATTGGTTGGTTGGATCAGGGATCATGTCACTAGCGATTGTCACCGGAATGCTAAATGTAGAGACATGGCCGTCGCCCCACAGCATGATCGCCAGGCTTTTGCCTCGATGGTTGTGCCAGATGCTGCGCGGATCTGTGTTACCGCGGTTGGGGGCCCAGTTCCAATCGCCCTGAATGATTTTGGTAGCCGGACGGCGGCCAATAACGGATTCCTTTATGGATGGGAAATTCAATGGGTCGCTAGTGTTGCCGAACACATATTGGACCCCAAAACCAGCCGGGACCCATAGTGGCATATAGCTGGTTCCAAACGCGTCCCAGCAATTCGTGCCCGGCGGAGTGGGGTGGGCGACATAGGCGTCACCTTTGTCCGCCGGACATTTGCTGACCTTGTAAGTGCCACCCAAAATGGTATTGAGAACGCGGTTGGTCGCCGCCACAAACATATCATAACTGCCATCCTGTCCGCTCAACCCGTTCCAGCTCTGCAACAACGGCAATGCGTCAGCGTTGTCCAGGGCGTATACCTTCAGGGCAACTCCGATCTGCCGCTGGTTGGAGAGACATTGTGTCCGCAAGGCGGCCGACTTGGCGCTATTCAATGTCGGCAACAATAGTGCCGCCAAAATGGCAATAATGGCGATCACCACCAGTAACTCAACCAGTGTGAATCCTTTTACTGCGTTGGAATTATCTTCCATACCTGCTAAACAAAAGCAGCATGTCTCGTGGCCTAACGTATGAAGCTGAGCCACAGCCGAACCACGACGGGAACCGCGAATGCGGAACTGACAGCGATAACGGCGGTTGGCTCCGGCGACTTGTTAGGTGTCAACATAAGCAATAAGGTCATCAATCGCCGCCATAAACTTTTTGTAGTCGCCCATCTCGCCATATATTTGGGGGCGTGTGTATTTGGACACTGCGGCAACCAAAGCGTCAAACTTCTGCCGGTCATCGCCAATGAAATCAGCGCGAATCCTGTGCGCCTCGCCGCTGAACATGGAAATAGTAGCTCCGAAATGCTCGCTGAATATCTCAATGGTCGCTGCTCGCTTAAACTCGGAACTCCACTCATTCAGGAAGGCAAGGAAATCCCGCCGCCTGCTCGCCCGCCCAGACTCACGCTCGCGATGGCTGGTGAGCTTGTGCGAAGCAAAGGCTCCAATCAGCCCGCCGACAATGCCGGCGGCAACCAATCGCAACAGATCAATAACCTGCTCGCTCATTATGTGCTCCTACCAATCGCCTGTGGCGCTCTTGGTGGTTTGATTGGGGCTTTCATATACCGGCGCGCTTTGACACCTAACGAAAAAAGCTGAGCCACCGCCGACCTGCGACGCGAACCGCGGCAGCGGAACTGCAAGCGCCAACGGCGGTTGGCTCCGGCGACTTGTTAGGCCACTGGTCGTGTGTCATGCTCAATAATCTCCTGGGCGCGAATCTTGTCACGCCCGAATACAAAAATCCGATAACGCATATCTGATGAACTGCTGTATGGAATCGCATCTCGGTGAACTCCAATGCCTGCGGAAACCAATCGCTCCGCCAAAGTGTCAGCGTCAGACTTCGTGGTAAAGAAGCCAACACAATGGGCGCGAGAAAATCGCTCCCGGTCAAGAACTGTGAGAAATGCCGCACAAGCTTCCGACTCGCTCTCAACCTGCTGGATGGTCTGACCACGCTGACCACGCTCAACATAGAAAATCTCAAACTTTCCACCAACTCGCTCTATGCAAAATGTATCACCGCAAGCTTCCCAACCTGAGCCTACGTGGTAAACGTCGGGGCTGTAACACTCCTGACGAAGGTGCGCTGAAAGCTCTTGTAAGTTCATGGTGTGGCGAAGTGGCCTAACGAAAAAAGCTGAGCCACCGCCGACCTGCGACGCGAACCGCGATAGCGGAACGGCAAGCGCCAACGGCGGTTGGCTCCGGCGACTTGTTAGGCGGCATTCGTGTTACTGATGTGGAGCGCATATTGCAACGATGAACGCAAAAGTAAAAAACAGCGGATATAAACACAATGAAATCCATGCGAGCTTGCAGCGCCGTGGGCCGACGAGAAACAGTGAAATAATCGTGCAAATAATCGCTGGCGGAAGTGTGAAAACTAAAACGATGAAAGGCAAAGCTGCGCCGGCATAAGCACCGCCAGCCCATTGCAGCATCACAAAACCAAAGCTGAGATAAAACAGAATAGCGCAAAGCAACGTGATAACACCAAGAGCTGTCGCAACCGACTGCCGCTTCGGACTAACTTGTGTGTCAGTTTTCATGTGGTGTGATGCCGCCTAACGAAAAAAGCTGAGCCACCGCCGACTCGCGACGTGAACCGCGATAGCGGAACGGACAGCGCCAACGGCGGTTGGCTCCGGCGACTTGTTAGGCGGCATCTTTCGCATCAGTCCCCCATGCTGTCTCTTTGGTTCCGAACAAATTTGGCGACGGCTACTTTCAAAAGGCCGCGTTCGTAGTCCTTGGTCAAATGTCCTCCTGTTGCTTTCTTGATGTGCTTTCCTGACGACGGATTGTGCCGCTGCCGGCTTTTTTTTGGCTTCGGAGGTCTAGCTGCAATAACTACGGCTAGAGCTTTCGGGCAGCGGAGGCGAATATGGCTATCAAGGTTTTCGGGGCGAACGAATGCTTGACAATGCGGGCAAGCCGCAGAGCCAGACTTCGGAACATTTGGTGTAACAAGGCTCATGGGTAACTCTCAATCTGCTCCGCCAACTCCTTCGGATAATCACAAGCCCCGTAAAGCCTGTATCGGAGCTTGTGACTGCGAAGGTCGGCTAATAAACCGGGGGCTATGGTCGCGCGCTGATCTAGGTCTAGCACGGCCACATTTCTGGCAAGCCATATCTTGCTTGATTCGGGCTTCAATTTATACCGGACGGCACTTATTGCTCGCTGCCATCCATCATCGTCGCCAGGCTTTGGTAAATCTATCGCAATTATTAAGAGGTTCATATTGGTGTGGTGTTGTGCCGCCTAACGTAGAAAGCTGAGCCACCGCCGACTCGCGGCGTGAACCGCGACAGCGGAACGGCCAGCGCCAACGGCGGTTGGCTCCGGCGACTTGTTAGGCGTGCTCATTTGACTGGTTGTGCAGTGTAAAATGTGTCGTTGCCACCCATACTCCGAAATTCTGGGCTGCTCTTTGAGTCTGTCACAACTAACATCTTCGGAATCTTGGCTTCTGGGTCGCTCTTGTCAACAACCCTAAACGTGTATTCAAAAGAAGCCCAATCACCCAAAATCCCAACGGGATGCTCCTTCGCGCATACCGGAATCGCAACCTTGCCCTGCTTTTCGGCAAAGGCGTTCGCGTCACTAATCACTCCCGATTTTAGTGCGTCTCGATTCCCAAAAATGCCGCCGTGGTCAGCGCGACCTAATTGATAAACCCCAGACGAAATCTGCACGACCTTCGGGTTAGCGCATCCAGCAAGCAATGCTAGAAACATGGTCGTAATACTGAGTCTGACTATTTTCATATTGGTGTCGCGGCACGCCTAACGAAAAAAGCTGAGCCACCGCCGACTCGTGACGTGAACCGCGACAGCGGAACCGCAAGCGCCAACGGCGGTTGGCTCCGGCGACTTGTTAGGCCACGATTCGTGAATCTTCATAAAAATATCCGACAAATATCTCCGCCGAACTTTCGACAAGCTGCCGCACCTGCCCGCCGCCAACGAATCAGCGCGAGCCTGCGCCGTCCAAATATGCCTGCTGCCAATCTCACCAAATACCGAATCACCGACTATCTCCGCCTGCCAATCCGACTCACCAAAATATCCCCAAAAGCTCTCGTGGCCTAACGTAGAAAGCTGAGCCACCGTGGACTCGAATCATCCAACAACCCGCGACTTCTCGGACAAACTGCCAGCGCCAACCACGGTTGGCTCCGGCGACTTGTTAGCCCGCATCGTCTTACCAACTGGATGGGCTGCTTTTTGGCTGCTCTTATCATCGGCTGTGATTGGTGGGATTATTTGCAGCTATCTTGCGACTGAAATAAACAAGTGGGATGATCGCCATCAGCATCAAAAACATAACAACGAGCGGATAAATGAAAATGTGGAACCACGGCCAACAAAAGTCGGGAATGAATATGCCAATCAAACCAGTAACGACTCCAAATGCAATCAAACTGCTGAAACCTCTAAAGGCGGTGGTATCGTTGCCAGAACGCGGAGTAACCAATGCGATAAACGCGAAAAGAAACCAGAGCGCCCCTCCGGCGAAAAACTTACTGATGGCATCAACTCGCAATCGGAGTGTATTCGGAATGAAATCCAGCGACAACGGCTTGTCGCGTATGGCCTCGCTCGCTTGCGCCACCAAAGCCTCGTAATCCTGCCTCACAGCCGGACTGGAATTAGTGATGCCAATCTCAATCTCCTGAATCTTGGCAATCAATTCTGCTGACTTCTGGAGACGGCCAAGACGGAATGAAGATGTGTAACGCTCATAAAGTGAAAATAAAATGAAAAATACAAACACCACCGAAACCAGCGCGAAGAATCTGCGCCAAGTAAATTCAGTGAACAACCCGAACAGTATCTTAAATACATTATCTTCCATATCTCAAGGCGCGCAGATGCGGGCTAACGAAAAAAGCTGAGCCACCGCCGACTTGCGACGTGAACCGCGACAGCGGAACGGACAGCGCCAACGGCGGTTGGCTCCGGCGACTTGTTAGGCGGCTGGCTCATGTCTCTGATGACGTAAAACTAAATGCCGGATATGTCGAAAGCCATGAAAACATCCAAACCAAGCTGGAATATATCCGGCTGGAAATGGCGTCCAACGTCGAATGCGATCCTCACCAAAGAAAGCCAACACGCAAAAGATCAGCACGCACCCCGAAAGCAGCACAACCCAAGAACTCGAAGTCATCGGTATCTTGGTTCGGTCAGAGAGAAGACCGATGATAGTGCCCACTGCCATCAAAGCCAGCGACGCATAGAATGGAATGGTAAAAATGGACAAAACGCCAACCATCGCGACAATGTAGCCGACGGCAAGTGCCATGATGCGAGACCAGGATGTTGTGTTTGTATTCATAGCGCGAAGCCGCCTAACGAAAAAAGCTGAGCCACCGCCGACTTGCGACGTGAACCGCGGTAGCGGAACTGCAAGCGCCAACGGCGGTTGGCTCCGGCGACTTGTTAGGCCACATGGTCATCTAAACTCCAGTCTCTGCCTTGCGCTTGGCTTCCAACTTTCTGCGCTCGGCAACCATGCCGACAAGAGTAACGACTAGAAAAGCCGCCATCGCAAGTATGCTAATACCTTCAAACCAACCTTCGGCAGTCCCAGTGGTAATCCAAGAAAGAATGCCGAATACTCCAACGACTCCCAAAAGTTGGATCATGTGTTTGTTTGTTTTCATATTTTTGTGGTGTGTAATGTGGCCTAACGTAGAAAGCTGAGCCACCGCCGACTCGTGACGTGAACCGC
>CAYVGC010000060.1:0-25457 GCA_964449815.1 uncultured Bifidobacteriaceae bacterium
CGATGTTCCGAGGTGCGGCCCAGTTTGGCCGTGCGCTTCAAATGTCTCATGGCAATTCCTTATTCCGCTTTCGCTGCTTCTTCCTTCGGCGCCTCGACGAGGCCCGGCTCGAAATTCATGCCGAGCGAGAGGTTCAGCGAGCTTAATTTGTCTTTGATTTCGTTGAGCGACTTCTTGCCGAAGTTGCGATACTTGAGCATCTCCTGCTCGGTCTTCAGCGCGAGCTGGCCGACGGTGGTGATGTTGGCGTTGTTCAAACAGTTCGCCGCGCGGACGCTCAATTCGATTTCGTTGACGCTCATGTTCAACAGTTTCTTGAGCTTGGCCTTCTCGTCGTCCTGCTTGTCGGCGGCCTCTTCAAATTCCACCGCGTTCTTGTCGTAGCCGACGAACACGTCAAGGTGATGCGCCAAAATTGCGGATGCCTGCGTCAGCGCGTCATCGGGCGTGATGCGTCCGTCGGTCCAGATTTCGAGGACCAGACGGTCATAATCCGTGCGGTTGCCGACGCGCGCGGCTTCCACGGCGTAACGCACGCGGGTCACCGGCGAGAACAACGAATCAATCGCCACGATGCCGATGGCCTGGCCGGGTTTTTTGTTTTCATCGCTCACACAGAAGCCGCGGCCGATTTTCACGGTCAGCTCCATTTCAAATTTTTTTTTCTTGTCCAGCGTGCAAATGTGCTGGGTGGGATTGACCAGCTCGACATTCTGGTTGAGCTGAATGTCAGCGGCCGTCACGGCACCCTCCTTGTTCACGGAAAGCAACAGCACCTGCTCGTCGCGCGTGTGCGCCTTGAACTTGATTTTCTTCAGGTTCAGGACGATGTCGGTCACGTCTTCGGTGACACCGTCAATCGTGGCAAATTCGTGCATTGCGCCGTCCACTTTCAACGAGGTGATGGCTGCGCCTTCCAGCGAGGAAAGCAGCACGCGGCGGAGCGAGTTGCCGACGGTATGGCCGTAACCGGTTTCAAACGGGTCGGCAATAAACTTCGCGTAGGTTTCGGTGGCAGAAGCTTCATCCTTCTGCAACCGTTTGGGCATTTCAAAACGTCCGAGACGAACTGGCATATTTTCCTTTCAACAATTTTAATCTGGCTTCCCCGGCTGAATTTATTCCCGGCCGGAAAAGCCCGTGTAATTGTTTTTTTGTTTACGGTTTAACGGGAATAAAATTCAACGACGGCCTGCTCGTTGGCAATCGGCTGGATCTCGTCGCGCGTCGGGATGCGCATGACCGTGCCCTTGAACTCTTCCTTGTTCAATGACAGCCAGTCCGGCACCGCGCGGCTCGCGGAGACTTCCAAATTTTTGGTCGCAAGCTGGCGCGACACGTTGTTGTTCTTGATGCAAATGACGTCGTTCACCTTCAGGGCGAACGAGGCGATGGCGGCCTTGCGGCCGTTCACCGTCACATGCCCGTGGTTGACCAACTGGCGGGCAGCGGCGCGCGTATTGCCAAAACCAAGGTGGAAAACGACGTTGTCCAAACGGGTTTCCAGAATCTGCAACATGGTTTCGCCGGTGACACCACGGCGGCGCAGCGCTTTTTCATAGACGCCGCGAAACTGCTTCTCCATCAATCCATAGTAATAACGGAGCTTCTGCTTCTCATTCAGACCTTCGCCGTATTCGGTGGTCTTGCGGCGCGACTTCGGGCCGTGGACGCCGGGACCGTAGTTGCGGCGTTCGAGATATTTCGTCGGGCCGAAAATCGGAATTCCGAAACGGCGGCTGATGCGGACGCGGGGACCTGTATAACGAGCCATAAAATTGATGATTACGATTTGCGATTTGCGATTTTACACGCGGCGTTTTTTGCGCGGACGGCAGCCGTTGTGCGGCACCGGCGTCACGTCTTTGATGGAGCTGATTTCCAGACCGATGGCCTGCAGCGCGCGAATCGCGGATTCACGACCGGAGCCGGGACCTTTGACGCGGATTTCAATTTCCTTCATGCCGTGAGCCATCGCCTGACGAGCCGCGTCTTGAGCGACCATCTGTGCGGCGTATGCCGTGCTCTTGCGCGAGCCTTTGAAACCCACGCGGCCGGCGCTGGACCAGCCGATGAGATTGCCCTGCGCGTCGGTGATGGTGACTTGCGTGTTGTTGAAGGTGGCCAGAATGTTCGCAATTCCGGCGGCGATGTTTTTCGCGTGCTTGGCCTTGACAACTTTCTTCGCGTTCGGATCTTCACCGAGCAGTTCGGCGGCGGTTGGCGCGGCAACAACCACCGGTTCAGCAGCCTTGGTCGGATCGGCCACGGCCACGGCTTCAGCGGCAGGCGCAACTTTTTTCACGGGCTTCGCTTCCGGCGCGGTGGTGGCGGCGGGTTTCGCTTCTTTTTCCTTCTTCGGCGCGGCGGGCTTTTTCTTTTCTTCGGACATATCGTTATTCAATTTCAAATCTCAAATTTAAAATTTGAAATCTCTTTAGTGGATGCCGGTCTTGGCGTTGGGATTGCGCTGCACGCCGACTGTCTTGCGCGGGCCTTTGCGCGTGCGGGCGTTGGTTTGGGTGCGCTGGCCGCGCACGGGCAGGCCGCGCAGGTGGCGGATGCCACGATAACACTTGATGCCTTGCAGACGCTTGAGATCCATGCCCAGTTCGCGGCGTAGATCGCCCTCGATGACATATTTGCCTTCCTGGATCGCATGAACGATCTGTGAAAGTTGTGCTTCGGTCAGATCTTTCGCGCGAATGGACGGGTCAATGTTTGCGCGTTCAAGAATCACCTTCGCATTGACCGGGCCAATGCCGTAAATGTAGCGGAGCGCGATATCAATGCGCTTGCCGGGCGGAACTTCCACACCAATGATGCGTGCCATAAATTTTAATTAACCTTGACGTTGCTTGTGGCGTTTGTTCGTGCAGATGACGCGGATCACTCCGCGCCGCTTCACGATTTTGCAGTGCTCACACAATTTTTTAACCGACGCTCGGACTTTCATGCTTCAATCTTTTTCGTTTCGACTAAAATACGCCCCACGCTCAAGTCGTAAGGCGTCAATTGCAACTTCACCATGTCACCGGCGTTCGCGCCGGCAAAAATCTTTTTGTCCCGCCCGGTCACAAACGCCGTCAGACGGTGGCCGTTGCCCAGTTCCGCGCGAAACGTGCCGTTCGGCATCGCCTCAATCACGCGGGCTTCGACGCGGAAGGCATCTTCGCCCATGTCAAAATCTCCGGCTCGCCGTCCGTGACGAGGATGGTATGTTCAAAATGGGCCGATAGTGAACCATCTTGCGTCACCACTGTCCAGCCGTCTTTCAGGATTTTTACGTCGGGCCGGCCCGCGTTCACCATCGGCTCAATCGCAATCGTCATCCCCGGCCTCAATTTCGGCGAAGACTTCCTGCCCTCGTCAAAATTTGGCACCTGCGGCTCTTCATGCATCGCTCGTCCGACGCCGTGGCCCACAAATTCCCGCACCACACTGAATCCATTTTGCTCGACGTATTGCTGCACCGCGATTGAGATGTCCAGCACCCGGTTGCCCGATCGCGCCTGCGCGATGCCCCGATAAAGCGACTGCTCCGTCACGTCCAGCAACCGTTGCGCCGCGACACCGCAACCGCCCACCACCACCGTGCGCGCCGTGTCGCCGACAAAACCATTGTAGGTCACACCGACATCCACACTGACGATGTCACCAAATTTCAACTCGCGCTCCGACGCGATGCCGTGAACCACCGTGTCGTTCACCGACAAACACGTGTGGCACGGAAAGTTGCGGTAGCCGAGAAACGCGCTCTTCGCATCATAACTCTTGATCCGCTCCGCTGCAAAATTGTCCACCTGCCGCGTCGTGAGGCCGGGTTTGATGAACGCGGCAATCTCGTTCAAAACTCTGCCTGCCACGTTTCCCGCCGGACGCATCAATTTTAACTCGTCCTCTGATTTGAGCTTTATCCCGCCCACAAAATTTTAGAAACGGCCTCGGAGACGGCCTTTTTTCAAAAACCCGTCGTAGTGGCGCATCATCAAATGCGATTCGACCTGCCGCATCGTGTCCAGCAGCACGCCGACCGCGATCAAAATGCTCGTGCCGCCGAAAAATTGCGCCACGTTCTGATCCACCGACATCTGCCGGGACAAAATGATCGGGATGGTGGCAATGATCGTCAGGAAGATCGCGCCGGCCAGCGTGATGCGGCTCATGGCGTGGTGCAGATAATCACTGGTTCCCAGCCCTGGACGCACGCCGGGAATGTAGCCGCCGTTCTTCTTCAAGTCGTCGGCAATCTGGATTTCATTGAACTGCGTCGCCACCCAAAAATAGGAGAAAAACAAAATCATCAGCGCATAGGTTGACAGATATAACAGGGAGCCGTAACTCAACTGGATCGCCATGGCACGGCAGAAATCCTGCAAAAATTTCAACGACGGCAACGTAATCCAGTTCGCCAGATTGGTGAACAGCGGCTGCGGGAACATCAGGATGGACTGGGCGAAAATGATCGGCATGACGCCCGAGTAATTCACCCGCAACGGCATGAAGGACGTGCCGCCGGCATACATTTTCCGGCCAACGGCGCGCTGGGCGTATTGCACCGGAATTTTCCGCTGTGCCTGCGTGATGGCAATGACGCCGCCAATCACAAAAATCATCAAGATGACCAGCATCACGCCGGTGCCAAAAATATTGTGCGTGGCTTCGGTTGTTCCGCCGTGCGTCGAAAACATGTCAATCGCGCCCTGCACCGCGTTGGGGAGACGCGCCAGGATGCCGATGGTGATCACCAGCGAAACCCCGTTGCCGATGCCGCGGTCGCTGATTTGTTCGCCCAGCCACATCAACAGCATCGTGCCCGCCGTCATCACCGTCACCGTCACAAAATAGTAAAGAAAATGGTTTTCCGTCACCACCAACTGACCTTGAAAGCCGCGAAACGCCGTTTCCGGGGTCAGCCAGTTATGGGCGAAATACCAGCCCTGACCGAGGCAAAGCGCCACGGTGAGATAGCGTCCATATTGAACGATCTTCGTGCGACCACCTTCTTCGCGCACCAGCTTGCTCAGGCGCGGCACCACTGCTGACAACAACTGGATGATGATGGTTGCGCTGATGTAAGGCATGATGCCCAGCGCACCGATGGCGCAATTGCCGGTCGCCCCGCCGGCGAACGTGTTATACATCACCAGCAACCCGCCCTGCGAATTTTCGCTGAAAAATTTGGCCAGCGCCTGACCGTCAATTCCCGGAATGACAATGTAGGCCGTCAGCCGGCAGACGGCGAGCAGCATGATCGTGAACAAAATCCGGGATTTCAGCTCCGGGATTTTGAAGCAGTTGCCGAGGGTGTTGGCGATGGAGCGGAACATTCTTCTGCCGGATTATTTCTTGGCCGCAGCCGAGGATTTTTTGGCGACGATTTCCACCGAGCCGCCCTTGGCTTCGATCTTTGTTTTCGCCGAGGCGCTGATGGCGCTGACGGCCACAACCAGCTTTTTGGTCAGTTCGCCGCTGCCGAGAATTTTGACGCCGTCAGAACGGCCGTTCGCCAGGCCGACCGAACGCAAGGCCGTTTCATCAACGCGGGCACCCTCTTCAAACCGGTTCAGTTCGCCAACATTCACCGCGACATATCGCGTGGTGAACTCGGCGTTGTTGAAACCGCGCTTGGGAATGCGGCGGATGAGCGGCATCTGGCCGCCTTCAAAGCCGATGCGGATCGAGCTGCCGGAACGTGCGGTCTGTCCCTTGCCGCCGCGACCGGAGGTTTTGCCGTGGCCGCTGGATTCGCCCTGGCCGAGCCGTTTGGTGCGGTGCTTCGCGCCGGGACGGGGTTTAAGATTGTGCAGTCGCATAAAATTTTAATCAGGCCGCCACCGCTTCGGGAGCTTTCGGCGTTTCCACTTTTTTGATTTGCAAGCCGCGGCTCTGGTAGATCTGCTCGCGGGTGCGCAGGCTCAATAATGCATTCAAGGTCGCCTTCACGACATTCGCCGCGTTTTTGGAGCCAAGCGATTTCGTCAAAATGTCCTTGATGCCGGCGGATTCCAAAACGGAACGGACCGTTTTGCCGGCGATGATGCCCGTTCCGGGCGAGGCCGGCCGCAGCAATATCTTGGCGCCGCCGTAGGTCGAATAAATTTCGTGCGGAATCGTCGCATCTTTCAACGAAACCAAAACCATCTTGGCCCGGGCCAGCTCGCCGCCGCGACGAATCGCGTCCGCGACTTCCGCCGCCTTGCCGAGCGCCATGCCAACCCTGCCTTTTTTGTCACCGACGACGACGAGCGCGCTAAACTTGAAGCGGCGTCCGCCCTTGACAACTTTCGAGGAACGGTTGATGAAGACCACTTTTTCGACGGTCTCATCGCCGCCTTTTTCAAAGGCATTTTCACCGACGTCTGACGGACGCCGGCCACGGCCACGGCCACCGCCACGCCCGCCACGTCCGCCACGCGGACCGCGCAACTCCGGCTGCGGTTTCGGCGCCTCGGGAGCGGCGGGAGCTTCTGGAATAATTTCGTTTTCAGCCACAATAAAAATCTCCGGTTCAGGTTAAAATTTCAATCCGGCTTCACGCGCGGCATCGGCCAGCGCCTTGATCTTGCCGTGATACCGCGTGCCGCCTCGGTCGAACACCACCGTCGTGATGCCCTTGTCCATCGCGGCCTTGGCCGCAATCGCGCCAACCTTTTTCGCGCCGTCCACGTTGGCGGACAGTTCCCGCACCTTGCCCTTGGTCACGGTTGAGGTCGCGGCAAGAGTCTTGCCGGCAACATCGTCAATGAACTGGACATGGATGTTTTCGTTCGTAAAGCGGACGCTCATGCGCGGACGCTCGCTCGTGCCGCTGACGCGCTTGCGGATGCGCCAGTGGCGCAACTGCTTCAACTTTAATTTTTTTTCTGTTCTCATCTCAATGTGTCCACGGATTCAGCCGTGGACTAAAATTATTACTGGACGGTCTTGCCTTCCTTCCGAGTGACGTGTTCGCCAACGTAACGGACGCCCTTGCCTTTGTAAGGTTCCGGCGGATAGAAGGCGCGGATTTCGGAAGCCACCTGGCCGACCACCATTTTGTCCGGCCCTTCAATCGTGAGCTTGGTGTTTTCCTCGACCGTGACTTTGATCTGGTCGGGAATGTTGTAATTGACCGGATGCGAATAGCCGAGCGCGAGGTTCACAACCTTGCCGTTGACGGCAGCCTTGAAACCGACGCCCTGGATCTCCAGCTTCTTCACAAAACCTTCGGTGACACCCTTGACCATGTTGTTGACAAGCGCGCGGCTCAAGCCGTGCAACGCCTTCGCCTGCGCGTCTTCCCCGGCGCGGCTGACGATTATTTTGCCGCTTTCCACTTTCAAGCTCGTGCGCTTGGGCAGTTCCCAGGCGAGTTTGCCTTTCGGTCCCTCGACAGAAACATTCTGCCCCTTCACTTCCACCTTCACTTTGGCGGGAATGGCAATCGGTTGTTTTCCAATACGCGACATAAAAATATTACCAGATGTAGCAGAGCAGTTCTCCGCCGAGGTTTTTCTTGCGCGCCTGCTGGTCGGTCAACAGACCTTCCGAGGTCGAGACAATTGCCACGCCGAGTCCGCCGCGCACGCGAGGGATTTCCGTCGCGCCCACATAGCGGCGCAAACCGGGCTTGCTGACGCGCTTGAGACCTTCAATGACGCTCTTCTTGCCGTTGAATTTCAGGCGCATTTTGATTTTCTTCTTGGTCTCGCCTTCGACGGCTACGTCAGTGATGTAACCTTGCTGTTGCAGCAGTTTCGCCACGCCTTCCTTGATGCGGGAATGCGGCAGCTCCACGGTCGGCAGGTGCGCGGCACCCGCGTTGCGGATGCGCGTCAACATGTCAGAAATCGGATCACTCATATTTGCTTTTTCACTTACGTCCTGCGTTTCGGCTCCCGCACCATTGCGAAACCGACAGCCAGCACGAATCAAATTTTCACCAACTGGCCTTCGTCACCCCGGGAATCAAACCGTTCAACGCCGCCTCGCGGAACGTCAAGCGTGACACCCCGAACTTGCGCCAATAACCACGGCGGCGACCGCTCATCGCGCAGCGGTTCACCACGCGCGTTGGGCTGGCGTCACGCGGCAACTTCGCCAGACCGGCGTAGTCGCGTTTCGCCTTCAATTCGGCGCGGATCGCGGCGAATTTCTTCACCGTTTCTTTTTTGCGGTTGTTCCGCTCTATCCATGCTTTCTTGGCCATAACAAATTATTTCTCTGCGAACGGAAAACCCATCAGCTTCAACAGGTCGAACGCCAGCGGATCTTTCCCGGCGGTCGTCACAATGGTGATGTCCATGCCCTGCTGCCGTTTGATCTTGTCCAGTTCAATTTCCGGAAAAATCGTCTGATCCGCCACGCCGAACGTGTAGTTGCCGCGGCCGTCAAACTTGCGCGGCGACAAACCACGGAAGTCACGGATGCGCGGCAGTGCGGCGGCGACCAGGCGGTCGAAAAATTCATACATCGTGTCCTTGCGAAGCGTGACATGGCAGCCAATCGCCTGGTTTTTGCGCAGCTTGAAATTGGCCACGTCCTTCTTCGCCTTGCTGATGACCGGCTTGCGGCCGGTGAGCTGGACCAAATCCTTGGCGGCGTCTTCGAGCGCGCCTTTTTCCGACGATGCGTTGATGCCCATGTTCACGACGATCTTCACGAACTTCGGAACCTGGTGGACATTCTTGAAGTTGTGCTTGGCCTTCAAGGCCGGCACCACTTCCTCGTTGTATTTTTTGTAAAGTCTGGATTTCATTTTTCAGTTCACGGATTTGGCCGTGAAAAAACATTTACGCCGCGGCGACCGCCTCCGCCTTTTTCACATTCGAGATGTGGATGGAACCTTCGCGCTCGACAATCGCGCCGTTCGGGTTCTGCTGGCTCTTGCGCGTGTGCTTCTTGATCATTTGCAGACCTTCGACCACAACGCGCTGCTTGTCGGTCATCACATGGATGATCTTGCCGCTCTTGCCTTTTTCCTTGCCGGCCAGCACAACGACCTGGTCGCCTTTTTTAACATGAAATTTTGACATAACCTTCAAATGACCTCCGGCGCGAGTGAAATGATCTTCATGAACTTCTTTTCGCGCAGCTCGCGGGCGACCGGGCCGAAAATGCGCGTGCCCTTCGGATTTAATTCCTTGTCAATGATGACGCAGGCGTTGCTGTCGAAGCGCAAAACGGAACCGTCGGCACGCTTGATGATCTGGCGGGTGCGGACAATCACCGCGTCATGCACTTCGCCTTTTTTCACGGAACCATCCGGCGCGGCTTCCTTGATGTGAACCTTGATGACGTCGCCGATGCCGGCATAACGCTGGTTGCGGCCGATCACACCGATGTTCCAAGCAACCTTGGCCCCGGTGTTGTCCGCCACATCCAAACTGGATCGAACTTGCAACATAAGATTAAAATCAGGCTGCGACTGCGGTTTCGGCCACGCCGCGCTCGACCACCTCGACGAGCTTCCAGCGTTTCAACTTCGACAGCGGGCGCGATTCCTCGATGCGCACCGTGTCGCCCACCTTCGCCTCGGCCTTTTCGTCGTGCGCGTAAAATTTCTTGTAGGACGTGACGATCTTTTTGAACTGCGCGTGCGGGTAACGGCGTTCCACGCGCACCACGATCGTTTTCGTCATCTTGTTTGAGACGACTTCGCCGACGCGCTGTTTGCGCTTGCCGGTCGCCGCCACATTGGTTGTTGCTTCAGCCATACAAATTATTTTGCCGCCGGTTTGGCCGCCTGGTTGCCCAGCGCGGAGATGCGCGTTTCGACGCGGGCAATGTCCTTGCGCAGCGTGCGCAGGCGCGCGGGTTTTTCCAACTGCGCGCTCGCCTGCTGCAGGCGCAGGTTGAACATCTCGTGCCGGAGGTCGCGGCTCTTGGCCGCCAACTCCACCAGCGTCATGTCTTTGATTTCAGCAAATTTCATTGGCTCTCAAATCGCGCGGTGATGGCGCGAAATAAACTTGGTTTTGATCGGCAGCTTGGTCGCGGCGAGGCGCATGGATTCGCGCGCTTCCGCCTCGGTGATGCCGTCCACTTCAAACAAAATGTTCGCCGGACGGATGACCGCCACCCAGCCTTCGAGGGGCGCCTTGCCCTTGCCCATGCGCGTTTCCAGCGGCTTCTTCGTGTAAGACTTTTGCGGAAACACCCGGATCCACATCTTGCCTTTGCGCTTCATGAAGCGGGTGATCGCGACGCGGCAGGCTTCAAGCTGCTTGCCGTCCATCCAGCAGCGCTCCAGCGCCATCAGGCCATACTCGCCGAACGCAACGGTGTTGCCGCTCGTCGCCAGCCCCGTGCGGCTGCCGCGGTGCATTTTGCGATACTTTACTTTTTCCGGCTGCATTGCCATAACAAGATTCTTTCTAAAAAATTAACCGGCGACCGGCGCTTCGACCTTCGCTTCTTTTTTCTGCGGTTTGTTGTCGCCCTTGCAAATCCAGCACTTGATGCCGAGCTTGCCATAAACCGTGTTCGCTTCCGCGAAACCGTAATCAATGTTCGCACGGAGCGTGTGCAGCGGCACCCGGCCCCAGTGATACATTTCGA
The DNA here is from genome assembly GCA_964449815.1 of uncultured Bifidobacteriaceae bacterium. Taxonomy (GTDB): domain Bacteria; phylum Verrucomicrobiota; class Verrucomicrobiia; order Limisphaerales; family UBA11358; genus UBA11358. The sequence goes on from CAYVGC010000060.1 coordinate 10,543, forward strand.
CCCGCGCGAGTTCCGCGCCACCGAGCCGGCCACCGGCACGGAGCTTGATGCCTTCGGCACCGAAATCTTTCGCGGTCTGCAAGGCCTTCTTCATCGCGCGGCGGAAGGAGACCCGGCGTTCAAGCTGCAACGCGATGTTTTCCGCAACCAACTGCGCGTCGAGTTCAGGCTGCTTGACTTCGACGATGTCAACGTAAACTTCCTTGCCAGTCATCTTGCTCAACTCTTCCTTGAGCTTGTCTATCTCCGAGCCTTTGCGGCCGATGACGACACCGGGACGCGCGGTCAGAATCGTCACACGGCAGCGGTTCGTCGCGCGCTCGATCAAAATCTTCGGCACCGAGGCCGTTTCCAGCTTCTTCTTGAGCAGCGTGCGAATGACGCGGTCTTCCGTGAGCAGCTTGCTGAATTCTTTTTTGTCGGCATACCACTTTGAGCGCCAGTCTTTGTTGACCGCGACGCGTAGGCCGATTGGATTGGTTTTTTGACCCATATGTTATTCGTCGGACAAAGTGATTTTGATATGGCAGCGGCGTTTCAAGATCGGACCAGCGGAGCCGCGCGCCTTGGGTTGAAACCGCTTGATGGTCGTGGCCGTTCCCGCCACCGCTTCCTTGATGCGCAAAGTTTCCGGGCGAAGCTTGTTGTTGTTTTCCGCATTGGCAATGGCCGAGTGGAGCGTCTTGGCGGCATAGCGCGCACCTTTGCGCGGCACGACCGCCAGCACCGCCTCCGCCTGCAACGCGGGCAAACCCTGGATCTGCCGCACGACTTCGCGCATTTTCTGCGCGGACATCGGGATATTTTTGGTGATTGCGAAAACTTCCATAAAACTATTTGGCTTCCGCCTTCGCGGTGTGGGCACCGTGCTTCTTGAACGTGCGCGTGAGCGAAAATTCACCAAGCTTGTGGCCCACCATGTTTTCCGTCACGAACACCGGGTTAAAAACTTTCCCATTGTGGACGGTGAACGTCAGGCCGACAAAATCGGGCGTGATTGTCGAGCGGCGCGACCAGGTCTTGATCGGCGTCTTTTGATTGGCCACCTTCGCCTTCTGGATTTTCACCAAAAGATGATCTTCTACAAACGGGCCTTTTTTAATCGAGCGTCCCATAAATTATTTGATCTTCATTGGCAGACCGTTCCGCTGCACCACGATAAAACGGTTCGAGTGTTTATATTTTACGCGGGTTTTGCCACCCTTGGCCACCTTGCCCCACGGCGACATGAGCTGCTGCCAGCCGCCACCGCCCTTGGACTTGCCCTGGCCGCCGCCGTTCGGATGGTCAACCGGGTTCCGCGCCATGCCGCGCGTAATGCCACGATGACCGCGATGACGCGTGCGGCCCGCCTTGCCCAAAATCACATTCTCATGCTCCGTGTTGCCGACCTGGCCAATCGTCGCATAGCACTCCTCGTTCACGCGGCGGATTTCACCGGACGGCAAACGAAGCTGCGCATACCCCTCGTCGCGCGACATCAACGTCGCCGAACCGCCCGCCGAACGAACCATCTGGCCGCCGCGCCCGGGCGTCAGCTCAATGTTATGAATCGCAATGCCGACCGGAATCGCCTTGAGCGGAAGCGAATTGCCGACTTCCGGCGGAGCCGTGGGACCACTGGAAATGGTGACGCCAACCTTGATGCCGACTGGCGCGATGATGTAACGCTTTTCCCCGTCTTTATATTGGAGCAGCGCCAGACGCGCCGAACGCATCGGATCATACTCAATCGCCGCAACCGTCGCATCCACGCCGTGCTTGTTGCGCTTAAAATCCACGAGGCGGATTTTCTGCTTATGGCCACCGCCGATGCCGCGGGCCGTGACGCGACCATAACTGTTGCGTCCGCCAGTCTTCTTGCGAATTTCGACAAGCGACTTTTCCGGCTTCGTCTTGGTAATGTCGCTGAAGTCCGCGATCGTAATGTATCGCGTGGACGGCGTCAGCGGTCTAAATGTTTTAACGGGCATAAATGCTAAAGTTTTTGTCAGCAACTTTTTGAAGTTGGCAGGCCATCAATCCTGTCCCTTGCCGGGAAATCAGTTATCGGTCTGCAAACATGCTGTCCTTTCGGCCTTGCGGACGACGAGGAGCGCATAAGCTATCAAAGTGAAAACCGAATGCAATACCTTTTTTATTTTTTTTACGTCAAGAGAATGAAACCAAAAATCACGGGCCGGCGGCTTTGGAGCTGAAGCCATTCCGTCCCAAAACTCAACCTGGTCTTGGGCGTCCAAACGCGCAGGAATGCCAGCCGAACGGAGTGCGGCGCAGACGGTTTGAAATCCAATCGAGCCACGGACGCCTGAAATCATTTTACAACCTGTGCGGCCGCGCGGCCGTCACAAGAGCTTTGCAGGCGCATTCACATTTCATTAAACTTGCGAAATGGCGAAACCCAATTTCATTGAACTGCCGGGCTGCGAGCCGATCCGCATTTTGTTTGAGGACCGCTCGGTCATTGCGATTGACAAGCCGCGCGGCTGGATGCTCGTGCCGGATTCGTGGCGGCAGACGAACTGGAACTTGCAGGCGGCGATTGATTCGTCCATCCGGGCGGACGACTTCTGGGCGCGCGCGCGCAACCTGCGTTATCTCCGGCATGTTCACCGGCTGGATGCGGACACGAGCGGCGTGATGCTGTTCGCCAAAAGCGAAGGCGCCCTGCGCGCGCTGGGCGACATGTTCGAGTCGCGGCGGATGGAAAAAACGTATCTGGCCGTGGTCGAAGGCGTGCCGAACGAACCGGCCTGGACTTGCGAACTGCCGCTGGGGCCGGACTCAAAAAAATTTGGGAAGATGCGCGTAGATACAACTGAGGAGGGCAGAGAATGCGAAACGCGATTCCGTGTTTTACAAAGCAACGGACGGTTTACATTAATTGAGGCATGTCCGCTGACGGGGCGCACGCATCAGATCCGCGTGCATCTGGCGCAGTCGGGCAGTCCGATCATGTGCGACGAGCTTTACGGGCGGGTGGAAAAAGGTTTTCGCCTCGGCCTGCGCGCAGTGCGGCTGGCTTACAGAGACACGTTCACGCGGCGGCCTGTGAACATCCTTGCGCCGGCGGAGTCCTTTCTGAAGGAATTCGGCTTCAAGCTCACGCCAGCATTGCAACAGGAAAAATGGGCGCAGCCTCCGTTTGTGAACCGAGGGGAAAAAGCGGCGGCACCGCCGCCCCGCCCGGCAAAGATCTTTCCGGCGCGCACCGAATGACGCGTCCTTGCAGCCCGTTTGGGTTCTCTTCTTGCTGCTCGAACTGCGCAAAATTTGCGTGTGTCATGTGACGATTGGACGTTCACACGCTGTTGAATGAAAAAAACCGGCTGTCAGGACATTTTACAGGAGGCCTTCCTGTTCAATTGGCATAATGCACGGCGCAGCCATAGGGCTTCGTCTGCGAAACTTCAACGGGTTTTCCCGCCAGCAAATCGTTTACAGCTTCGCGGACGTAATTTCTCGCGGTGCGCGGGTCGCCGAACGGCTGCGGACGGTTGTCAATCGCGCCGTCATAGACGAGCGTGCCATCGGCGGCGATGACGAACATATGCGGCGTGGTTTTCATGCCGTAAAGATGGCCGATGCCGCCGGAGTGATCGTCAATCCACGCCGTCGCGGCGATTTTCAGATCCGCCAATTCCTTGCGCGCCTGCTCCGGCGGGCGGTAGCTGAAATTTTTTGTGTTCACGGAATCCACCAGCAGCCAGACGACGCTTTTGGCTACGAGATCGCGCTGCAATTCCTGCATCGCGCCGGTCGCGTAATGGTTGTGACAGAACGGGCAGTCGGAATTGTAGGACTCGATGACGACAATTTTGCCCTTGTAATCCGATAGCTTGACGGTTTGGCCGTTGATGGCCGTGCCGGTGAAATCCGGTGCCGATTTGCCGATTTCCACGGCGAAAGCGGAGGCGGTCAAGGCCAGCGCGACGAACAGAGTTAAAACATTTTTCATAGTCCAATTAAGTCGGGTTGATGACTTTCAAGCTATGGATGGTGACGGAGTGAATTTGGTTCAAAAAAATATCGGGACGCTGCCTTGTAAGCAGTCGAGTTGGAAGCGGCTGACTGCGAAATGCGTGAAAATTTCACGCAAGAAGTGTGAAAATCACGCGCTTCGACTTGCTGGTCCGGCGAAACACGCGGATTTGCAGTGGAAATCCGCGTGGCACAAGATGTGCTTAATAATCGGCGTCCAAAGTTAAGCATTAAACTTCTTAGACTATGAAACTAAAATGTTTCCTTCTCTCATTCGGCATTTTGGTCTTGATTCACGGCTTAACCGCTGCTGTTGCGCAGACGTGGACACAGGCGAGCGCGACAACAAACTATTATTGGTGGTCGGTTGCCATGTCCGCTGATGGATGCAAATTGGCGGCGGTTGGTTCGACCGATCATCCGATTTTCTCGACTGATGCCGGCGCTACTTGGCACACGAATCAATCGTCTCCCCATGCTTGGAACAGCATTGCGTCATCGGCGGATGGGACAAAATTAGTGGCACCAATGGTTATCTCGAATAACTATGCAAGCATCGGAATTTTCGTTTCAACCAATTCCGGAGGCACTTGGACTCAAACAACTGCGCCGCTGTCAAGTTGGCAATATGTAACTTCTTCCGGAGCCGGCGATAAGTTGGGCGCAATTATGTCCAACGCTAATAGCTTGGGCTCAATTTATGTTTCCACCAACTCAGGTTTAAGCTGGAGCAAGATCGGTTCGCCGTTGAAATACTGGACTTCGCTGGCTTGCTCGGCCGATGGGACGAAATTTATAGCGACTGCGTCGGGCGACAAGATTTATGTTTCAACCAATTTCGGAACCACCTGGACGGCGACAACATCTCCCAATGCCAAGTGGATTTCCGTTGCTTGTAATGCGGATGGAACGCGATTGATCGCGTCGGGCAGTGGCACTTATACTTCAACCAATTCCGGCGGCAGTTGGAGGCTGGCAAGCACAAACACCGGTGCCGTGGCTTCTTCAGCCGATGGCACTAAACTGATTATTGCCGGGAATTCGACCTTCACTTCAAACGATTCTGGCGTTACTTGGATTTCCAACAGCGCACCTTATTCCTTGAATTGTGTTGCCTCTTCGGCGGATGGTTCCGAGTGGATGGTCAGCGCTGAATATCAGACAGGAATCTGGATTGGCCGAACTGTGCCATCGCCGCAATTAAACCTGGGGTTGGTATCCAGCAACCTTGTGTTGTCATGGCTGGTGCCTTCAACCAATTTTGCCTTGCAACAAACAGCGGATTTGAAAACGCCGAATTGGGTGCCGCTGACCAACGCGCCGTCCTTAAATCCTGTAAATCTTCAAGAACAGGTCACACTTTCGCCTGCGAACGGTGGCGGGTTCTTTCGGCTCATCACGCAATAGCCATGACCCTCACTTTGCTGCCCGGTCGAGGGCATCAAGGACAATGCCCGGCGTCAAAATTTCGGGCAATACAATCACTGCGGCATCGGCGTTCTTTGGATAAACCAAAACCAGCGGAACGCCGGCACGGTTGTAGCGGTTCAACTCCGTCGTGATGGCGTCGGGAAAATGCGTGTAATCGCCAAGCAGCGCAACGGCGTTCAGCAACTTGAGTTTTGCGCGGACGGATAAAATTTCAAGGCTTGTTTTTTTATTCACCTGGCACGTCAGGCACCAATCTGCCGTGAAATCCACCAACACCGGCTTGCCGGCGGCGCGAGCTTGCGCGACAGCTTCGGGACTCCAGCGCTGCCAGTCAATGCCGTCCGCCGATTCTTTCAGCGAACAGGTGGCGCTGGTCTCCGGCATCGCGGCGCGCCAGTCTAGTTCTTTTTCCAGCGCGAACGCGTAACCGCCGGTAAGCAGAATGAAAGTGATGGCGAGCGCGCCGCCTTTGTGCCGGCGACCGCGCTGGAAAAATTCGCCGAAAATCCACGCGGCAAACGCGATCAACACGAGAAAAATTCCGAGCCACAAAACATTTTTGCCATAGCTGCTGGCGGCGACGTTGAACAGCCAAACGACGGTGGCGAGCATTGGAAAACCCATGGCGATCTTGAATTTTTCCATCCACGCACCGGGCTTGGGCAAGAATTTCAGCCACGCGGGATTCCAGCTCAACAAAATATACGGCGCCGCCAACCCAAGGCCAACGGTGAGAAAAATCAACACGATGACGGACGCACTTTGCGCAAACGCGAAGCCGAGCGCGGCTCCCAAAAACGGCGCGGTGCAAGGCGTCGCCAGAACCGTGGCGAGCACGCCGTTGAAAAACGCGCCCGCCGCGCCGTGCTTCGACGCCAGTTCACCGGCCATGTCCAGCGCGTGCCCGCCGAGCGTGACTTCAAAAATGCCAAACAGGTTCAGCGCGACCAGCGTGACAAGCGTGGTGAGGCAGACGATGAAAACGGGACTGCCGAACTGCATTCCCCAGCCGGCGTGATGTCCGGCGGCCTTGACGCCGATGACCACGGCGGCCAGCGCGAGAAACGAGAGCAGCACGCCGAGCGCATAGATCAAGCCGAGCTTGCGGACGCGGCGCGGCGCGCTTCTGGCCTCGCTGACGAAGCCGAGAATTTTCAGCGCAATGACCGGCAGCACGCACGGCATGATGTTGAGAATAAGTCCGCCGATGAAGGCGAAGAACAACATTTGCCAGAGCGGTTGCGGCGGCAAAGCCGGCTGATTTGCTGTTGCAGAAATCATTTCACTGGTTGATGCCCTGTCGGCAATTTTGGAATTTACTTCTGTTCCTTGCCGTTGACCACGAACCTCTGTGGCCAGCACGCCGGAAATTTCATCTGGCCATTCGCCGGAAAACTTTTTGACCAGTAAACGCAATTTAATATCGCTCGTGCTGGCAGCAATTATTTCAGTTGCTGGCTGAATTTCAAATTGATCGCTTGCGTTCGGGAAAAAATCCGCCCCATCGAACGGCACTGCGGCGGCGACAGCCCCCACTTGTTGGCGTTCAACAATCAAAGGACGGCTGTTATCGTTGGCGGGTTTTTCCCACCATGCCGAATTCATGTAATTTAAGTGAAGGATTGGCCCGTTGCTCGTTGGCACTTTATTTTCCCATAACTCTATCGTCGCAGCATCAGCGGAATTTTTGGTTTCGCCGCCGACATTGAGCGTGGCTTGAACATTCGCGCTCGCAGGAATGCACGACTCCTTGCATTCGAGCCATGATACTTTGGCGGTGAGATTCAGCGGACCGGCTGGCAGGTTCGGTGCGAGCGTGAGCGGCACGAGCAAAACAACTTCGTTTTCATAGCCGTAAGTCGTAACTTCGGCGGGCGGTAGTTTTTCCGGCAGCGGCCATTGGATTTCGCCGGCAGAAATTCCGGGCGGCAGTGTCCACTCGATTTTCGTCGGTGAGCCGGCGTCGCCGGGATTTTTCCAGTAGGTGTGCCAGCCCGGTTCCATTTTCAAATCCAAGCCGGCCCAGATGGTGTCGCCGGGCTTGGCGGTGTCGGCGGACAAAATCAATTTTGCCTGCGTGTGATGCGCGGCGAATGAATCGCCAAGCGATGGCAATGACGCTTGTGCGGGCGCACAGCGCGGCGTGAAAAACGCCAGGCAGATGATGGTTGAAAGAATGGCGGCGGTTGATCGCACAGGGATTAGATGCCACAGCCGGCGGTTTATTTGAAATTATTTCTTTCCGTGCAACGCGGGAAAATCGGCGTGAACAGAACATTCAAAGACATTCAGAACAACCCATGACCATCGTGCGAGCAATTAATTGAGCCAGTTCTCACTGGGTTCATGACATTCGGTTTGTTGTATGCCATCTCAACCGATCAACGTGCGGACTCCGTTAGCCGGTATTTTGTGAGTCGCAAACCGGTGGAATGGTGGGCCTGCCCGGACTTGAACCGGGAACCAAAGCATTATGAGTGCTCTGCTCTAACCATTGAGCTACAGGCCCGCACAGGGCATGGTTTCAGAACCAACCACGAATTTCAATAAAATCAACGCCTGGCTGGAATCAAACTGCTGGTCAAGCAACTGGCTTCGCCCAGATTTTGAAAGCTTCAGCAACGCAGTTTTGCCGGCACGTTTGCGCCAAAGCCGATTGAGGCGGCCTGCGGCAACCATTTTTCATCCCGCAGATTCACGTTTTCCTTTCGTAAAAGGGCGCGCTATAATTTTGGCATCTCGTTTTCAAAAACATTTCGTCCCGGAATTTTAGCCGGCCTGTCGCTGTGGTTTATACTTCTCCGGGCCGGTGAGTTGTCCGCAGGTGCGGATGCGATGACTCCGCTGATGCGGGATTTCATCGGCATCAACGGACACACGGTGCTGTTCAAGCCGGAGCTTTACCGGCCGGCGTGCGGTGTGGTGCGGGACTATCATCCGGTGGCATGGGATTTGGGCACGAATTCCGCCGGATTGCCGGCTTTCCCATTCGCCAAAAACGGTGTGGATTGGAGCAAGGTTTATGGTTCCTGGCGTGCGAAAGACTGGAACATTGACGCCTGCCTGATGTTCGAATCGGTGAAGCAATCCGACTGGAAAAACCTCGAAGCCGACGTCCGGAATTATGGCCAGGCGTTTGCGCGGGAATTTGGGCCGTCGGGCAAACGGGCGCTGGTGGATTCGGTGGAGATTGGCAACGAGCCGGGCAACTGGAACGATGCGGATTACACGCGGATGTTTCAGGCGATGGCTGCGGGAATTCGTGCGGGCGATCCAAAACTGAAGATCGCGACTTGCAATCTCACGACCGGCAAAAGCGGCGATTACGAAAAGAGTGTTGATTGCGTCGCGGGATTTCCGGGGTTGTTTGATGTGCTGAACGTGCATAGCTATGCCCAGCTCGAAGGCTGGCCGACATGGCGGCGGAGCTTTCCCGAAGACCCGAAGCTGCCGCATTATCTTCAAGACGTGGAGGCGCTCTGCCGCTGGCGCGACGCATACGCGCCGGGCAAACCGGTCTGGATCACGGAGTTTGGTTATGACAGCAGCACTCAGCCGCCGGAAAAGACGGGTGATTTTTCCAAATGGACCGGGGTCAATGACACCCAGCAGGCCCAATGGCTCGTGCGTTCATTGCTGGTGTTTTCGGCGATGCCGGTTGCGCGGGCTTATGTTTATTTCTTCAATGACGAGGACCAGCCGCGTCTCCATGCCAGCGCGGGCATCACCAGACATTTTCAGCCGAAACCCTCCTATCATGCGCTCGTTCACTTGCAACGCGTGCTCGGTGAATACCGCTTTCAAAATGTCGTGACCAACGAACCCGGTGGCTTGCGGGTGCAGGAATACCGGAATGATTCTGGGAAAATCATCTGGGCCGTGTGGTCGCCGACCGGCGATGGACGAACTTCCACCCGCACGCTCAACCCTGTCCCAGGCCGGCTGGTGGACGCACAACAAATGCCGCTCACCGCAACGTCGTCGGACCGCCCGGTCGCGGCTCAGAACAGCGCCGGATCAGTCAAAGTTCAAGTGGAGGAGAGACCGGTCTATTTGATTTTTGAAAAACCGTGAACTGGCGGTCGCCTGTCATTTTGCAACTGTTTCATTTTTCTCTCCAAGCACGGCCGGCTTTCAGTCCGCGCGCCAGCCTTGTAACTGAGCTGAAAAACCGTCCTGCCGGTGGATGGAAAGGAGACACGCCGGGCGGCGGCCGCCAGACCGCAGGCGATGAACCGCCATTTGACACGGTGGTTCCCCCGCGCAGTTTTGCTGGCACGGATTTCGCTGGCATTCGGGCGGCGACAACTTATTTTTGCATCATGCTTGCGGTGGTCATCCAAAAAACAACTCCGTGGTGGCAGCATTTTACGTTCAACTGGTTTGACGTGGCGCTGGTGCTCGTGCTGGCGTTCGGCTTCTGGCGCGGGCGCAAGCGCGGCATGACCAAGGAACTCCTGCCGTCCGCGCAATGGCTCGCAATTCTGCTCGGTGCCGGCTTCGGCCATGTGTTCGTCGCCGACTGGCTCCAGCAGCATGGCGTCATCCAGCAGGTGTTCGGCAATCAATTTAATGAACGGACGGCGGCACTCATGTCCGGCTATCTGTCCATCGCGCTGAGCATTTTCATAATTTTTACGGGGCTTAAACGGAAGTTGAATCCCAGGCTGGAAGGCAGCAGTTTCTTTGGCGGCAATGAGTATTATTGGGGCGTGGTCGCGGGCTTGATCCGTTACCTCTGCCTGGTGCTCGTGGCACTGGCCCTGCTGAACGCGCCGTTCTACTCGGCGGCGGACATTGAGAAGGCGAAAGCCTACAACAATCGCTGGTATGGCGGCGGGCTGAAGAATTTCAGCGGTGATTTCATTCCCAGCGTGGATGAGGTGCAGGTGAGCATCTTCAAAGAATCGCTGGTCGGTCCGTTCATCAAGGACAACCTGTCCATGCTGCTCATCAACACGACCGAGACGGTTAAAAAATCCGGTCATCACTGATCGCGTCGCAGCATGGCCGTCCTCCTTTCTCCCGCCACGCGCGAACAAATTCGCGCCGCCAGTGACATCGTAGACATCATCGGCTCCTACTTGCCGCTCAAGCGCGCCGGCGCGAACTTCACCGCGCTCTGCCCGTTCCACAAGGAAAAAACACCGAGCTTCAACGTCAATCCGCAGAAGCAAATCTTCCATTGCTTCGGCTGCCACAAGGGCGGCGACGTGTTCACCTTCGTCAAGGAATACGAAAACATCGGTTTCATGGACGCCGTGCGCCGGCTCGCCGAGCGCGCGAAAATTCCGCTCGAATTTGAAAACACGCCCGGCGCGCAGGAGTCCCGGCATCTCAAGGATCAACTGCTGGAAATCCACGACCAGCTTGCGACGCGCTGGCAAAATTGTCTCGCCAACGAAGCCGCCGGCCGGCTGGCGCGCGATTATCTCGCCAAGCGCGGCGTCTCGGCGGAGGCGATAAAATTATTTCGCATCGGCGCCGCGCCCGAAAGTTGGGACGACACAGTGAACTGGGCGCGCAGCAAAAATTACACGCCGGAACTCGTCGAGAAAGCCGGGCTGATTATTCGCAAAGAAGAAACGGGAAATTACTACGACCGTTTTCGCGGCCGGCTGATGTTTCCGATTTGCGACGAGCAAGGCCGCGTCATTGGTTTCAGCGGCCGGGTTTTGTCCGGCGACGAAAAAACGGCGAAATACGTCAACTCGCCGGAGACGCCGATTTTCACCAAGAGCAAGATCTTCTTCGGCCTCGACAAATCCAAGCGCGCGATTCTCGATGCCGGCTGCGCCATCATCTGCGAAGGCCAGTTGGATTTGATCGCGTGTTTCATGAACGGCGTGCAGAACATCGTCGCGCCGCAGGGCACGGCCTTCACCGAGCAGCACGCGCGGTTGCTCAAGCGCTACGCCAACGAAGTCGTGCTGTGTTTCGATTCCGACAACGCCGGTCAAAACGCCGCCGTCCGCGCGCTCGACCATCTGCTTACCTCCGGCCTTGCTGTGCGCGTGGCCGTCGTGCCCGCGCCGCACGACCCGGACAGCTTCATTAAAGCCAACGGCGGCGCGGCCTTCAGCGATCTCATCAAAAACGCCGAAGGATTTTTCGACTATTACTTGAACCGGCTCTGCGCGACGAATGAAATCACCAGCGACAAAGGGCGGCTGGCGATTTTGCGTTCCATGGCCGAGGCCGTCCATAAGACTGGCAATGGCGTCTTGATTGACACGTATGCGCAAAAAACCGCGCTGCGTCTCGGCGTCGCGGCGGAATCCGTTCGAGCCGAGTTCAAGAAGAATCCCACGTCGCAAGCAGCGACGCGCGAGGACAAAGAGGAATCCTTTGAATCCGCCGAGCCGGTGGCCGAACTCGCGCGGCCATCGCCCGTCGAATTTCATCTGCTAAAACTGCTGCTGTTGCAAGATGAACTTGTCGCGACCGCCGCGATGAATTTGGATGCGAACTGGATTTCACATCCGCACGTCCGGCAGCTTGTGGATCTGCGGCTCGCCGCGCAGGAACACGAGACGTGGCACAGCCTCGCGGAGTTTCTCGACAGTTGCGAATCGGCGGAACAGCGCAGCCTCATCACCGAGGTCGGGGCCGGGGACCGGAAAATTCCCAATCCCGAAACGCAGCTCGCCGACATGACGCTGAAATTGCGCAACCAGTTTCTCGACCGGCAGATCGGCGCGCTCACCCAGAAAATCAGCCAGCCGGAAATCACCGATGATGAAAGGGTTGCGCTGCTCCGCGAACAGATGAAGCTCAAGAAACAAAAGCGTTTGCCGCTTGCGCGGCTGGAAAAATAACAGCTATGGCGGCTGAACGGCGGATGATCTGGCCGGCGGGCGTTTTTCAACTTTTAACAGGACCGTAAAATTGCTACCCTGCTTTCATGGTTAGAAAGCCGGACGATGTTCTCAATCCCAAGAACGGTTTGAACGATGTCATTGGCATCGCGCTGCTGGCGCTGGCGCTGCTGCTGCTGGTCGCGCAATTGTCGTTTGACCGCTACGACCTCTCCTCCGTCCGCATCCCGCCCAACAAGGAAATCCACAATTGGATCGGTTCCATCGGCGCGCATCTGGCGTGGTTCACTTTTTTACCGCTCGGCGTGTCGGCGTATCTGCTGCCGTGGATTATGGCGGCCTTCGGCAGCGCATACCTGCTGGGTTTTCCCGGCCACCTTCGCGAACGCGTGCGCTGGTGTCTGCTCTGGACCGCCATCTTCTTTGTCTCGCTCACCGGCCTGCTGCACCTCGCCAACCGCATGGATTTCATCAACGACTGGCGCATCAGCATCTACGCCGGCGGCTGGCTGGGCTATCTCACTTACGGGCGCGTGGACCGCTACGATTACGGTTTCGTGCTGTTCGGCCATCTCGGCGCGACGATTGTGTATGCGGCGCTGGGGTTAATCAGCCTGCTGTTCCTGACGAATTTTCATCTCGGCAGCTGGATTCGCGCGCTGTGGCAGAAGGAAAATGCCGCGCCGGAAGACGCCTTCAAATCCGAAGAGGAACTTGCCCTGGACAGACGGGCGCGTGAACTGGAAAAACAAAAGCGCAAACTGGAGGAGGAGGCCGGGCGCCCGGAAAAAATCGAAAAATCTCCCAGCGGCCTTGGTGCCGATTTGCAGCCCGTGCCGGAGCCGACCGTGCGTGATTTGAGCGTGCCGCAGCCCAAAGGCCCGCGCCTCCGCAAAACCACCCTGCCGCCGGAGACTCCGAAGGAAATTGAACCGAAGCCCGAACCGGTTGAGGTGGGCGACGCCAGTGGAAGCCATCCGGCGACCACCGAGGAGATTCTTGGACGCAAATCCGCTGCGCCGGAGAAACCGGCCGAAGCCCAGGCGGAAAAAGCTGGAACGCCCGCCGCTGAAAATGCGGAACCGGGCAAGCCCGCCGGGCTGAAGCCTGAACCGGTTGTCATCATCGCGGACGGCTCGGTGCCGCCGCCGCGCCCTAGACCCGCGCACAAGCGTCCGAAGCCGATGACCGTCGCCTCGGTGCCGATGATCGGCAACTACCAGTTGCCGCCGATGGATTTTCTACAGCATCCGGACATGACGGCCAAGCCGACCGAGTCGAAGGAAGAACTGATGGCCAACGCACGGCTCATGCAGCAGACGCTCGCACAGTTCGACATCGAAGTGTCGCTCGGCGACATCACCAAGGGGCCGACGATCACGCGCTATGAACTGCATCCCGCGCCCGGCGTGAAGCTGGAAAAAATCACCGCGCTTTCCAACAACATCGCGGCCGCGCTCAAGGCCGAGCGCATCCACATTCTCGCGCCGGTGCCGGGAAAAAGCTCCGTCGGCGTGGAAGTTCCAAACCTAATCAAGACCAAGGTCATCATGCGCGATCTGTTCGAGTCGGACGAATGGCGCAACACCAAGGCCCGCATTCCCATCGCGCTGGGCAAGGACGTCTATGGCCATCCGATTGTCGCCGACCTCGCGGAAATGCCGCACTGCCTCATCGCCGGCAGCACCGGTTCCGGCAAGTCCGTCTGCATCAATTCCATCATCGCGTCGCTGCTTTACCGCTTTTCACCGGACCAAATGCGCTTTGTGATGATTGACCCGAAGGTCGTCGAGTTGCAGCAATACAACGCCCTGCCCCACCTCGTCGTGCCCGTCGTGACCGATCCAAAAAAAGTTTTGCTTGCGCTGCGCTGGGTCGTGAACGAGATGGAGAAGCGCTACAAAATTTTCGCGCGCGTCGGCGTCCGCAACATCAAGTCCTTCAACGAGCGCCCGAAAAACAAGCCGCTGCCGGATCGGGAAATGGAGCTGCCGCTATCCGCCAAAAAGGAAAAGGTCGAGCCGGGTGCGGACGGGTTTGCCGTCGAGGTGGACGAGGAAATCATCGTGCCGCGCGAAGAAGACATCATCATTCCCGAAAAACTTTCCTACATCGTCGTCATCATTGACGAACTTGCGGACCTCATGCTCGTTGCGCCGGCGGATGTTGAAATGGCCATCGCGCGCATCACGCAGATGGCGCGCGCGGCGGGCATCCACTGCATCGTCGCCACGCAGCGTCCGTCCGTGGACGTCATCACCGGCGTCATCAAGGCCAACATCCCGGCGCGCATCGCGTTTCAGGTGGCGAGCCGCGTGGACTCGCGCACGATTCTCGACGCGATGGGTGCGGACAAGCTCCTCGGCAAGGGCGACATGCTTTACCTGCCGCCCGGTTCCGCGAACCTCAAGCGCGCGCAGGGCGCGCTCATCACGGACAAGGAATTGCAGGACATCGTGGACTTCATCGCCAAGCAGGGCAAACCCAGCTACGAAATGGAAATCCATCAGCAGCTTTCCAAAGCCAGCGCCAGCACCGACATCGAGAGCGGCATTGACGAGGACGAAGACCTCATCCAGCAGTGCATTGAAGTCATCCGCAGCGAACAGAAGGCGAGCGTCTCGCTGCTCCAGCGCCGGCTGCGGCTGGGCTACACCCGCGCCGCGCGCATCATGGACGAACTCG
>CAYVGC010000061.1:0-25393 GCA_964449815.1 uncultured Bifidobacteriaceae bacterium
CGGACCGCGATTTCCCGAAATGATTCCGGGAAATGGTAAAACCCTTCCGCGAACACCCGGAAGGCCGGCGCGTGTTCCCGGAACGCCGCCGGCAACGCGGCGGGGAAAGGGACGGGGTGGCTAAAACTCTGGACGAGGCCGAAACCGGAACCGGCGGAGACAACACCCGTTCCCGAAAAACGGATATGCCGCAGGGTGGTCATCAATAATTCATGTCCGCCAACGGCAAAAGTGGACAAACTATTTGGAATTATTTTTACGGAGCGCGGCGGCAGGGGAATGAATCGAAGAACCAAGGAATAAAACGATGCAGCCGGCCGAGGCTTGTTCCTTGAATGCCGGGCGGTTCAAAAAACGAAGAATGTCGTTTAGACTGCGCCCGGCAGAGCGAAGCGGCGACGGCGCTTTCGAGTGGACGAGAATGCGGCTGGATACGAAAGTTTTCCGCGCGTGCGAAAGCGGTGTCGCGCTGCGCTTGCCACCGCAGTCCAAGACGCTCGCGGGTTGTTATGGCCCGCTGGGCGATGCAAAACTATTTCACCTTTGCGACTACGAGCATTTCTATTGTTTCAATCTGTGGAATCAATATTTGAAAGCTGCCACGGATGTTCAATGACTCTTGATTTTGGATAAGCCGGCTGGCCCCTTGGCCCCCAATAATCTTTTTTAGAATGTTCCCCGATGACTGTTCCCCAAGTCCAGATCTCGCCATCACGCGTCATTACTATGCCAATGTCATCGCCACCGGCGGTAAAGGCGACAATGTCTTTGGGCAGATCAAGCTTATGGAGTTTCACCGGCTTGTATGAAGCATCTGGCTTGTCTGTGCGATGCTCCGAAGCATCCAGCGCCCAGAATGAACCATCTTTTTTCCTGAGAATGTGATAAAAACATCCCGGTGAAGAAGCGCAGGATTGCCAATCGGTTTCCGTTCCAACTTGCGCAGGTGTCGCGTTCAAACTTGGGTCATAGGTTTGCGTATAGAATCTTGCGTCCCGCCCCCAACTCCAAAGCGTTCCGTCCGACTTGATGGCGAGGACAGTAAAATAGCCAAAACAGACATCCATCCAATTTGTATCCGGCGATATGCGCGTTGGCGCACGAAATTGATTTGTGTCTTTGGCGTCCCCGGTGATGGATCCCCAAAACCAGAGACTGCCGTCCGATTTCAATCCGACCGTTTGAATGCCGCCAGACCAAACTTTGGTCCAGTTCGTTGAAGTGCCCACTTGCACAGCGCTGGTGCTTCCTTTGGTGCCGCCAGTCCCCATTTGCCCCGACCAATTATTATTGCCCCACGCCCATAATGTGCCGTCATTTTTCAAAGCAAAACTGTTCATCGCTCCAGCCGCCGCTTGTTTCCAGTCATTCCCAGGAATAGATGGCACAGGTGTGGGACGCGGAATTTTAGTGCCATCGCCAAGCTGATAATTAAAATTTCCGCCCCATGCCCACAGCGTGCCGTCGGTCTTGATCGCGAGGCAATGAGAATCACCCACTGCAATGTTCATCCAATCCGTTTCGTTTCCAATCCTCCGCAAAGAAACGGTGCTTTGGATATTGGTGTTCTTCAGGCCCAAAACCGGCCAGCCTAGGCGTTCTTCACCCAAACTCCAAAGGCTGCCGTCGGAAGCCAGAAAAATTCCATCGTGGCTGTAACCGTATGCAATCATCGGGGCAACGTTGCCGGCAGGCAATTTTAGTCTGCCGGTTTGGCGTGGTGGCGCGGGCCGCAAATGACTCGTTACCATCACCGTGCTGACGGTTGCCAATAGAATCACCGTGGTTGCGACCACGGTCGTTTTCATTTTTGTCCATGCCATAATTTTCAATGCTCCATTAACGAGGGTTAAAGTTGAGGTTCCTGCCGCCGCCCCTTTCGCCACGGCGACAGCAGAAATTATTCTGATCAAAGCCGCCGGCGCGGCCTGCACGGAATTGGCGGCAACGGCCCCGGCGATGGCGGCGGCGGACAGCGCGACGCCCCGTTGGATGAAAAATTTCCGCAGTTTTTCCAGTGTCCGCTCCACGCGCTTGTGCGCCGCCGCCTCGGTCAATTTGAGCGCCGTGCCGACTTCCTGCGCCGTCTTGTTCTCGAAAAAACGCAGCACCACCGCGTTGCGGTCGGTTTCCCCCAGCTCGCCCATCGCCTCGTCCAGCAGCGGCGCGATCTGCTCCCACGCCGCCGCGCCGGGTTCATTCAAAGTGGATTGCATGTAAGCCTCCTGTTCGCGG
This sequence comes from uncultured Bifidobacteriaceae bacterium, assembly GCA_964449815.1. Lineage (GTDB taxonomy): Bacteria > Verrucomicrobiota > Verrucomicrobiia > Limisphaerales > UBA11358 > UBA11358. The sequence continues at coordinate 2,236 of CAYVGC010000061.1, forward strand.
CGCTGCCGGCGGATTTCACCTTTTACAAAGTTCGCCGCCGTCAGCCGCGCGACTTGATACAGCCAGCCGGACAGCACCGTGCGCGGCGAGAGTTTCCCCGCCTTGCGCGCCAGGATGATGAAGACGGCCTGCGTGATTTCCTCGGCGTGCTGCGGGTTGCCGGAAAAACGCAGCGCGGCGGAATAAACCAGATGCACATGCCGCGCCACGAGGGCGGCGAAGGCGGCTTCGGACTGGCTGCGGGCGAATTCAGCGAGCAAGGCGTGGTCATCCGGTTCGGTCATCACACAATAATGTCCGCGAACCGCCAAACTGGACAAACTATTTTACTTTTTCGATGACGGGCATTCGACCGGCCCGTGGCTGGGTGTGAGGTTTGATTGCGTTCGCAGGAAAAGCTGCGGAGGGCCGCCGCACTCAAGACGCTGGCGCGTTGACCGGAGACTCCCGAACCGCACGGAGCGTCTTGGAGCGCACCAGTCACCTGGCGCTTTGGAAGGGCGGGCGGGATGCGCGGGGCGAGGCAAAACCATTTCACCTTTTCGACGACGGGCATTTCCCTTGGCTCGTGGGTTTGCAGGAGCTTAAGGCAATGGTTTTTATGCCGGTCAACTGCAAGACATTTCAGACTTTAATCTCCGCTCCATTTGTAATCGTATCCGGCCGGCGGGTCGTATTCACACGCCAACGAGCCGCCTGGTATTTCTTGCCAGTAAATCTTGAGGTAACTGGCATGGCCGTCCACGAAGCTGACTGTGTCCTTGGCGTCGTTGAACATTGGCCCTTCGCCAAGCTTTGGTTGATGCCATGAATAGGGGAAGAAAGCAGGCGTTTCTGCAACCAGCACGGTTCTGCCAGGTTCTTTTATCGAAGTAATTTTCAAATCGGCAATGCCAAGGCGGGGAACGGAACGGTGGCTGGAATTCAATCCATTAAACCAATAGCTTGAATAATCCCATTTAGCATATTCATGCTGCGGCGCATTGGTAAAGTAAAGGCCTTGGTTCCGAATATCGTGATAGTGGAAGGTGTCAGCCGGGCAGGCAAAAATCCTGTCTTGCGGTGACGAAAGGCCATTCAAGCCGACATATTTCTTCATAAGTTCCTTGTAGGCGACCGCGGGAAATTTAGCAGTGGGAGAAGAATCATTTGAATCATCACAATACATGCGAATGCCCAGATTGATTTGTATCAAATTGTTCAAACAGGTCGTTCGTCTGGCCTTGCTCTTGGCGGCGCTGACCGCCGGCAACAACAGAGCGGCGAGAATGGCGATGATGGCAATAACCACCAGCAGTTCAATCAGCGTGAACGCCAAGGCGGATTTGATGGTTGTTTTCATGTTCGCTGTTTGGCAACAAATCCATTCTACAAACCGCCATCCACATACCAACGCTTGTCAGGATTGTCACACCGGACTGACAATTGGAATTTTTTGACTTCTCCGTTTTTGAACTGAATTTCGTAAGGCACAAAAACACCGCCAAATTTCTGGCTGCCGTTCCGGGGCCAGGCCCAAAACGGTTTGCCCAGACTGATGAGTTGCAATCCGCCTAAATCCTTTTTGATTTTGTCATCCAGCGGATAACGCGTTCCCGGTTCGTTCCAGAATTTGGCGACTTCCGTCCAATCCTCGCGACCGCAAGCTTCAAAGAATGTCTTTACGGCTTGTTCTGGCGTCGTCCCTGTCCACCTTGCATATTGTGTGTTCTCGTCGCTGGACAATTCCTTTGTCCGGGAAAAAAGAAAGAGATCAATGATGGCGGCCGGGTTATGGTGAAAAGCAATTGATGTTGTGCCAGCAGTCAAAATAGCCGCAATGCCAACCACAACTACAGTTTTCAGTTTTGTCCATGCCATAATTTTCAATGTTCCTTTCACGAGAGTTATTGTTGAAGTTCCTGCCGCCGCTCCTTTTGCCACGGCGACGACAGAAATTGTTTTCACCAAGCCCGCCGGCGCGGCCTGCACGGAATTGGCGGAAACCGCTCCGGCAATGGTGGCGGCGGACAGTGCGACGCCGCGTTGGGTGAAAAATTTCCGCAACTTTTCCAGCGCGCGGGCGGTGCGCTTGTGGGCGGCGGCTTCCGCAATGCCCAGCAATGCTGCCGCCTCCGGTCCGCTTTTGTTTTCGTAAAAGCGCAGCGCCAGCAGCGTGCGGTCGCCTTCGCCCAGTTGCGACATGGCGGCTTCCAGATGCGGGGCCAGCCGCGACCAGGCGTCGGCGGTGTCGGTGTCGGCCAAGGTGGATTGCATATAAGCCTCCTGTTCGCGGGCGTGGCGTCGGGCGTTGGTGCGCAGCACGCACGCGGCGGTGTAGCGGGTGGTTTCATACAACCAGCCGGTGAGCGCGGTGCGGGCGCGCAGGCCGGCGGCCTTGCGGGCGAGAATCACAAAGACAGCCTGCGTCACGTCCTCCGCATCGCCGTCGCTGCCGGTGCAGCGGCGGGCGACGGAATAAACGAGGTTGAGGTGCCGCCGCACCAGTTCAGTGAAGGCCGCCTCGGAATGGTTGCGGGCGAAGTCCCGCACCAGGTCCATGTCGTTCGCATCGGGCATCTATTAATTATCTCCGCCGACGGCAAAAGTGGACAAATTATTTTCAGGAATTATTGCGAAGGCGTCCGTTCAAAAATGCTGACAACGCTGGCGCGGATAAAATGGCGGGGTCGGAAACCAGCGGCAAAAGGCCTGCGTGAGTTTGGCGGCAAATTCCTCCGGCACCGCGCGGCAGCCGGCTGGTTAGAGCGGAAAATCCGTGTTTTCCTCCGGGCGCACGACTTCGCGGCGCGGCGGCGCGGTTTCCACGACCGGCTCCGGTGTTTCAATTTTTTCTTCGACCTTTTCCGGAAACGGCGCGGGCTTCGAAGTTTCGATCATTTCCGGTTCGGAAATTTTTTCAACAACCGGCGCAATGAAAACAGTTTTTTCCGTTGCGGCGTTCTGCGGTTCCGCGAGCGCGGCGCGCGGCGCGCGATTGATCAGCGTGTGCAGAGAAATGCCGGCGGCGGCGCTGCGTTCGGCCTGTTCGATGCGGGCGAATTCGCCGTAGATCTCCGCCAGCGCCGGGTCCTCGCTCAAGGGCAGTTCCTGGCCGGTGCCGGTGCGCATGGCCGTCAAAATGTCGCAGGCGTTGATGGCGTCCAGCGGCCGCGCCGGCGCAAACGCGGCTTCCTCGCCGGCGATTTCGGTGACGAGCCGCGTGGCTGCAAGCGTGCGCAGCACGGATTGCGTGAGCCGGCTGGGCACGCCAAGTTCCGCCGAAATCTGCGGCACGGTCGCCGGGCGGAGACCGTTTTGAAACCGCTGGCCAAGGCAGGTCATGATGCGCAGCGCGACGAACTCGCGGCCGCGCTGGTTCACGTTGTCGGCGAGCCGGTCCTGCAAATAAGCGGCGCGGTTTTGACAGGCGTAGGCGATTTGCGCGCCGAAGAGCAGGATGAGCCACACGATGTAAAGTCCGCCCATGAGCAGGACGACGAGGGCAAGGCTGCCGTAAATTTTGCTGGCGCCGACCGCGCGCGACGCGAGCAGGAAACCGAGCTGGTTGTAAACATGCCAGGCCGTTCCCGCAAAGACACCCCCGGCCAAGGCCGCGCTGAATTCCACCTTGGTGTTGGGCGTCAGCTTGTAAAACAAGGCAAGCGCGAGGCTGATGATGGCGATGGGCAGAAGCTGGGCCACGACCGGCGCGAGGAACGGCGAAGCTTCGAGGAAGCGGCGCGTGTGCTGCCAATGCAGGCTGCCCGTCAGGCCGAGCGCGGCGACCAGCAGCAGCGGGCCGAGCGTGAGGGTGGTCCAGTAAAGCATGATTTGCAGCAGCCAGTTGCGCCCGCGCGTGACGCCCCAGATGTCGTTGAACGTCTCCTCGATGCCGCGCAGCAGCGAGAGGGCGGTGAACACCAGAAAAATCAGGCCGGTGATGCCGATGGCGCGGCTGCTCGTGTTCTGGACGAAGCCGTGAATCTGCCGGGCAATTTCCTTCTGGGTGTTGACGGCCATGACCGGTGCGCCGGCTGACGGCAGGCTCGGAACAAGAACGGCGGCGGGCGGGTTGGTGATGGCGGTGATGGCAAAATTATTTTCGGCGATGGTGTTTGTCGCCGGGAGCACGATGGCATTGGAGCCGGCCACGGCAGAATTGGTGGCGAGGTTGGCGGGTGGAGTGATGCTGGAGACGATTTTTTCGACAAACCGGTCGAGTTTTGCCTCGTCCTGATCCTTGAGCAAACTGCTGGTGACGCTCAACGCAACGGCGAGCAGCGGGATGAGCGCGAGCAGCGTGGAGTAGGACAGCGCCGACGCGCGCACCAGGCAGCGGTGGCGGATGAACTGCCGGCTGACGAGCGCCCAGAAATGAACGAACCGCTCCAGCCGGCCTTCGAGCTGGAAAACCTCATCCGCGTCCGCAACGGCGCCGGTGAGGATTTTGATGAGGCGGGAAAACCGTTTGCTGGCCATTTGCGGACACGCTAACAAAGTGCGCGGCCAAGTCAACCGCGCGACAACCCGTCACTCGCCGGAGCCAGCCAGCAGTTCGTTCACTTTGGCAACCACCGCAAACGCATCAGCCACATAAAGCACGTCGGCCTTGCCGCGCGCCCAGCCGCAGTTCGGGTCGAGGCTGATGGCGCGGCGCTCGCCGATGAAGCGCCAGCCGACCGTGTGCGGCTCTTCGCCGTGACAACAGGTGCTCAGGCCTTTCGCGTGCCGCGGCGTCGCGCCAGTCTGGCCGATCTGGTTCATGTGCGAGAGAAACGGCAACACCGCCTGGCCCTCACCGCCCAAATCCACCAGCGACTTGCTGCTGCCCAGCGAAGCCCGTGACAATTTCAGAAAATCGAGAATCAGTTTTCCCGCCTCCGGCATATGCGTCTGGCCATCGGCCTGCTTCTTCGTCCAGCCCGCGCCGGTGACAAACAGCAGCGCCGCGTCGGGCCGGATCGTCTGCGCGTCCGCCTTCGGCTCGCGGATGCCAATCACGATGGTGCGTTTGGCCGCATCGGAGAGATTCACCGCGACCATTTCCACATTCGCCGCGCCCGCGCCGCAATCACAGGCCACCTGGCTGCCGGGATCAATGCCGAGGCACCACGGACGCTGCGTCCGTGTCTGCGAGGCTTCCATGCGCTGCCGGTAATACCAGCGGTTGATGGTGATTTTTCCGTCCGCCACGGCCACGCCGGTGACATGCGTGTCCACGCGTCCGCCCAGCCGCTGGGCCACGCCCGGCAGCACGCGCGCCCAGCGCGACGTTGCCGGCACCACGACGACGGTGGCCTGTGCCGCCTTGGCAATGGCTTCCGCCGCCGCCGCATCCGAAGCATAGCGCGACGAGCTGAAATCCGCGCCGGTAACGCCGAAATATTTCGTCACAGGACTGGCGGCAACGGAGTTGGCCGCCGCCGGGACATTTTCGCCGATGAAACCCGCCACGAGTTTTGAACCGGCGAGTGATTTATGCAGGGTCGCCGCCACGTGCAAGGCTTCACGCGCCGACTTGGCGAGCGAGCCGTCATTATCCGTGTGGGCAAGAACAAGAATAGTTTCCATAAATTTTAATTGGCCGCAAAAAGGCGCAAAAGGCGCAAAAAGTTAAACTGCATCGGACAAAATATATTTTCGGATTTCCAGTTTGCTGGAACCGAAATTGATCAGCAGCCCGTGTTCAATCCGCGTGCCGCGCAAATAACCAAGAAGCTGTGCGACGTGTTCGTTGGCAAGGGCCTTGCACGCCTTTAATTCCACAATCAATTCGCCAGCGACATACAAATCGGCAAAGTAATCTCCGAGCACTGTTCCGTCCTCGTCCAACACTTGCAAAGCGTGTTGTTGTTCCACTTGAATGCCCGCCTTGCGCAGCCGGTTGGCCAGTCCGTTCTCATAAACCTTTTCCAAATGCCCATGCCGCAAATAACAATGCAGCGCAAAGGCCGTTTCGCGAACCTGGTCACATATCTTGAAAATTTCCTTTTGAGTTTTCATTTTGCGCCTTTTGGCGGCAAAGTGTTTTGTTTACTTCTTGATCCACTCGACAATTTCCTTCGCAATGGCGTCCGGCGACTGGTCCTTGACGATTCGCGTCTGACGCATCTGTTTCGGCAGCGCCACGCTGGTGAAGCTCAAACCTTCACCAGCCAGTTTCGTCGGCTTGGCCTTCTGCAACGCCGGCATGACCGTGCGCATGTTAACCATGCCCACCTGCGGATTGTTTTTCGGTTCCGGCAGATTGCCGGTGGCCCAGCCCAGCACCGCCGGTGCGCCCGCGCATTTTGAAATCTGATGTTTGCCGCCCTCAATGCGTTCGAGAATTTCCAGCGAACCGTCGGCGTTCACCTTCAATTCATCCACGCCCTGGAATTGATCCACAATGCCGAGTCGCTCGCCGACCATCTGCATCGTCGCGCCCGCGCCGCGTGAGGCGGATTCCCAGCCGCCGAAAACCAGCAGCTTGGATTTGTCGAGTCCAGGAATCGCGGCGATGGCGTTGGCCAATACCGCCGCCGTCTCAGTCGCGTCGGTAAAGCCGCTGGCCGAACCGTCGAGCGCAACAAGCTCGAATGGCACCTTTTGCGCGACGGTCATCATCACCTGCTGAAGCTTGGCCTTCGGGCCGAAACTGACCAGCCAGACTTTGCTGCCGGGCAGTTTTTTGGCGAGGTTCGCCGCCTCAAACAGCGCGCTGCTCGCCCAGGGGTCGAGGATGGCGGGCAACATCATTTCATTCTTCAACGCCGGCCCGGTGGGCGACGTCACAGGTTCAAGCGTTTGCAGCGGATCGGGAACGATGCTGCCGCAGACAATAATTTGATAGGCTGTGCTCATGCAGACAGCATTATAAGCTAAAAAGTGGCTGGGCTGCCAACTGCAAACCACGAGTCAGAAATAGAGTATGGCAGGCTTTTCCATTTCAACCGAAAGGTCATCCGCGTCCCGGAAAAATCCGTTCCACGGTTGCACGCACTTCAGCCAGCCAAGCGGCGCGCTGCTCCGGCGTGCTGGTGATGACGACGCTGAACAATTGCCGCTCGCAGCGCGGCACGCCGCACAAAGGAAACACGCACTTTTTCCACAAGGTTTCCAGCGGATCGTCGTAGAGCTGCCGCTCCAGTTCCGCCAGGGTGTTGGAGGTGTTGAAAACCAGCGCCACCCGCGCCTTGAGCAACCCCACCGACTGGCCCGCGACAAAACGATACGCCACTTCCGGTCGCAGCACACGGTCCAGCCAGCCCTTGAGAATGGCCGGCGGCATGGACCACCAGTTGGGATGCACGATAATGATGCCGTCGGCATTGACGATTTCCGTGCAATGCCGGGTAACGAACGGATCGAGCTTCGCGTCTTTTTGAAATTCTGCGGCCGGCAGCAGCGAGGGGAATTGCTCCTGGCACAGGTCGTGGAGAACAACCTGATGACCGTTCTGGCGCAACATGTCTGCCGCCGCGCCGGCGATGGCGTGGTTGAAACTGCCGGGGTTCGGGTGCGCCAGGATAATGGAAATGTTCATGCGCGAAGAAACGGCTGATTTTATGGGAACGCCCGATCTTCACCGTCTTTCCGATAGCCGACGGATTGGCCCAGCACGATCAATTGATCGGGCCGCAATTTGAGCCGCTGGCCGAGGGCTTCGCGCTTTACGGAGCCGCGCGCGCCAGTCACCAATCCCTCTGAGGCGCAGAACAAATAAACGTTCTGGGAAATGTAGCCGACATCTACGTTGGCGGTGTTGCGGCCACCTTCGTTATTGCCGCATTTTGCCAGGTCCGCCACATAAATGAGCGTGACGGGCGCATCTTTGACAAACGATTGCGAACCGCCAAGATCGCGAATGTCCTCCGAGACAACTTGCACGAGCTGATTGGACACGGCGTTATAAACGTAAGCGCCGGATTTCAGCAGGACGAAAATGTCCGTCTCCTGAAAATTCATCGCGGATGGAGCGGTGCGCCGTCCGTCGGGGCGATTGATGCCAAAGCCCGCCCAAAGCAGATTGGAAATCTGCTGAAGCGACAGATCTTTGGTGGCGAACGACCGGCCGGTGGCGCGTTTGGACAGCGCTTCCATCAACGGCATGCCGCCGGTTTTTTGCGGTGGAGGCAGTGCGATGGATTGCGCGAGAAGGTTTCCGGCCAGAATGGCCGCAATGAATAATGATAATGTCCATTTCATAAATAATTCAACGCCGAGTGCCGGCCGGCGGCACCGGCCCGAAACGGCGCAGGAACGATTGCGCCGCAAACGACGATTTGACAGACTGGGCGCATGAAAGTCAAGGGGAGCGGAAACGGTAGAAACGACCGGAATAATTCGTCCATTGCGGATCACTGAAATAGGAAGTGCCATTGGTGCCAATCAATAATGTATTGAGCATGTTGGTTCCGACCGGAACCCATGTCGAATTGGCCAGATTCGTGCAGGCTTCCACCACGATGACGAGATTACTGCTGCCGGTGATGGTGAAGCCAAATTGATTCGCCTGGATGCCAAAGCTGGCGTCGCCGGTTAGCACTCGCGGATTCCACAACACCGCCGGCCGGTCGCCAAAGGTCTCGCTCCAGCCGGTGGCATCAGGCAAGTAATAGACGGTCGCACTATTGTCATTGCAGAACACCCCGGAACCCACGGCTGGAGCGCTGCCTCGAAAATAAACTCCCGTCAGGCTGGTGCAGTAATAGAACGCGTAGCTTTCCAGGTTGGTGACGCCGCTGCCGACCGTGACACAGGTCAGGCCGGAGCAAGCAAACGCAGAATCTTCAATATGGGTGACGCTGTCAGGGATGCAGACGCTGGTCAGCCCGGTGCATTCATAGAATGCATCACTGCCAATTTGGGCGACGCTATTGGGAATCGTAACATTCGTCAGGCCATTGCAGTAATGGAACGCCCCGTCGCCGATGCCGGTGACGCCGTTGGCAATGGCGTAGCTGCCAGCTTTCGCCGGCGGAAACGCCAAGAGTGCGGTTCCACCATAATCGAACAAAACGCCATTCATGCTGCGATAGACCGGATTCGCGTCATCCACCGTGATGACGGCCAGACTGCTGCACTGTTCAAACGCCAGATAGCCGATGCTGGTGACGCTGGCCGGGATTGTGATGTTGGGCAGGCTGTGGCACCAGCCGAAGGCATAGCTGCCGATATTGGTAATCCCGCTGCCGAACGTGACATTGGTCAAGCCACAGGCGTCAAATGAACAGTCTCCGATGCTGGTGACACTGTCGGGCAGTGTGACGCTGGTCAGGCTGCCACAGCCGTCAAACGCATAATTTTCGATGGTGGTGACGCTGGCCGGGATCGTGATGTTCGCCAGATGACTGCAGCCATAAAACGCCTCGCTTTCGATGCTGGGGACGCCCGCCCCGATCGTGGCGTTGGTCAGGCTGCCGCAATAAAGAAACATCTCGCTCCCGAGATTGGTGACGCTGTCGGGAATCGTGATATTGGCCAGGCTCGCGCAATAAGCAAACGCATCCGATCCAATGCTGGTGAGGCCGCTGCCGAGGGTGAGGTTGGTCAGGGCCGTGCAATAATCAAACGCATAATTGCCAAGGGCCGTGACGCTGTCGGGAATCAGGAGATTGGTCAGACTGCTGCAGGCGGAAAACACACTGTCTCCCAAACTTGTCACGTGATCCGGAATCACAAGGTTGGTCAGGCCGGAGCAACCGGCGAAAGCCATGTCCCCGATGCTGGTGACGCTATCAGGAATCGTGACGCCAGCCAGGCTGGTGCAACGGACAAAAGTTCCATCCAAGTTGGTGATGCTGTTGCCAAGCGTGACGCTGACGAGGTCGGGGCAGTCGCTGAAAGTGCCTTCCAAACTGGTGACACCGTTGCCCACCGTGGCATTGGTCAGGCTGCTGCAATATAAAAAAACCTGACAGACCGTATTGGTGACGCTGTCGGGGATGACAATGCTGGCCAGTTTGGTGCAGGAATAAAACGCCTGATTACCAATGCTGGTGACACTGTCGGGGATCGCAACATTGGTCAGGCTGGCACTGCCCAAAAACGCCTGATACCCGATGTTGGTGACGCCGGCGGGAATCGTGTAGTCACCCGCTTTGCCCGCCGGATATTGCACCAGCGTGGTCTGGCCGTTGGCGAACAAAATCCCGTCCAGGCCGCTGAAAACCGGATTCAGCGCGCCCACCGAAAAATTCTGCAAGCCGGAGCAGTAAGCAAACGCCTGATAAGCGATGTTGGTGACACCGCTGCCCAGCGCCACATTGGTCAAGCCGGTGCAGTTGTCAAATGCCTGTTGGCCGATGCTGGTGACGCTGTCAGGAATCGCAAGCTCGGTCAGGCCCGACCGGCCATTGAACGCATTGATCCCGATGCCCGTGACCGGCTCGCCATTAATGTTATCCGGAATAATAACCGCACCGCCCGCGCCGCTGTATCCGGTGATGGTGGCGACGGAACCATCGGTTGAATAAGAAAAATCGCCAAATTGATCCGCCTTAAGCGCCGCCGGCAACCACAACGAGAAAGTTAAGATGAGAAATCTAACACTTCGACTATTCATGATTTTATTTTGGTTTCAGTTCTCCGCCGAGTGCAGGCCGCCGGTGCCGGCGCGGAAGCTGATGTTCATGCGTTCGGGATTTTCCGGGTCTGCCTGCGAGCAGTTCCACAGGCACGCGCCGCAGTGGACGCATTTCTCCCGATCAAACGCCGGCACGCCATTTTCGCCCAGCGTAATCGCCTGGCCGCTGCAGGCCTCGATGCAAATCCGCGCGCCGCATTTCTCGCAAAGTTCGGGATGCAAGAAAACAACGTGATCCGCGTAGCCGTGCGGCGCCTGCACCTTGCCGCCCATCAGCAGCGCGTCCTGATGCGACACGAGCAACCGGCCGTCAAACGGAATCGCCGGCCAGCCGGCCTTGTCCATCAGCGCGCCATGCAGCGAGCTGTTTTTGGCTTTGCATTCGTCGCGCAGCTTCGCGATTTCCTCGCGTGAAATGCGGCCAGTGTAATAATCTTCCACACTGGGAATGCGTTCCCACGGCTGAACCGGCTCGTGGTGGAGCGTGATTTTTCCATTCGTCATTCCCGCGAGCGCCATGCCGATCATGCCGCGCACAAAGCCCGTTTGAAAACCGTCGCGCGATTTTTCGGCGACAATGGATTCCCGGTCCAGCCAACTGGCGCGGCGGCGCTGAACATAGGCGGCGTCGAGATTTTCCTTGGTAAACGGCTTTTTCGCCTTGAGCAATTCGAGCACGGCTTCCGCGAGCTGCGTGCCGCTGGCCCAGGCTTCGTCCACGCCGCTGCCGGTGAGAATGTTCGTCGTGCCGCTGCCCTCGCCGACGCGCGCATAGCCGTCGCCGACCAGATGCGGTTCGCCACGACGGCCGGATTCGCCGAGTGTCTTCGCGCCAAACGAGCGGAGCTTGCCGCCCTGGAGATAGCGCCAGATATACGGATGCTGCATCCAGTGCTGGAGATAGCGGTAGGCCGTGCGCGCCGGACAGTCGAACCAGGACGGCACAAAAATGCCGAGCGAGGCGACGCGGTCGGGATGGACATAGAGAAAGCCAAAAATTTCCGGTTCGGGATAACCGAACGTATGCAGCACCATGCCCGGTTTGAGCGTGGTGTCTTCCGGCAAATCCACCACAAATTTCATGCCCACCGCCCAGTCGCGGATGTGATGGCCGTCCGGCAAACCAAATTGCGCGTCGAGCTGCTGGCCGATCGCGCCGACCGGGCCATCGCCGACCACGGTGAGTGCGGCGCGGATGTCCATGCCGGGCGTGAAGCCGTCGGACGGTTTGCCTTTTTTGTCCACGCCCTGATCGAGCAGGCGGACGCCGACCACCTTGTTCTCCTCGATGAGCGCCTGCGACACCGGCGTCCCGGGCCAGACCTGCACCGTGCCCGTGCCCTGCACCTGCGCACCGACCCACTGCATGAACTGCCCCATCGAAAAAATCATGCCGTCTTTCTTGTGCAGAAACGACGGCGTCCACGGCAGGCTCAACGCCTGATGTTCAAATGGCAGCACAAATTTCGTGGTGCGAATCAACGTATCCGCCAGGCGCATCAGGGCCGTGCGGCGGCTTGCGCCCACGGGATCGAGCAAATACAAAACCTTTTCCCCGCTCACCGGCGCGGCCATCGGAATGCCAGCTTTTTCAATTTCGGGAAAACTCGCGCGCAGCGCCCGCGCCCGCGTGACGACGCCCGACACGCCAAAGCCGATGTCGTCCGCACGTTCGTAGCAAAGCACCTGCAGCGGCATGCCAGGCATGGCGGCGCTTTCGATGGCGGGGGTGCCGTCGGCGTTGACGAGCTGTTTCGACAGCGTGGTAAGAAAGGCCGCTGTCGCGGGGCCAAAGCCGACACAGGCAATATCCACGTCCATGCGCTGGCGGTCAATTTGAGGTTGTGAAGCGTCCATGCTCAAACCGGATAATCCAGCGCCTCGCGCGTCATCACCTTCGTCAGCGATTCGGCGGCGCGGTCCTTGGCGAGGCGGCAGCCGGTGAGGCAGCCGTCCAGCTTGGCGCGCAGGCGGACGAAGTCTTCGAGACCGGCAAAGCGCACGCACGGGCCGGCCTTGAACGGATGAGTCTCGCCGGTTTCCGACACGTCGGCGTAGGCGCGGGCCGAGCCGTCAATGCCGGGAATCAGGCCCTCGAGCGTTTCCAGTTCGGTGGCGCAATAGCAGGCATGGCAGCTGGTTTCGTCCCAGGCCGGATGCCGGTTGTAGCCGTGGACAATTTCCGCGCAAATGCGGCCGGCCTCGCCCGCGGACCAGGCAGATTGCACATGGCACAAATCGGCGAAGAACGCCACAGTGCCGGCCAGTCCGTCGGCCAGCGCGGGATTTTCCGCGCCCTTGGTTTCCAGCTCGATGACGTCGAGGATGAACTGCCGCGCCGCGAGCAGCCAGCACAGCGCGTCAGCCAGCGGAAACGTCACGCCCTGCCGCGTTTTGTGATACAGCTTCGCGCCGTCGGCGTCGGTGGAGTTTTGAATGTGGTTGAGCGACCAGAGCCAGAGCTGCATCGCCGTGGCGAGCGTGCAGGCGCCGGAGCCGGGCCGTTCGGATGCGATGCGGCGCATCTCTGCGGTCCATTGTTCGAACTGCGCGAGGAACAGCTCGTTGGTCATTGTGACGGAAAGCTGGAGCCGCTGAACCGCCTCCGGTCCTTCGTAAGTCGCCTCGAGCTGGGCGTCCATCCATTTCTGGCCGAGGAAGCCGGGACAATCCTCGGTGATGCCGTAGCCGCCCATGAGGCTGACGGCCTCGCGCATCATGTTCGCGCCGTGGCCGGTGTTCCAGAGCTTGCACGCCGGGCAGAGCACGTTCGCAATCGAGTCGAGAAGGGAGAACTGCACGAGCGGGTCGGCCTCCAGCGTTTCCGTCCGCTTCAAATCGCGCTGGCCGACGGGCAGGGAGTTCATCCGCACCAGCTCCACCGCTTCCTGCTGTTTCTTCGCCAGCTCCTTGAACGCGGCGCGACCGGTCAGATTTTTCTCCGCGAGCCATTTCTCTTTTCCTTTTTCCAGCGGATCCAGGTCATCAAACAGCCGCGCGGCGGCGAAGCCCAGCGACGCGCTCGCCTCGCCGGTGGCCCAGATGTCCACCAGCCGGTGCAGTGCGTCCTCCTTCTGCTGGATGCCAAGTTCGTAACGCGGCGTGCCCGGCGCGCCCTCGCCGCCGCGGAACCTGCGGCGCTGGTAAAGAATCACCGGCTCGACGGCGGAAAGCAGTTTCGCGGCGGTCATCAAGCCGACCGTCACGCGCGTCCGGCGGAAAACGGCCTCGATGATTTCACCGTGCGAATAATTCGGAATGATGACGCCGTCCTTGACCGTGTAACCGCCGACGATGCGGCTGGCGGGAACCTTCAAATTGAACACCGGATCGTTCGTCGAGGAAAGCTGGTGAACGAGTTTTTTCGTCGGCGTGCCGCGATCCCAGACGCCCGGATCACCCTCCTCCAGAATCACCATGCAACTGCCTTTGATCCTGGCGTCATCCGAATCCACCGCCGCCGTGACGACGTTGGCGAAGCCCATGTTCGTGATGAAGCGACCGCGCTTCTCCACTTGCAGCAGCGGTTCACCGCCGTTTTTCCAATCCGCGACGCGCACTTTGCCCGCCAGCATTCCCGTTTCCACGCCGACGAACGGAATCGGCTCGGTCAGCGCGAACGCCGCGCGGACCTGCCGGCGGTTTTCGCCGGGCTTGAGCGGCGCGGCGCCGCTGACATATTTCTCACGCTGCTCCGGCGTGCCGCGTTCATGGATCGGTGCCAGACCGAGGTTGCCCGCCAGACTGCCGGTGGCCGCGCCGGCATCCACCCAGGCCAGTTCAAACGCGATGAGCGCGAGCGCCAGATTCTTCGGTCCGGCAATGAAACCGCCTTGTTCGGGATCCAGACAGGCGGCGGTGATGCCGCTTTCGTCGTAGTGCTGGAGCAGGCTGTTTTTTTCCGGCGTCCACTCGTGCGAATTGCGCCCGCCCGCCGCCACGAGCCGGGCGACCGGCCCGCGCGCCACGCCGCGCGCCGACTGCACGAGCATGTGCAGTTCGTAACGGTCGGCAAACCGCCACATGATCTGGCGAAGGTCGTCGGAGGGCAAAGTGGTCAACGCTGTTGACGATTCTTCTTTGGCAATTGCATTCATATTTTCAATTAAATTTTTGCACGGTAAATTTTCCCATCGTGATCTGGATGGATGGTCGGCGAGCGGCTCATAAGAATCAATTTTATTTCGCACGGATGTGATTTCACGCTCTTAGCAAGTAATTATTCTCAAAAGAGGTTTGGCTTATGCCACAGAGGCAGATCAGAACCCCTCTGGACGTGGTGCCGGGCGGCTGGCGGCAGTCCCGACGGTGCGGTCCGGCGGTTGGAGAGAAGCTGGTTTTGCACAAAGCCATCCGGTCGGCGACGACTGCGGCTGCCGCATCAACTCGGACGAATACAAATTCACGGCCTGGTGCCGTAGGGCGGCCCGAAATTCCCCGCCGCCATCCGCCGCCGATTGTCCGACATCACGGTGACTCTAATCGGAAAAACGCGCTGCCGTTGGCCGGGTGGACGCGGGACGGATTTGTAATTTGTGTTTGCTCACCCCAGTTCGTATCGAAACCTGCACCAGGCAGGCGGATTGGTTTGCGCCTGCAAGTGGCCGACAACATTGCTGGGCCAGGAAACCAGCAAGGCATTGTTGGTTAGGATGACGGATATTTTCAGCGGGAACGTTGGCTGATAGACACGCACAAAGTCCACTTGCATGTCGTCCGGGAAACCGCCGTTGGCATTGACTGTGGCGACACTCGGGTTTCCCACATAATTTCCGCCGACCGCCAGATTCATTATGATAAAACATGGTTTATCGAACGGGGCGGGATAGGCGGCGCCGAGGCTGCTCGTCCAGTTGGTTTGCATCTGGTAAAGATGCCCGTCAACATACCAGAGAAATGCGTTTGTGCTCCAATCCAGGTCGTAGGTGTGAAAGTTGGTCACGGAACCGCCGTCGGGAAAAGTGTAAATCGCAGTTTCATCGCTGCCGGAATGCAAGCTGCCCTGCACGTTGGCAAACGCTGCACCGCTGTTTCCCACCGCGTCCATCTCTCCACAACCAGGCCAGCCAACGCTTGGGATGTCTGTTCCCAGAAACCATGGCGCCGGCCAGGAAGCGCGCCCGCCATTCAAAACGTCCGTATTTCCAGGAGACAAGCCCCTGAGATTTCATGCGGGCGGAAGTATAACTGGCACCATTGATGGTTTCTTTCCGGGCGACAATGTGCAGCAAGCCGCCAGTCACATAGGCATTATTCGTCCGGCTCGTGTAATATTCCAACTCGCTGTTGCCCAACCGCCGGCCTGGTGTCATAAGTCCAGGTATTTGTATCAATCGCTGGACCGTTGAATTCATCACTCCAGACAATGTTCCAATCGCCGTAAGGCGTGGCGCTTGTCAGGCCCAGGTTGAGATCGTCAAAATAAACCGAGCCGCCAGAGTTTGCGGCGTCGCACAGCAACACCACTTGATACCTTACGAAGTGAGTTCCCGGTGGGACAACCAACGTCGCAGTCACATTCGTGATGGTATAAGTATTCGGGTCATATTGATTGATTATCGGCAGATCGGTCTAAATGTCTTCTGGAAACGTGCCGGCGAGGATGGCGTTCATAGTGATCAGGCTCGAACGGTAGAGCGCCAGCACATTGGCATTGGCATCGTGGAATGTGATTTCGAGCTACGCCACATTCTGGCCGGCGAACACATCGGTTGAAATTGTTTTTGCCCAGCCATCCGCCTGATAAGTCGCGCCCGGACCAGAAATATAACCCTGATAAATTCCATTGTTGTTGACGCTGCCAGTGAACCCTTGGAACACCTTGAAATAATTGCCGCCGCTGCGGGCGTCCGAACCGGTTTCATTGAAGATATTGCCCCACGCCTGACCATACCAAGTTCACCCGACAATATTCTGACTTTGCCCGGGCGCGTCAGATTCAAAACCTGGGTTGGTCAAAACATTGCCTCCGCAGGAATAGCAGACTGATTCCAGAACAGACAAAAAGTTGAAATGGAATTAACAGGTTGCTGAAAAAGGCCTGTTTTGAAAAACTGACCCTTAAAATCATTGGGCTTTTCGCATGATTTTTCGTCAAAAAAATCGTTTTTCAACAGCCTGTTAACCAGTCTTCTGTGTTTGATCCGATTGATCCAAACTTGTCATACTTATCCGGCCTGCGCGGCAAAACTTGTTCAGAGGCTGTCTTTCCCAGTTCTCACTTGCCGTATTTTTCGGGAAGCCAGCCAAGGTTGATGCAATCGCGAAAACTCCAGCCGCCACCCTCTTCCGTCCGATAAGTCCAGAAATACCAACCGCGAGTGCTCTCATAACTGATCAACTGCGCGGCCCCGAAGGCCCGCATCGCTGCCTCGCGCGCCAGCGAGTCCAGGCCTTCCAACGATTTCGGGGGCAGTCCCAGCGACCACTCACCGACGACGCAGGGATGGTGCAGCTGCATTTTGTCCAGTTGTTGCTTCCGTTCTCCGGCAGCAACTTCGATCTGGGAATGGATGTCGCGCTGGCGGTCCTGGTCAGAAAAACATTGATAAAGATGGGTGTCCAAGATGACCTTGTTATAGTCAGACTCTGGCATGAAGTCATCCCATTGATAAGGCCGAAAACTGTCATGGATTACCACGGCGGCGCGGTCCTGACTGAGATGCTTCCGCACGCGCTGGTAGCCCTCTTGGTAATACGATTTAAGAATTTCCAACGGCACATCCTGACGCGGTTCGTTCACCAGTTCGATGCCAAGCAGATTGTCATAAGCTTGGCAACGAGCGGCGAGGTCTTCGATGACGCGCAGAGAATGGGCGATGTTTTCCTTGCTGGTATGCCAGCCAAGCGCGCCTTGCCGTCCACTGTGATCCCATCCGTTTTGACTGCCAGGCACGCCGTGCAAATCCAGCAGGACGGAAAGGCCGTTTGCCTTCGCGGCTCGAAACGCCCAATCCATCGTCTCCAGCCCGGTGACGAACGGCGGGTTTTCTTCCGCCACCCAGTAGCCGACCGGCAGGCGAACTGCATTGATCCCGTGTGCCGCGAGCCATTTGAAATCGTCCGCCGTGATCCAGGTCTCGCGATGCTGTTTTAGAAGCGCGGCGGCCTTTTCTTTGCCAAGCGACTGACATAGTGTGTATTCATCCCCGGCTTGCTCACCGGCAAACAGGCTTGGCTTGATCCATTTTTCCAAAACAAGCCAGCCGCCGAGATTGACACCGTGAATTTTGCCCGGCTTGGCCGAGGCTGGTGCCTGCGCCAATGTCAGGTTGCCTTCCATCAACAATGCCACGCCCGCCAGTCCAGTGGCTTTCAAAAAGTTGCGGCGATTCAACTGACTCATGCAAATGAAGCTGGTTGCTGAACGCTAAAACTCAGGTTGAACACAAACGATCCATTGAATCATGGAGTTTTAATTATTTGAACTGAAACCTCGGGGGAAAAGCGGCGCGCTGGCCGATGGTTGCACGGCCCAGGTTGCCAAGCCGTCATTGTTGCGCGGCCACGGACGAGGCAGCTTGCCAGTCGGTTTGTAGTCGCCGAACAACACGTCCGCAACGCCCTGCCCTTCGGTGCCAGGCAGCCATGCCGCGATGAAAGCATTGCTGGCATCCAGCGCCGCGCCGAGGATCAGCGGCCGGCCGGAAAGCAGGACCGTGACAACCGGTGCGCCGGCTGATTTGGCCTTTTCCACCAAGGCCACGTCCGGCGGTGACAGGCGCAGATCGCTGCGATCACCTTTCATTTCAGCGTAAGGCAATTCGCCCACCACCACGACCACGGCGTCGGCACCCTTCACATCACTGCCATCAGGAGAAAAAGTCACTTGTGTTCCGGCGGCTGCGGTGTTGCGCATCGCGGTCAAAATGGTCGTGCCACCGTGAGTGACATTGCCAGGCTGTCCCTGCCAGCTGATGGTCCATCCGCCGCATTGCATTCCGACGTCATCAGCCGCCCGGCCAACCACCACAAGGTGCCTCAAAGTTTTTGAAAGCGGCAGGGCTTGGTTCTCATTTTTGAGCTGCACGAGAGATTGACGCACGCATTCGCGCGCGACAGCGCGATGCTCCGCACTGCCAATGGCTGCGGTCAAGGAGGGATCGGGGTAAGGGTTTTCGAATGAGCCCATCTCGAATTTGATTCGCAAAATCCGCCGCACGGCATCATCAATCCGTGCCTGAGACACACGGTTGTCAGCCACTAACTCCTTTAGATCCTGGATGAACTCCACGTAGTTATTAGCCTGCCCCGGCCCGTTGGGAATCATGATCATATCCAAACCGGCGTTGATTGAATTTTCAACATCCGCTTTGAAGTTGGGCGAGAGCTGGTCAATCGCCGCCCAATCCGAAACCAGAAAGCCTTGGAAGCCAAGTTCCCCCTTCAAAACATCGGTCAGCAGAAATTTGTTGCCGCTCATTTTTTTGCCGTTCCAACTGCTGTAGGAAACCATGATTGACCCGACGCCCGCCTTGATGGCCGCCGCGTAAGGAGGCAAATATAGTTTTCTGATGGTGGCTTCATCGCATACGTCATTGCCTTGATCAATCCCGTCCTTAGTTCCGCCGTCGCCAATGAAATGCTTCGCGCAAGCCAGCACGGAAGCGGGGTCTGAAAGTTTTTGGCCCTGAAGCCCGCGCACTGCCGCCACACCAAGCTCTGAAACCAATTCAGGAGAATCACCGAAGCTCTCATAGGTGCGGCCCCAGCGCTCATCCTGCGTCACAGCGACGCAGGGAGCAAAAGCCCAGCGGATGCCCGTGCCGGCAACTTCCAGGGCCGTGATGTGTTCGGCTTGTTCCACCAAAGCGGGATTGTGGGTGGCACCCAGCCCGATGTTGTGCGGAAAAATGACCGCGCCATCAATGTTGTTGTGGCCATGCACCGCATCAATGCCGTAGAGCAGCGGAATTTTCAACCGTGTCTTCAGCGCCCACGACTGGTATTCATTGACAACCCGCAGCCAAGTTTCTGGGCGGTTGTCGGCCGGATCGGAATTTCCACCGCTCAACATGGAGCCGAGGAAATATTTCTGAATGTCGGCCTTGTCCTTGAGCGCATTCATATCCACCTGTGTCATCTGGCCGATTTTTTCGTCGAGGGTCATTTGGGCGAGCAATGACTCAACGCGCTGGTCAGCGGTGGCAGAACCAGACTGGGCAAACGCACAACCCGCCAGCATTGGCACCAAGAAAAACCCGAACAATTTAGAGTTGGAGAACATACGAATCAGACATGTGCTAATTTTATGCATATCATTATAAATAATTACTACTTCTTCATAATTCTAAAACTCAAGCTGAATGATAGTTTTAGTGCGCATTCAAAAAATGGTAATAAAATGATTACGGTTAATGTAATATCATTAATTAGGTATCCAGTCAATAAAAACATTGTTAATCAAGCCAGTTTCCGATTTTCCCTGGGGCAACAATTCTTTTTCCCTTCTCCTTTTCCTTGACCGGCGGTCATTTATTTTGAGTCAACTCGCGCCCCACCCGTCCGTGACAAACGGAATTGATTTAATGATGCTTGCGCCTGTTGATTGCCAGGTTCCAGTTGCAAAACGTGCTCGAATTCATGTTGGGCGGCATCCGACTGGCCTTGGCTGGCGAGCGCGGTGCCTAAATCCAAATGGGCAAGCACCGAGTCAGGCCGAAGGCGCACGCCGGCTTCGAACTCGGTTTGGGCCGCCGGCCAATTTCCCATGCTGGTCAGTTCCCTTCCAAGGGCGATGTGACCATCCCAGTAATTCCCGTCCACCCGCAGCGCCTGACGATAGCGTTCCACAGCGTCGGAGTGACGATTCATTCGCGAAAGGAGTTTGCCCATGCAGGCATAATAGACCGGGAGATGAGGCTGCAACTGACTTGCGCGTCCGACCTCACGCAACGCCAGGTCCAAATCCCCTTCACTCGCGGCGATGTTGCTCAACTCAAACCATGCCGGGGCCATGACAGGCCGCAGAGCGACGGTTTGCAGAAAAGCGGCCCGTGCCGGCTCCAGTTCCCCCAGACGCTCAAGCATCCGGCCTTCCTGAAAGTAACCCAGATAATAACCCGGCCTAAGTTGTTGGACCTGCCGCCATTGGTCAGCCGCCTCCCTGACACTGCCAATGGCCTCCAGAAAATCCGCGAAATTACAATGAAGATCCATGTCTTGTGGCGCGCGTTGAACGGCCTCAATACAGATTTGTCTTGCCTGCGCAGCCCCGTCCGCGTCCATGCGTTTACCCAGGTCGGCCAGATCTTGCTGCAACTCGGCCAACTGTTGCGCGTTGTTGGATTGACCATTCAGGGGTGCGGCATGCCGCCGTTTGACGATTTCATTCAGATCATTTCGCCGGTTCCAATCCGTCATTGCCAGCCGGCGCTCGCACAGTTCCTGGGAAGCCCACGGCGTGGCGTTTTTTTGCTTGACGGCATCGGGCAGGAAAGTCTCCACCTGCTCCGCCCATGCACGGCCCAGGTGATAGCTGCCGTTGGAGTTGAAATGCACATGCTCGTAAAATGTTTCACCGCCGCAAATTCCTCCGGCGCTGTTCGTGGCGAGCGCGGACGGGGCGTCGAACAACACCAGGTTTCCTCCGCCGAACTGTTGGGCGGCCTGGCGGATAAGCGCATTGATTCGGGAATCGGTTCGCGCCGGGACTGCATCGCTGTCGCAGGCCAGTTGGAAATGGGCGCGTGCGGCGGCGAAATTGGTCATTTGCAACAGGCACCGGCCCCAGCGGTATTGCAAGCCGGCGTTCTGCGGGTCGAGTGCGACGGCTTGTTCCAGGCAATTCGCGGCGGCGGCGGCATCGCCTTTGTCCTCTGCGGTTTTAGCTTCCGCGCTAAACTGGTCGCAGTTGGCGCGCCCGGCAGGAGCGAGTTCGGTTGATGGCTCGGAAGCCAGCGGAGGGCAATCCTTCAGATTGACCGCGACCGTGTTGAGAACAATTTTGGCCCCGGAATCCACGCCGGCTCGCAAGATGTCCAGCAAGTTGTCTTGGAAATTCCGACAGACCCGCTCCTTGCTTGGGTCTTTCGGGTTGATGCGATGCGCCGCAAACATCTCCAATCCGCCCCACTCGGATGCGGAGGTTGTCCGCCTTCTAAAATAACCCGCTCCGGCATGCAGCAGTTGGCCGAGCCGGGTTTGTTGCAGTGCCAGATTTGCGCGGACCAGTGACAGGGATGGGGCCGGCCGGCCAAACACTCCCGCCGCGCCGAAAGGACCGATCATTTCATTGTTGCCCATATAGATGATCCAAAGATCACCGTTCAGGCGGGCGCACTCGCGGGCGATGGGAAGAATGCCGTGGGAATTGTTGGCGGTGACTGCGACATTTACAATTTCAAACTGCTGTTGCGGAAATCGCTCGCGCAGTAAAACCTCCATGAATCGAGCCGGGCCGTAAGCAGGGTCGGGATCGCCCTCGGCCGCCGACTCGCCAAAAACAAAAATGCGAAACACTTCCGGCGGCTTGCGGGCTTCGATCATGATTGGCCGGGGCAGGCGCGCCACATCCGGCGGGGAGAAGCGGAAGCCGAAGCTGTCATTTTCCACCAGCATTTCCCGGTTGCCGACATGCATCGGCTTGAAGAAACTGGTGGCATAGCCGTAACCAACCAGGCGCAAAGCCGATTCCAGCATCGCCAGCGTCAGCAGCGGCAGAATTACTCCGGCCAGCACCCGAAACAACCACTTGTGGCGGGAAGTAATCGGCTTCGAGGCTGGCACCAGGCTTTCGGTCCCGGATGGTGGGTGTTTGGCCCCGTGTTGGCGGCTCGGTTTAGGTTTGTTGGACCGGCGTTTCACCGGCTTCAAAGTAGCACGGGCCGGATTGGCATGACAAGCTCCAGCCCCATCACGGGGGTGGTGCCTTAATACGCTCTAAATCCTCCAGCTTTGCTGAAGAGACTCTCGGAGTTTGACAGCTCTGGGAGTTGTTTGTGAGTCTGGCTTTCGTGAACCGCTCAAAGTTTACAAAAGGACAGACCATGCAAACGTATGAAACATTGAAACACACGACGTGGGAATGCAAATACCAAGTAATGTTCATCACGAAGTGCCGGAAGAAGACCTTGTATGGGCAAATCCGGCGGGAATTGTGTTCCGAAAACTGGCGCGGCAGAAGGAATGCGAGATCATCAAGGGGCATCTGATGCCCGATCATGTGCATATGCTGATCTCGATACCGCCGAAGTATTCGGTGGGGCAGGTGATGGGGTTTCTGAAGGGGAAGACGGCGATCCACATGGCGCGGGTGTATGCGGGACGACGGCGGAGCTTTGTGGGTCAGCAGTTCTGGGCACGCGGCTATTGGGTGTCAACGGTGGGGCGGGACGAAGTCGCGATGCGTCGCTACATTCGCGAACAGGAGAAAGAAGACCAGCGTCTGGATCAACTGACGCTGATGCTGCTTTGAGCGGTTCACGCTATCTCAAGCCTCCGGCTTTGCCGGAGGTCGCTGACTCCCGGCCGCCCACGTCTGCGATTTGCGCGGTCGGCGCAACCGTGCTTTTCGCGTTTTCCCCGCGGGTGCCGGCTGCGGACGGCGACACTGCTGGTCGAACAAGCCCACCACCGTGCCTTCCGGTCGCGGGGCCAACGTCCAGGCCT
>CAYVGC010000062.1:0-24999 GCA_964449815.1 uncultured Bifidobacteriaceae bacterium
GCGACCTGTGAGCCGGTCGTCTCGTCTGGCTGGGTGGGGTGGGTGAGTTGCGCCATTTGGGGCGGTGACTCTGGCAGGGGTGCCAAATGTGAGGTGTGATTCTGGAACAAAGTCATCGCGCATCGCCCGAAGGGCCGTGCGGCTTTGAGCCGCTCTCCCTTTGCCAAGCCTCCGGCTTTGCCGGAGGTCGCTGACTCCGAGCCAAGCAAGACTTACCAAAGCGAAATAACCGGATGGTTTTTGGCTACAGCAATCCGCTCACACTTTAGGAACATAACCGGCTAACAAGAGCACCTGAGTGTTAACGCACTCCAAGACGCTTTCGCGCCATTTTCCCAGCCCATTCATCATGGATTACCGTTGTCCAACAACCTGCTAGTTCATCGTCACCGAGAAGTCGGTAAAGTAGAATGTGGCAGGCTGGTTCTTGGTGGAACATATCTCCACCCCGTAACAAATTTGATTAACAGTCGGGTTGGATGGTATCCAGCCCTTGTTGATAGCCCAGTCGAACATGGCCTTCAAATTGAGGTTGCCCGATGTCATGACGTTGATAGGCACCAGGGTGATCACATTTGCACCACCACCTGTGTAATGATAAGCTTTGTAGCTTACACCATCGAAGGTCAGTTGGGCCTGAATACTGCCCAGAGGCACTTGTTTGTAATTTTCGGTCCAGATCATGAACTCCGTGGTGCCGCCACCCCAGCCCACACCGTTGAGCCAAATGTCATAGGCCACGTCATAAATGCCCACATGCGGAGTCGTAGCCGCAAAGGCGCTGGTAATAGTGTGGTAATTATTTAAGGAGGCACCCTTGAGATTGTTAATATCCTTGTGGACATTCGGGTAGGTTTTGACATCGGTGGTGTTCGGGTAGTCTGCCGTGACATACCAGTTGTTGTAGGCACAGGCAAAAAGTTTTTCTCCCGAAGAAGCGTTCCACATATTATTATGCAGGTAGTAACCACCGTTACTCCAACCACCATTGGTCTCAAAGGTAACGAATACAGGGTTGGTGCAGGCACAACTAGACAAAGTTGGATTAGATACTACTGACGCAGGGGAGGCAACGATCCCGGCTTCTGCCTCAGATGCAAGTGAAATTGTTCTTAAGTGACTGTCGTGACTGAACAAAAACGCGCTGGATGCCAAGGCGAGAAGAATGAATCGAGATTTTGCCATTTGTTTGTTTGCCCACGACCAACGTGGGGCATTTTCCTGATTTTATTCCTGCTCCACAGACTTGCAAGCCCTTTCGGAGCCACAACAGCCGAGAATCCAACGCCGCTTTGGTCGCACCATTCAGTTCCCCTGAGTGACGAAACGTGGCTGGCGGAATGGAGCGATGGCCTGGCCCTTGGCGATGATCAGATCGGCCCGCGCAAAGCGCCGCTGAAACTCCGGGCTGCACGCGGCCAGCTCAATGCCCGCGCCGTCGCAGCCGGTGTCCGTCACCGCCACCCAGCCGTCGAGGCCGGCCACCGTGGCATCCGCGCGCAAGGCGTCGTTGATGGCCGGGCGGCCTTTGACGACGACGGTGATTTTTCCGCGCGGCAATAATTCAAGCAACAGCCGGTCAAAAACCAGTTCCCCCGCGTTGTCCGTCAGAAAGAGAATCTCCGTCGCGCGTTCCGCCGCCGCGAAAAATCCATTCACGTCACCGTGGAATGGCCCGGCAAAGGAACTTTCCAGCGCGGCGGGAATTTGCGCCGCCGTCAAATCACCCTTGATGCCGAAATCAATGACGTTACCGGCAATGGCCATTTTCACGGCGGTCAGACGCGGGTTGGCCACCGTCCGCAGCCGCTCGCGCCAGGCGGGCAACAGTGCCAGCGCCAGCCGGTTGGATTCCTGTTTGACGGCGAGATACAGATCAGCCTGGCCCGTGAGTTCGCGCACCCATTGGTGCAGGCTCCGGCCAAACAGCGGCGGCGACTGGGTCAGATCCGCCTGGCTGGCGCGGCGCAGCACTTCCCGCAAAATCTGTTCCTGAACGCTCGGATCCGCAGTCGCCATGCGCGCGACGTTCAGTCCCTGCGACACGAAACAAGGCAGGCAAGCCAGGATGCTTTTCATCGCTCAATGAGCCGTTTCAGTTCCGTGGTCACAGCCATCATGGTCATGATCGTGGTGGTGATGGCCATGTTCATGGTCGTGCTGATGACCGTGATGTTCGCAACCTGCCGGCGAACCGGTTAAACTGCCGGCGAGATAGAGCGCAACGAGAGTTTCAATGTGAGCACCCACTTCACCAGCATGAACTGCGATGCCGTGCAGGGCGAAGTTGTCGAGCGCGCGTCTGCCGATGCCGCCGGCGATGATCACGCGCACGCCTTGTTCCCGCAGCCAGCGCGGAAACGCGCCGGGTTGGTGTGGCGGCGCAGGAAGCGTTTGCTGGCCGATCACGGTCAGGCTTTGGGTGTCGGCGTCCACGAGCGTGAACTCACGGCAGCCGCCGAAATGGCCGTGCAATCGTCCGTCGGCGGTTGGAATGGCGATGCGAATGGTGTTTACTTGGGGAGCGGTGGTAGTCGTCATGTTTGTGTTCTCTTTTGTTGGCCGGATGGCGCGGTGGCCACCAGCAGTTCTTGGTTGCAGCCTTTGGATCGTTTGGTTTTCCAGCCAAGACGGCGCAAATGGTGCGCAAAGTCGGCCAGACCATTTTTCAGGCGGGGATGCGTGCCGCCTTCAAGCCGGTGAATCCGGTCGAAAATCTGAAAACCGCGCGGTAAGAAATCGCACAGGACGAGTTTCCCGTCCGGCTTCAACACCCGCAGCATTTTCTCTAACACCCGCATCGGGCGTTCCAGATGGTGAAAGGTGTTCACGCTGGCGACGGTGTCAAAACGGACGTCGGGCCACGGCAAATGTTCGGCGTCGTGCGCCACGAATCGGATCCGGCGTCCAGCCCGCGTCTGGCGGACGTGCAGTTTCGCCGCGCGCTGCTGTTCCACGTCCATATCCAACGTTGTGATACGTTCCGCGTGCTTCGCCATTGCGGCGAGAAAACGACCTTTGCCGGTGCCGATTTCCAGCACATGACCGGCCAGCGGCAAAGCTTGCGCGACAATAAACTTGAGGCTCGCCGCCGAGTCGTAACCAAAGCGGCGAAACAAGGCCTCGCGCTGCCTCATGGCGCGCTGGTTGCGGATTTTTTCAGTGAGCAATGGACTCATACGTTGACGCTATGAATTTAGAGTAATGCTTTTGGCGAGTTACCGATTGGCTTTTCTTTCCCGCTGGACTTGCCGTGATGACCAACGCTCCGGCGTCGGCAACAACCGCCGGGCGAATGTTGTTTCCAACAGCCCGGCATACGGAATTCCGGCCGGTTGAGACGGTTGCAGCAAAAGGCTTGCAGCACGGCTTCGGTTTCGCCGCAGAGATGCGGCTGCACTTGCACGCCACGCCGCTCCAGTTCCCGGCGCAAGCCTTGGGAAAGCGCGGCGCACAGCAGCACATCCACGCGCAATTCCGCCACGCTCCGCGCCAATTCTTCGGGCGGCAGCGGACCAAGGACAAATTCCTTCCGCGCGACTTCCTTCCCGCGTTGCCGCGTGACCAGCAGCAGCCGCGCCGCCGCATCCAGCAACGGCGAGATGCGTTCCTGCGAGAAGGGAATGGCAATCGTCACCACCAACCCTAACGCAACCATCGTGCCAGCCGCTAAAATTCCGTGGCTGCCGACATCAGGAGGCTCTGACTTGTTTGGTGGTCGTCAATGTTACCTGGGATGCTTTGAAGAGTGAGCCTCCTCATGTCGGCTGCTACCGGTCAATCTGGCCATAGCCGCGCCGCCAAAGAAGCATGGCGTTCCACCACGGTGAGAATTCGGCGGCGTGGCGTTTTGCAAGGCTGGCCGTGGCGGCGGATGAACAAGCCGCTCAGCCTTTCAATTTCAGCGACTTGATCTTGCGAA
The DNA here is from genome assembly GCA_964449815.1 of uncultured Bifidobacteriaceae bacterium. Classification (GTDB taxonomy): domain Bacteria; phylum Verrucomicrobiota; class Verrucomicrobiia; order Limisphaerales; family UBA11358; genus UBA11358. The sequence continues at coordinate 3,923 of CAYVGC010000062.1, forward strand.
ACAGCGTGCTGGCATCCATGCCGAGTTCGCGCGCGGCGGCGGCGCGGTTGCCTTTGCTCCGGCGCAACGCATCCTGAATGAGCAGTTTTTCCATCGCCGCCAATGTCCGTCCCGCTGGCAGCACGGAAGAAGTTTCGCTGACCGTCCGCAAGGGCGGCGGCAGGTGATTCAATTCAATCAAACCGCCCCGGCACAGCACGAAGGCGTGTTCGAGGATGTTTTCGAGTTCGCGCACGTTGCCGGGAAAATCGTGTTCCATCAGCCGCGCCAGCGCGGCATCGGACACGCCGGCAATGTCACGGCCCTTGAGCCGGTTCAGCCGCGCGACAAAGTGATCAACCAGCAGGGTAATGTCCTCGCGCCGCTCGCGCAGCGCCGGCAATTCGAGCCGCACCACATGGACGCGGTAAAACAAGTCTTCGCGAAATTTACCCTCTTTCACCAGCGCGGCGAGCGACTTGTTGGTCGCCGCAATCACGCGCACATTGCAACGCACTGGTTCCACGCTGCCGAGCGGTTCGTAAGTCCGTTCCTGCAACACGCGCAGCAGCCGCGTCTGCATGGCCGGCGAGATGTCGCCGATTTCATCCAGCAAAATCGTCCCGTCTTCGGCCAGCGCGAAGCGGCCCGGCTTGTCCTTGCGCGCATCGGTGAACGCGCCGGCCTTGTAGCCGAACAATTCGCTTTCCAGCAGCGTATCCGGCATCGCGCCGCAGTTGATGGCCACGAAGCGCTTGGCTTTGCGGTGGGAAAGCTGGTGCAACGCCTGGGCGAACAACTCCTTGCCCGTGCCGCTCGCGCCTTCGAGCAACACCGTGCTGTCGCTCTCGGCCACCGGCGGCAACAGGCCGAACAATTGCCGCATCGTCGCGCTGCGGCCAATGATGTTGGAAAACGAATCCTGCTGCTCGGCCTGTTGCCGCAGTTCGTTCACGAGGCGCAAGTCTCGGAAACTTTCCACGCCGCCGATGACCTTGCCGCGCGCGTCCTTGAGCGGCGCGGTGGAAATGCTGATGGGAATGCGCTCGCCCTGGGCGTTGACAATATAGACGACCTTGTTGGCGATCCGCCGGTGAGTGGCGAGGGTTTGCTTCAGCGCGCAGGCGCTTTCGCAGATCGAGGCGCGGAACACATCGCAGCAGCGCCGGCCGATGGCTTCCTGCCGGCGGACGCCGGTGATCTGCTCGGCGGCGTGGTTGAAAAACGTGATGCGCCACCCGGCGTCCACGGTGAACACTCCGTCAGGCACCGAATCGAGCAACTGGTTGTGAATTTTTTCCAACATGCAAACGGCGGCAAATCCGTCAGTCCATCATCGGCTTTCCCGCGATCAACCGCAATGGCATTTTGCCACGGTCGGTCACAGCTTCCGCCAACGTTTTTGATTTTAATTCATCGCAAACGGCACGGAATGGCCGGTTTTCATGCGGCGGTAACTATTTTTCGAATTGGCATTGCCGTTGCTTTACTACGATGCGATGACGACACCGGTTGCGACTGACCGCGCCCAGATTGATTTGGTGAACAACCAGACGGAGGCGCATCCTTTTTGTTTTGTGTGCAGCGGCTCGAATCCGCTGGGGCTGGCGCTGCGCTATGCGCCGCAGCCGGACGGCAGCGTGAGCGCGAAATTTCTCGGCAACGCCATGCTGGAAGGTTATTCGGGATTGCTGCATGGCGGTTTGATCGCGGCCATGCTCGACGGCGCGATGACCAACTGCCTGTTTGCGCGCGGCATTCGCGGGCTGACGGCGGAATTGAAAGTGCGCTACCATGAAAGTGTCGCGGCCTCCGAAGAAGTGCTTCTGCGCGCGTGGCTGGAAGACGACGCGCACGGTCTTTATCAATTGCGCGCCGAACTCACGCAGGGCGGCGCGGTCAAAGCCAGCGCCACCGGCAAATTCATGAAGCAACCTGCTGCCTGAACTGCCATGAGTGAAACGATTCGCATCACGGTGCTCGTCGAGAACAGTGTCCATCGCCAGAGTTTGGTCGCGGAACACGGACTGTCTTTTTACATTCAATGCGGGGAACGCAGCCTGCTCTTCGACACCGGCCAAACCGACTTGGCGGTGATCAATGCAGAAACCTTGCGGCTGCCGCTGGACCGCGTGGAAGCCATTGTGTTGAGCCACGGCCACTACGATCACACCGGCGGCGTGCCGGCGATGCTGGAGGTTGTGCCCCAGGCGCGGGTTTATTTGCATCCCGCCGCCTTTGAGAAAAAATTCAGCCAGAACGCCAACGGCCAGTCGCGTGAGATCGGCATGAGCGATTGCGTGGCGCAAGCCATTAGTCACCGCCCGGTCGGATTTATTGAAACAACTGGCCGCACCGAAATTGTTGAAGGTGTTTTTGCCACCGGCGAAATTCCGCGTGCGACCACTTACGAAGACACTGGCGGCGCATTCTTTCTGGATGCCGAAGGCACGCGCCCTGACCCGCTCGTGGATGATCAAGCGCTCGTGATTGACCTGGGCCGCAGCGTCATTTTGCTGCTGGGCTGCGCCCATTCCGGCGTGGTCAACGCGCTGGATCACGTCCGGCATCTGACCGGCGGAAAGCCCGTGAGCGCCGTGATTGGCGGCCTGCATCTGGGTTCAGCGAGCGAAGAACGCATTCAGCAAACCATCGCGCGGCTGCGCGACGCACAGTTGGAGATTCTCGTGCCCGTCCACTGCACCGGCTGGCCGGCCACGGCAAAATTGTGGCCGGCGTTCCCGGACATTTTCCGTCCCGCCGGCGTCGGCACGGTTTTTGAATTCAAACGGGATTGTGGTGGTTAACGCAAGCAGGCCCCCAGGGAAATTGTCCCCCAAAAAATTCCTGCTCCGCATCCAATAAGGAGCAGCGGTTTTCCCACCCAGAAACCCCAGCCCGATTTCATCGGCCCACTGCCCGCTCCGGCCAGCCTCATGGTTGTCCTGGGCCTGCACACGGGTGAACTGACAGCCAGCGTGCCGCCGGAAGAGCCGGGCGTAATTGCCTGATCATGCCGCCGCAGGCTTGCCGCGATAGTCTTTCATCAACGCCAGCATTTCGCGCACGGCGTTTTCCAGGCCCACAAAGACCGCGCGGCACACAAGGCTGTGGCCGATGTTCAATTCCACCAGGTGCGGCACGCGGAAAAACACCCGCAGATTTTCGTAATTCAAGCCGTGGCCGGCATTCACCTTGAGACCCAGCGCGCGGGCTTGTTGCGCGCCGGCAATCAACCGTTGCAATTCAGTTTCCGCTTTTTGCTTTTTGCTTTCCGCCTTTGTAAACGCCTCCGCATAAGCGCCGGTGTGCAGTTCGATGAACTGGCTGCCGACCCGCGCGCTGGCGGCGATCTGATTTTCGTCCGGCGTGATGAACAGGCTCACCTCGATGCCCGCGTCGTTCATTTTTTTGCGCGTTTCAGTCAGAGCCTTTTCCGCGGCGACCACGTCCAGTCCGCCTTCGGTGGTCACTTCGAGCCGCCGTTCGGGCACGATGCAGACGATGTCTGGTTTTAACTTCAGCGCGATGGCGATGATCTCCGGGGTGTTCGCCATTTCCAGGTTCAGCCGCGTTTTGATCTGCTGCCGCAACGCCCATGCGTCGCGGTCCTGGATGTGCCGGCGGTCCTCGCGCAGATGGGCGGTGATGCCGTGCGCGCCCGCCGCCTCGCAAAGCCGGGCGGCGGCGACGGGATCCGGTTCGCCGAATCCGCGTCCGTGATACCGCGCCTCGCGGAGGGTGGCGACATGGTCAATGTTGACGCCGAGTTTGAGCATGATTTTATTTGGCGGCGGGCAGGGGAGCCGCATTGGCGCTATGCATTTGCTGCTGGCGCAGATGTTTTAATCTCGGAGACCGCGGCGGCAGTTTCAAATCGCAGCCGGGAAAGTCCGCCGCCTCCAGCCAGTTCGCCAGCGTGAACAATTCCACCGCCGTGAAACCGCCCGGGGCCTTGCGCGTGAACGTGAATTCCGCCGGGCCGGACTGAGTGATTTCCGTGTCGGTGTTGCCGAGCGCCGACCCGATGCGTTGCAGCCACTTGAACGCGGCGGAACCGGCCTCAAGCTGCTGGTGCGACGTGACCATGAGGCCGAACTGGCTCAGGTTCAAAAGCTGCGGCATCCGTTCGGCGGTGATTTCCCAGTGATAAAACACGAGGCTGGGGGTCGCCAGCCGCTGGAACAGCTCCGGCGGCAGCGGCTTGCTTTTCGGCGTGTTCGGAAAGGTTTCCCAAAAAAGAAACTGGCCCGCCGGCTCGCGCAACGCCCGCAGATGTGGCGCGATGAACGGCAGGCCGGCAAAGCTGATTTCATTGTTCGTCATTTCCGGCGTGACCGGCGTGACAAAGTAATCGCGGGCATTGGCCGCGCTGAACGCCGGTGCCAGCCGCGCATGGGCCTGCGCCGCCGCGTTCGCCGCGTCGGGGACGGGAACGGCCGCATACGTCTGGAATGGAAACGACGGCAGCGACCAGGCAAAAAGCTGGTTCGGCACGGGCGAAATCTGATAGGGCTGCGCCCATGGCTGGGATTGGAACCACGCCGCGAATCCACGCACGGCGGTGAAGCTGTTGAACGGCTGGTGCAGCGTGTTCGTCGGCACGCGCCAGGGTTCGAGGTTGAGCGCCAGATTGCCGGCGAAGAAAAATTTCCCGGTGATGCGGAAACTGGTGTCCGGCGCGGTGACGGTGAACTGCGTCTCCGGCAGGCCGTATTCCTTAAGTTTCGGATACCACTGCGCCAGGCGCGGCCAGTTCACGTCCAGATCAAGCCAGCCGGCCGGCGGCGCGGAAATTTTTTGCGCCAGCCGGTCGCCGAGTTTCAGCCGGGCCGGATCGGAATCAAAAATCAGCCAGCCGCCGGCGGATTTGAAAGCTGCCGCCGCGAAAAACGGTTTCAAATCTGCCTGCCAGAGCTGGGCGCGCACCGGATCCAGCCTGATGGCGACGGCCACTTCCGCCTTGCCGTCCGGCGTGCCGCGCGATTCGAGGAACCATTCCGATTTTTGCAGGTCGTCAAAGAGCGGACGCAGTTTCGCCGCGCCGTCGGCCACGGGCGTGCGGAGATTTTTTTGCAGCCAGCCGGACAGCCAGAGGGACAACTTGTTCGCCGTCTGCGCCCGCAAGGCCAGCGCCTCGGCGGAACAAAATTCATTGGTGAACGCGGAAGAACTGGCGGCGGCGGAGATTTTTTGCGCGCCGGCGAAATGAATTTGCGCGATCAAATCCGGCTGCGGCAGCGCGGCCCGCGCCGTGGCGGCGAGCAGGCCCAGGGCGAGAATGGCGGACAGGTTTTTCATCGGGCCTTGGTGTGCCAAAAATGGCGCGAATTTGCAATTTCAATCAGCCGTTCCGCCGCAATAAATTGTTCCGGTTGCATTGCCGGCCGGTCTGGCGGATGGTTTTCCCGAATAATTTTATGATGCAAAACAAGACCGTGCTCGCGTTTCTCGACGATGCCTAGGAGGACCTGGAACTGTGGTATCCCAGGCTGCGACTGGAGGAGGCGGGCTGCACGCTGAAATGCGCCGCGCCGGAAATCAAGACCTTCGCCGGCAAGCACGGCTATCCGGCCATGGCGGATTTGCTGCTTTGTGACGCGCGCAGCGAAGATTTTTGCGGTCTGCCTGTGCCCGGCGGTTTCATGCCGGACAAATTACGACGCGACGCGCGGGTGCTGGCGCTCACGCGCGAGCTTTTTAAGCAGGGCAGGCTGGTCGCCTTCATCTGCCACGGCGGCTGGATTCCGATTTCCGCAAAATTTTTGAAGGGCCGGCGCGTCATCGGCTCGCCCGGCATCAAGGACGATCTGGAAAATGCCGGCGGCATCTGGGTGAACGAGCCGGTGGTGGTGGCCGGCAACCTGATTTCCGGCCGCGCGCCGCGCGACCTCGCGCCGTTCGGGGCGGCGCTGGTGAAATTTCTGGATGAAGAAAAATGAATGAGGAAAGCCGGATGACATTTTTGAAACAAGATTCCTGCTTTCCTGATTGAAATTATTCCACATTGCTCTAAATTTTCCGCCATGGAAAGTTCACAACCATCGCAGCTTGCACAATACATTCCGGTGCTGTTTTTGCTCGCCGCCGCCGTCGGTTTCGCGGGCGGCACGCTGTTGGTTTCCGTGCTGCTCGGCAAATTCGCCAAGTCCAGCAAGGCCAAGGACACCGCCTACGAATGCGGCAAGGACCCCATCGGCGAAGGTTCCGCCCGGTTCTCGGTGAAGTTTTATCTCGTCGCGATGCTTTTCATCCTGTTCGACATTGAAGTGGTGTTCATGTATCCGTGGGCGGTCGTCTATCGTGGCCTGCTGGCGGAACACGCCACCCGCAATCTCGTGCTTGGCTCGATGGTTTCCTTCCTGGGCATTCTGTTTGCCGGCTACATTTACGCGCTGAAGAAAAAAGCCTTCGACTGGAAGACCTGAAGCGGGGCTGATTGCCGCCGGAACTTCTGGCCGGCGGGAAAACCGGCGAAAAGGCTCCGGGTTCGTTCCACCGCCGTTGTTGCGCCGTGGAGATTCCTTGCTGCCGCAGGGACAACCCATTGTCGTGAAGGGAAATTCATTGACTGCTTAACGCTGCAATGCCGTGGCTACGCTTTTCACGCCGCGTGATGGGCAGCCTGTCGGGCCAAAATCAAATGCCGACATCAACCCCGGCACGGGACCGGACAGACAGGCCGCCCTTGTTTGCGAGCCGGGCCGCTGGTTTTTCCGGGGTTTCGCAAAAGCCGGCCCGGCCGGGAACGGGGAAAAACCTCAGAGCCTGTCTGAAAAAGGAGCGTGGCTGGTCGAAGACGATACAGCCGCGCTCTGAGATTTTCAGACACGCTCTGAGGACAGCACCCCTGCATGGCTGCCCGTTGAAAGCGCAAACCTGCGTTGCCCGCCCGCAGGTTTGTGGATTGAACGAACATACCTGCAACGTCTTTCCGCATATCTGCAGAACGCTCCCGCAAACCTGCAATGCCTTCCCGCATATCTACAGAACGCTCCCGCTAACCTGCAACGCCTTCCCGCATATCTGTAGAACGCTCCCGCAAACCTGCAATGCCTTCCCGCATATCTGCAGAACGCTCCCGCATATCTGCAGAACGCTCCCGCAAACCTGCAACGTCTTCCCGCATATCTGCAGAACGCTCCCGCAAACCTGCAACGTCTTCCCGCATATCTGCAGAACGCTCCCGCAAACCTGCAATGCCTTCCCGCATACCTGCAGAACGCTCCCGCAAACCTGCAACGCCTTCCCGCATATCTGTAGAACGCTCCCGCTAACCTGCGGGAAGGCGCTGCAAGCTGGTAAAATGTCCCATCTGGGGACGGTCTGCGTTCAAAAACAGGACTGCGCAGTTTTTGCCGTGCGTTGACCGTTGCCGGGGGGAGGAAATGGCCGGTGGATGATTCGGTCGAAGACGCCCCAGCCGCGCTCCGGGATTTTAAGACACGCTCTCAGGCGTTCCAAATTTTACAAAAGCATGACAATTGGCTTTGCGCCATCGGTTAAATTTACCGGCAATGAGACAAGTGCCAGTTGATGCTTCCTGCCAGATTCATTGGCGGCGGAAAAGGAAATGCGGACAAACCTGGCGAATGGCGTGCTTCACCGGGAGCACCGCAGAAGTAATGACAAAAGATAATTTATGAAATCAAGTGAGCCGACTTCCAGACACAGCGCCTTCACGCTCATCGAACTGCTCGTGGTCATCGCCATCATCGCCATTCTGGCGGCGATGCTGCTGCCGGCTTTGAGCCGTGCGAAAGAGACCGGCCGGCGCATCGCCTGCACGAACAATCTCCGGCAGTTGGGCCTTGCCTCGCGCATGTATGTGGACGACAACCGGGGGATTTATCCCGTGCGCTCCGACACTGATCGCTGGCCGGACAAGTTCTACGACGGCTACGGCAAGAATGTAAAACTGCTGCTCTGTCCGACCGATGGGATAAACGGACAAATTCCGCAGACCGGGTCCGGTTCCAACAATGTGGCCGACGCCTCGCCGCGCAGCTATCTGATCAATGGCTGGAACGACTGGGTTTCCGACAGCATCGGCTCCACGGACATGTCCCAGGTTGGAGCGGCTGCGGCTCAAAACGGATTGCGGGAAAATATCATCCTCTATCCAAGCGACACGATTCTTCTGGGTGAGAAGTTCACGTCCGCCACGGATTACTACATGGATTTGCTGGAGGGCGAAGGCAACGACATTGACCAGGTGCTTGAGCAGAGCCGCCATGCCGGCAACGGCGCCAGCACCACTTCCGGTTCGGGATCTGGCGGTTCAAACTATGCTTTTATAGACGGCAGTGCCCGCTACTACAAATGCCCGAAGGCCATGTTTCCGCTCAACCTGTGGTGCATCACCGATACCGACCGGCAGAAATACTCGCATGTTTATTAGCCGCCCGCAAACACCGGATGAAGGTGCGTCTTGGTCTGGCCGTGCCGGGCTGTCGGAATAATCTGAACACGGACCGGGAGAAACCGTCCGCTGGTAAAAGCGATGGCTGAATAGCTGCGTTGCCGGCTTGGCAGTTTTACCAGCATCGCTCCAACCCGTCCCGGTCAATGTTTTCGTCTCCAAACCGCTTGTAATGAATGAGGTGGGTTAAGTTTTGTCAACTTTTTGCTTGTCAAGCGCCCAAGGATTTGTTTATATCGCTCATCACCGGTTAAAAAGTCCACCGCAGCGCGCGGCAGAAGTTGGTGTTTTTCAGCTTCTTCGGTGTCTGCTTGGATTTTGGAGCTGGGTGATGAATCGCGGAGCCTGCCCACAAAGTTCCTGCTGGCCCGGGTGGCACAAAAACGCCACGAAAAGCCGACCGGAGTTTGATCATTGAGCAGAGTCCTTTGCGACAGACTGAAAAAATAATAAAAACTGCAAGTCAAACAACATCAGATCAGGATCATTATGAAACCAGCAGCCTCCTCGGATTTCACCCGGCGCCCGGAGAGAATCTCCGGCCCCGAAAACCTCAAACACCGGCCACAATGGTGGCGGGCCGCCTGCGCTTCGCTCTCGCTGGCGGTGTTGGCCCTTTGTTGTGCCACGAGCGCCCGCGCCCAAATCAACTGGATTGACACCGATCTCGGCGGACCGGTGGCTGCAGGATATACCATCACCAACAATGACGGCACCTTGGAAATCCTGGGTGGCGGGGGTGACATCTGGAACAACACCTCCCAATGTCACTACCGTTACGCCTGGGCTTCCGGGACGACCTGGGATGTGACCATGCAAGTTCAGAACTTCCAAGGGGTTGATACCACTTGGTCCAAAGTTGAATTGATGGTTGACTGGGCTGATACCAAGCTTGGGCCCCAGGGCAGTGACGCGTTCATCGCGAACATGCTCACCCTGCCCACCGGGGACAACGAATTTGGGGTTGACCAGTTTCGAACCGTCAGTGGCGGCGCTGCTGACTGGAAGCAAGTTGGCACCTCCCCGCATCCGGTGTTTCCGAACGCGTGGATGAGGATCCATCGCAACGGCAGCATCTTCAGCATTTATTACAGCACTGACAATGTCACCTGGACGGATTACCTGGACATTGACACGTCGAAGACCACAGTCATCGGAGGCAGCGGCACTACTTTTGGGACTGCCTGGCCCGATCTTGTCTGCGTGGGCGTAGCCGTCACGGGGCACGACGATATTGATTCTCTTGCCGACGCAACCATTGCCAATTTGACCGGCACCTTCTCGGTCATTACGGCGCCTACCGTGGTCAATCCGACCGTTCAAGTGTCAAACACCACGGCCGTCGCCGGCTGCGAGGCGTCTTTCTCCTTTGCGACCACGAACAACTCCAATCCAAACGTCGTCCTGCCTACTTATCAGTGGTATAAAAACAGCCAACTCGTCACAAATGCGACCGGCACTTCCTTTACCTGGCTGGCACAAACCGCTGACAATGGCGCGCAGGTTTATTGCGTGGCCACCGTGCCGGCGCCTTACAACACGTCCGTCACCACTGTTACTAGCGCCACGGGAACGCTGACGGTGACCCCGGGCATCATTATCACGAATGGCTGGAAGACGGCGATCTACAGTGGCGGTGGCGGCTTTAGTTACATCCAGGCGGTGGAAGCGGGCAACACCACCCCCGCCACCACTACATTTGCGCAGACGGACGGTGATAATCCAGGCGGATATGGCAACAATTATGTTTCGCGCACAAGTGGTTTCTTCATCCCGCCCACTACCGATCATTATGTGTTTTTCGTGGACGCGGACGACAGTGCTGATTTGCTCTTGAATACCAACACCGCCAACGGCACCGACCCTGCTGGCAAGGTGGTTATTGCGCAGCAAACCTCTTGGGGGCCCTTGGACAACTGGCTCGCCACCGACACCAATGGCGTTGCCGGCGGGGGCAATCCTCCCGACTATAACCAGAATCGCTCGGACACTTATGTGACTAATGGCGTGAACCCAGGCGCAGGCGGCTATCTTTTGAACGCCGGCCAGCTCTACTACTTGGAATTGGTGCATTCTCAAGGCGTCGGCGGTGATAATTTCGGCGTCACCTATCAAACCATCGCCCAAGTGAACGCGAACTCGCTCACCAACGGCCAACCAAGCCTGATAGCGGCCACCAAGCACAACATGGCTTTCATCAGCTATCCGGACACGACGCCGACCTGGACGCTGCAACCCACCAACATCAATGTGACCCTGGGCAACGCCGGGGGCTTCGCGGTAAATGCCACGGACGGCGGCGAATTCGCGCCGAACTATCAATGGTATAGCAACAGCGTGCCAGTCCCCGGCGCGACCACCGCTTCCTTGTATTATGGGAACGTGCCGGCATCAGCCGATGGGGCGCAGTATTTCGCCGTGGCTACCGCCGTCGTGAGCGGGCTTTCGAGCACCAGTTCCATCGTCACCCTGCACGTCGCCCCGGCCGTCTTGGAAAGGGGCTGGACCAAGGTGGAATACTGGTATGGCTTCGACAGCAAAACGAGTGTCACAAACGGCACCGCCCCGGCTCCCGACCATGTCATCACCTCGCCGAGCTTTGAGGCGGCTTCCTCCGATTCTGCGGGTGCCGGAAACGATTATGTCAACCGGCTCACCACGTTGTTCTACCCGCCCACGACCGGCACCTATGACTTCTTCGTCAACTCCGATGACCAGAGCGACCTGTTTGTCAGCACGGATGCCACCCCCGGCAACAAGCGGCTGGTGGCGCAGGAAGGCGGCTGGGCCAACGCCTGGCAGTGGCAAGGTGCTAACGGCGCTTCGACCGTCGCCCAGAAAGCATCCAGCACATGGTCGCCCGATGGCACGACGACGCCGTGGGCCAGTGGTATTTCCATGACTGCAGGCCAGCCCTACTATATCGAGATGGATCACCAGGACACCGGCGGCGGCAACAATGCCGAAGCAACCTTCACGCTGCATGGTGCCGGGACGCCGTCGAACGGCACTCACAGCGCATTGACCGGCAACCTGATTGCCATAAACGTGCCGCGTTCCTACGCACTGGGCTTCGTGCAGGAACCCACCAATGCGACCCCGGCTCTTGATGGTGTAGTCACCTTTACCGTGGCGGGCACGACCGACTCCCAGATTGCCGTCGGCACCACGGGCGACCCGCGGCCCTTGTGGACCAACACCATTGTTTATCAATGGACGCGGAACGGGACGGCGATTCCCGGCGCCAACGGCAGCAGCTATTCCTTCGGGCCGGTGACCCCGCAGGACAACGGGGTGCAGTATGTCTGCCAGATCCGGTCACTGGGCCTTGTGAACGACAGCCAGGTTGACATCTGGAGCAACAGCCTGCCCGCGACGATTACGGTGGCTGGCAGCCCTGTGTTTGAGACCGGGTATGCCCTTCATCAATATTGGGGTTCCAATCCCGGACGGACTGTCATTGAGAACAATAACGCCGGCGCGCCAGACTGGAGCATGTCCACGCCGGCCTTCGAGGCTGACATCACGGGCACAGAAGTGGCGGACAACTTCTGCGATGAATTGCTCGGCTTTTTCATCCCGCCGACCACGGGCCAGTATGTGTTCTTCTGCAATTCGGACGATGACGCCGACCTGTTCCTGAGCACGAACAACTCATTTGCCGACTCCGTGTTGATCGCCCAGCAGACGTCTTATAGCACCGGTGCATTGAAATGGAGCAGCACGGCCAATGGAACGGCCACCCAGGTCCGATCCGACACGTTTGTTGATGCATTTGGGAACACCCCCTTTGCCACCGGCATCCCCCTGGTCGCCGGCCAGAAATATGCCATGCAAATTGTCCACCACCAGGGCGGTGGCGGCACCTATAGCTGCGTGACTGCCAAGCTGGTCACCGACCCTGACCCGGTGGATGGCACGCCGAGCACCATCCGGGGCGGCGAGCTGGGAACTTATGTGCCGCCCTGCACTTATGTGACCATAACCAACCAGCCGCAGAGCATTACGGCGAACAATTACACCAGTGCCTCGTTCAGCATCACCGCCGGGACCGATTCGACCCTGCCCATCGGGCCGGAAGGCGACTGGAGGAATTCCTTCAACAACTTCCTGGCCTACCAATGGTTTATGAATGGAGCGCCCATCACCGGAGCAAATTCGGCGACTTACTCCATACCGACCCTTCTGCCGGATGACAACAACGCCCAGCTCTACTGCATCACACGGGCCTTGGGCTATGCCGATGCCAGCGGCAATCCCCTCTGGGTCACCAGTTCGGTGGTGAAGGTCACGGTCTTAACCAACGCACCGCAGATGACCTACGCGGCCTTTTACGCCAACAGCAACTATACGAACTTCATCAGTGGTATTACCGGGTTGCCCTTCAATGCGACCAACTACATCATTATCGCCTTCAGTGTTCCGATGGATCCGGTCATGTTGGGCCAGGCGAGCACCTACACCCTGGGCGGCGGGCTGCAGATCCTAAGCATTCTGGTGAACACCAACGACTACAAGAGCGTGGCCTTGGCGGTGTCGGGCACCATAACCCTGCCGCTCAATGTCCAAGTCAGCTCCTCGCTGGCCGGCATGGGCGGCGGGCTGGCGCTGGGCACGAACAATGCAGCCGCGCTTGCAACCGTGCCGCTGACGGATGTTGACATTGGCAATCCCGGCACGGATCCCGCCTTCCCGGGCATGATGTATGTGGAAGGCCCGAACGCCTATACCATTGCCTGCGAAGGCAGCGATATCTATAACGCCGCCGACGGGTTTAACTTTGCCTACGAAACGAAGACCAACGACTTCGATGTCGTCGTCCGTCAAAGGGACATCAAGCACACGTCCGACTGGGCTAAAGGCGGCCTCATGGTTCGCGAGACCCTGGCTGCCGGCAGCCGAGACTGGAACATCGTCAACGACCCGGTGTCTTCGGATGGAATTAACGCGCCCGACGGCAGCGGCTTTGGAGCCAATGCGGTTGAATGCAATACGCGCAACACCACGGGTGGCAGCAGCGGCGGCTGGAACTTCAACTCCAGCCCGGTGCCGGCATATCCGAACGCCTGGGTGCGTCTCAAACGCGCCGGCAACCTCCTGTCTGCCTTCTACTCCACCAACGGCACGAGCTGGACGCTTCAGGCAACCAATGACCCGACTACTGTCGGCGATATGACCGCCTTGCCCGCCGTGGTTTACGTCGGCATCTGCACGACGGCTCATAATAATGACGCCCTCGGCACAGACCCGACCCAGTTGCTGTATCTGAACATCGCGGATTACGACAACTATAACTCCAGCTATGTTTATGTTGCCGGAACGCCCGTCCTGACCGCCAAAGTGGTTGGAAATCAACTCAACATCACTTGGACGCCGAACGTGGGCCATCTGGTGGCCAGCCCCGCGCTCACCGGGCCGAACGTGAACTGGCAGTCAGTCACTGGCGGCACCGGCGGGTCCGTGAGCGTTCCCATCAGCGGCAGCGCCATGTTCTTCAAGGTCAGTAACCCATAAGTTACGGCCAGTCTGATTCAGAGAGAGCCGCAGCGATGTCTGCGGCTCTCTTTTTTTGGGCATTATCCTAAAACCGGTAACAGCGGCAGGTTGTGGGGGCGGGTGGCTGCCAACCGGTTTGGACCGGTGGCTCGCGCAAGCAGGAAAACTTGCTGCCGACTGCGCCCTGCGACCGGCAACCGGTCTGTTCATTCCAAAACCCCCGGTAAAGTTCTAAAAACAAGCCGGTTGGGAGCTTAACGACCTCGGTCGCCGGACCAATCCGGCAGGTCGTCGGCTCGAATACCTGGGTCGTCAGGCGTGCAACCGAGGTCGTTTGCCAAACGACCTGGGTCGTAAAGCATATCCGGCAGGTTGTCGGCGTGCTCTGGCAGGTCGTTTGATGGAATACCCGCCAGATTTGTCCGACGACCTCGGTCGTTTGGCAGAATACCCGACCTTTTCGACAACCGAGGTTGTCAGGCTGACGACCGGTTCCGCTTCTTTGTCGGAAAATGTTCCCTTTGGCATCCAAACGAGACCCGGTGCCGGCTCCAAGGTTTCCCGGCGCAGGAAACCTTCAGTTTTTCTTCAATGGGTTTTGAAGCTTAACATCTGCTGCTTGAACTCCAGAGCCTGCCGGTTCTGCGGATCCAGCCGCAAGACCTCGTCGAACTGTGCCATCGCTTCATCCGCGCGGCCCAGTTTGTAAAGCGTGACGCCGAGATTTGCGCGTGCCTTCACATAGTTTGGATTTATACGCAGCACCTGCTCGAACTCCTCCTCCGCCGCCGGCCCTTCATCCTGCTGCGCCAGTTCATCACCGAGCCGGTAATGTGCCTCCCAGTAATCCGGCTGGAGATGGACAGCCTCACGCAGCCGCGCGATTGAATCGAGGCGGCGCTCCAGTTTCCAGAGCACCTCGCCGGAGTAAAGATACACATGAGGATCGTCAGGGCTTAACTGGCGGGCGCGCTCAAGTTCTTCCAATGCGGTTTTCCATTGGCCCTGGCGGGCATAGACGGTGCCCAACTGCAGTCTGACTTCGCTTTGCGCGGGCCTCAATGCGGCAGCTTGCTGGAAAGCCTGAAGAGCTTCGGCGAACCGGCCCAGATCTTCCAGGTCGAGGCCGAGCCGGTAATATGGGAAATAGAAATGCGGAATCAGTTCGCAGACCTTCCGGCGTTCGATTGTGGCCCGCTGGTCATGCGTGGCTTCCAGAAATTCGGCGAAGTTTTCATGCAGCCGGTAGTCTTCCGGCCTGCCCGCCAGCGCGGTTTCATAAACCTGGGCGGCTTTTCTGCCGGCGGGGTGGACGCGATTCTGGCCCGGCATTCGCTGATTTGTTTGTTCAGTGCGGCCAGTCGCCGGCGGTTGTCGGGTTGACCCGTGAATGGCGGCTCCTGGATTCGCCGGGCAACCTCTTCCAGAACGGAAACCCGGTTCCAGTCGGTAAGCCCCAGCAACCTTTCGCATTGTTCCTGCGACAGCCAATTTGTCGCCGCCGCGTGCGTGAGGCGGGCGGCGAGTTGATTTTGAATTTGCCCGGCCCACGCCCGGGCCAGCAGGTAGTTCCCCGTGAAATTCAGGTGGACGTGCTCGAAGAACGACTCTTCACCGGAGACTCCTTCCGGCGCGGCGGCGGCCAGCGCCGTGACCGCATCGCACAACACCAGATTCTGGCCGGCGAACTTGCGCCCGGCGGTTTTTATCGAATCGTTAATGCGCGAATCCGCCCGAAACGGCAAGGTGTCGGCATCCACTGAAAGTTGAAAATGCTGCCGGGCGGCTGCGGAATTTGTCAGGTGAAGCAGACACTCGCCGAGCTGATATTGCAGGACTGCGGATTGGGGGCAGATTCCGGTGGCCGCCTCGGACTGGTTGGCGGCTGCCGAAAAATTTCCGTTTCCCCGGGCGACAGCAGCCTCCTGGCAAAGTTTTTCATATGTCACACTTTGAGCCGGAGGCAGATTTGTGGCTGGCCAGGAACCAAACGGCGGACAGTCCTTGAGGTTGACGGCGACGGTGTTGAGCACAATCGCGGCACCCGAGTTGCGGCCGGCGCGCAACAGGTCTTCCAGGTTTTGGTTGAAATTCCGGTAAACCACTTCCTTTCGAGGATCATTTGGGGGCACCTGGTTCCCGCGGAACATCTCCATGCCACGCCATTCTTCAGGCCCGGCGGACCGGTGTCGGAGCTTGTAAACCAAGTCGCCAAACAGTTGGCCCGCCCGCGTTTTTTGGAGCAGCAGATGCAGCCGCACCAGCCGGAGTGGCGGCGCCTGTGCGCCAAAAACAGTCGCGGCTCCGAAGGGGCCGACCATCTCGTTGTTGCCCATGTAAACAATCCAAACATCACCTTCATGCCTGGCGCATTCACGGGCGATGGGCAGGATCGCATGCGAGTTGATCGCCGTTATTCCCGTATTGACGACCTCGAACTTTTTTCCCGGAAAGCGCCCCCGCAGCAGAGTTTCAAGGTAACGGCCGGCACCAAAGTTGGGCCGAGGATCTCCCAGCGCCGCCGATTCGCCTAAAATAAAGATCCGAATCGTGTCCGGCGCTTTCTTCGCTGGCATGATCACCGGTGAGGCGACGCGCGCCAGCGAAGCGGGGAAAAACCGCAAACCAAACTGGTCGTTTTCGACAAAACAGTCCTGGCCGGCAATGGTGGTTTTCTTGAAAAAATCCGTGGAATAACCATACCCGCCGACGCGCAAAGCCAGCTCGACTCCAGCCAGCAGAAACAACGGCAGCCCCACCACCGCCACCAGCCGGAACATCCATTTGCGGCCGGTTGGAATTGATCCCGCGCTTGGTTCAACTGGTGTGCCGCCCGCCGATGGGTTTGTGGTCAGGGGGTGTCGGCTGCGCTTCGCATTGTTCTGTTTCCGTCCCAATGCCGGAGTTTAAATAATGGGCGCGTGAGGGTCAAAAGAATTGGCTGATGCATTTGAGATTGCCGGTCATCGCTTGTCATTGCTAATTTGACGGCGAATGAAGGCCCGGCGAACTCAAACGCAGCGCTCCACTTGCGCCGGTGGATTGCCTCCCAAGGATGGAATGCAGCCTTCCGCCGAACAAATGCCCGCGCCGCAGAGCCGACGCCGGTGGTTTCGCGTTCTGGCTTTGCTCTCGCCAATCCTGCTGCTCGGACTGGCCGAACTGGGCTTGCGTGTGGCTGGTTATGGCTGGGCGACGTCCTTTTTTCTGGAGAGCCGTAACGGAGGTTGCACGCTGCTGGTGGAAAATCCAAAATTCGGCTGGCGCTTTTTCCCGCCGGCGGTTGCGCGCACTCCCCAGCCTCTGTCCCTGGCCGCAGCCAAGCCGAAGGGCACTGTCCGCATCTTTGTTTTCGGGGAGTCGGCGGCAATGGGTGATCCTGAACCGTCATATGGTTTTCCACGCCAGCTCGAGCGAATGCTTGCCGCGCGCGACCGGGGCCATAGGTTCGAAGTGGTCAATACGGCGATGACGGCGATCAATTCCCATGTAATCCGGGAAATCGCCCGGGACTGTGCATCGCGGCAAGGTGATTTCTGGGTGGTTTACGCAGGCAACAACGAAGTAGTGGGTCCGTTCGGAGCAGGAACGGTTTTTGGCCGTCAGGCACCCGGACTGGCAGTCGTCCGAGCCAGCTTGCTGGTGAAGTCCACTCGTCTGGGCCAGTGGCTGGGTGCGTTGCGCCCGCGTCCGGCCGATCCGCTTGAGTGGCAGGGAATGGAAATGTTTTTGCGGAACCAGGTCCGCAGCGATGCCCTTGGCTTGCAGATCGTGCAGGAGAATTTCGCCCGCAATCTTGCGGCCATCATTGAACTGGGCCGGCGTTCCGGGGCCACGGTTCTCCTGGCTACGGTGCCGGTGAATCTCAAGGATTCTCCACCATTCGCGGCGCAGCACCGCCTTGGCTTAAGCGCTGCCCGACTTGACGAATGGGATAGGTGCTTTGAACGCGGACGCACGGCCCAGGAGGCCGGCCGGTTTGCCGATGCAATGGCGGCTTATAAAGAGGCGAGCCGGATAGATCCGGAATTTGCCGAGCTGCCTTTTCGGCGGGCCGTTTGCGAACTGGCGGCCGGCCTGACCAATGCCGCCGCCTCTGATTTTCTTCTCGCCCGCGACCTGGATACGCTCCGTTTCCGCGCCGATTCGCGGATCAACCAAACTATTCGCCGGGTTGCCGCCGCCCAGGGCATGACCTTGATAGACGCCGAGCAGGAATGCGCCCGGCGCTCTCCCGACGAAATCGCCGGTGACACCCTTTTTTACGATCATGTGCATCTGAACTTTACTGGAAATTATCTGGTTGCCGCGTTGTTTGCTGCGGAGATCGAGAAAAAACTGACCGGCCATGCATTTTCCGCCGGCGTCCCATTGCCGACGGAAGCCGAAATCGCCCGCCAGCTTGCCCTGACGGATTTTGACCGGCGGCGCGTTGGTGAAGAGATGAGGTTGCGTCTTCGACAGCCGCCCTTTGCCTCGCAACTGAACTCACAGACACGCGACGGAAAATGGCAGGCAACGCTCGCCCGGCTGGATGTGTCCCCGGCGCGGTTTATCCGGGAATATCAGGCTGCATTGGAGATGGCTCCGGAGGATTGGGTGCTCCACGCTAATTTTGGCCGGCTGCTTGAAGTTGCGGGCGACGAGCCGGCAGCCGCGCGGCAGTGGCAGGAGGTCGTGCGGCTGCTGCCGCACGAACCGGACGCCTGGTTCCAGCTCGGTAATCTTGCTTACAATGCCCGTTCATTTGTCCAAGCACAGGATTTTTTCCAGGAAGCACTGAAGCGCAACCCCGATTTGCTTGAGGCGTTGAACGGGCTTGGACTTTCGCTGGCAGCCCGGGGTCAAGCCGACGAGGCGATTGAGGAATTCAAGGTGGCGCTGCGCCTCGTTCCGTCTTACAGCGCGGCGCGGGTGAACCTGGCGGTTGTGCTTGCCAACCGTGGCGAGCTGCCTGCCGCGATGGCCGAATATCGCACCGCCCTGCAACTTGAGACTAACAACGTCGCAGCGCGCATCAATCTGGCGAAGCTGCTTGCCGGCCAAGGCAAGCCTGACGAGGCCGTCGTCCTGTTCAAGGAAGCATTGAATCTAAAGCCCGACGAGCCGGTGGCGAACTTCAACTTTGCCAATGCGCTGGTGGGGCAAGGCCGGCACGCCGAGGCCATTCCCTGTTACCAGGCCGCGATCCGGTCAAAGCCTGATTTTGCCGAGGCGCGCTTCAATCTCGCCCTGGAATTCGCGCGCGTCGGAAACTTTGCCGAAGCCCTTCCGCAGCTTGCTGAAGTGGTCCGGCTGCAGCCCGACTTTATTAATGCCCGGTTTAACTATGGTGTCGCCCTGGCCAAACAGCAGCGATACGCCGAGGCGGCAAAGCAATTTCAGGAGACACTCCAGCGGCAACCCGATCATGCCGCTGCGAAAGCCGCGCTGGAGCGTGCCCTTAAACTGACGAAGAGCCAGTGAAAGTTGAAAGGATGAATCAGCGGAGAGGCCAACCAAACAGACGGCATGCGACATGGAAAATGTAAATGGATCATCATTGATCCGGGTTGCGGCTGACTTTGATTGCCGACCTGCTGAAAACGTCTGGACAAAGCAGAAGGGATTGAATAACTTTGACCGATCCCAGTGCATGAATCATGGGTTGAACCCTGACCAGCTGAAACGAATCAAACTATGAATTTTCCCCGTGTGCGGCCCGGCAGCTTCTCCCGGCCCTGGTTGAAACTTGGCCTGTTGGTTTTCCTGCTTTCAGCGGGGAATGAGGCGGCCCGGGCCGGCCTGCCTCCGGGCTGGAGCGACGCCGACATCGGGTCGCCGGGGCTGGCCGGATCGGCGGCCGGCACCAACGGCAGCTGGACGGTGACGGGCGGCGGGGCGGACATTTGGAATGCGGCCGACCAGTTTAACTTTGCGAGCACGAGCTATGGCAGCGACGGAAGCATCACGGCCCAAGTCACCAGTTTGCAAAACAGCGATCCGGGATCGGGCTGGTCCAAGGCGGGGGTCATGTTTCGCAACGACAACACGGCGGGGGCGGCGAATGTGAGCCTGGTGGTTTTGGCCACGCAGGGGCTCAGCTTTCAATGGCGCAGCACTACCGATCCTCAAACGTATAACATTAACATCAGCGGCATCACGGCTCCGGTGTGGCTGCAGTTGGTCCGGTCGGGGGAGAATTTCACGGGCTATTACGGCCCGGATGGGACCAACTGGACGCAGATCGGCACGGAGCAGATTTACCTGAACGGCCCGGTGCTGGCCGGGTTGGCAGTCACGGCCCACAATAATGCCGCGCTGAACACGGCGACGTTCACCAACGTCAATCTCACCTCGCAGGCCTTTGGAATTTATCGCCAGCTCTGGACGAATCTCAACTCCAGTATCGGCGACACGCTGGTCGTGCTGACGAACACGGCCTACAACCCAAACTGGCCGAACAATCCGGCGGGAGCCTATACGCACATCTACACCAATTTCGACACGGAAGTGAACAGCGGGTGGGACAATTACGGCCAGCGGCTGCGGGCGTTCGTGGTGCCGCCGTTGAGCGGCAATTACACCTTTTGGATTGCCAGCGACGACACCTCGCTCTTTTTGTTCAGCACCAATGAAAGCCCGGCGAATGAGGTCCAGATCGCCTCGGTCACCTCCTGGACCTCCTGGGAAGTTTTCAATGACGAGGCCAGCCAGCAGTCCGCGCCGGTCTATTTGCAGGCGGGTCGGCGTTATTATATGGAAGCGCTCCATCAGCAGGGCGGGGGTGGCGACGATTTGACGGTGCAATGGCAATTGCCCAATGGAATCATCGAGTTGCCGATGACGACCCCGAGTGCGGCCGGCACGCTGTTGATTCCCTATACCGGCGTGATGAATACGCCGGGCATTTATTGGCCGCCGACCAACACGACGGGGGTGGAGAATGGCAGCGTCACTTTCTTCCTGCTGGTGACCAACCAGGCGAGCGTCAGCTACCAATGGCTTTTGAACAGCACCAATCTGCCCGGGGCCAGCTCACCCGTGGTCACACTGACCAACTTGACGCTCGGTTTGAGCGGCGAGCTGTTCAGTTGCATTGTTTCCAACGCGGCGGGATCGGTCACGAGCGCGCCGGCACTGTTGACGGTCAACCGGGACACGAACCCGCCGGTGGTGGTGAAGGTTTTCAACATTGGCC
>CAYVGC010000063.1:0-24717 GCA_964449815.1 uncultured Bifidobacteriaceae bacterium
GGCAGCTTCACCCAGTCGGCGGTCATGCCGTCCTGCGATTCCACGGCGCGGATGGCGATGGTGTATTCGTAAGTCCGTTCATCGCCCATCACGCCCACGCTGCGCACCGGCAGCAGCACCGCGAAGCTCTGCCAAATCTTGTAATAAAGTCCGCTGGCTTTCATCTCTTCCACGACGATGGCGTCGGCGTTGCGCAAAATCTCGCAGCGCGCGGGCGTCACTTCGCCGAGGATGCGCACGGCGAGGCCGGGGCCGGGGAACGGCTGCCGCCAGACGATCTCTTTTGGCAGGCCGAGTTCCTCGCCGAGCAGCCGGACTTCGTCCTTGAACAAACATTTCAGCGGTTCGACGAGTAGAAACTTCATGTTCTTCGGCAAACCGCCGACGTTGTGATGGCTCTTGATGAGCGCGGCGGGATTGCCGCCAATCGGCACGGATTCAATGACGTCGGGATAAAGCGTGCCTTGCGCCAGGAACTTCGCCTTGCCGGCGCGCTGGGTCGCCGCCTGGAAAACTTCGATGAACGTCTTGCCGATGATCTTGCGTTTCTTCTCCGGGTCGGTGACGCCCTTGAGCCGATCCAGGAACAGCTTGGCGGAATTCTCGTATTGCAGCTTGAGTTTGAAATTGCGCCCGAAAACTTCCTGCACGACTTCGGCCTCGCGAGCGCGCAGCACGCCGTTGTTGACAAAAATACAGGTGAGCTGGTCGCCGATGGCCTTGTGCAGCAGCGCCGCCGCGACGCTCGAATCCACGCCGCCGCTCAAGCCTAGCACGACATGCTCCGGGCCGACCTGCGCGCGGATTTCTTCGACGGCCTGCTCGGCATAATGGCGCATCGTCCAGTCTTTGCCGCAGCCGCAGACGCCGTGGACAAAGTTGGAGATGATTTCCCTGCCGCGCGGCGTATGCACGACTTCGGGATGGAACTGCAGGCCGAAGAATTTCCGCTCGCGGTTTTCAATCGCCGCGAATTCGGAATTTTCCGTGACGGCGACAGGCTTGAAGCCGGCGGGAATTTTCGTGAGCTTGTCGCCGTGGGAATTCCAGACCTGCAGCGAGCGCGGCAGCTTGGCAAACAGCGCGCAGCTTGCATCCTTCACCGTCAGCGTGCCCTTGCCGTATTCGCGCTTCAGGCCTTTCTCGACCTTGCCGCCGAGGAACTGCGCGAACAGTTGCACGCCGAAGCAGACGCCCAGCACCGGCACGCCAAGCGAGAAAATATTCTTGTCCGGCAACGGCGCGTCCGGCGCATAAACGCTGGACGGCCCGCCGGACAAGATGATTCCGCTCGGCTTCATCGCCGCGATTTCCGTCGCGGGCGTGTTGAAGTGGACGATGACGGAATAGACGTTGCACTCGCGGACGCGCCGGGCGATGACCTGCGTGTATTGCGAGCCGAAATCCAGGATGACAATTTTTTCTGACATGACGAAAGCATGATTTTTCCCGCTGGCGTGACGCATGGCGAGCGAAAAATGATGAACCCGGGTCACGATGAGACTTTCCATTGCCACGCGGGGAAGTTTGGGTTACATAGCCCTATGAAATCAAACCGGCACGGCGGCTTTTCGCTGATTGAACTGCTCATCACGCTGGCGCTGATTCTCATTCTCACCACCATGATGTGGAGCTTCGGTTCGGCCAGCCGCCAGCGTTCGCAGAAAAAACTGTGCGCGGACAATCTGCAAAAAATTTATCTGGCGCTGCAGATTTACGCGAACGACTTCAAAGGCGCGCTGCCGCAAAACACCAACGCCGTCACTTCCGAGGAAGTCCTTGATCAGCTCGTGCCCAAATACACGGCGGACACTTCCATTTTCATCTGTCCCGGCGGCCGCGACGCGCAGATTCCCTCGGGCGAACCGCTCCGCAAACACAAAATCAGCTACGCCTATTTCATGGGCCGGCGGCTTGATCCGCCGCAAAATCCGCTGATGTCCGACCGGCAAGTGGACACGGAGCCGAAGTATCCGGGCGAATTTGTTTTTTCGCCAAATGGGAAACCGCCCGGCAACAACCACCACAAATATGGCGGCAATTTTCTTTTCTGCGACGGCAGCGTGCAGGACAGCCCGGCGCAACTGACGTTTTCGCTCGCCGCCGAGCCGGGTGTCGTGCTATTGAATCCCAAACCCTAGGCGCAAATGAAAATCCAATGTTCCTGCGGCGCGAAATTCGCCTTTGATGCCACGCCGGAAATGCTGCAAAACCCGGTGAAGTTCGTCTGTCCGAGCTGTGGCCAGGACTCGTCAGATTTTGTCAACGATCTCATCCGGCAGGAGTTTGGCGGACAAACCCCGCCGCCGCCCGTGGCCGCACGGACCGCTGCGCGCCTGAAAGTTTCGCTCGAAGACGCCCGCGCGCCGCAGCCGGAGACGGCACCCGCAGTTTCCAAATTTTGCTCCAAACATCCGCACGAGCGCGCCACGGGGAAATGCGCCGTCTGCCAGAAACCGATTTGCCCGAAGTGCCTGGAACTGTTCGGCTATTTTTGCTCGCCGTTGTGCAAAGGCAAGGCCGAGGCGCAAAACCTTGACGTGCCGGTCTATGCCGGACGCAAGGACGTGGTCGAGGCGAAATTCTGGCGCAAGACCGGTTTGATGATCGGCGCGATTTGCACGGTCATGCTTTTGGCGCTCGGCGCGTGGACTTGGTATGCGTGGTTTGGTTCCGTGCCGCACACTTATTTTTCCGTGCGTTTTGAGGATGCCGACCGCGCTTATTTCGGCCGTTCGCAACTTGTCGGCAAGGATCAGATTGTTTTTCTGCACGGCTGGACGCTGGCGCGTTACGATTTGAAAACCAAAAAACAAGTCTGGTCACTGGAACTCGTGACGAAACGGCAAATTGACGATGCAATCAAGGCGGCAAATGACGAGGATGCGCGGATGAACGAAGGCGATGGGTTTCATCACCACCGGAGCCAGGACGATATTGCCAGATTGGCGAAGCAAAGGTTGCAGGCGGAACTGTCATTGTGTGTTTCCGGCCAGAACATCTGGGTGGGCAGAGGCGACAGGCTCACGCATTACGACTGGGACAGCGGCAAGGCGCTGCGCGAAATCACGCTGCCGGAAAGCGGCGGCGAAGTGGTCGCGAACGGCGGCGAACTGCTGCTGCCCGGCGCGCAGTCCGTCACGCACATCAGCCTCGCCAGCGGCGATTCCCGCGTCGAACAATTTGGCGCGCCGGGCGCGGTGCCGCTGGCGTCCGTCCAGAATTCCGCGACCGGCGGATTGCCGGGCACGGGCGCGGACAACGGCCAGCCGCTTGATCCGCAGAAAGTCGAGGCGCAGGCGCAGAATTTGAATCTCCCCGCGCGGATCGCCCTGCCCGCGCTGCTCGGCAACGCCCAGCACGAGCAGCAACTGGAGGCCGCGCTCAAAGATGACCAGCCGCAGCGTCCGAAGAACGTTCAAACACCACCGGCGGGAACCGAAAGTTTCCAGATCGTTCCCGGAAAAATCGGTTTTGTGCAATTTTCCACGCGTCTGCTGGAAGAACGCATGGTCACCCGCTCGGCGATGAAAGCGCCGGGGAAATCGGTTTTCAACGGCGACCTGAACGCCACGAAGACGACCGAGGCGGCCAATGAAATCCTGAATGAAATACAGCGCAACAACGGCGGCGGCACCGTCACGGAGGACGAAAGCCGTTATCAGGTCACAGTGCATTTGCCCGATGCCGCCGGCACGTCCGACTGGACCGGAGAAGTCGTCGGGCCGCCGCAGTTGTTCGTTTTGAAAACGGTCAATGTGATTGCGGCGGGCAAGACTGTGATCGTCCTCGACAAGGCGAATAAAAGGCTCTGGCAGGCCGCGCTCACTTACAACCTCTCCGTCAGCGGCGGCGGATTTCCCGGCGCAACCTCGCAGTTCGGCGCAGGCCCGTGCGTGGAACACGGCGGCACGCTTTACGTTTTTGACCAGGCGGTGCTGGCGGCGTATGAATTGAACACCGGCAACGCGCGCTGGCGTCTGCCGTCCGTCGGCGTCGTCGGCCTGTTTTTTGACGACCAGGACAATGTTTATGTGAACACCACCACCGGCAATCCCGACGACATCAAGTATTCACGGCAGATTGACATTTCCCGAAAAACGGAGGCCGTGCTGTTCAAAGTGGATTCGAAGTCTGGCAGGACATTGTGGAGCATCAAGCCCGGCGGCTACATCTCATATCTGTCGGGGAAATTCATCTACACCGTCGAGTCCTATGATCCGAATCCCGCCGACGAAGAAGCGGCCAATGACCTGACCGCCGCGTTGCAAAAACCGCCCTACCTGCACATCGCGCGCATCCGGCCGGCGGACGGGCGGGTTTTGTGGGAACACACCCAGGAACGCGCGCCGATTGACACGCGCTTCAACGACAACTCCATCGAACTCATCTTCAAAAAAGAAGTGCAGGTGCTGCGCTACCTGGCGCTCTGAAAATTATTGTTTCACCATTTTCACCTCACCCTTGACCGCGTCGTAATCCAATCTATAGCCGAGGGGCGCCTCGGGGATTTGGGCGACGTATTTCGGCGTCAGCTCCGCCAGCGTCTTGGGATAACGCCCTTCCTGCACGTTGAACAATTGCAGCGCCTGGTTGAGATACGACACATCAATCGTCTTGTCCGCCGTCTTCTTCGCCTGCACCAAGGCGCCCAGATAATCCGCCGGACTGTTGCTTGCGGAAACCGCCGCCGCGTTGGTGCCTTGATTCTGCGAACTGGCGCCCTGGCCGCACCCCGCCAGCAAACCGGCGGCAAGCGTGAAAGCAAAACAGGCAGTTAAAATCTTCATGCCCGCAAGCTACGCCCAGCCCTGGAAATTTCAAAACTGAATTTCTGTGCGCATTTGGCACTTCCTGTGAAGCAAAGACATTGCGCCACCGGCTCGGGCGCAGACCGGATTAAATTCAAGCCGCCGCCGGAGGTCATGCGTTCCCACGGCAATTTCAGCGCCTGCGGGTTCCGAAACATCCCGTGTCTGCACGGCTACCGGGTCACTTTCAAATCGCCCGTGGCGGGGTCATAGGCGTATCTAAAGCCGGCCGGAGCGTCGGGAATTGTGGCGATGTATTTGGGCGCCAGTTCGTCCAGCGTCTTCGGGTAGTGCCCTTCCTGCGTGTTGAATTTCTGCACCGCCTGTTTCAATGCCGCCACTTTATCCGCCGGCGTGTTCATGGTGGCCTCCGCGCCCGGGCCCGTGGATTTGCCGCAGCCGGCCAGCAGCGCCGCGGCCATGATTGCAATGAAGATGGAGTAGAGTGCTTTCATGCCCGTATGATTACACGCCTGCGCGGGAAAATAAAAATAAATTATTTGCGTTTCCGGCGGCTAGAAATTTTGCGCCACCCGCTGGCGCGCCTGCCGGATCAGGCTTAAATCCCCAGCCAGATCGCCGAAGCGCAGGCTCATCGCGCCGCTCTGCTGCTGGCCGAGCAGTTCACCCGGCCCGCGCAGCTTCAAGTCCGCCTCCGCGATTTTGAAGCCGTCGTTCGTCGCCTCCAGGATTTTCAGCCGCGCCTGCGCCTCCGCATTTTGCGCGTCGGAAATCAAAACGCAAAAACTCTCGTGCACGCCGCGCCCGATGCGCCCGCGCAACTGGTGCAGCTGCGCCAGCCCGAAATGCTCCGCATTCTCGATCAGCATCACGCTCGCGTTCGGCACGTCCACGCCCACCTCGATCAGCGACGTGGCGACCAGCACCTGGATTCTGTTCGCCCGGAAATCCACCATCGTTTTTTCCTTTTCCGCCGGTTTTATTCTCCCGTGCAGCAATCCAACTTGAAAACCATTCAATGCGCGCCGGACGTTTTCAAATTCCTTCGTCACCGCCTTGATGTCCCGGTCCGTGTCCGCCACCTCGACGCGCGGACAAACAATGTAAGCCTGCCGGCCGCCGGAAATTTTTTCGCGGATGAACTCAAACACCTTCGGCAGCCTGTCCGTCATCCGCACAAAGGTTTTTATCCGGCCGCGTCCGGCGGGCAGTTCGTCAATCACCGAAACATCCAGGTCGCCGTAAAGCGTCAGCCCCAGCGTGCGCGGAATCGGCGTGGCCGTCATCACCAGCAGATGCGGATAATTGCCCTTGCGCACGAGCGTCTCGCGCTGCACCACGCCGAACTTGTGCTGTTCGTCAATGACCACCAGGCCGAGCCGGGGCAGCTCAAAACCCGCCGCGAACAAAGCGTGGGTTCCAACGAAGATGGAGGATGGAGGATCGAGGATGGACGGCTGGACGCGCTTGCCATTCTCCATCTTCAATCCGCCATCCTCGCCGCTCTTCCGGCCGCCCGTCTGCAATTCCACTTTCACGCCCAGCGGCTCGAACCATTTCGTAAAATTTCGGAAATGCTGCTCCGCCAGAATTTCCGTCGGCGCCATCAGCGCCACGTTGAAGCCGCTTTCCAGCGCCATCAGCGCCGAGCACGCCGCCACCACCGTCTTGCCGGAACCGACGTCGCCTTGCAGCAAACGCCGCATCGGATGCGCGCCGCCCAGGTCCGCGCGGATTTCGCGCAGCACGTTCGTCTGCGCGGCGGTGAGCTTGAAACCGAGCGCCGCCAGAAACGGTTTCATCAGCCGGTTGTCGCCGCCGCACAGCAGCGCCTTCGCGCTCGCCTCGAATTTTTTCCGGCGCGACTGGATTTGGAATTGCAGCGCCACGAACTCGTCCAGCGCCAGCCGCTGCCGCGCAACTTCCACGTCGGCCAGCTCCTCCGGGAATTGAATCATGCGGACGGCATTGGCCCGCGCGGGAAAAGCTTGCAAGTCGAGAGCGATGGCCGGCTCCGCGATTTCGCTTTCAAATTTTTCCAGCGCCCGCCAGACGAGCGTGCGCATCACGCGCGCCGTCAGGCCTTCCGTCAGCGGATGCACGGGCACGATGCGGTTGACGTGGATGAATTCATCCTCGCCCGGCTCGACCAGCTCGGTTTCCGGATGGTCAACCGTGCGCGGCTTGAGCGATTCCGGTTTGCCAAAAATCAGAAACTCGCGCCCGACGGCAAACCAGTCCTCCATCCACGGCTGCGCCTGCCACCAGCGGCAATGCAGCAGCGCCGATCCGTCATCAAACACGCACTCGAACATCGCCCGCGTGCCTTTTTTGAAGCGCTTGACGCCGGCGGCGACAATTTTCCCGCGCACCGTCGCGGCCTCCTTCAATTGCAAATCACGGATCGGCAGGAATTTTCTCCGGTCCTCGTAACGGCGCGGCTTGTGCAGCAGCAAATCCTCCACGGTGAAAATCCCCAGCCGCGCCAGCAGCCTGGCGCGCTCCCCGCCCACGCCCCAGACCGAGGCGACCGGCGCGACGAGCGGGGAAACGGTTTTTTCCGGCGACAACATTTGC
The DNA here is from genome assembly GCA_964449815.1 of uncultured Bifidobacteriaceae bacterium. Taxonomy (GTDB): domain Bacteria; phylum Verrucomicrobiota; class Verrucomicrobiia; order Limisphaerales; family UBA11358; genus UBA11358. The sequence continues at coordinate 7,350 of CAYVGC010000063.1, forward strand.
CCGACGATACAAACGCCGGCATCAAATCTCAATCACGGTGATTAACCGCGAAACACACCAAACACGCGAAAAATCGGAGGGACGAGTTCCACGAGCCCCCAGCTTCCCGTTTCGTGTGTTTGGTGTATTTCGCGGTTAAAAGTCAGTAAACCAAAACCAGCACCGCCGCCGCCTGCGCCGACTTCACCACGTCCTCAAATACTTCATCCTTCGCATTCGGCTTTTTCAGTTTGGCGTCCACCTCCGGCACCGATTCCAAGAAAGCTCAGGAGCAGGCTGCTCTTCACCGCATGATTCACATTCTCCGGCAGCGACGACGGGGAAATGCAGAAGGCAGAAGGATGAATGCAGAATTGTCAGGCGGCGTGAACCGGTTGCGGTCCCGTTTCTTCATTCTTCATTCTGCCTTCTGCATTTGTTTTGAGCAAAGCCAAATCGTTTGCCGTATCCACCTTCTACATGGCCGCACTGAGTGCGGTCCAGTTCGATCCCATCCTCAAAGCCTTCTACACCCGCCGGCGGCTGGCAGGAAAAAAACAAAGGTCGCGCTGGTGGCCGCCATGCGCAAACCCGTCATCCTCATGAACCGCTTGTTGAAAAATCATCAATTCCAACTTGCAAACTAACACCGTTGCTCGGGCCCAATATCGCCGCCGGACTGTGCCCGTGCCGCGCGATCATCTCATCAATCCACTCCTTCTCCCGTCTCCCGCCGTCTTGGTTCTCTTTGGTCATGTCGTTCTTCTCTCATCTTTATGACCCGCACACAATCTTTCTGACACCCTCCGGCTCGAATCGGCTCGAACTCTTGCGGAAGTGGGTTTTAGAGGCAAATGCGGCCAATATTCCAGTGTCTGGCGATTATTGGTTAAAGAATGAAGCCGTTTCTTCAAAAGTCCGGCTCGAACCGCCTTTTGCGCGCTCAAACCTCGACCGTTTCCTTCAAAAAACCCTTTGACGCATTGGCGGAAACAACTGTCGCCGCGCGCAGCACGTCCGACGTTTCCGCCCAAGTTTTGAAATGGTGGAGCCAAGGAGGCTCGAACTCCTGACCTCCTGAATGCCATTCAGGCGCTCTACCAACTGAGCTATGACCCCATCCATGAAACAAGGCGTTAATTTAATTTTTTTGCGCCACAAGTCAAAACTTTTCGCCAACTGAAATGGATTGAACCGGCGCGGCAAAATTTCTAGCGTCTGGCGTGGCATACAAGCTCCGCATCGCGTTCCTCACGCACGAACCGTTTTATCCGCCGTCCGGCGGCGGTTCAGCGGAGGCCGTTTATCTGGTCCAGGAAATGGTCCGGCGCGGCCACGAAGTTCACGTCTTCGGCCCGCAGGTTGACGACGTGGAAAATGTGCGGAAAAAATTCGGCGTCAGACTTCATCAGTTCACCAGATGGCCGATGGGCCGTTACGCAAAGCTGCGCAATTTCAAATATCTGGCGTATCCGTTTTTCCTCGAACGCATGGTCGCCGCCGCCGCGCGCGAAATGAAATTCGATCTGCTTTTTTCGCAGCACGCCATTTCCGCCGTCGCCGCCGGGAAATTAAAAAAGCCGCTGGGCGTTCCGGTCGTGATGAACTTCCCCGACCTGCTCACCGGCTTCATGGAAACATGGCCGGGCTATGTCGCGCCCAAGCCGCTGGTCCATGCGCTCATGCGTTACGAAATGTCGCTGCCGGCGCGCTACGGCGTGGACGGCGTGTGCGCCATCTCCGATGAATTTGCCGGACGGCTTGCCGCGCGCGGTTATCCGCGCGAAAAAATCTGCCCGATTTATTACGGCTACGACGCGCAGGCGTTTCCACTGCGCGGGCAACTGCCGCCGGGCCAGCCGCCGGTCGTCGTCATGCACGGCTCGTTTGACGCGCATCATCTCGGCCAGATTGCGTTTGACGCCGTCAAGCTGGTCGCCGCGAAAAAGCCGGAAACGATTTTCCGTTTCGTCGGCCGGCGCACCGCCGGGCTGGAGAAATTCCTGCGCCGCGCGCAGACGATTTCCAGCTTCAAATTTGAGGCGACAGGATTTACGCCTTACGCTGAAGTTGCAAAACAACTCGCCAGCGCCAGCGTCGGCATCGTGCCTTACGAGGAATCCGCCGGGACGCACTGCGCGTTCGTCGCGAAGATAGTGGAATACGTCGCCACCGGCCTGCCGGCCGTCTGCACGCCGCTGAGAAGCGTCCGGGGCTATTTTCAAAACGATCCGCTGGTGAAATTTTCCGAATTCAGCGGCGAAGATTTCGGAAGGAAAGTTTTGTCGTGGCTGGAAGAACCGATTGCGAACTGGCAGCCGCACGCCGCCCAATCCGCCGCGCGCGTCAAAGCCGAACTCGACTGGCAGCCGCTTTGCCGCAAGGCGGTGGATTTTGCGGAGAAGATTTGTTCAGCCGCCCAGCCGCCAAACTGAAAATTATTCCGCCTCGTCCTTGAAAAGTTTTTCCACGAACCATCGGCTGCCGGCGATGAGCGCAAATCCAACGGCGAAAGGAACCAGATCCAAAAGCACAATCATCCAGTAGTGGGATGTATTTCCCATGCTGGTGAAAAGGCGGTTGTCGGAGGCGAACTGGAGCCAGCCGATGATGCCGTTTATCAGGCCCGGAATTCCGTGCGCAATCAACGACAGGCCGAGAATTTTGATGAGGACGCTGGCAAGCTGCTTGGGCTTCATGCGGCAATTTTCCTCCGAAAGCCGGTTTTGTCGAGCGCCAACTCAAGCCTTTCCGCGCTGCCGGTTCACTTCGTAAAGAAACACCGCCGCCGCCGCGCTGACGTTGAGCGAATCCACGTCGTTCGCCATCGGAATCGCCACCGCCTCGTCGCAGGCGGCCAGCACCGGCGCGGAAATGCCGTGGCCTTCGCTGCCAAGAACAACGCAGCAGTCGCCGGTGAAATCCGCCTGCGACAAAACCTGTTTGTCCGTGTGCGGATGCGCGGCGAGGCAGCGGATGCCGCGCGTCCGCAGCTCCCGCAGGGTTTGCACGAGACCCGGCGATTCCAGCACGGGCAGCTTGAAGATCGCGCCCATCGAATTGCGGACGGAGCGGCGCAGGAACGGGCTGCTGCACGTCTCGCCCACGATCAGCGCCTGCACGCCGAACGCCACGCAGTTGCGCATCAGCACGCCGATGTTTTCCGCGTTGGCCAGACCGTCCATTGCCGCGAAGAACTGCGGATGCGGGCTGGCGGCGAGAACTTTTTCCAGCGACCGCCGCGCGGGAATTTTCCCGATGGCCAGCACGCCCTGGTAAATCTCAAAGCCGACGAGTTCGTCCATCACCGCCCGTTCGCAGACGAAAACCGCGATCTCCTTCTCCGGTCGCGCGCGCAGCCGGGGCTCGAACTCGGCCAGCCGGGATTCCAGCAGCAGCACGGAGACGACGGTGAACTCGCTGTCCAGCAGCCGGTGCAGCACCTTGTCGCCTTCCACCACGAAGATGCCCAGCTTGGCATGCTCGGCGGACCGCTTGAGCGAGCGATACGGCGCGAGTTCGGGCCGGTCGAGCGAGGTGATTTTTTCAATACGGAGCATCCCGGAGATTTTGCGCGACCGCCCGGAAAAGGCCAGCCCGCAAACCGGCCCGGGCGGCGGGGTGGCTGACAATTTTCGCCCCCACCGCAGAAGTTCGCGCCGGGCCGACGGGAGTTTTTTTGGCCTTTGGGGCAACTTATTCAGCCGTTAAAAGAATTCTTTCAGCCTTCCAATGAACTTGTGCAGGGTCTGCGGCAACTTGTGCAACCTTCCAAAGAAATCTTTTGGAGTTCCCAGCAACTTGTTGGAACCTTCAAAGAATTCTCGCAGGCTTCCAAAGAAATGTTTTGGGGTTCCAACGAACTTGTTAAGCCTTCCAAAGAATTCTTTCGGAGTTCCGAGGAACTTGTTGAGGCTTCCAAACAATTCTTTCAAAGGTCCAAAGAAATATTTTGGACTCCCAAAGAACTTGTTGAGACACCCAAAGAAATCTTTTAACCATTCCTACAAACCGTGAAACCGCCCCAAAAGCCCACAAAATGGGCAAAACGCGCTTCAGAACCTCCAAAAACACCTTTGGCGGCCGAAAGAAAGCGGCAGGGGGCTGCCGCAGTCCAAGACGCTGCGCGTTGGCAATGACGTTTGGCAGGCACGGAGCGTTTTGGAGTGCTTCAGCCCGCTGGAGCTTTGGTCTGGGGTGGCGCGGGTGGCGGCCAAGATGCCGCTCCGACGGAGCTGGGGAAATGGGGGCGCGGCGGTGCTACAAATATGCCGCGCCTAGCGGCGCTGGAAACGGCGCGTTTGATATTCTCATAGATTAAATTTGCTCTAAAACTATTTTGATTCAAAGCACCAAAGTTTCACACGGCACATCCTGCGCGGCGATTTGCAGGTGGACGTGCGTGGCGCCGATTTTTTGGAGGCACGCGGACATGACGCGGTGGGCGAGTTCGGCCTTGTTGCACTCGCGGCTCAGGTGCGCGAGGTAAAGCTGCCGCAGCTCGGCGGACATGATTTGCGCGGCGGCCTCGGCGGCGGCCTCGTTGGACAGATGGCCGTGGCGGCCGAGGATGCGCTGCTTGAGGCTCCATGAACGGCGCGGACAATCCTGCAGCATTTTCACGTCGTGGTTGGATTCGAGCACGAGCACATTGGCGTGACGGATGCGATCCAGCACCAGCCTGGTGACGTGGCCGAGGTCGGTGGCAAAACCAAAATTGCCGGCGACGGTGTGCAGCAAATAGCCGACCGGGTCCTGCGCGTCGTGCGGAATGGAAAATGTTTCAACGCTCACGTCGCCAATTTCAAACCCGCCACCGGTGTCAAACAGCCGCCAGTCAATTTTGGCCTTGATGCTGTCGGTGCTGTCGAAGCCGTTGAGCGCGGGATTTTTTCTGCTCGCCCATTTGGTTTTGAACGCCCAGACGGTGGCGTCCTGCGTGGCGCGGTTGCAATAAACCGGGATGTGGAATTTGTCCGCCATGCCGAGCAGTCCGCTGATGTGGTCGGAATGTTCGTGGGTGATCAGGATGGCGGTGAGATTTTCCGGCGTGCGGCCGATGCTGGCGAGGCGTTTGCGGATTTGCAGCGGGGAAAAACCGGCGTCCACGAGCACGCGGGCCTCGGCGGTTTCCAGGTAGGCGCAGTTGCCGGAGGAACCGCTGCCGAGAATGGTAAATTTGACAGACACGGATTGAAGTTAAAGCGGAAAGCGGAAAGCGGAAAGCGGAAAGCGGAAAGCACGCGGGCAAATTTATTTGGCAAGGCGGCGAGCTTAATCCGGGCTTAACCTTGGTTCCGGTAGATTAGAACAATGATTAAGATCAGAATCAAGGCCAAGCGGCGGCAAATTGACTTGGTCGGGAAATGCGATACTTTGTTTGACTATCGCTTGTGAAATGTGGAACGCGGCCTGCTGCTATGTTCCGAAAGTGAAATCAGACTGAATCATGCTGTGCAAAAAAGGCTTTTGGCTGGTTTTTGGCGTGCTGGGCCTGCTCGGCGCGCTGGGGAACTGTCCTGTTTTTGGCGCGGGCTGGAAAGCTTTGCCAGGACATGTGCCCCGCGAGCTGTCAGGACTGGCGGTCCAAGGGCGGCTGCCGGCGACGAACCAATTGCGGCTGGCGATCGGCCTGCCATTGCGCGATCCGGCGGGACTGGATGATTTTCTCGCGCAAGTTTGTGACCCGGCCAGCCCCAATTACCGGCATTATCTCACGCCGGAGGCATTTGCCGCCCGCTTCGGTCCGACGGAAGCTGATTATGCGGCGGTCAAGGATTTTGCGCGAAAGAGCGGCCTGACCGTCACTGCCACCTACAGCAACCGGCTGGTGCTGGACGTGGCCGGCCCGGCGGCGGCGGTGGAAAATGCGTTTCATGTCTCCCTGCACATTTACCGGCATCCGACCGAAGCGCGCGATTTTTATGCCCCGGACACCGAGCCGATGGTGGATGCCGCGCTGCCGGTGGTGGACATCAGCGGGCTGAACAATTTCCAACGGCCTCATCCGAAAAGTTTCAAACTTTCAACGGCCCGGCAGGAAAAAACCGCGCCCAAAGGCGGTTCCGGCTCAGGTGGCAGCTACATGGGCGGTGATTTTCGCGCGGCTTATGCTCCCGGCGTGACATTGCGCGGTTCGGGACAAATTGTCGGGCTGGTGGAGTTTGACAGTTATTATGCGAGCGACATTGCCAGCTACGAAAGCCAGAGCGGTTATACCAACGTGCCGCTGGCCAATGTTCTGCTCAACGGCGTCAGCGGCACCCCCGGTTTCAGCGGTCAAGGTGCCGACGCGATCGGCGAGGTGTCCTTGGACATCGAAATGGCGATTGCCATGGCTCCGGCGCTGGCCCAGGTGATCGTTTACGAGGGAAGCCAGCAAAACAGCATTTTGAGTCAAATCATCACCGACAACCAGGCCAGGCAGGTGAGTTGTTCCTGGGGCTGGGGTGCCGGGCCGAACACGACGACCGACAACCTGTTCAAGCAAATGGCCGCGCAGGGACAGTCGTTTTTTAACGCCTCCGGCGACAGCGATGCGTTTACCACCGGGGCAAGCTCGGTCAATGGCGTTGACAACCCATCCCTGGCCAATGCGCCAGCCAGTTGCCCCTACATCACGCAGGTTGGTGGAACCGCGCTGACGATGAACGGCACGGCGGCTTCCTACGCCTCGGAAACCGTTTGGAATTGGGGGCTGGACCAAGGCAGCTATGTGGGCAGCAGCGGCGGCATCAGTTCGCATTACGCCATTCCGACCTGGCAGACCAACATCAACATGCCCGGCCGGGGAGGCTCGGCGAGTTTTCGGAACATACCCGACGTGGCGCTGACGGCGGATAATGTCTGGGTCATTTATGACAACAATCTATCTGCGGTTTTTGGCGGCACGAGCTGCGCCGCGCCGCTGTGGGCGGGCTTCACGGCGCTGGTCAACCAGCAGGAAACGGCCTTGGGCCAGCCACCGGCCGGTTTCATCAATCCAGCCATCTATGCCATTGCTGCGGGGCCAAGCTACGGCGCATGTTTCCATGACGTCACGACCGGCAACAATTTTTGGAGCAGCAGTCCCAGCCTGTTCTCGGCCGCGACCGGTTACGACCTTTGCACCGGCCTGGGAACACCGGCCGGACAAGGTTTGATCAATGCGCTTGCCAGCAGCCCGGATGCGCTCGTTATTTTGCCCAAAACGGGTGCTGCCACGGGTGTGGCCGGCGGGCCGTTCAGTCTCGTGTCGGGAAATTTTCTGCTGACCAACGCCGGCAGCTCCGCGCTGACATGGTCGCTGGTCAGCACGTCGGCATGGCTCAACATTTCCGCAACCAACGGCACGCTGGCGGCTTCGGCTGCCAGCAATCTCACCGCCAGCCTCACGGCCACCGCCAGCAATCTGGCGGTGGGAACTTATTCGGCGGCTCTGATCTTTTCCAACTGGACCACTCAAGTGGCGCAACTCGGACAGTTCACGCTGCAAGTCAACCAGCCGTTGGCTGTCTTGCCGACGAACGGGTTTACGGCGGCGGCACCGGTGGGCGGCGTGTTTGGCGCGGTTTCGCAAAATTTTTCATTGACCAATCAAAGCGGCGATTCGCTGACCTGGAGCCTCATCAACACTTCGTCCTGGCTGAACGCTTCGGCGACGGGCGGCGCCTTGGCGGGCGGCGGCCAGACGTTCCTGACGTTCAGCCTGACGGCGGCGGCGAATAGCCTGGCCGCCGGCGTTTACCCGGCAAACGTGCTGATCACCAACGGCACCGGCATCGCGGCCGTGCTGCCATTCACAATCAGCGCGGGCCAGCCGCTCGTGGCGAACGGCGGCTTCGAGACCGGCGACTTCACCGGCTGGACAGAAACGGGCGGCACGAGTTTCATGGCGGTCACCCGCACCGCCAGTTATGTTCATTCGGGAACGTATGGCGCGGAACTTGGCCCCTTTCGTGCATTAAGTTATCTTTCCCAGAATCTGGCGACAACGCCGGGGAGCAGTTATCTGCTTTCCTGCTGGCTGGCGAATCCGAAGAGCGGCACGCCGAACCAGTTTCTCGTGCAATGGAACGGCACGCCGATTTTCAGCCAGGCGAACCTTCCGGTGCTGGCCTGGACCAATCTGCAATTTTTGGTCGCCGCCACCGCCACCACCACGCCGCTGCAATTTGGTTTTGAGAACGACCCGGCTTATTTTGGCTTTGACGATGTCAGCGTGACGCCGGTGGCTCCGATCTTCTTCCGGTCCACGGTGAAATCAGCCGACAATTTTCAGCTCGCTTGGAATTCCACTCCCGGCGTCGCCTATCAAGTCCAATACACAACCAATCTGCTCCAGGCCAGCTGGATCAATCTGGGCGGCACCATCACCGCCCAAACCAACACGCTGACCATGACCGACACGAACGCCTTCCAATCTTCGGTCCAGCGGTTTTACCGGCTGCTGGTGCAGCCGTAAATCAAACGCGGCGAGGTTTTAGGATGCACTAATCTGGTCTGGATTTGATAAAATTAAAAATGCCCGGTTCCAAAACATCATTGCTGGTCTGGTTGTTCTCATTCTGCCTGGCAACCGCCGGTTTCAGCGCGGAACCGGGCCGGAAGCTTCTACCCGGTCATGTTCCGGCGGTGGTGGCGCATTTGGCGTCCGTCGGCCGGCTGTCCGCGACGAATGCTCTGTTGCTCGCCATCGGCCTGCCGTTGCGGAATCAAGACCAGCTCGAGGAACTGCTCCGGCAGCTTTACAACCCGCGCAGCACCAATTTTCACAAATTTCTCCAGCCGGCGGAGTTCACCGCAAGATTTAGCCCGACGGAAGAAGATTATGCCGCCGTAGTAAAATTTGCCGAGTCTAACGGATTGAAGATGGTTGGCACATCTCCAAACCGCACGGTGCTGGACGTGGAAGGCGGCGTGGCGGACGTCGAGCAGGCGTTTCAAGTCACGTTGCGGAAGTATCGGCATCCGGCGGAGGCACGGGATTTTTTTGCACCGGACGCCGAACCGTCGGTGCCGACCAATCTGCCGGCGGCGGACGTGTGGGGCTTGAGCGATTTCGCACTGCCCAGGCCGCTGGTCCACCCGGTTGATCCGCTGAAAGCCGCGCCATTAAACTACAACGGCTCGGGCTCGGGCGGGACTTATCAAGGCGGCGATTTCCGCAACGCCTACGCGGCGGGTTCCGGTCTGACCGGCGCGGGACAGATCGTCGCCGTGGCCGAATTTGACGCTTATTATCCAAGCGACATCACCAGCTACGAGACGCAGTGCGGTTATGCCGATGTGCCGCTGCAAAATATCACAAACGGCGTCAGCGGCGTGCCCGGCTACAGCGGCCAGGCCAACGCGGTGGCCGAGGTGTCTTTGGACATTGAGCTGGCCATCGCCATGGCTCCGGGATTGTCCAAGCTGATGGTTTATGAAGGCAGTTCGCCCTACACGGTTTTGAACAAAATCGCCACCGACAACGCCGCCAAACAGATCAGTTGTTCCTGGGCTTGGGGCAGAGGACCGACGCATAACTGGCTCCGGGGGCGTGGAATTTCAACCTTGGATTCCATCTTGAGCCAGATGGCCGCGCAAGGGCAGTCCTTCTTCCAGTCCTCCGGTGACTCCGATGCCTACACTGGCAGCCAGACGTTGAATTCTTCCAGCGGACCGATTCCAGTGGACAGCATATATATCACCAGCGTCGGCGGAACCAGTCTGACGATGAACGGACCCGGCGCGTCCTGGTCTTCGGAAACCGTTTGGAATTGGGGCAACAACAGCGGGTCCGGCGGCGGCATCAGTCCCAATTACACCATTCCTTGGTGGCAGACCAATGTGAGCATGACGGCCAATTCCGGCTCCACGCTCTACCGGAACATCCCGGACGTGGCGATGACGGCGGATGCGGTGCAGGTGGTCTATAACAACAGCAGTTCCGGCGCCTTTGGCGGCACGAGTTGCGCGGCGCCGTTATGGGCGGGTTTCACTGCGCTGGTCAACCAGCAGTCGGTCACGGCGGGGGGAACGACCGTTGGTTTTTTGAACCCGGCGCTTTACGTCATCGCCGCCGGTGCCAATTACACGAATTGTTTTCATGACATCACCACCGGCAACAACATCGGCACCAACACGGCAGGATTGTTCAATGCCGTCACCAACTATGATCTCGCCACCGGTCTCGGCACGCCGAACGGAACGAACCTGATCAACGCCCTTGCCCCGCTCAATTTCCCATCCTTCCTGACGCAACCGTCAAGCCAGACCGTGACCAATGGCACCAGTCTCATTCTCAGCGCCAGCATCAGCGGCCAAACGCCCTTAAGCTGCCAATGGCTGTTCAATGGAACAAACTTGCCGGCCGATGGGAACATTTCCGGCACCGCGAGCAACGTTTTATCCATTACGTCGGCGACGACAGACAACTCCGGCGGTTACCGTCTCGTCGTGACCAACAGCTACGGTTCCGCGACCAGCAGCGTTGCCATTTTGAATGTCGGATTCGCCCCTGGAATTTCCACGCAGCCGGCTGACGCAACAATTCTTGCCGGCAACAGCGCTGTGTTCAGCGTCGCCGCCAGTGGCTCGCCGCCGCTGGTTTATCAATGGATGGAAAATGGAACCAACATATTCGACGGCCCGGGAATTTCCGGCGCGACGAGCAATGTCCTCACGCTCACCGCCGTCACCGCCAGCAGCAGCGGCAACTACAGTTTATCCGTGACAAACATTTTTGGCGCGGTCACCAGCAGCGGCGCGGCCATGACGGTCGTGCTGCCGCCGTCCATCACCAGTTCATCGCTCACCAGCCGCACCCTCCAATGTGGCAGCAACAATGTGACCTTCGCCCTCACCGTTTCGGGAACGCCGCCGCTGAGTTATCAATGGAGTCTCGACGGCGTGACGGCGGTCAATGCGACCAATTCCAGTTTTTCGCTGATCAACCTCCACCTGCCAGACCACCTTGTTACTGTGGCCGTCACCAATCTTTACGCCAGCCTCACCAGCAACGCGGTGCTGACGGTTGAAGACACCCTCGCGCCAGCCATCACGCTCAACGGAAGCAATCCACTTTTCGTTGAACTCGGCGACGTGTTCACCGACCCCGGCGCGACGGCGGCTGACCTTTGCGCCGGCGCAGTCGGAGTGATTGCCAGCGGCTTCGTCAATACCAACACGGTCGGAACAAACACGCTTGCTTACACCGCCGACGACGGCAATGGCAACACCAGCACGGTCACGCGCACCGTCATCGTGCGGGACACCACGCCGCCGACGATCTTGTGGAGCTTCACCAGCCTGGTTTTGGCGGCGGACACGAATTGCAGCGCCGTCATGCCGGACGTGACCGGAACAAATTTCCTCCTGGCAGCCGATCTGTCCGGCGCGCTGGCCGTTTCACAAACCCCGACGAACAGCACGGTTTTACCGCTTGGCACGAACACAGTGGTCCTGACCGTATCGGACATTTTCAGCAACACCGCTTACACGACAAATCAAATTGTCGTTCAGGATCAAACCCCGCCGGTAATTTCAGGCCAGCCACAAAGCCAGACCAACAGCACCGGGGCGGCGGCGAATTTCGGCGTCGTCGCGACCGCCTGCACCCCGCTGTCTTTCCAATGGTATTTCAGCGGCGCTGTGCTGGCCGCGCAAACCAACAGCACGCTCGTGCTGCCCAATGTCAATCCGGCGGCGGCGGGAAATTATTCTGTTGTCGCCACCGCCGCCGGCGGCTCCAGCACCAGCTCGGTCGCAACGCTGACGGTGAATCTTCTGACATCAACCCTCGCGCTCGGGTCGTCCGAAAATCCGTCCGGCTTCAATGACGGCGTGAATTTCTTCGCCGCCATCACCCCGGCAAATGCCACCGGCGCAGTCCAATTTTTGACCAACGGCGCGGCCTTCGATTCTGAAACGCTCCTGGCTGGACAAGCGGTCAGCACGAATCTTTCTTCGCTGCCGCGCGGCACAAATGTGGTCACCGCCATTTATTCCGGCGATGCGAACGACCTGCCCACGACCAACCTGCTTCTGCAAATCGTCACCAACCATCCGCCGGCGGCGGTTCCGGCGCTTTACACCAACGCCCTTGATGCTCCGCTGACCATTGCCATCAGCAGTCTTGCCACAAACTGGAGCGACGCGGACGGCGATGTCGTTTCGCTCGCCGATGTCGGCGTCAGCACCAACGGGATTACGCTGACCAACAATGGTCTGGCGTTGGTCTATTTCAATCCCAACAACGTTGCCGACCAGTTCACCTGCACCATTACGGATGGCTGGGGCGGCACCAATTTTCAGACCGTCTTCATCGAGCCTGCGCCGGTGCCCGATTCCATGCCGCTCACCATCAGCGTCGTCGCGGCGGGTAATGGCACCCTGGCTTTGAGCCTCGGTGGAACGCCCGGCAGCACCTGTATTTTGGAGGCAACGGGTGATTTGCTTGCGCCCGGCGGCTGGCAGCCTGTCGCCACCAACATTCTTGACAGCACCGGTATCTGGCAGTTCAACGACACGCAGGCCACAGATTTCACGCAACGGTTCTACCGGCTCAAACTCGCGCAATGATTTTTGGCAAGACAGCGTCTTCGAGAGCCGCTTGCCCGGTGCTTCAAAAAAATGCAAGCTGGCCGCGTGAATGAACTGCTCCAGCGCGTTGAAAGCGAAATCCAGAACCGCCGTCTGTTTGCGCGCGGGCAAAAGATCCTCGTCGCGGTTTCCGGCGGCGTGGATTCCATGGTTTTGCTTCATGTTCTGAGCGCGCTCGCCCAAAAGCGCCGTTGGAAAATTTTCGTCGCGCATTTCAATCATCAGTTGCGCGGCCGCGCCAGTGACGCCGATGAAAAGCTGGTCCGCGCGACCGCTGAAAAAATGTCGCTGCCGGTTTTCACGGAACGCCGCCCCGTCGCCGGCTTTGCCGCGCAGTCGAAAATCTCGGTGGAGATGGCCGCGCGGAAACTGCGCCATGAGTTTTTTGCGCGCGTGGCGCGGCGGCAAAAAATCTCCGCCGTTGCGCTGGCGCACCAGGCCGATGACCAGGTGGAGCTTTTCTTTTTGCGGCTGCTGCGCGGTGCGGGCGGCGAAGGGCTGGCAGGAATGAAGTGGCGTGCGCCGTCGCCCGCCGGCAAAAAAATCGCCCTCAGCCGTCCGCTGCTCGGTTTTTCGAAAACCGAAATTCTTGAATTTGCGCACGCTCACAAAATCCTGTTCCGTGACGATGCCACCAATTTCTCCAAGGATTTTCTCCGCAACCGGATTCGCAACGAGCTGCTGCCGCTGCTGCAAAAACATTACCAGCCGGGGCTGGCGAAAACCGTTTTGCGGCTGATGGAAATCACCGGTGCAGAAGCCGAATTTGCCGGTGACGCCGCGCGGCGCTGGCGGCGTGGTATCGCCACCCCGTCGCCTTCGTCGCCGCCCAAGCAGCCGCCGGCCTTCAACCTTTTGCCGGCCGCCGTTCAGCGGAAGGTTTTACAGCAGCAGCTGGTCGAACGCGGCGTGATTTCGGATTTTGAACTGGTCGAGCGGCTTCGCCACTCGCCGGGAAGGCTGGTGAGCCTCAATTCCAGTTTGTCCGCCGCGCGCGACGCGACCGGGCAAATCAGGCTGCGGGAGCATTTTGCAAACAAGTTCAACGCGGATGAGCTGAAATTAAAATTGCAAGGCAGGGCGGGGCGGACGGCGTTTGGCGGCTGGAAGTTCCGCTGGCAGATCCGGCCGCAGCAGAAATTTGCGCTTCCCAAAAGACGCGCCGGCGGCGAATTTTTTGACGCGGACAAAGTCGGCGGAGAAATTGTCTTGCGGCACTGGCGCGCGGGCGACCGGTTTCAACCCATCGGCTTGAAGTCGGCGGCGAAGCTGCAAAATTTGTTTGTGAACGCGAAAATCCCGGCGGCACGGCGGCGGGAGTTGATTCTGGCGGCGACGGCCGGCGGGGAGGTTTTCTGGGTGGAGGGCCTGCGCATCGGCGAGCGCTTCAAATTATTGCCCGACACCAGGCGGAAACTGGCCTGGAACTGGTCAAAATTGGCTGTTTAATTCGCTTTACAGGATGCATGTGAATAACTAGGCTCTTTCACTCATTTAATTATGGAAGCGAAGACAAAGACGATTGAATCATTTAAGACGCACGCCAAGGACACCGGTTCGGCGGACGTGCAGATTGCGCTGCTCACGGAGCGCATCAACCATTTGACCGAGCATTTGCAGGGCAACAAGAAGGATCACAGCTCCCGCCGCGGGCTGCTGATGATGGTCGGCCAGCGCCGCCGCCTGCTCGATTACCTGCAAAGCATTGACTTGAGCCGTTACCAGACGGTCACCAAAAAGCTCAAGCTGCGCCACTGAAGTTTTCGGAAGGCGCGGTTTTTTCTACTTCAGGCCAGCCTTCCGTTCTGGAATTTTGCGGTCCACGCGAACTGCCGGATTCCTCAACCAACAAAGCTCGCGTAGAAAGTTCCGCCGCCTTCGGGAAATTTCATTCAGCTCCGAACTTTTTTCGGGGTTCACTGAAGTTCCTCTGGGGGTGGCGGCCAGAAAGTTATGTCACATAAAATCACCGCCGCCATCGGCGACAAGCAGATCATCATTGAATCCGGCAAGCTGGCCAAACAGGCCGACGGTGCCGTCACCGTGCAGCTCGGCGAGACGATTGTCATCGTTGCCGCCGTGGCCGCCACCAAGGCCAAGGAAGGCCAGGACTTTTTCCCGCTCACCGTGGACTACCGAGAAAAGGCCGCCGCCGCCGGAAAATTCCCCGGCGGCTACTTCAAACGCGAGGGCCGGCCGACCGAAAAGGAAATTCTCACCTGCCGGCTCACCGACCGCCCGATCCGCCCGCTCTTTCCGAAGGGCTGGTATAACGAAGTCCAGGTCCAGACCGTGCTGTTGAGCGCGGATGGCGAGAACGACCCGGATATTCTGAGCATCGTCGGTGCCAGCGCGTCGCTTATGGTCAGCGACATTCCGTGGGCCGGGCCGCTCGGCGCCGTGCGCGTCGGCCGCATCAACGGCAAGTTCATCGCCAACCCGACCCATTCCGAACAGTCCCAGAGCGATCTCGACCTCGTTTACGTCGGCAACGAAAAGGACATCGTCATGTATGAAGGCGCGGCCAAGGAAATTTCCGAGGCTGACTTCAACGCCGCGTTGAAATATGCGCAGGAGGTCATCCAGCCGCAAATCGCCGCGCAAAAGGAACTTGCCGCGAAAGTCGGCAAGAAGAAGCGCGAAATCACGCTGAAGATTGTCCCCGACGAAATTCTGGCCGAAGCCAAGGCGCTCGCCGGCGACCGTTTCATTCCCGCCCTGCTCACGCCCGGCAAGCTCAACCGCGAAAACGCCTGCAAGGCGATTCAGGATGAAGTCGGCACGAAGCTCGTCGCCAAATTTGGCGCGGAGAAAGTCACCGAGTTCGTCATCAACGACGCGTTTTATTACATCCAAAAGGAAGCCGTCCGCAAACTGATCCTCGAAAGCGGCAAGCGGCTCGACGGCCGTAACTTTGAGCAGATCCGTCCGATCACCAGCGAAGTGGGCATTCTCCCGCGTGCGCACGGTTCGGCGATTTTCGCCCGCGGCGAAACCCAGGCGGTCACGCTCGCCACGCTCGGCACCGGCGACGACACGCAGGAATTTGATTCCTACACCGGCGGCGAGAGCACCAAGCGGTTCATCCTGCACTACAACTTCCCGAATTTCTCCGTCGGCGAAACCGGCCGCATCAGCGGACCGGGCCGGCGCGAAATCGGCCACGGCGCGCTCGCCGAGCGTTCCATCGAGCCGATGATTCCGCTCGCCACGTATCCCTACGCCGTGCGCGTCACGAGCGAAATCATGGAATCCAACGGTTCCACCTCGATGGCGTCCGTCTGCGGCGGCACGCTCGCGCTGCTGGATGCGGGCGTCCCGATGATTCGTCCGGTGGCCGGCATCAGCGTCGGCATCTGCACCGAATACAGCGGCAAGGAAATTTCCAAATACCAGCTCCTCACTGACATCATCGGCTGGGAAGACGCATATTGCGACATGGACTGCAAAATTGCCGGCACGGAAAAAGGCATCACCGGCTTCCAGCTCGACCTGAAGCTGAAAGGCCTGCCCCACGCGATCATGGCCGAGGCCGTGGAAAAAGCCCGCGTCGCGCGCCTGTTCATCCTCGGTGAAATGGCAAAAACCATCGCCGCGCCGCGCAAGGACATCAGCAAATACGCCCCGCGCATCACTGTGCTCAAGATCAACCCGGAGAAAATCGGCGCGATCATCGGACCCGGCGGCAAAAACATCAAGCGCCTCGTCGAGGAGTCCGGCTGCGAGATTGACATCGAGGACGATGGCTCCGTCAACATTTTCTCCGTCTCGGCGGAGGGCATGAAGATTGCCGTGGACGCCATCAGCGGCATGACTTCCGAAGCGGAGATCGGCAAGATTTATCGCGGCAAGGTCGTCACCGTGAAGGAATTCGGCGCTTTCGTCGAGTTTCTGCCCGGCAAGGACGGCCTGGTGCATATCAGCGAACTCGCCAACTTCCGTGTGAAGAAGACCGAGGACATCGTGAAAGTCGGCGACGACATCACCGTGAAATGCCTCGGCGTGGACGAAAAAGGCCGCGTCCGCCTCTCGCGCAAGGCCGCGATGGAAGACCGCGACAAGGAAGCGGCGGCGGAACAGCCCAAGGTCTAATCTGCCGGAAACAATTCAAGGCGCGGACGTGCAACCGTCCGCGCTTTTTCGTTTTCAGAAATTTGCCAAGGCAGATTGCAACCTGTTTTGGCGTTAGCAATCCACCAGCTTCAATTGAGCGTCAATCTAAATCGTGGTTCCCAAACTCTCACAAATCGTCTTGCCCCTGATTTTAATTCGTGCAAAGTATGTGCCGCTGCAATTATATTACAGCAATTGTAGAACCCGTGGAAACGACCGCCATTTGCCGCCGGTTGAGAGGTGATTGGCCTTTTCCCACTTGTGACATGCAAATCATTAGTTTGCATTAGTTCGGCGCTTTAATGGCGGGGGGATACAATGGTGAAATAAAGCATCGTTTCTAGACGTGTCAAGTGCTTGATTTTAATGGCTTTGGTAGGTTACCCAAGTGGCCAACGGGGGCAGACTGTAAATCTGCTGGCTATGCCTTCGATGGTTCGAATCCATCACCTACCACCACTCTTTTTCAGCCGGGGGAAAAGTGGTTTATACCCAGTAAAAACAATAGATTTATGTGTTTTCAAGTTTTCACCATTTGCGCTTCCATGCTCTTGCTGTCCCTTGCCTGCTTTTGCAAAACGATGTTCACAAATATAGCAAAAGGATAGCAAGTCAAACCCAGCAGACTAATAGTCTGCTTCTATTCGGCGAATCGTGGAGTCCAGACATCTGAGGTAGTCTGTCAAGCGTTTGGCAAAAGTTATTCACATGG
>CAYVGC010000064.1:0-24473 GCA_964449815.1 uncultured Bifidobacteriaceae bacterium
CGCCGTTTTCAATCTTGCGCGCGGAGGCGAACATCTTGCGCGGGATTTCCAGCGCCCGGGCGTCCACGCCGCCGGTCATCGTGCGCCCGCTGCCGCCGTGGACGCTGTTGTAGGCGCGGGCGATGCGCGTGAGCGAATCCATCAGCACGAAAACGTCCTTGCCGGATTCCACGATGCGCCGGCAGCGTTCGATCATGAAACGCGAAAGGCGGACGTGCGTTTCGAGTTCCATGTCGTTCGATGACGCGACGACCTCGGCCTTCACCGAGCGTTGAAAATCCGTGACTTCTTCGGGGCGCTCATCAATCAACAGCACCATCGCGTGAACGTCGGGATGGTTCGTGGTGATGGCGTTGCAAATCTGCTTGAGAATGGTCGTCTTGCCCGTGCGCGGCGGTGCGACGATAATGCCGCGCGTGCCCTTGCCGATCGGCGTGACGAGGTCAATCACGCGCGTTTCGAGCAGGTCCGGCGTGGTTTCGAGCTGAAATTTTTCAATCGGATCAATGCTCGTCAGGTTTTCAAAGCGCACGGACTTGGTGTAATCCTGAAACGACATGTCATTGATCTTTTCGACGGATTTAAGCTGCGGGCTGGTGCCGCGATGCGGCGGCTGCGTCGCGCCCTCGACAAAGCTGCCCTCGCGCAGAAAACTGCGGCGGATGGTGTCGGGCGTGACAAAGATGTCGGTCGGCTTGGGATGAAAATGGTTTTGCGCCGTGCGCAGGAAGCCGAAACCCTTCTCGGAAATTTCGAGATAGCCGGCACCATAATTCTGATCATTGGCCCTGATAGCTTTTTCACTAGCCACCAAATGTGCGTCTATCACCTCGCGGTGACTTTTTGAATTAGCGGCTTGGTCGCTATTTGCTTGCGTTTCGCTCATAAAAAATTTGTGGCCGAAGGCTGAAACCCTTCCGAAAAATTGCTGGAAAAGTGAACTTTGGAAAACGCCTGCGCGCCACTCGCCGCAGACTTGAACCTTCGACGGTTCTTTTATTACGGCCAAATGCCGCAAAACGCAACAATTATTTTCAGGCATGAAAAGCAAAAGGCGCGCAAATTCGTCTGAATCGGCGCGCCTCTGAAGCCGGTTAAAACATCAGCCGCCCACTTCCGCTTTCGCTTCCGCCGCGAGGGCGGTGCTCAAATAACGTTCACCCGTCGAACAGGCCACGGTCACGATGAGCTTGCCTTTGTTTTCAGGCCGCTTGGCAACTTCGATGGCGGCGACCACATTCGCGCCGGTGGAAATGCCGACCAGCAAACCTTCTTCCTTCGCCAGCCGGCGGGCCATCGCAAACGCGTCGTCGTTGCTGACTTGAACGCACTCCACAATCTGCGGATTTCCCGCACTGTCTTTCAAATGCAAATTGACCGGAATAAAGCCCGCGCCCGCGCCTTGAATCTTGTGCGGACCCGGCTTGAGCGGCTGGCCGGCGAGCGCCTGGGAAATGACCGGTGAATCTTTCGGCTCCACGGCGATGGCCTGGAATGAAGGCTTCTTCGCCCTGAGGCCTTCAACACAGCCGGTGATCGTTCCGCCCGTTCCGACCGCTGTGACCAAAATATCAATCTTGCCATCCGTGTCCTCCCAAAGTTCAACCGCCGTTGTTTTCTTGTGAATTTCAGGATTGGACGGATTGTTGAACTGCTGCGGAATCCATGAGTTCGGTGTTTCTTTTGCCAGGGCTTCCGCGCGGGCAATCGCGCCTTTCATGCCTTCCACGCCAGGCGTCAAAACCAGTTTCGCACCGAGCATCGCCAGCAGGGTGCGGCGTTCGAGCGACATCGTCTCGGGCATCGTCAAGATGATTTTATAACCTTTGGCCGCCGCGACAAACGCGAGCGCGATGCCGGTGTTGCCGCTCGTCGGCTCAATGATGACGCTGTCTTTTTTGAGGATGCCGCGTTTCTCGGCATCTTCGATCATCGCCACGCCGATACGGTCCTTGACGCTGCCGAGCGGATTGAAGAATTCACATTTGAGCGCGACAGTCGCTGACAGGCCGGCGGTGACTTTGTTCAGTTTGACCAGTGGCGTATGACCGACGGTTTCGACGATGTTGTTGTAAATGCGTCCCATAATTTTATTTGATTGTTTGGTTTAGCTGCGCGTTCAGAAATCTTGGCGAAAAGCAGCGTGTGGGCAAGTTTTTAATTCATCATCGTTCTCAATGACACGGAAGACAACGAAAGGTGAGGGGGATTTTTAAATAATAAATAATAAGTCCCTGCCCAACCTTCCGGTCAGGCAGGGACAAATGGGTATGGGAGTTCGCCACTCTCTCTTTCCCGCACCGGCATTAGGCGCACGCCCTTTCGGGGGCTGCCGGTTTCCCGACGCCATTCTCCACGGCAAGCGGAGTTGTCGGCCTCGTAGCAGGGCCGTCCGGCACCTTGCGATGCGCGGATTTTGAGTGAGGCTTTTCAGCTCGCTTCGGCTGGTGGTTGCGCCACCGGCCTGCGAACCAGGTCAAGACACGCCTGCGATTTTTTCTCTCGCGTCTCAACCATTAGCACAAGGTCAGCCGCCGCTTTTGACGGCGCGTTCGCCCCGTGCCACGGGTCTCGCCTCTTCACTCTCAAGTTGCCTTTCGCTCACAGTCCAGCGGTGTCGTTTTTAACATCGCCGGCGCTTGGAAGTTTTTCACGCGGCCTGCCCAGCCGTCGTGTCATTCCCGTTGCGCACGCTCCTTTTGTCCGCCTTTCGGCGTCTTTCGTTTGGCTGATCCCGCTTTTGTTGCGGAACCGCCAGAGTCGCGCGCACCGTGCTGATGCGCAGTAGCAACTAATTACCCTCTGGGTAACTGCGATTCGCCCAGGCTCGAAACCGGCCTGAACTACTTGACTCGGCTCGGAACAGCTTCTCATCGCTCCTCGCCGCCAAGTCCCTCATTCGCATTTGACGGTGTGCGAACACCGCCAGAGGAACTGGTGAATTCTGCCTCCGCCGCCGCGCCTTGCAGCCCGGTTTATAAGAGGAGCCAAGTCAACCAGCCTGACCTGGCTTTTCCCCAGTCGCCTGGGATTATCCTGAAACGAACAGCTGCAATTTTACTCGCCGCCGCCCGCTTTGTTCTTTCAATGAACTGTAAACAGTATAACACAGCTTTCCGGCCTGCCTACAATTTGATATGCACAGTTTATCCACCAAAAACGCCCCGTGAACAAGGCGTGAACAAGTCAAATCCGGCCATGAAATAAAGGTTCCCGGCGTTTTCGAGCGATGGGTTATTCACCGCAAAACGGCAGAAAAAAACCGGCGGTGAACAAGTCAGCACCGGAGTTTTTGAAAAAATTCACCCCAGATGATTCGCCGCGCCCGCGATGCCGGTGACAACTTCCTCGCGTGTTTTTAGATTGCGGATGCGAACGTAGGCGTCGTTTTCCAGCCGCGCGGTGCGGGCGACCTTCAATTCCTGCGCGCGTTTGAACTGCTTGTCCGGTTTCATCGGCGTGATCGGATATTCCACCGCGTAGCCGGCGGCGCGCAAATCATGGATGAGCTTCAACGAATCGGGGCGCAGCGCCTCGTCCTCGATCAGCACAAACACGTCCATCGGCGAATCAAATTTCGGCAGCAGGCCGCGTTCTTTCAACAGTTCCAGCAGCACCACGTCGCCCATGCCGAAACCGAGCGCGGGCAGATCCACCTTCCCGCCGCTGATGAGCTTCACGAGGTTGTTGTAGCGGCCGCCGCCGGCGATGGCGCGGAACTCGCCCTTGCGGTCAAACGCCTCGAACACCACGCCGGTGTAATATGCCAGGCCGCGGATGACTTTGTAATCAATCTTCACAAAATCCTTCAGCCCGCGCGCGGCGAGATTTTGCAAAATGCTGTCCAGTTCGGCTGTCGGTTTGCCGGACTCAATGAATTCGTTAACTTGCGCCAGGGTGAAACCGAGCGCGGAAAGTTTTTTTTCCGATTCTTCCGGCGAAGTTCGCTCCAGCTTGTCAATCGCTTGGAAAAAATCGTATTCGTGGCCAGCGGCGTTTCCGCTTTCGGCTTTCCGCTTTCCGCTTTCAAAAAAATCGTGCCACGCATTGCGGCTGCTCAGGCGGATGACAAAATCCTCGGCGGTCAGGCCAAAAGCGCGCAGCGTGTCAATCAGCAGCGCGATGAGTTCCGCGTCCGCCGCCGGATTGGTTTCGCCTATGAGATCGGCGTTGAACTGAAAATGTTCGCGCAGGCGGCCTTTCTGCTGGCGTTCGTAGCGGAACAGTTGCGGGATGGCAAACCATTTGATGGGCTTTTTGTAATTGCGTTCGTGCGCGGCGACCATGCGCGCAAGCGTCGGGGTCATCTCCGGGCGCAACGAGACAGCGCGGTCGCCCTTGTCGGTGAAGTTATAGAGCTGGCCGACGATTTCCGCGCCGCTCTTGGTGGTGAACAGCTCCAGCGGTTCGAGCGGCGGGCCGTCGTATTCACGAAAACCGTAGCGTCTGGCGATGGTGCGCCACTTCTCAAAGATGTATTGGCGCGCGTCGGCACTCCACACGTCCTGGTGCGGGAGCGGTTCGGGATAAAAATCGCGGAATCCGGGCAGTCGTTCCATGCGTCCAGAGTAAAGCAAAAACCAAATTAGGAAAGCAGGAAAGAATTTCCCCCGGTGGCGGCCCGGCCGCTTGGATCCTATTTTGCGGCCGGCGTGAGCTTCAAGACTGCGGCGCGCATTTCCTTGCCGGCCTTGAATTTCACCATCGCGCGCGCGGGAATCGGCACGTCGGTCTCCGGCTTGTTCGGATTGCGCCCGACGCGGGACTTGCGGATTTTCACGTCGAAAACGCCAAAGTTGCGCAACTCCACCTTGTCCCCCTTGGCAAGCGCCTCGGCAATGTAGTCCAGGGTTTTTTGCACGACATCAAAAACCTGGGTCTGGATCAGCCCGGTTTCTTCGCTGATGCGCACGACGAGATCACGTTTGGTCAGGGTCATAGTTTTTTGGTTCTGATGATTTTCTGATGATTGAATCACTGGGAATCACTGGACAATACGAATCGTCCAGAAATCGCTGGCCAAATTGTCGTCCGTCATATAGGCGTATGGCAAGGTGAAATATCCTTTCATGCCCCAGCCGGCGCCCCAGGAATTGCGGACGATAAACCACTGCTTCGCGTCGTCATAGCCCACGCCGACGACCGCGTGCCCGCCCACGGTCTGCTCGCCGGATGCGGGCAGCGGCGCGTGGCCGCTCTTCGCAACCTGCGCGCTCTCAGAACTTTCATACACCGTGAAACCGAACACAAACGGACAGCCCGAGGCCAGGCAGCCTCTGAGCTGGCCCAGCGTCTGCGTGACGCGCTGATACGAAACCACCTTGTATTTCAAGGCATCTTGGTAGCAAGACCCCGCCGGTTTGGTTTTGAATTTTGAAATGACATAAGGCCACTCCGTTTCCGGGCAGTCGCCCTGCGCGCCGACGCTCTTGATGCCGTCACGGATTTGCGCCCCGCTGTCCGAGGCCACCGTGTGTTCCATCACGCGTTCGTTGTAATAAATGAACAGGCGTGCGGGCGTGAAATCCGCCAGCTTTTGCTTCAGCCGGTCAAATTGAATCGCGGCGGCAATGGCGTTGGCCGTGCAACTGCCCAACTGACCCTGGTCATAAACCGGCGGACACCCGCCGCGCAAATCCACCCTGGCCGGCACCGGCCCGATGGCCGCCAGCGGCGCGGCGTAAAGATGATCGCGCTGATCCGGCAGGTCCGGTTGCCAGCCGTAGCAGCTCGTGGTGAAGGCTTTTTTAACGCTCATCTTTCTTGATTATAATAATCAATTGCTATTTTGCATGAAATGTCGAGCAAAAAATGCGGCCCGGTTTGCATTGCCTGGGTTTGTGTTTAATCTTTTTCGCATGGCGGACGGCTCTTTCAATGAATTCGTGCTGGATCAGTTGAGCGCGTTGCCGGATTTGCGCGCGAAGGCGATGTTTGGCGCGCATGGATTGTATTGCGGCGGGAAATTCTTCGGGATTCTGGACGAAGGCCGTTTGTTCTTCAAAACGGACGCGCAGTCGCAGGCGGATTACACGGCGCGCGGCATGGGGCCGTTCACCTATGAAATGAAAGGCAAGGTGATGACGATGGCGTATCACGAAGTGCCGCCGGATGTGCTGGAACAACCGCAGGAACTGACGGCCTGGGCGCAGCGCGCCATCCAGGTCGCGGCGGCAAAACCCAGGCACCGCCCAAAACAACGGCAAAAATAATTCCGGCGGCTGGTCAACGGCACGGCTTTCATTTCGCCGATTGCCGCAGGTTAGCGGACATTTGTCCGCTTGACTTCATTTCGCTTTCCCGCCGAAATGCGCGGATGATTACCCGACGAGATTTAATCGTGGCTGCCGTTTCCGTTTTCATCGCCGTCGCGGGCATTGCGCTCGCGGAGTCCGGCGGCAGGCCGGTGATGCATTCGTGCGCCTTCAACTGGGCCGGCCTGAAGGCCAGGCCGACGAACGTGGGCGAATCGCGCGCGGTGTTTGACGCGCCGACGCCGGCGCTGGCGGAACTGGAGTGCCACATCACGACGCTCAATCCGGGCGAGTCGCCGCATCCGCCGCACCGGCACGCGGCCGAGGAGCTGATGATCATCAAGGAAGGCACGCTGGAAGCGGTGCAAAATGGCGTGACAAACCTCGTCACGGCGGGCGGCATCATCTTCGAGGCGTCGAACGAGCTGCACGGCCTGCGCAACGCCGGACCAGACCGCGCGACTTATTACGTCATTAAATTCGCACCGCGTGATTTGGTGAAAGCAAAGTGAAAAGCTTCCGGCGGACAAACACAATTTTCAGAATAATTTCCCAAGCTGAACGCTTTCGGAAAATTTCTGTCCATCTTTGTGGTAATTCTGTCTTTTGTTTTCAGGATTGATACCTTGACCGCGTGAGCGATTTGACCATTGGACTTTTGAGCGCGCTGCTGGCTACGAACCAGTTGCAGGCCGTCAGCAATCTCGTGCAGCAGCAGGCCGGCGTCTCGGTGCCGGTGGTGGACGTGAACGACCCGGTGGAAAAAGAGCTGCGCGACCTGATGATCGCCGACGACGCGGCCATGGCCGAGGTCAATGACTGGATCAACACCAACACCATCGCCCGCACCAACACGCCCGCCCTCCAGGAATTCAACCAGCGCATCGTCGCGCGGTTCGATGTGGTGAAGCACGGCTACGACCGTTTTCTCCGCAATCATCCTGACAGCGCGCACGGCTTTCTGGCCTACGGCAGTTTTCTGAACGACATCGGCGACGAGGACGGCGCGAAGGTGCAATACGAGAATTCCAAGCAGATTGACCCGAAAAATCCCGCCGTCTGGAATCAACTGGCCAATTACTTCGGCGAGCATGGCGGACTGACCAACGCTTTTGCGGATTACGCCGAAGCCATCCGGCTGGATCCGACCGAGCCGGTCTATTACCAGAATTTTGCCACGACGGTTTATCTTTACCGCAAGGACGCGCGGGAATTTTACGGCCTCAACGAGCAGCAGGTGTTCGACAAGGCGCTCGGGCTTTATCAGCAGGCGATGAAACTGGCGCCGGAAAATCTCGTCCTCGCCACGGATTATGCCGAAAGCTTTTACGGCATCCGCCCGCTCCGCACGAATGACGCGCTGGCCGCCTGGACCAACGCGCTGGACATCTGCAAGGATGATAACGAGCGCGAAGGCGTGCTGATTCACCTCGCGCGCATGAAAATCTCCGCCGGACTTTACGACGAGGCGCAGGCGCAGCTCAACGCCGTGACCAACCGCGCCTTTGCCGACACGAAGGCCCGGCTCATTCGCAGCCTGAACGACCACAAGAACCCGCCGACGAATTCCATTCCCGAAATTTCAACGAACCGTCCGGGCGCAACGACCAATCAGTCGCCGGTTTTGACCAACCCGCCGGCATTTTCTCCGAAACTCGCCGCCGTGATGACGAATGTCCCGCCGACGGTTCCCAAAGCATCCGAGCTGGAGGCCGCCCCGCCGCCGCCGCGCGATCAAAAGCCGTAGCCGGTTGCACAAATTCCGGCTTTGTGCCGGCGCGCTTTTGTGGTGAAATGTTGCCATGAGTTTTTACGACAAATTAAAGTTCGACGCCAACGGCCTGATCCCCGCGATCATTCAGGAACAGAAAACCGGCCGCGTGGTGATGATGGCCTGGATGAACCGCGCCTCGCTGGAAGACACGATCAAGACCGGCAAAACGCATTTCTGGAGCCGTTCCCGCAAGAAATACTGGATGAAGGGCGAGGAAAGCGGCAACACGCAAACCGTCAAGGACATCGCCTTCGATTGCGACGGCGACACGCTGCTGATCCAGGTCGAGCAAAAAGGCCCGGCCTGCCACGAGGGTTACAACTCCTGCTTCTTCCGCTCCATCGAGGGAAAAGGCGAGACGTTCAAAACGACCGAACCGCAAATTCTCACACCGGAGCAGATGTATAAAAAGAAAAGTTGAAAGTTTTAGTCGCCGCCGCAAAGCCGGTGTTGAGGATCGCCACCAGCCGTTGTGGAGCGATAAAAACCATTTGTTGCTTCGTATGGCTTTCCGGCCGCGACGATATTTTCTGTGAATGAACGCAAGCAACTTCCCGCCTTCAACGGATGGCGGGCCGTCGCCATCCTGCTGGTGCTTGGGCTGCACACCGAATATACGCCGGGCATGCCACCGCCAGTCTGCCACTGGGTCTTCACAATCTTTGATGGTTTGCTGGGCGTCCGCTTCTTTTTCACCATCAGCGGTTTCTTGATTACATGGCTGATGCTTCAGGAGGAAAACGAAGCGGGCTTTACAAGTTTGAAGAATTTCTATGTCCGCCGGGCCTTGCGCATCCTGCCGGTTTATCTGGCCTGCCTGATCGTGATGGCCTTGCTCCAGGTGGCCGGCCGGGCCGTCCAGAACGGTTACATCTGGCTTCAGTTGCTCACCTTCACCCGCAATTTTTATCAGACGGGCCACTTCGAATGTCCGATCAGCCTCCACTTCTGGTCGCTGGCGGTGGAAGAGCAGTTTTATCTCCTCTGGCCGCTGGTCTTTGTCAGCCTGGCCCGTTCGACGCGCAAAAGAATCTCTTTCCTGGCCGGCACAATCCTCTTTTCGATTGCGTGTAAAATCATCGCGCTGCTGGGCTGCTACAATCGCCATCTCTATTTTCTGTTCGAGGACAACTCCACCCTTCTGTTTCTGGATTGCCTTGCCTATGGCTGCCTCGGGGCCGTTCTGCTGGACACGCGGCCGGCGGGACTGAAACGATTCTTTGAAAGATTTTTATGGCCGGTCTTTTTGCTTGCCTGCCTGTGTCTCCTGGTTCCCGAATGGGCCGGCCTTGGCATGGGCCTGCAATCGTTCGGATTTATCTTTCTGTTGTTGCAGAGCGTCCTGGTGCCGGCCTTCAAGCCGTTTCAGATTTTGAACCACCGGTGGATGGTCAAGATTGGAATTTTATCCTACTCACTTTATATCTGGCAGCAGCTTGTTTTCCAGTTGTGGCCGGCACCCAAGCTGTGGTTCTTGGCGCTGCCCATGACCTTTGTGGCCGCCTGGCTGTCCTACAACTTTTTGGAAAAACCGTTTTTTCCTTTGCGTTCGCGGTTCAGAGCACATTGAAGCCTTTGAACAGCAAAGCTCCAGGTGCATCGCCAGCCGTCCCGTTTGGCCGGCACGCCAAAACGCCGGAAAGTTCGCTGCGGCTTCCTGCTTTTGTTTTCACCGGGCTTCGGCTAAAACTGGTGCCATGTATTCGCCGACGCTGGATGAATTTTTGAAGTTTGCAACGCGGGGAAATCTGATTCCCGTCACGCGCCGCATTCTCGCCGATCTGGAAACACCGCTCTCGGCCTACCGCAAAATCCGCGGCGCGGGCGAATCGTTCCTCTTTGAATCCGTCGAGGGCGGCGAACACCTCGGACGCTATTCGTTCGTCGGCTGCAATCCGCGCGCCGTCATCCGGCAGGACGGCCAGCACGTCCAGATGACCGAGAACGGCCGCGTCACGGAAAGTTTCATGGTTGGAGCGCCGGTCTCCGACCCGGCGGGATCAAAGGATTCTAAACGCGCCGGGTCGGAGATAGGCGCTCCGGCAACCGTCCGCGACGGTCTCGAAGTGGTCGAACGCGTGATGAAAAAATATCACGCCGTGGCGGTGCCGGGTCTGCCGCGTTTCACCGGCGGCGCGCTCGGCTTCATCGGCTACGAATTCATCCACGATGTTGAACCGGTCGTCCCGCGCCCGCCGCACGACGAGTTGAAAACGCCCGTGCTGTATTTTCTCATCGCCGACCAGCTTCTGGTTTTCGACCGCGTGCAGCAGACCATCACGATTCTGGTCAACGCCATTCTCGACGGCACGGAAAGCCCCGCCGACACCTACGAAAATGCGACCAGCGAAATTGATCGCATCATTTCATTGCTTGAACAACCGAGCGAACACATTGCCGTGGCCGTGCCGAACGAAATTCCGCCGGTCGCGTTCGAGTCCAACCAGTCGAAGGAAAAGTTTTTCGCCAACGTCGAGGCGTCGAAGAAATACATCACTGCCGGTGACATCATCCAGGTCGTCGGCTCGCAGCGGTTTTCCGCGCCGGTCAAGGCGTCGCCGCTGGACATCTACCGCGCCGTGCGCAACATCAACCCGTCGCCATATCTGTTTTTGCTGGAGCTGGACGGCTTCGCGCTCGTCGGCGCGTCGCCGGAACTGCACGTCCGCTGCGAGGAAGGCAAAGTCGAAATCCGCCCTATCGCCGGCACGCGTCCGCGCGGGAAAAACGAAGACGAAGACAAAGTCCTCGAAAAAGAACTGCTCGCCGACCCGAAGGAACGCGCCGAGCACGTCATGCTCGTGGACCTCGCGCGCAACGACATCGGTCGCGTGTGCGATTTCGGCAGCGTGCAGGTGAAGGACTTGATGTTCATCGAGCGTTACAGCCACGTCATGCACATTGTCTCGCAGGTCGAGGGGAAATTGTCAGCGGACAAAACGAATTATGATCTGATGCGCGCGACGTTTCCGGCCGGCACCGTCAGCGGCGCGCCGAAAATCCGTGCGATGCAGATCATTTCCGAACTGGAACAGACCACGCGCGGCACCTACGCGGGCTGTGTTGGATATTTTTCCTTCAACGGCAATCTCGACACCTGCATCACCATCCGCACCGCGCTCATCAAAGACGGCAAAGCCTATGTCCAGGCCGGCGGCGGCTGGGTCAACGACTCGACGCCCGAAGGCGAATATCAGGAGACGATCAACAAATCCATGGCGATGCGCAAAGCGATTGCGCTGGCGGAAAATTTTGCAAAAGCGGATTAACCGCTAGCCACGCGAAATACGCGAACCGGGCGGTCAAAACCTTGCGCGCATTTCGTGTCTTTCGCGGTTGAAAAATGGAAGCAAAGCCAGCCAACTCTTCCGAAGCTGCCGCATGTGAACGCTGCGGCAGTTTTGAGGTGTTGGAAATCGCCGGAAAATTTCTTTGCGCGGATTGCGTGATGCTGGCCGGCTGCAACTGCGCGGGCCACGGCGATGATGAAAACTGAATAAGTATCATTTGCAGAAGCGCCGGATTTTGTTAAATTACATTCGGATTGGAAATTTATGCGGCACTGGCGTTTCATCGCGGCGGTTGGAATCTTCTTCAGCGTGGCGGTCAATGCTGCGCAAATTGGACTGATTAAAATCAACGGTGCCATCGGTCCGGCTTCAGCCAGCTATATCGCCCGCGCGATTGACGCGGCCACCGCCCAGAATGACGAGTGCCTCATCATCCAGCTCGACACGCCGGGCGGGCTGGTGGATTCCGCCTCCCAGATCGTCGAGAAATTCTACGCCGCCAAAATTCCCACGGTGGTTTATGTCGCACCGGCACCGGCGCGCGCGGGCAGCGCGGGCGTTTTCATCACGATGGCGGCGGATGTGGCGGTGATGGCGCCGCACACGCGCATCGGTGCGGCGCATCCGGTGGAACTCGGTTCCAGCGGCGAGGTGGAAAAAATTGATGAGGTGATGAAGAAAAAAATGGAAAACGACACCGCCAGCTTTGCCAGATCCATCGCCGAAAAACGAAACCGCAACGTGGACTGGGCGAAATCCGCCGTGCTCGACAGCGCCTCGATCACCGCCGAAGAAGCGCTGGACAAGAATGTCATTGATTTCATCGCCGAAGACATGCCGGATTTGCTCAAGCAACTGGATGGCCGTGAAATCAACGGCAAAATGCTGCACACCGCGAAGGCTGCCGTCGTGGAAATTCCGATGAATCCGTTTGAACAATTTTCCCAACTTTTCCTGCGGCCGGAAGTGATGTTCATTTTGATGCTGATGGTGATCTATGGAATCATGGGCGAACTGAGCAGTCCGGGGGCAATTTTGCCGGGCGTGGTCGGGGTGATCGCGTTGATCCTCGTGCTTTACATGTCGGCGATCCTGCCGGTCAATGTCACCGGCCTCGTGCTGATCGGGCTGGCGGTCATCTTGTTCATGGCCGATGTTTTTTCGCCGACGCATGGCGTGCTGACGGCGGGCGGCATCGTGACGTTTTTCCTCGGCGCGATGATGCTGTTCAGCCAGGCCGGGCCGGGATTTGGCCTGTCGCTGCGCTGGATCATTCCGGCGACGCTGTTCACGGCGCTGTTTTTCATTTTTGTCGTCGGCAAGGGCATCCATGCGCAGTTCAAACCGGCCTGCACCGGCCTGAATGCCATGCTGGGGAAAACCGTGAACGCACTTTCGCGCATTGATTCGGCGGGCGGCAAGGTGTTTATTGAAGGCGAAACATGGAATGCCGTGAGCGCCACGCCCGTCGAAGCCGGACAAGCGATTGAAATTTTCGGCGTCGAGGGCCTGACTTTGAAAGTAAAACCAAAAAACAACTAACGAAGAAAAATTATGGAACAAATTATCGGCGGTCTTATGAGAGTGTTTGGCGCGTCCGCGCCGGTCATCATCGTGGTCGTGGTGCTGGTGATTTTTATTTTGCCGCAATCCATCCGCATCTTGCGCGAATACGAGCGCGGCGTGATTTTCCGGCTCGGCAAATTGCAGGGTGCGAAAGGGCCGGGACTGATTTTTCTCATCCCGATCGTGGACAAGATGGTGAAAATGGATTTGCGCGTGGTGACGATTGACGTGCCCAAGCAGGAAATCATGACCAAGGACAACGTGCCGGCCACGGTGGACGCGGTGATTTATTTCCGCGTCGTGGACCCGAACGCGGCGGTGGTGAAGGTGGAAAATTACTGGAAGGCGACTTCGCTCATCGGCCAGACGACCTTGCGCAGCGTGCTCGGCCAGTCGGCGCTGGATGAGCTGTTGTCCCAGCGCGACATCATCAACCAGAAACTGCAGGAGATCATTGACAAGCAGACCGAGCCGTGGGGCATCAAGGTCACGTCCGTGGAAGTGAAGGAAGTGGCGCTGCCCGACAGCATGAAGCGCGCGATGGCCAAGCAGGCCGAGGCCGAACGCGAACGCCGGGCGAAAGTCGTGAACGCCGAGGGCGAATTCCAGGCCGCCGAAAAAATGGTGCAGGCCGCCGGCTTGATTGCCAAGGAGCCGATCGCGCTGCAACTGCGCTATCTCCAGACCATGCGCGAAATGGCGAGCGAACACAACACGACGACGTTCCTGCCGCTGCCGATTGACTTGTTCAGCGCGTTTTTGAAGAAATAGCGTCATGCCTCTTTACGAATACGAACTGTGCGAGGGCGAATGCAAGGTCTGCGGCGGAAAGTTCACGCTGAACCGCCCGTTGTCCGCGCCGCCGCTGACGAAATGTCCGGCGTGCAAGCAGCCGGTGCGCAAAGTCTTTTCCGCCTTCAGCACGCCGCACAAGCTCAAGCCGCTGTCGGTCACGGATGCGAAGAAATCCGGGTTTCAGGTGTATAAGCGGCTCGGCAAGGGCGAATACGAAAGACAATAGCGGACTGCGGATTAACAGGGAACGAAAACCGCTGCTGGGCCGGCCAAATCGAAAATCTTCCGCAGCTTATCCGCAGCTTATTTTGAATTGATTTTGACGGCGGTTGTCCATTGCTCTAGGTTGTTTGATTGAAGATGAATTTTTGTCCAGCCAGTTTTCTCGCGCGTTGGTTCGGCGTGGCGGCAGTTGTGTCAGCGGCCATGCCGGTGGCCGCGCAGCAGGCGATTCAGTTCACCAGGCCGGCGGATCAGGGTTTTTCAAACCAGCCAAGCGCTTTTCTGCCAGTGAGCACCCACCAGAACTCGGCCAGTGCATTTAATGCGCCGTCGCCGTTGTTCGGGGATAAAACACCGGCGATCAGCTTTGATTTTCTGCCGGGCAGCCCCAGCTTGAACGCCGGTCCCACCGTTAATGCCGTGCAATGGCACAAATTTCTGGAGGGCAAAAGGAACTGGACCTTGATGACGCCGGAGCAAGTGCTTGGCATTCCCACGCCGGAAAAACTTCTGGGGCTGCCCGATCCAAAAGATGATCCCACGCTTTCGGCGGAAGAACGGTTCTTGCAGCGGCAGGACCGGTCGGACGAGACGGGGGTGACGAACGGGTTTCACCACCCGGACGCCTCGTTTTTGCTCAATGATTCGGCGGCGGACCCGTTTCAATCGTCAGATGACCTCCGCCGGTTCGCGCAAACCCTGGGCGGAACCGTTCCCGGCTCGACGAAAAATCCAAACCCGCTTTTCAAGATGAATTCGGAGGCGCCGCAGAATTTTCATCACCTGTCGGAATCCGCCTGGGCCAGTCCGTTCGGCTCGTCCGGGCTGCTGCCCAAACCCACGCCGGAGCAACAGGAAGGCATGGATCGTTTTCGCGCGATGCTGGAACCGTCCGCCCCCCCGGAAAAAGCGCCCGCAGCTTCACGTTTTTCCTATCAACAACCCGCCGCCGAGCCGGATCCAAACATGCAGACCATGCCGATCATCAATCCTGCCGGCCATTCATTCACGGCGCTGGACAGCGACGTCGGCAAACCGAAGGGGCTGACGCCTTTGCCGGGCATCAGCGGACCGCAGCAACTCTCCGCGAAAAAACCAGCCGCGCTGGTGCAATTGCCGCCGTGGCTTTCCGATTCGCCGCAGCCATTCAACCTGTTGCAGCGGGCGTTTTGAAGCGGATCAGAAAGCGGAGGTGGTGATCATGACCTGTTCGAGCGTGGAAATGCCATCACGGGCGCGGTCCAGCGCAACCATGCGGAGGGTTTTCATTCCTTGACTGATGGCGAGCTTGCCCATTTCGCGGGTGCTGGCGCGGGCGATGATGAGTTTGCGGATCTGGTCGCTGATGGGCATGACCTCAATGACAGCCATGCGGCCGACGTAGCCGGAGTTTTTGCAGCGGTCACAGCCGCGGCCGCGATAAAGTTGCACGCCGTCAAACATCCCGGGGTCAATGCCGAGGTCTTCAAACATTTTCGCCGGATAAGTCACCGGTTCCTTGCAGTGCGAGCAGATCCGGCGCATCAGGCGCTGGGCACAGGAAAGAATGATGGAGGACGAAATCAAAAACGGCGCGATGCCCATGTCGTCGAGGCGCGCAATGGCGCCCGGCGCGTCATTGCAATGCATCGTGGACAACACTTGATGGCCGGTGAGCGCGGCTTCGATGGCGATTTCCGCCGTCTCGGTGTCGCGGATTTCACCGATCATGATGATGTCCGGGTCCTGGCGGAGGATGGAGCGCAACGCATTGGCAAACGTAAGGCCAATTTCCTTTTTGGTCGGCACCTGGTTGATGCCGGGAATTTGAAATTCAACAGGGTCTTCAACCGTGACGATGTTCCACTGCGGGCTGTTCAATTCGTTGAGCGCGGAATAAAGGGTGGTGGTTTTCCCGGAACCGGTCGGGCCGGTGACCAGAATCAAGCCGTGGGGCGCGTCAATGGCGCCCTTGAATTGCTTGAAGGTGAACTCGTCGAGGCCAAGCCGGTCAATGCTCGCGGACAAATTGCTTTTGTCGAGGACGCGCAGCACCATTTTTTCGCCGTGAACCGTCGGCAACGCCGAGACGCGCAAATCATAATCCTTGCCGCTGACCTTGACGCGCATGCGGCCGTCCTGCGGCAGGCGACGCTCGGCGATGTCGAGGTTGCTCATGATTTTCAGCCGCGAGGCCAGCGCGAGCTGCATCTGCTTGGGCGGCGGCGTGGCGTCAATCAGCACGCCGTCAATGCGATAGCGCAGCCGCATCACTTTTTCAAACGGTTCGAGGTGGATGTCGCTGGCGCGGTCTTTGATGGCCTGAATGATGATGAGATTGGCAAGCTTGATCACGGGCGCTTCTTCGCTGGAAGCGGCGAGCTGGTCGAGATTCATTTCCTCGACGGATTCCTTGACCGATTCAAGCGTTTCGGCCTCCGCTTCCGCGTCCCGCTTTTTCTCGGCATCCTGAATGATGTCCTCCATGGATCCGCCTGTGGAGGAGTCCAAGGCATTCAGTTTTTCCATGATCGCCTTCTCCGACGCGATGAGCGGGGTGATGTCCAGTTTGGTGATGCGCCGGACGTCGTCAATGGCCAGCACATTCAACGGGTCGGCCATCGCAAGGAACAATTTATTTTCCAGGCGGCTGACGGGAATCACCTTGTGGCTGTGCGCGGTGTCGCGCGGGACGAGTTCCACCACGTCCGGCAAAATATTCAAGCGGGCGAGATTGATCGGCGAGACATTCAGCACCCGCCCCATGCACACCGCCAGATCGTCGGGGCTGACGTATTGCTTGTCCTTGTCCACAAGCAGTTTTACCAGCCGCGCGCCTTCTTTTCGCTGGCGTTCGAGCAGTTCCTCGATCTGGCTCGCGCTCAACAAGCCGTCTTCGACCAGGGCGTCGGCAATGCGTTCGGCGAATGACTTGATTTTGGTCATGGTCAGCGAAACGCTTTGCGGAGATTGGACATCAGGTCATTCGGCACGGCGACATACCACAGCAACCGGTGCGTGGTCGCCTCGGCCAGTTCCTTCGCCGCCTGCTGGTTGAATGGATTCGCCGTCGCCACCAGAACCGCCTTGCTCATCCGGTCGAACGGCAGCACGCACCAGCGCCGGCAGACCGCCGCCGGAAAACCGCGCGCCAGATCCATGTCCACGTCATAGCGATCCAGCGGCAGAAAAGCCAGGCGCGATTTGTCGGACAACAACCGGAGCGATTTGTCTATCAAGTAAATCCCCTTTTCGTGCAAGGTCTGGATGAACGGCTCCACCACATCCGGCGGTGCCACCGTCGAATCCACATTCCGCCAGCACAGGTCGAAATCACCCGCCGTGATGATTCTGGTCTCCACAAAAATTTTATACAGCGACTTGCGCCCGTCGTCCACCTCGTCCGCCGCCGCCGGGCGGGTCTTGGCCTTGCGCCGCAACATGGTTGTTTCGGTCAGGGATGGCATCGCGGCCACATCCGCCGCCGGCTGCACGGCGGCATTGCTCGCCCGGTCTTCGATCTGCTTCAAGGCCGCCCGCACATCCACATCTTCGGGCCGCCGCTGCAGCACCGTTTCGTATTCGAGAATCGCCGACGAAAGCTGGCCCAGTTGCAAGTAGGCCTGCGCGATCCGCTTCGACGTGTGGACGACCTCCTCCTCGCGCCCCAGCTTGGAATAAGCCTCCTTGAGAATCTCCAGCGACTGCGTGTCGCTCGGTTGCGACTGCACAATGACCTCAAACATCTCAATCGTCTGTTGCAATTGAGCGTCTTCACCCGGATTTAATGCCGTCGTCGCCATTTATTAAAAAACTCTGAAAACTTCCTTTGAGGTTAAATCGCCATGGCTGCCAAAGCAATCCAAAGAAAAAGCAATTTATTTTGCGGAAACCGAAATCTGACCCGCTCCGTCCGCAACGAAGCCCGTCGCAACGTAATGGGGCTGACGGTGTTGCCCGCCGAAAAGATTGAGGAGCAACCAAATTTGTAAAATCCTCTTTTCACATGGCCGGGATGGCCGGTCCCATGACCGAAAGCGAACTGGATGTCGCGGGTGAAAAAACCTTCCACAGCCTTCTTGGTTGACCGGGACAGCGCTCCGAGGCGGGCTTGAGACTGCAATTCGCGTAAGCGAACAATGTTTAAGGGGCAGCTCATTTGCAGGTGTTGGGAACACCACCCTCATCCATCCCAGCGCTTATTTTCATTGCAGCCATCCGTATGGTTGGCTTGTCGGTGCCAGCTATTTGGCATCAGGACTTCCCTTGCTGCCGGTGCCACAGGCGCAGATGCCACGCACCCAGCAGCAGCCCGCCAAGCGCCAGCAAAGCTCCGCCCGTGGGTTCCGGCGACACCACCAGGTTGTCCAACGACCAGCCATAAGTGGGGATCTCCACGCTGGTCAGGTCGGTGAAACCCGTGCCGGTGAAAGAAAAAGTCTGAAAATCCGCCAGCGGACCGGTGCCGTCTATGATCCCGTCCGTCGTGAAGCTCGTGGTCACGGTGCTGCCGTCGGGATGATAGCCGATGAATTCCACCGTGAGCGGTTCGTTCGCAAACACCGTGCTGTATTCGGCCAGATCCACGGAAATCAAGCCAAATACCGAACCATTGGTAAAACTAAACATCAATGCGTTTCCCGACAATCCCTGAAGGTAGGCAGAACCGTCGTCTGGATAACCTGAAAGTCCGCCGCCATTACGCACGAGACCATTCACCCTTGGAAGCGGCGCGAACAACATGCCACCTTCAAAATAATTCGTGATGACTCTTGCCGTGCCGGATGGTTGCACAGGCGGACCATCAAAGGTGATCTGAAGCGTTCCCTGACCGTAGGCGGCGGCCAGGCACAAACAGGCGAATAAGGAAACTACGATTTTTGTTTTCATAAGTGGATTATATTTTGGACAGGGACAATTACAACAGCCCGGCATACACAACATTCTGGCCGAGTCTGTAGCAATGCTGGTGCCTCCGTTTTGAGTTTGATAATACCTGCAAATATCGTGTCGGGATAATTTTCGTAGAATAGATGTTTCATAATTGTTAGTGCCACTTGGATGTGGCCGGTTTTTATTGGTGATCAACTATATTAATTGAGACCGTTGCTGGCGGTGAAGTCAGCGTGCCGTCGTTCACTGTGAAGGTGAAGCTATCTGGGCCGGTATAATTGGGATCGTTGGGCGTAAACTTCAACGCCCACCGGTTGGGAACTGGTCACCGTATGTGCGCCACTATTTGTTAAAGTGATTTGCGCCCCGTAATAGCCGCTGGTCCCAATTGGCACGAAGCTAGTGGCTGCCACGGGCGACCCATCCAGCAACGTGTTGCTTATGGCTGAGTGTGCTACGATAAGGTTCATGCAGTGCTTAACGCGAACCAATCCGTTGTTGGCAGCGACGGCAGAAAATGCCAAATAGAAAAACACCACCCAGGCCGAACAGACTTAAAACGCCCGGTTCTGGAATGGAAATGGCGTCTATGGAAAATTGAGCGTAGCCTGAAACTGGAAATGCATACCAGTCCGTAATAGCGCCATTATTAGAATACAAAACACCATAACTGACACGCCAACCACCACTTAAGTTTGGTGGGAATGTGCTATCGCTCCAGTTATAGGACCCCGTGCCAGCCAATGTTTGAGAGGTCACCACTATGTTATAAAAAGTATTTGGTGATAATATGAAGTCCGGGGGTGCGGTATAAACGTAAATATCACTGGTTGAAGGATTGGAAGAGCCGCTAAAAGCGCCAAGGCTGCTTCCGGGATTAACGCCACCTTCACCAACTTGCGTGTAAAGCATGGCTGTAAAACCATTGGGATTACCTGAAGCGTTTATAAGTGCCAATTCAACTGAGTTAAGAACATATCCACTTGCATTGGTTCCTGTCTCGAAATCCGCTGCCAGCCATGAATCACTCCCAACCGAGTGGCTGCCAGTGGAGGTTTGACTCAAGCCGGATACATACACCGTCCCCTGTGCTCCGGTAATTTGCGGAATCAACAGTGCAATCAGGAAGACAATAAAGCCACTAATTACGTTTTTTTTCATATGGGTTTTGTTTAAGTGTATCATATAAATCACTATTTGACTATGCCGCCAAAATAGCCGTAGGCATCGTAAATCCCGAATCCGTAAACTTCAACACTAATTGGCTGGGAACTGGTCACCGTATGTGCGCCACTGTTCGTTATTCTAAGTTGTGCGCCATAATAGCCGCTTGTCCAAATAGGCACAAAGTTGGTTGCTGCCACGGGCGACCCATCCAGCAACGTGTTGATAATGGCTGACTGTGCTACGATGAGGTTCATGTAGTGCTCAATGCGAACCAATCCGTGGGGGGGAGCGACGGTAGAAAATACTAAATAAACAAAAGCTGCCCATGCCGAATAGGCTTAAAACGCCCGGCTCCGGAGTGGCTTCGAGCGTCATTAATGTGCCGTCTCCTAATGTCTGTGAAGATGAAGCTTGGGTTCTGAAGGTAAAAACAGCCGGGGTGAATGTCTGCTGGCTCGGAGAACTGACGCTCGTTGCGTATTGTGCGGAAAGCTGAATGCCAGTGAACTCAGTGCCTGGCGTGACAGTAAAAGTGTCAAAAAAACGAACCCATTTCCCGCCAGCACCGATACAGTCCGAAGATGAGGTAAGCGTTGGCGTCAAACCAATCAAGTTTTCGAAGACGGTGGAACTTGAAACGGGACTCAAGCCATAATCGGCACCGGCCGTCCATTCGGCGTCCAATGTAAGTGTGATGTCTCCGAAACCGTCAGGTGCGGCGTTGATGGCAAACATTTCTCCGGCAGGCGCCTCAAAGCTTGTGGCCACCATTTCGGAACCACTAAGGGTCGTGGCAAAACTGGTTTGAGTGAACTGGCCAGCGGCGGCATAGTCCTCAATTGTAGTTGCGGCCCCACCGGGAGCAAAATTGCCATAGCTGTGTGTCAGCCTGGCTATCATGCTGCTGGATATAACAAGCTCTTGAGCAAAAGCACCGTGCGTTCCAATCAGCATCAATATCATTGAATATTTTTTCATATAAGTCGTGGTTAATTTCACTGCATGAATTTTCATTTGACTATGCCGCCAAAGTAGCCATAGGCATCCTCATATCCAAATCCGTAAACTTCAACGCCCACCGGTTGGGAACTCGTCACCGTATGAGGGCCTGGAATCACAAGGACCTGTGCGCCAGAGCAACCGCTGCTGCCGATAACCACAAAGTTGGCGGCTGCCACGGGCGACCCATCCAGCAACGTGTTGCTTATGGCTGACTGTGCCACGATAAGGTTCATGCAGTGCTTAACGCGAACCAATCCGTTGGTGGCAGCGACGGCAGAAAATGCCAAATAGAAAAACACCACCCAGGCCGAACAGACTTAAAACGCCCGGTTCGGGAATAGCGGTGGCGTCTATGGCATATAGACCAAAAGTGCCCTGAGTCGTCTGATTCCAGGAAAGACCATCAACGGATAGATAAATGTCGGCACCGCCGGCTCCCCAGGCGGCAACCCATCCACCAGCTTGATTGTATTGAGCTGTATTCGCAACGCTCCAGTCATATGCGCCAGTGGAAACCGCTGTGCCGGCGGTGAGCACAATAAAATAGACAGTGCTTGGCGCAAGTGTAAAGCTTGCATTCGGAGCATAGTTATAAATACCCCCGGTCGCTGGGTCAGCCGAACCACCCAAAGTTTCGAGGCTGCTTCCAGGGATGGATTCAGCGAAGTGTGACAATGCTGAATAAAGCAAAAGCGTAAAGGCGCTAGGGTTGCCCGATGCGTTTACTATTTCCAATTGAATGGAGTCAAGCGCGTATCCACCCACATTAGCTCCTGTTCTAAATGCCGAAGCTATCCATAGATTACTCCCTAGAGCAATGCTGCCGGTGGAAGCCTGGCCTAAATTAGATATGTAAGTCACTGATCCTTGTGCTGAAGCAACTCGCGAGACAAACAATCCAAAAGTTAAAACAAGGATCCCGACGATAATCGTTCTTTTCATAGCAGATATTAATTTAATTTTATTTGACTATGCCCCCAAAATAGCCATAGGCATCCTCATATCCAAATCCGTAAACTTCAACACCCACCGGCTGGGAACTGGTCACGGTATGCACGCCGTTAGTCACGGAAAGTTGCGCCCCGTAATAGCCGCTCGCTCCAATTGGCACGAAGCTGGCGGCTGCCACGGGCGACCCATCCAGCAACGTGCTAGTGATCGCCGACTGTGCCACGATAAGGTTCATGCAGTGCTTAACGCGAACCAATCCGTTGGTGGCGGCGACGGCAGAAAATGCCAAATAGAAAAACACAACCCAAGCCGAACAGACTTAAAACGCCCGGTTCGGGAATGGCTGTGGCGTTTATCGCATATTGTGGCACAATGAAATTTGGGTAAGAGCCGCCAATTGTCTTCCAAGACGAACCAGCGCTGGATTCAAAAGATACAAACCCGGCCCAATCATCGCTAGAACTAAAATTATCACTGGACGTGGTCTCAACACTCCATTCATAAGCGCCAGCGGCAACAGCGGTGCCGGCAGCCAACACAATAAAATAAGATGTGTTTGGTGACAAGATAAGGTCTGAAGTGGGGGTATATGTGTAAAGGCCGCCGGTCGCAGGATTCACAGAGCCATTCAGATCGCCCAGACTGACTCCCGGATATTGAGCGCCAGCAAGACTGCCGCCAAATGTATAAAGCGTGGCTGTGAAGCCGCCGGGATCGCCCACAGCATCGGCCATTGCCAACTGAATCGAGTTGAGCGAATAGCCGCCCGCGTTGAATCCCGTGATAAATTGCGTGGCCAGCCATGAATCACTTCCCACGGTGGTGCCGCCCGTGGATGTTTGACCCAGGTTGGAGAGATAAACTATTCCCTGTGCTTGACTGACTTGTTGAGCCAGCACTCCTAGCATAAATATAATGATTGTTTTCCTCATATAGGTTTTGGTTTATTGAGCACGCATTAACAAAGCAGTCATTTGACTATGCCGCCAAAATAGCCGTAGGCATCGTAAATCCCGAATCCGTAAACTTCAACACTAATTGGCTGGGAACTGGTCACCGTATGTGCGCCACTGTTCGTTATTCTAAGTTGTGCGCCATAATAGCCGCTTGTCCAAATAGGCACAAAGTTGGTTGCTGCCACGGGCAAATTATCCATCAGCGTGTTCGTTATCGCTGACTGAGCACCAATGATGTTTATGTAGTTCTCATCAAAATCTCCTATGATGTTGTCGTTGGTGAGAGTAACCATGGTATATGTTTCCAAATAATGATCGGTCGGTTGCAACAATATCTCGCAAGGATCCCCCTCATGAGTGATTGGGTTGTCAAAGTCTCCTCCATTGGCGAATTGGGCGACCTGAATCGGCTGGCTGGCCTGAAATTCCACCGGCCCGTCAATGATCAAATCTAGGAATTGCCCTGCTTGGTTGGTTCCGGCCACTACACCATTAGTCCATACCACCGTATTGTTGTTCGCCGCGAGGACGCGGTAACTGTCCCCGCCCGTTCGTCCGGCAAATGCGAGCGCCAGCGCCTGCTTGCCCCAGGTTTCCACGGGCATTTGCACCTGCACCAGTGGATTCCCTGCATAAGTCCCGGATGGCACATCAGCTAGATTTACACCCGCGAAGACGGCAATTGGGTGGTCCGACGTGATAAACGTGCCGGTCACGTCATCTTCATCTCCCACTTCATAACTTCGGATTTGGTAGATCTCTCCTTGTTGCAGGGTGAATGGAGCAGTCCAAAGAGAACCCATAAGGTCAGCCGTCGGGGATGGTGTGATCGTGATCGTCGTGGTGTCCGCCGTGGCAACAATCTCAAACTGGGAATTGCCCACACGGCCGGAGTCACGGGCCATCACGCAGTAATTGGTTCCCAAAAGCGGCGTCGGGTAATCCGTAAAGGCGGCGCTTTCATGTGGATCATAATCCATCCCATAAACCGATACCGGCTGGCTGGCGGTGATGTGGATGCTGTTTGTTGCCACCTCATCATAAACTCCCGTCAGCATCAGGCTGCGGTCAACGGCAATATTGGTCACCGCTCCCGCCGCCACCGTGAAGGACTGGCCGGCAATCAGTTGCGGGCAAATCGTGGTCGGGGAAGAATAAATGTCGTCATTGGTCAGCCAATCGGCCCCGCTTCCGTTGAGGTTGCCTGACAACTTGTAATAAAAAATGGTGCAAACACCCAAGTTGCTGTCATATCCAAACAAGGCCCAATAGCCGCCGGCATCAAATAAATCCACCCAATTCGTGCCATGCACATAACCCACCGTAGCAGGGTCCAATTCACTTTTTTGCCAGTTCGTCTGCTCCTGCGCCGTGAGGTTTGTCAGCACATAGGTTCCGTTAAGCGCCGCATCCCCACAGTTGGTTACAATCACGACAGGGCCATTGGAGGATATTCCCGGAAATATCACCGTCCCGGAGGCTCCCACCGGGCTGGAGATGTAAAGAGTGAGTTCGTTGTTGCCGTCACCCACCACCCCACTAAACATAAGCCAAAAGTCGGTGCCCAGTGAGACATGGGTGAGCGGATAGTGATAGCCGAGGTCGGGCAGGCCGGTATCCGGCA
>CAYVGC010000065.1:0-24295 GCA_964449815.1 uncultured Bifidobacteriaceae bacterium
TGGGAACCCGGTGTGAATCCGGGACGGTTGCGCCACTGTAACGGCTACAAACTCCGCAGGCCACTGATCGCAGGATCGGGAAGGCGGGAGCGAGGCATGAGGCCGAAGTCAGGATACCGGTTTGATTGTGCTCGTCAGCCCCGGCGTATCGGGGCGCTTCTCCGCAAAGAGAAGGATGAGGCCAGTCCGCCCGGACCGTTTCCGGGCGGCTCGTCGAATTTCCTCCATTCCTCGTTTGCGAAGTCTGGAGGTTTTTTATTTTCAAACGCCTTCCGGCCTCGCGCTGGTCTCTCAACCGTAAAACCGTTCGTGTGGACAATTATTTTCCGCGAACAAAATTGAAAGATCAGTAAAATGAAAAAAATCAGTTCGTTGCTGGCGCTGGCTGGCTTGTTTGTGTCTTCCGCAGTTCATGCGGATTTATTTGATAACATCCAGCTCTGGGTGGGAACCGGGGCCAATGAAGCCGCCGTTGAAATCGACTGGAACAACGGCACGGCCAATGATGCCCTGATATGGGGTTATCGCTGGAATGGCACGGCCACCGGCGAACAAATGCTCGATGCGATTGTTACCGCCGATCCGCGACTCTACGCTGAGATCAGTGAGCCGACCGACTATGGCACGGCGGTCTTCGGTCTGGGATTTCATCAGAGCGGCGACCAAAATTTTCAACTGTCACCGGCGTTGAGTTTTAACAGCCAGCATCTGGCTTATACCGATTACGGTGGCGTGAATGACAGCCGCACGGCGGTTGCTGCCGGAGATCTTTGGCAGGAAGGCTGGTATAACGCGGGTTATTGGAGCTATTGGTTAAGCACGGACGTCCGGGTGTCTGCCAATCAATCCGACTGGGATTTTAGCGACGTGGGCATTAGCAGCCGCGTGCTTGATAATGGCGACGTTGATGGCTGGAGCTTCGCTTACAATTTCAATGCGACGCCACCGGCCACACCGTTGGATGTGGTTCCTGCTCCTGAACCAGCCACCTGGGCGCTCCTTGTTTTGAGTGGTTTGCTTTTTGTTTGCCTCAAACGGAATCGCCATTTTAATAAAATCACTGGCGTCGCAAGTCTTGCGGTTGTAGCGTCATTAGCCGGCGGCAAAGCGAATGCCATTTCGCTGGATGACATCCAACTCTGGACCGGCTCCGGCACCAATCGCGCCGCGCTTGTCATCGAATGGAGTGTGCCGGAATCATTGACCAATTCCACCGTGCCCGTGCCCGTCGCGGACAAGACGCTCGTGTGGGGCTATCGTTTCAACGGCGCGGCCACGGGCACGCAAATGCTGGATGCGATTCTCGCGGCTGACCCAAAACTATATGTGGTGGCGGATGAAACTTACGGCACGTTCATAGAAGCCATCGGTTACAACCTCAAAGGCGACGGCGTCATCGGCATCACGGATGGGACCAGCGCGAATTTTTTCACCAACGGCATTTTGACGAGTGCGACAGTGGATGTGGATGACGCTCATGCAATCAACAGCGGCGATTTGTATTGGGGCGGGCTATACGGTCCGAATTGGGAAACGTGGAACGAACTCGGCGACGCCGGTGGTTTTCTGACCTCGCCCAATCGCGGCCCGAATCAGTATTGGACGGCTTACGACATCAATGCACCTTATGCCGGAGTTCATGGTCAATGGGAATTGGCACAGAACGGACTGGACGGCTTGCAACTCACGAACGGTTCGTGGATCGGATTCTCCGTGGCAGCCGGCGAATACGAAGCCAGCACCAATGCGGCTTACAATCTTCACAAGCACGCGCCACCGTCGCCCGACGGCACATACACGGCCTACGTTTGCAATACAAACGATTTCGCGGTTCAAGTTATCAGCACTAACGGCATGGACCCGCGCCCCCAATATAATCAGCCCTATGCAGTGTTGGGGCGTCCGACGCTAAGGTTCTATGATGCGCTTGGAGAAGAGAATGTTCATCGGGTCAAGATTGTCGAGCCTCCTTATTGGACGGATCCGAACGGGAGCAACGTGATCTTCGTAATTCCCAGCGGAGGCCAAGTCACCGTTGACATGGGGCGCAAAATCTATGATGACCCCAACAATCCTTACGGCGTTGACCTGATTGTTTTTGGAAACTCCTTTTTCATTGGAACCGGCTACGTGGACGATAATTCCGATTTGTGGAACTATGATTTGAGCAGCGGCGTTTATGGCCACCCCACGATAGTCTCCGTCAGTCCAGACGGGACGAACTGGTATGCTTATGACACCGTTACGACGCTCTTTCCGCAGAATGCCTACCGCTGGGATG
The DNA here is from genome assembly GCA_964449815.1 of uncultured Bifidobacteriaceae bacterium. Classification (GTDB taxonomy): domain Bacteria; phylum Verrucomicrobiota; class Verrucomicrobiia; order Limisphaerales; family UBA11358; genus UBA11358. The sequence goes on from CAYVGC010000065.1 coordinate 2,282, forward strand.
GCACCAATCACTCGTGGGCGGATGATGAGTTGAATCCCACCAGGCCACTCAATCCCGCGGTTTATGGAATGGTGTTCAACTGGCAGCCGACCGCTTTGGAACTGCAACCCTTTATCAACTCCGTGGGTGGGACGGGCTACGACTTGAGCGAGTCCGGTTTCCCCTGGATTCAATATGTGCGTATCCAGCCCGGCGCGGGCACTTACACGGTGATTGATTCCATCGCGGCGGTGAACCCGGCGGCAGTCGGTGACGCGCTGGCCATCTCGCCGGATAATCTGGTTTCCGGCATCACCAATCTTGCATTTCAAAACCCAGCCAATTGGAATCAAACACTGATCTCGATCAACTTTGATTTCGTAAGCGACTTTGCCAAAATCAGCACGGTCAGCCTGAGTCAGTTCTCAGCATTCGCGCCGGTTGTTGGCCGCGTGTCCAGCGCGTATCAAATCCAGTCGCGCCCCGTGACGGGCGCCGGTCCCGTGACGTTTCAGGCGGATGTCGGCCTGCGCGCAGGCGGGAATTATGTCGGCAATGGGAGTGATTTGCGCGTGTATCAATGGAACGGCACCAACTGGACTTCACAGCCGTTCATCTTTAATCCGGCGAACAATGAAGTTCTCGTCGTGGGTGTCACGAATTTTTCCGCCTTTGTCGTGTCGCAAATTATTCCGCCACAATTGAACACCCAAACCCTCACGAACGGCTTTGCCTTCCAGTTCACGCCCGTGCCGAATTGCAGCCATGTTCTGGAGCGCTCCACCGATTTTGTGACGTGGATACCCATCGCCACGAATATGCCGGCCAGCACGCAGCCTATTACGTTGCAAGACACCCATGCGCCGGCGGACAAGGCATTTTACCGGTTGCGCCTGACCCTTCCGTGAAATGCTCAGGAATAGAAAATCACAGTGGAAACCGGGGAGCGCGTTCGCTTCAAACGGGTGCGTTTTCCGGAACTCCGGTTTCACCTTGGTCGAACTGCTCGTGGTGATCGCCATCATTGCCATTCTCGCGGCCATGCTGTTGCCGGCCTTAAGCAATTCCAAAGCGACGGCCAAACGCATCCAATGTTTGAGCAACTTGCGGCAGATGGGCATCGCCGCGCACGTTTATACGGCTGACAATGCCGATTTTTATCCCATCGCCTATTATTGGGACTTCGTAAATAACATTGACTATGCCTGGGACTTGACGACCATTGAAGGAACTCCCAACCGTGTGATTCCAGGATTGCTTTGGCAGGCGCAAGGGAACATTCAGATTCAACAATGTCCTTCGTTCGATGGCAGCGCGAATTGGGGAACCGATCCCTATACCGGCTACAATTACAACACCAGCTACATCGGCCACGGCCAATACGAATCCATTTCCGAACCCGCCAAAGAATCGAACGTGCGGCATCCGGCAAAAACCGTCTTGTTCGGTGACGGCCAGTATGCCAGCGGCGCGGATAAATTCATGCGCGCGCCATTTCCGAATCCTGGCGATGATGGTTTTTGGGGACGCGATAGCGGCACCCAAGGCTTCCGCCACCAAAAGCGCAGCAACGCCGCCTTTTGCGACGGCCACGCCGAATCGCTGTCGGCGTGCTACACGAACAACAATGAAAACGTCGCCATCGCGCCCGGCACCGGATTTTTATCGCCTGACAACTCCATGTATGACCTGAACTAAAATTATGAACAAACCTCGCGTCCTTTTTCTCGCCGGAATCATCCTGGCCGCCGCCGTTTCCCGTTTGATTCCACACCCGCCAAACTTCAGTCCCATCGCCGCGCTCGCCTTGTTTGGCGGCGCGCAATTTTCCGACAAGCGCGCGGCGTTTCTCGTGCCGCTCGCCGCCATGTTTTTGAGCGATTTGATTTTGGGATTGCACGCCTTGATTCCGGTCATATACGGCAGCTTTGCGCTCATCGTTTGCCTCGGATTTTGGGTGCGACGAAATCAAAACATCAGACGCATCGGCAGCGCGGCGGTGTTCGGCGCGATTTTATTTTTCTTAGTTACCAATTTTGGGGTTTGGCTTTTCGGATCATTTTACCCGAAAACGTGCGATGGCGTGACTGAATGTTACATCGTCGCCATCCCATTTTTCTGGAACACTTTGACGAGCGATTTAATTTACACCGCCGTGCTGTTCGGCGGCGTGCGGGTAGCGGAATGGCGCTGGCCGGTTTTGCGTCCAACACCGGCTGCCTGCTGAAATGGATTCACCGGCGGAAAAAACTTTTGATGCCAGCCGTTGTCCGCTCTGCGGGCAGCCGAACGATTGCCAGCTTTGCACGGTGGATGCCTACAAAGGCCCGTGCTGGTGCTTCCAAGTAAAAATCCCCGACGAACTTATCGCGCAAGTCCCGGCGGATTTGCGGAACAAAGCCTGCATCTGCCGCAACTGTGTGATGAAATTCCATCGCGCCAAGGCAAACAACGTCGCGTCACCAAAAATTTTGCCCAGCGACTTTTATTTTGATGGCGGGTTGATGGTTTTCACCGCCGCGTATCATCTGCGGCGTGGCTATTGTTGCGGCAGCAGTTGCCGCCATTGCCCTTACGCCGCTGTAAAATTTGCTTCGCCGCCCTTTTCTGCATGAATGAACACGGTAATCTGGAATGGCAGGAACGCGCGATTGAATCCAAGCGCAATCTGCTGGCATATCTGCGTTTCAAGCCGAAAAACTTCACAATTGAAAGTTACCTGTGCGTGACGGACATCCTTCGCAAAGCTGGCTGGCATTATACCGACAACTTGTGGAAAAAGGATGATGTCCGGCTTGCCACATTTGCAGCCGCTGAAGTGGAATTGAAACGACAGATTGCTGCCGACAAGGACCGGTTGCTGCGGCAGACCGTGAGGAGTTATGAGGCAAAGCTGGCTGAATAATGTCCTTGCGGCAGAGGCTAAAGCCGATCTGCCGCAAGGCGTGTTTCGATATTCGCTTTTTTAATTTAAGCTATTGTGCCGTCCCACGGAAATCACACTGTTAGCGCGCCGCCGCGCAGGTCAACGACTTTCAAGCGCCCGCCTCGCGCAGCCATCCGATGTTTGAGGAATGGTATTATGTGGACGCGAACACCGCCTATCCGAACGGCCACTTCCGGCATGCGCAACAGGCCGACGTCGCCTTTGCCGACGGCCATGTGGATTTGGAAAAGCCGGTGCCTGGCTCGCTGGACCCGCGCCTGCCCGCACAGAACATCGGGCGGTTGCGGACGGAAATTCTGGCGCTGCCCTGAATCCGTTCCCATTTTGGCAAACGGCAATTCCCGGACGGGACACGGTTTGGCCTTGATCCGCCGCCCGCCGCCGGACAAGCCAACCCTGAAACTATCCCCACCGTCCTTCATTGTTCCACCGGCGGCAAATTGGGACAACTCGCGCGCCGCTGACAATTTTCACGCCCGCCATCAGGACTTGATGTCGCGCACCTGAAACGCCGCCGCGCCGATGACGAACGCCGTGGCGCTGATGGCGAGCAGGATGATTTCTGACTGAAACAACTGCCCCCACGGGGTCGGACTCCGGAAGATCAGATGCCAGCCATCAAAATGGTGGGTGATAAACCAATTCTGGTAAGGTTCAAAAAAGGGGATCATCTGCATGACTGAGTTCACGAACAAATACGACAGCGCCAGAATTGTTGCCGCCGCCGGCTTCATGTTAAAACAGGAAAACATGAACGCCACCGACATCATTGCCACCGCGTTCACGGCCATGAACATATGTGAAAAGACATATCGCACCAGCCCGTCGTGCGGCGGGAAAACGCCAAACGTGGTGCCCGCCGGCGTCGGAATAAAAATGAACAGCCCCCGCCACGGGAAATAGAGGCGGGCAAAACCCAGCGCGATGGCGCCCAGCGCCAGCGTCAGCACCGCCGCAAAAATGATTCCCGCCAGCCATTTCACCTGCAACAGGCGGAGGCGTGAAATGGGCCGCGACAAAATCATCCGCAGCGTGCCGTCCTCGGCCTCCTTCGCCACCAGGTCGCCGCCGACGAGCGTGACATAAAGCGGCGTGAGCAACGCCACTTGCGGCAGCAGCATCACCACCGCCACCGTCAGCGCGGAAATATATTCGGACGCCAGATAGCCGTTTCCGGCCAGCAGCCGCTCAAACTGGGTTTGCCAGTGCGTGTATTTGAACAGCAGCAACATGACCGTCTGCACCAGCACAAACGCGCCGAAGCCGATGTAGGTGCGCTTCTTGCCGAACAGCTTCCAAAGTTCGTTTTTAAGTTGGGCGAAGAACATGGTTTAATTTTTGGCGGCGGGCGGCTTGATCAGGTTCAAATAAAAATCTTCCACGGTCTGCTCGTGCCGCCAGATGCCGTCCACCGCGATGCCGGCGGCAACCAAGGTCTGAATTATCTCCGCTGTCGAACGGCCTTCGGCCAGCGTGATGAATTTCTCCTGTTCCGTCGCCGTGATCAGGCCGTGCTCGCGGAGCAGCCTGGTCGCGCCGGGAAAATCGGAGGTTTTCAACGCCACCATGTCGGACGCGGCTTTCACGTCCGCGACGTTCCCTTCAAAAACTTTTTTGCCCTGCTGCAACACGGCAATGCGCGTGCAGAGCTGCTCGACTTCGTTCAGTAAATGCGACGAGAAAAAAATGGTCAGGCCGAGTTCGTGCTGCAAACGGAGAATCGTCTGGCGCATCTCGTGGATGCCTTCGGGATCAAGACCGTCGCTCGGTTCGTCGAGAATGAGCAGCTCCGGCCTGGGCAGCAGCGCCTGCGCCAGCGCGAGCCGTGAACGCATCCCGTGCGAATACGTCCGCACCTTGGACTGCTCCCGGCCGGTCAGGCCGACCCAGTCAATCACCTCATGAATCCGCGCCCGGGAAGTCGGCGCGGTGTAGGTGCTCAAAATTTCCAGATTGCGGAAGCCGCTCAGGTAGTCGTAAAAAACCGGTGTTTCAAAAATCGCGCCGACCGGCTTCAGCGCGGCGCGGCGGTCGGCTGAAACGTCGTGGCCGCAGACCTTCACTTCGCCGCTCGTCGGCCAGACCTGGCCGAGCATCATGCCGATGGCCGTGCTTTTGCCCGCGCCGTTGTGGCCGAGCAGGCCGAAGATTTCCCCGCGCGTCACCGTGAACGACAGATCATCCACCGCCGTGCGCCCGGCGAATTTTTTGACGACGTTGCGGAGTTCGATCATTTGGAGCCTTCGATGGTCAGCAGGTTTTTGATGTGGCCGTCGGCGTAAAGATAGTTCACCGCCTTGTTCTCGCCGCGCGCCTTGTGAAAACCCTCCTTGTCGTAAACGACCGGGATTTCATGCGGATCGAAGTGGATGTTGAAGACCACCAGATGATCGGCGTCCTCGCCGTTCAACAGGCTGTTCCATGCATAGCTTGAACCGGTCAGCTCAAAAAACTGCTGCAAGTCCGACGGACAGCGCAGCACGTTCGTGTTGCCGAGCTGCGCCGCGAGAACTTTGTTGATGGCGGGAAATGTGTTGGTGGCCGCGACCGCCGGGTCGGCCGAAACATCGCGCATGACCGGCAGCTTGTTGTTGTTTTCCTGAACATAAATTTGCAGCGCGATGCCGATTTGATGCAGATTGCTCAAGCACGCCGTGGCGCGGGCCGCTTCCTTGGCGCGGCCCAGCACGGGCAGCAGCAGCGCGGCAAGCAGCGCGATGATGGCAATCACCGTCAGCAGCTCGACCAGCGTGAAAGCCCGGCCAGATTTGTCTCGCGAAGAAGCATTCATTGTTGTGGCCGGCGCAGCATTCTTCCGCTTTCCATCGTGCGCTGCATTTCTTCCAGCAACGGCGCAAGTTCCGCCTTGGTCTGGGCGGAGCTTTGGCTGTAAAAACTTTTCAGGCCGATCTTCGTCACCTGGTCCTGAAGCTCCTGGCTCAGCACCACGCTGTTGGTGTCCGGCGGCGGCATTTGTCCGTTGTCGGCCAGCCTGTCACGCGCGTCCTTCATTTGTTTGACAGCCTGATCCACGACGCGCTGCCGCTTGTCCGCCGGCATGTCTTCAAACGCGGCGATCATCTGCTTGAACCCCGTGGGCAGGGTGGCTTCGAGAAATTCGCCTTTTTCCTCCTCGGTCATTTTTTCAAACCAGGCCAGGCGGGCCAGACGCAGACTCTGCCGCTCTTCCAGGGTCAGCGCATTGAGCATGGCCGCCAGTTTCTGGATGGCCGCCGCGCGTTCGGCGGCGGACAAATGATTGAAATCCACCGACTTCGCATAAACACGAACTTTTTCGGGGGTGACTTTGGCGTGCTTGGCGATCTGGAAACCCGCGAAGGCAACCACCCAGATCACCGCGAGGGCGGCCACCGCCAAGAGGATCGGACGCTGACGCTGGCTGAACATGGCTTTAGTCTATGGCATCGCCCGCGATTCACCATAAAATTGAATTTGAATGCGGCGGATGCAGCAGCACCGTCGTCACCGGTTATTTGTCACGGGCAAACAAAAAACGCCGGACAGGATGCCCGGCGTTTTGGCACAGAATGTCGGGCCGGAATTGGGCTTAACGCGCCAGTTGCAGCGCGATTTCCTTTTCAAGTTCATGAACCAAGTCGAGGTTCACGCGGCCCCATTTGGTGCGCGCCTGCACATCCACCTGGCTGATCTTCGGGTCCACCTGCTCCACGCGGATCCAGATTTTGCAGTCGCTGACGCGGCCTTGCAGGGAGCGGACGGCGTTGGTGTTGTCATGCGGGACGTATTCCGTGAGCAAAACGCCGTCGGTCTGAATGACATTGACGGCAGCTTTATAGACTGTATCCAGCGGACGCTGGTAACGACCGGCCACGGAGTCCTTGCCGTAGCTGACGGCAAAAGTGCTGGTGTCGGTGACGGTGTGAACGCAACCGGTGGCGACCACGACGGCGGCCCCGGCGAGAACTGTAAAAAATATCCTTTTCATAATGACGATATTAATCAAGCGCTTAAACTCCCGCGCGTCAAGCATCGAATTCCGCTTTGAAAGCCGAATTGCATCAACGATGGACTTGAAAAGTGCTGATCTCGCGACTGCGATACAGGTGCCGACCCAGTCGTGGCCGACCCGTTTGTGGGTTTATGCCATGGAAAATTAAGGAGACACGACAGCCCGGAAGCCGACGTAGTATTCCGCGAAACCCGGATTGCCGTTGCCGCGCATGGCCGACCGGCAGTCAACCGCGTAATAGTTCCACAGCCCGCCACGAAAGACGCGATACGAGCCGGTCGCCGGTCCTTGTGGATTGCTGCCACCGGAGTAAGTGCCATACCAGTCCCAGCACCATTCCCACACGTTTCCGGCCATGTCGTATAAACCATATCCGTTCGGCGCAAATGAAGTCACCGGCGTGGTGTAAGGGCGGTCTCCGTTCGCCCCGATGGCGTTGAAACCAATCGGTCCCAAATCGTAGCTGTAGTTGGCGGGGTCGCCGAAGTAATTGGCATTGGTTTCGGAGATCGTGTTGCCCCATGGAAAACGCTGCCCTGCCAGCCCGCCCCGGGCGGCTTTCTCCCACTCCGCCTCCGTGGGCAGGCGATACCCGCCGGCATTCCACTTCGCATACGGTGCCGTGTCGCCGTTGGTATAAATCTGCGTCATCGCGGCATCGGTGTAGTAAACCGGCGTCAGCCCCGAGAACTGCGACCGCGCGTTGCACCACTTCACCACGTCACACCAATTCACGGTTTGCACCGGGTGGTCGGCGGCCTTTCCTGATCCGGCATTGTCATAGCTGTAGCCGTTGGTGGTGCTCCAAGCGTAAATCTGGTTCCAGAAATCGTCCGTCACCAGATATTTATCCATGTAAAAATTGCTCACATAAACCATGTTGGTTGGCGCATCGTTATCGGGATTGCCATCCTGGCTGTCTCCCATCAGAAAGGATCCGGCCGGAACAAAGGCCAGCCGTGCGGGATCAGGGTTGACCAAGGTGCGGGCCACGACGCGATAAAACCGCAATCCGGTCTCCTGGCTGCCGCCATCATACCAGAGATACGGGCTGCTGGGCAGCGCCAGGTTGGTCAGCGTCAGCCAGTCACCCGCCGCTGTCAGATTGGTTGTGGATTGCACCAGGTAACTGGTTCCAACCGATCCGCTGATCGTCAGTCCGGCATACTGGCCAACCCCGGCTCCGAAGTTCCCAGCATACAGCTTGACACTCACAACCGGGTTGGTTTGGGCCATTGACGCTGGCAGGTGAGCCAGTGATGCGAGGAGCAGGGGGAAAAAAATGCGCAGCCGTGTTTTCATTTTGGAATATGTAATATGTGTATTGGGTTCGTCGTGCCTGGATGGCGCTTTGTTTGCTCAAACAGGGTGCAATATCCCTCTAACTTTGCCGCGTCCCAATGGAAAGGCAAATGAATAATGGCATTGCGTGTAAAGAAAGTGAACCTGTCGGCTGAGAGCGGCTGCGGGGGCACGGCTCCGACACCAGCTCCGACACCGAGGCGGTTTATAAATTCACTTTTGGCTGCGGAACCCAAAATTGGGCTCGGCGGGCGGTTGATGGATTGCCGGCTCCCAGCTTCAATTCCCGTTGCGGCCAGGCCGGTCAGGTGCTACGGTAAAAGCCAACTAATTATGAATGAAAAACAATTTGCCACGTCCCGCCGGAATTTTCTCAAATCCACCATGACGCTGCCGGTCGCGCTGGCTGCCGCGCCGTCGCTGTTCACGCAATCTGCCAGTGCCGCTGATGCGCCCGCGTCCGCCGCCGGCGAGGCGCTGCCCCGACGCCAGCTCGGCAAAAACGGGCCGCAGGTCACCATGCTGGGCATGGGCGGCATGATGGCGGCGTTGAGTCCCGACTACATTGACATCGCGTGGTCCATGGGCATCCGCTATTTCGACACCGCCCACAGCTACCTCAATGGCAGGTCGGAAACAATCTTCGCGCAGTGGCTCGCCAAATACCCGGAACGCCGCAAGGAAATTTTTCTCGTCACCAAGGACAGTCCGCATAACAGCCCGGCGGAGTTGCTGGACATGATTGATAAACGGCTCGAAGCCTGCGGCACGACTTATCTCGACGCGTTTTACATCCACGGCATCGGCGGGCCGAATCGCCTGGACTGGCCGAAGAGCGACGTTTACAAAACCACCGCCGAGGCGCTGAAAAAATCCGGCAAGGTCAGGATGGTCGGCTTTTCCTGCCACGATGGGATGCTGACGGATTATTTAAGCGCGGCGGCGGCCGGCGGGTTTCTGGACATCATCATGTTGCAGTATAATCCGTTTTACGAAAAGGGCGGCGCGTTTGACAAGGCGCTGGACGCCGCGCACCAGGCGGGCATCGGGCTGGTCGCCATGAAAACCATGCGCACCACCAAGGACGTGCCGAAACGCCTGCCGGAATTTGACAAGCTCGGCCTCACCACGCATCAGGCCGTCCTGCATTCCGCCTGGAGCGACCCGCGCATTTCCGCCATTGTCAACATGATTGACAACGTGGATCAGATGCAGAGCAGCAGCGCCGCCGCGCGCAGCTACAAGACGCCGCTCAAGTTCGCGCACCGGGAGCTGCTCAAGCAAACCATCATCGCCGGCCGCCGCACGATGTGCACCGGTTGTCCTTCATGCGAGGCATTCGCGAAACAAACCAATTTCGCCTTCCACGACATTGCCCGGTTCGTCACCTACTACGAGCAGGACGGCAACACCGAGGCGCGGGAATTTTACCGGGCGCTCCCGCCGGACGTCCGCGACACGTCGAAGGTTGATCTGGCCGCGCTGCGCGACGGCTGCCATTTCAAGACGGACTATCCCGAAATCATGCGCCGCGCCGAGCGTTATTTCGCCTGAACATGAACGCCCAAAAATCAACACTGACTCGCCGGAATTTTCTTCGCAGCGCCATGATCGCTCCGGTCGGCGTCGCTCTGACGCCGGCTTTTTCCGCGAAAGCGGACGATGCGGGAAAAAGTTCCGAAGCCGGTTCACCGCCGGTGCCCACCCGGAAGCTTGGCCGGAATGGCCCGGAAGTGAGCATGTTGATTTTTGGCGGCGACATGCCGGCCTACAGCCCGGAGCATCTCGACATCGGCTGGTCGCTGGGCATCCGCTATTTTGACACCGCCTCGCAATACGGAAATGGCAATGACGAACTCAAGGTGGCCCAGTGGCTCGCCAAATATCCCGAACGCCGCAAGGAATTGTTTCTGGTTTCCAAGGATCATCCCCACCAGGGGCCGGAGCAGTTGCTGGATATGATTGACCGCCGGCTGGAACGATGCAAAACCAGTTATCTCGACCTTTATTTCATTCACGGCATCAACGCCAGAGAATACGGTGAAGCCTCGTTGGACTGGCCAAAAAGCGACGCCTTCAAAAAAACCGCCGACAAGCTGAAAAGCTCCGGCAAGGTCAAGATGGTCGGCTTTTCCTGCCACGACGACCAGGCTCCGCAATATCTGGCCGCCGCCGCCGCGGGCGGTTTTCTGGATGCCATCATGGTCAAATACACGCCGTTTTTCGTCAAAGGCGGTGACTTTGACAAAAGCCTCGACGCCTGTCATCAGGCGGGCATCGGCCTCATCGCCATGAAGACGCTGCGCAACGCCGCTGACGTGCCGACGCGCCTGCCGGAATTTGACCAGCTCGGCCTGACCACGCACCAGGCTTTGCTGCAGGCCGTCTGGAGCGACCCGCGCATCAGCGCCGTTTGCAACCGGATGGAAAATGTGGACAACATCCAGTCCAGCGCCGCCGCCGTGCGCGCTTACAAAGCGCCGCTCAAGCTCGCGCATCGCGAACTGCTCCGCGAAACCGTTCTCGCCAGCCGCCGCACGATGTGTCCCGGCTGCCCGGCCTGCAACCGGCTTGGCGCCGAACTTGGTTTTGCGTTCTCCGACATTGCGCGTTACGTCACTTATTACGAGCAGGACGGCAATCTCCGTGCGCGCGAGTTTTACCACCAGTTGCCCGCCGCCCGGCGCGACGCGTCGAAGGTCAACCTCGCCGCGCTGCGCGACGCCTGCCAGTTCAAGACGGATTATCCCGAAATCATCCGCCGCGCCGAACGCTATTTCGCCTGACCTGCGGTTCTCAAGTTCAAATTCATGGCGATTGAAAAAAAATCCGGCACGGGCAACCGCAGGCAGTTTGTCCGCACCCAGGTTCCGCTCGCCGAGCGCGTCGCGAGCGTCATCATCGTGGTTTTGCTGGCGGGCATCGGCATCGTCATCGCCGTCAAAGGGAAACATTTTAATCCGGATCTTTTCGCTGTCCGCACCGATTCGCTGAAATCCACCGCCGCCGCCGTTGAAGGCAAGGCCGGAACCGCGCCTGCCGGGCCGGAAGCAAAACCAGCCGCCGAAAATTCCACCGCCGAAAAACCGGCCGCCGAAGAAGGTTCAGCCGAAGGCGGTGCGGAGAGTTCAACTGCCGTCCCGAAACCGGTGGTGAAAGGCGAGCCGCTGGAAATTTCGCTGCCCGGCATCCAGCCGATGTCCGACACCGAATTTTACAGCGCGGACAACCTCTTTGAGAAAATTGACGGCCGCGCACCGGCTTATCAAAACTACAACGTCCAGCAGCTCCGTTGCCGCTCGTTCAACATCGTTGCGGCGGCGGGCAGCTATGTGGATGTTTACGAATACCGCTTCGATTCGCCGGTGGACGCGTTTGGCATGTTCGCCCTCGAACGCGACCCGAAAGGCCAGCCTTTGGATTTTGCGCCCGACGGCTATTCCGGCGAAATGGGTTACTTTTTCCGGCAAGGCGCCGTCTATGTTCAAATCATCGCGTCCGATGTGAAGCCCGAAACGCTCGCGCTGACCAAAGCCATCGCGCAAAACCGCGCGAAGGAACTGCCGGCGGACGACAGCGGCCTGGCTGGCCGCCGCAAGCTGCCCGCCGCCGGCATGATCGCCGACAGCGTGTCGTTCGTGCCGGAAAACGCGCAGGGCCAGTCTGATTTCAAGGACGTGTTCCAGGCGAAATACAATTTCGACGGCGCGGAACTGCCGTTTTTCATCATGGTCGCCGCGCCCGGTGATGCGACCAAGGCTTGGAAATCCTTTCAAGATTTCTGCGCGCGTTTCGGCAAGGTGGGAATATTGCCGGACGTGAACGGCGGGAAAATGTTCAGCGCGCAGGTTTTCGGCAAGTGGAAAGTCGTCTATCAGCGCGACGGCGAACTCGGCGGCGTGTTCGACGCGGCTGACGAGACCAAGGCGCAGGCGTTCGTGGAAAAGTATTTGCGCGGGGAAATAAAATGAATAGATTAGCTAACGGTTGAAATGAGTTCATCGAACCATAACGATTCATTGCGGTTGCCGGAAGCTTCCGTCAGCCGCCGCGAGTTTCTCGTGCGCCTCGGCATCACCGGCGCGCTCATCGCCGGCTCCGGTCTTGCCGCCAAAAAACTCTGGCAGCCGAAACACTTTGTTCCCGGATTTGAAAAGGAAAAAGGTTTGCAGCTTCGCAGCTACGCGCCGGAGATCAGCAAGGTTTTGCCGTCGCTGGCCATCGCGCACGGCACGGAACATGAAAAAACCATCCGTGCCGCCATGACTGCGCTCGGCGGCATGGGACGCTTCATCCAAAAAGGCGACGTGGTGATGATCAAACCGAACGTCGCGTTTGACCGTCCGCCCGCACTTGCGGCGACGACGCATCCCGACGCCCTGCGCGCCGTGGCCAAATTGTGTTTCGAGGCCGGCGCGCACAAGGTCATCGTTGCCGACAATCCGATCAATTCGCCGACCGGTTGTTTTCTCAAGAGCGGACTGACCGTCGTGGCGTCGGACATGAATCTGGATTTGATGTATCCCGAAACCAATTCCTTCGCGCCGCTGTCGCTCGACGGCGAGGTGCTGAAGGAATGGACTTTTTTCAACACGCCCTTCAAAAAGGCGACCAAAGTCATCGGCCTCGCGCCGTGCAAGGACCACAATCTCTGCCACGCTTCGATGACGACGAAAAACTGGTATGGCCTGCTCGGCGGCCGGCGCAACCAATTCCACCAATACATCCACAGCATCGTTTCCGATTTCGCGCTGATGATGAAGCCGACGCTGGTGATTCTCGACGGCATGAACGTGCTGATGAGCAACGGCCCGACCGGCGGTCGCCTGTCCGACGTGAAGCCGATGAATACCATCGTCGCCGGCACGGACATGATTGCGGTGGATGCCTACGGCTATTCGCATCTGCTCGAACGCGACATCGCGGAACTAACTTATCTGCACAAGGCGCATGACCGTGGTCTCGGCAACATCAACTGGAAAGATACGCTTTATAAAGAGGTGACGGTGTGAAGTTGAATTTCGATCCGAAAGATTGGCTCAAGCTCCGCAACGTCCGCCGCGTCGCGCAGGTGTTTTTCTTCAGCCTGTTTCTGTTTTTTGTCTTCGTCACCGACCTGCGCTATCTGAAAGGCTATCCGGTTTCGCTGTTTCTCGAACTTGACCCGCTCGTCGCCTTTGCCACGGCCATCACCACGCACACGGTTTACATGGGGCTGTTGTGGAGCCTGCTGCTGATCATCCCGACGCTGCTGTTCGGGCGGATTTTCTGCAACTGGATCTGTCCCTACGGCATCCTGCATCACTTCACCGGCTGGCTGCTCGGCAAGCGCCGCGCGGAGGAGCGCGAGCGCATCGAGGCCAACCGCTACAAAAAATTGTATTCGCTGAAATACGTCATCCTTATCGCAATGATTGTTGCGGCGCTGTGCCACACGCTGCAAATCGGCTGGCTCGATCCCATCTGCCTGTTTCACCGCTCGATGAGCACGGTCATTCTGCCGGCGCTGAATTTGTTTTTTCCATCGTCCGTTTACGTCCGCCAATACTTCCACGTCGGCGCGTGGGTGATTGGTTTCATTCTGTTGTTCCTCGTCGGCATGAACGTCGTGATTCCGCGCTTTTTCTGCCGCGTGCTGTGTCCGCTCGGCGCGTTTCTCGGCACGCTGTCCACGGCGGCGCTCTGGCGCATTGACCGCGACCCGACCAAATGCGTGGACTGCGACCTCTGCCTGAAAAGCTGCGAAGGCGCTTCCGACCCGCACACGCAGCTCCGCAAGAGCGAGTGCTTCGTCTGCTTCAACTGCATCGAGGACTGCCCGGAGGACGCCATCTCGTTCAAGTTTCTGCCGTCGCTCAAACACGAGGTCACCGCCCCCGTGGTGCCGGGACGCCGCGCGTTTCTCGGCACGCTGATCGGGCTGGGCTTCTACGCCTTCGCCCGCACGTCCGGCGCGAGCGACCGCAATTACAGTAAAAAAGTCATCCGCCCGCCCGGTTCCGTGGAGGAAAAAGAGTTTCTCGACCGCTGCATCAAGTGCGACCAGTGCATCCGCACCTGCCCGACGAACGTGTTGCAGCCGGCGTTGATGGAATCCGGCCTCGAAGGCATCTGGACGCCGATTCTCAACATGAAGCTCGGCTTTTGCGAGGTGAACTGCACGCTCTGCGGCGAGGTCTGCCCGACCGGCGCGATCCAGCGCGTGACCATCGAGGAGAAGACCGGCACCGGGCCGTTCGTCAAGGAAGGGCCGATCAAGCTCGGCACCGCGTTTTACGACTACGGCCGCTGCCTACCCTGGGCGATGGAGACGCCGTGCGTGGTCTGCGAGGAAGTCTGCCCCGTGTCGCCCAAGGCCATTTACTCGCGCGAAGTCACCATCACCAAGCGCGACGGCAACCCCATCACGCTGCGCCGGCCCTACGTGGACCCGGCGCTGTGCATCGGCTGCGGGATTTGCGAGCACGAATGCCCCGTCACCGACGAGGCGGCCATTCGCGTCAGCGCCGTGGGGGAAACGCGCTCCAAGGAACGCCGCCTGCTCATGGACGGCGGCGTGACCAGCGCCGTGACGGATTTGGAAAAGCGGCAAAGGTGAAAATTCTTTAACCGCGAAATATGCCAAATACGCGAAAGAAATTATTTTTCGTGTGGTTCGCGTAGTTCGCGGTTAAATATATTCAAATCCATGGACAAGCGATTTCAGGAAATCATTTCTATCGTCGAACCAATTCCAGATTCGATTTACGGGCCACGTTACCGTTGCTCGCTCACTCTTAAGGACGGAACCTATTTGCCTTGTGCTGTTCTCCAGTCAAAAACCAAATTAGTTGAATTAGCTCGGCGGCGGTTAGAAGAGGAAAAGTCTGGCAAAGGCAGAATTGTCGCCGCTGATTCTTATGGGCTAGTTCTTGCTTCGTTTGTAGCAGGTGGAAATAAGGTAAATGATTATGACGTTGCATCGGCTTCGCCGTCGAAATTCGCGCCTCCGTTTTCATTGCTCAAACAAATACACGGTGAAACAACGATGTCTTGGACCGGATGGGTTTTTGAAATGAAGGACGGAAAACTGTTTTCTTACGGTTCAAGTTTTCTGATGGAATTTTTTAATTTGCCGGAAGGTTACACGTTTGATGACGTGGCAAAGGTTCACAATCATAGTTTTATTTCCAAAGAAGGTTCTTTGGTAAGTCTTCAACGCGGTGGCAGACTTCCAGCCGATTATAGACCTGAAATCCTTTTCAGAGAACGACAGTTTTTTACCTGCTACATTGACGGTATTTGAACTGACAGCGAAATTTCTTATGACTATTTCCCCAACTTCCGGCCTGCGCCAGCGCACCTGCCGCGCCTGCGGCAGGAAATTTGATTATCCCGTCAAAGGCGGCGCCGCCACGCGCCACCATTGCGAAGACTGCGTGGCCGTCTCCGCCGAGACACGGAAAATTCTGGAGCGCCTCAGCAGCCGCGTGACGCAGCTCGAAAACCAGTTGCGCCGCCAGCAGGAAAAATCCGCCCCGCCGGCGGCGTAGCCGCGCATCTGGTTGGACACGCGGGAGATTTTGTGTATCGTGCTTGGCGAGGATACGATGACCAACGACAAGCTCAACCCCGGCCAGAAAGCCCTCCAGATCAACCTCGACGCCCGGAAATACGGCACCTTTGCCGAGATTGGCGCGGGGCAGGAGGTCGCGCGCTGGTTCTTCCACGTCGGCAAGGCCTCCGGCACCGTCGCGAAAACCATTTCCGCCTACGACATGGCGGTGAGCGACGCCATCTACGGCCCCGCCGAACGCTACGTCAGCCGCGCGCGGCTGGCGTCCATGCTGGATCTGGAATTTAATCTGCTGCTGCAACGCCTCGACCAGACGCGCGGCGACAAGTTCACCTTCTTCGCCTTTGCGGACACCGTCACCACCCGGCACATTGCCAAGACCGGCGAGGAGGGCGGGCACGGCTGGCTCGGCATCAAGTTCCAGACGCTCCCGCGCCAGGAACCGTCCACCATCATCATCCATGTGCGGCTGCTGGACACCGAAACATCGCGCCAGCAGGAGACCGTCGGCATCATCGGCGTGAACCTCATCCACGCCGCGTTCTACCTGCACATCGAGCCGGAACGGCTCATCGGCTCGCTGATGGACAGCCTGACCGGCCAGCGCGTGGAAGTGGACATGATCAAGTTTTCCGGTCCGGCGTTCAACGGCCTGGACAATCGTTTGATGGCGCTGCAGCTCGTGCAGCAATGGCTCACCGAGGCCGCCATGTTCACGGCCGACGGCGAAACCATCATCCCCGGCGAGCTGCTCTACAAAAAACCCGTGCTGCTCGAACGCGGCAGTTTTCGTCCGCTCACGAATCCGATGCTCGACATGCTGGAACGCGCGCAGGAAATGTTTCTCCAGGAGCCGGCGCTTCAGGGCGAGCCGCCCGTCGTCATGTTTGAGATGACCCTGCGCCATTTGCAGGTGGGCGACGCCATTGACCACCGGGACTTCCTGGACCGCGTGGACACGCTAGGCGCGCTGGGCAAGCCCGTGTTGATTTCCAATTTTCTCCGCTACCACCGGCTGGTCACCTACCTGTCGCGCCACACGCAGAAGCCCCTCGGCCTGCCCCTCGGCCTCGTGCGGCTGCGCGACGTGCTGGACGAGAAGTTTTACACCGACCTGCCCGGCGGCCTCATGGAATCCCTCGGCCAGCTCTTCAAGAACGGCGCCAAGCTCTACGTCTATCCTTCGCTGGACAAGCAGACCGGCCGGCTGTTCACCGTGGAGAATCTTGAAGTCGCGCCCAACCTGCGGCATCTCTACGCGCATCTCGTTGGAAACAAGTTCATCGAGGACATTCCCGGCTTCACCGCCGATCATCTGAAGGTTTATTCCGGCGAGGTGCTGGCCAAAATCCATTCCGGCGACGAGTCACTGGCGCAGCTCATCCCGCCGCAGATCTTTGAGGTCATCAAGGCCAAGAAACTCTTCGGCTGGAGCCGGAAGGCGGGAGCGGCGCCGGCTTGAGCATGGTCAGCTTGCCAGCGGTGCGCCCAGGCTGATTCCGTGCCGGAGACAATACGCGCCGTTGTCCACGTATTTTTGCGCCCACCCTTTCAGGCCGGCGCGTTCTGCCTTGGAAAGTTTGCGGACGGCTTTTGCCGGCGCGCCGAGCACGAGCGAGCCGGACGGAATTTTCGTTCCCTGCGTCACCAGCGCCTTCGCACCGATGATGGATTGCCGGCCGATGACCGCGCCATCCAAAATCACCGCGCCCATGCCAACCAGCACTTCGTCACCGACTTGGCACGCGTGAACCACCGCGCCGTGGCCGACCGTGACCCAGTTGCCGAGCACGCATGGAAAGTCATCCGCGAGATGCAGCACGGCGTTGTCCTGGATGTTCGAATGGTGGCCGACGACGATGCGGTTGATGTCGCCGCGCAGCACCGCGCCATACCACACGCTCGAATGCGCGCCCAGCGTCACGTCGCCGATGACCGTCGCGGTTTTGGCGATGAAAACATTTTTGCCGAGCGCCGGCGGCCGGCGCAGAAATTTGTCGAGTTGCGGATCAAGTTCAGCCATGCGGAAAGTCTAACAGAAGATCATTGTCAAACCACGAAATACCCGGAACACTCCAAATTAAAACCGGTTGCGTCAAAGATTGTTCGTGTGTTTCGTGGTGATGAATGCCGATTTTCAAATTGGTCGAACGCGCGGCGGGTGCTAAAGTCAAAGAGCTGATGGCGAAAGAGCACTCCAATCGTCCCGCGCCGCGCCGGAGAATCCCGCGTTCGTTCAAGGAATTGACGCCGGCGAAGCATTTCAACCCGCGCACTTTTTTCCGGGAGCTGGTCTTGAAAGGCTGGTTCACGCCGCGCCGCGGCCAGCCGCGCCACCCGGTTTTCCCCAAGTTAAAATACGGCGAGGTGGCCATCACCTGGATCGGCCACGCGTCGTTTCTCATCCAGTTCACGGACTTGAACGTGCTGATTGACCCGAATTTTGCGAACTGGCTGTTTCTGCTGAAGCGCATCCGGCGGGTCGGCATGAAGATGAAAGATCTGCCGCCCATTGACCTGGTTTTGCTGACGCACGCGCACTTCGACCATTTTCACAAGCCGACCCTGCGCAAACTGCCGAATCCGAAAATCGGCATCATGCCGCGGGGCGTCGGCGACCTGGCGCGCAACCTCGGCTTCTCGCGCATCATCGAGCTGGAATGGTGGGAAAGTTTTTCGCAGGGCGACTGGAACGTGACGTTCACGCCGAGCAAGCACTGGGGCGCGCGGACGATTCACGACAGCCATCGCGGCTACGGCGGATTCATCCTGGAGCACCAGGGCCGGAAGATTTATCACGCGGGCGACAGCGCGTATTTTCACGGCTTCAAGGAAATCGGCCGGAAATTTGCGCCGGAGATCGCGCTGCTGCCCATCGGCGCGTATTATCCGGAAAGTTTCCGGCGCGTTCACATCGGGCCGGATGACGCGGTGCGGGCGTTCAAGGATCTGCGCGCGAAAATTTTCGTGCCGATGCACTACGGCACGTTCAAGCTGTCGTTCGAGGCGATGGACGAGCCGCCGCGCTGGCTGATGGAAATCGCCAAGGCGGAAAATTTGACGAGCCAGATAAAAATCCTCGACGAGGGCGTGCCAAAGGTGTTCTGATTTGCGAAATCAAACTGCCTGCCGCATGAACGAAACCGCTGACCGCCCCAAGCCCGCCGGGTTTGAACCATTGCGCCGTTACGTTCCGCTGGCGGTCTGGGTCATCGTCATCCTGACGTTGCTGCTGATTCCGCTGAAGATCATCGGCTACGGTTACATCCCCGGGGATGATGCGTTGCGGGCGGCGGGCAAGGCCGTGAGCGGCAAAACCTGGCCGGCGGTGGTGGTCCTGAACGACGTTTATAAAATTGACCACGAATACGGCTGGAGCCGGCTGCTGGAGAAAATTCACACGGCGTTCAACGCCGACGCGGAAGCCCTCGTGATTATTTCCGTGGTGTCGCTGTTCGTGCTGGCGGGGCTGGCGGCGCTGCCGTGGCTGCGGTATCCGGAAGCCTGGCTGGTGACGCTCGCGTTGGGAATGATCGCCGCCGTCCTGCCGATGCGCCTGCTGCTGGGGCGTCCTTACATCATCACGATTGCCGCGCTGCTGTCGCTGCTGCTGCTCTGGCGGCAGTTTGGTTCCGCCAGACCCAGGTGGTGGATGGCCGCCGTGATGACCGGACTGATCACGGCCAGCGTTTATTTTCACGGTGCCTGGTATTTGTGGGTGCTGCCGGTCGCGGCATTTTTTTTCGCGGGACAGTTCCGGTGGGGGCTGGCCGTGGCGGGTTGCTGGGGCGCGGGTGTTTTTCTGGGCAGCCTGTTGACGGGGCATCTGATTGACTATCCGTTGCAGGCCGTAAAGGTGGCGCTGCTCGCCACCGGCCTGCATCTGACCCAGCGCACGCTGGCCGGGGAATTGCAGCCGGACACCGGCGACGTCAACGCCCTGTTAATTTTCGGCGGCCTGCTGTTGTTGCGCAAACTGGCGTGGCTCAAGGCGCCGCCGCTCGCCCGCGACCCGGTGTTCTGGCTGGCGTGCCTGACGTGGACGCTCGGCTTCAAAGTCGGCCGTTTCTGGGCCGACTGGGGCTGGCCGGCGCTGATGGTGCTGGTGGCCTGCGACCTGCAACTGCTGCTGGCCTCGCGGCTGGCGCTGGACTCATTCCGGCGGCTGGCGCTGGCGGGCGGCGTGGCCCTGATCGCTTTTCTCTGCATCACCAGCGATGCCGGCAGCCGCTGGACTTACAATCTCACCCAGCAATATCTGACCACCGACAACTCCGATCTCGACGGCTGGCTGCCGGAAAAAGACGGCATTCTTTATTCCACGGACATGACGATCTTTTACCAGACCTTTTACAAAAATCCCACGGCCGGCTGGCGTTACATCCTGGGCTTTGAAGCCACCCTGATGCCGCGCGAAGATTTTGAGGTGTATCACAAAGTCCTCTGGAATTTCGGCGACAGCAAGGCCTACACGCCCTGGCTCCTGAAAATGAAGCCCGCCGACCGCCTGGTCATTCGCGGCGGACGCGGCAGTCCGCCCGGCATCCCGCAACTGGAATGGAACTACGGCGTCAGCGGCATTTGGATCGGGCGGTTGCCGGACCACCGGCCGGGTGGCGCACCCGCAACCATTCCCGCCACGGAGACCATGGATTCCCTGACCAACCCGGCCGGTTCAGCCAAGTGACAGCGCGGCGCTGGACGGTTGCCGCCGGAAAATTTCGGCGGACGCGCTGAACCCCGCCGCCTTTTCAAATCGCCGTGTCAACCGTCGGCTCCGGCGGGATTTTCCGGCTGGCCACGGATGTTCCGCCGGCCAGTCCTAAAATCAGCGTGAGCAGGCTGGCACCGGCAAACAAACCGACGCAGGCGGGCCAGCCGCCTTTCAGCCAGAACCACGCGGTCAGCGCCGTTCCCGCACTGCCGCCGGTGTAGTAAAAGGTCACATAAAGTCCGGCGGCGGCGGAACGGGCGCGGCCGGCAACTTTTCCCATCAGCACGGATGCCGCCGCTTGGGCGACGAAAATGCCGGAGGAAAAAACCGCCAGCCCGGCGATGACCGCCGCCAGCGAATGAACCAGCGTCAGCAAAAGACCGCCGAGACACATGCTGAACGACAACAGTGTTGTCCGGCGGAATCCGTGACGATCCAAGTAACGGCCGGCCAGCGGTGTCACGACACAGCCCAGCAAATAGACGAGAAAGATGCTGCCCAGCTCGGCGGAGGTGAGGTTGAAAGGCGGCCGGGCGAGATAAAAATTCGCGTAGGTGAACACGCCGACCAGCGCAAACAAAACGGTGAAACCCAGGCCGCAAATGGCCAGCAACCGGGGGTTTCGCAGGTGCGCCCAGGTGTCGCGCACCGACTTGAAAACGTGTTTGGCGGGAACAAAATGAACCGCCAGCGGCAGCCATTGCCGCACGGCCAGCGCCCCAAGCAGGTTGAGGATGCCCAAGGTCACGAAGGCCGCGCGCCAGTTCCCGTGCGCGGCGATGATGCCGGTGAGGAAGCGTCCGAGAAAGCCGCCAAAGACCGTGCCGGCCACATACGCGGCCATGACCGCGCCCGCCCGCCCGGGAAATTCCTCGTTGATGTAGGCCATCATCACCGCAATGACCCCGGGCACAAAAATTCCCTGCGCAAAACGCCAGAAGATGAGCGCGTGGAGGCTTTGCGAAGTGGCGGCCAGCAAGGTCGGCACCGTCATGGCGAAGAGCGCGGGGACGATGACTTTTTTGCGGCCGATGGTTTCCGCAATCATGCCGGTGAAGGGCGCCATGAGCGCCACCGCCAGCGTGACGGCACCCACGGTCAGACTGACTTCGACTTCGGAGGCGTGGAAAAGGCGCTGTAAAAACGGCAGCAGCGGCTGGGTGCAATACACGTTCAGAAACGTGCCGGCACCCGCAATCATCACGGCCAGGACGGCCCGCTCGAAGGATTTTTCCGGGCGTGCCGGCCGCGCCGCCAGCGTCACAACTCCATTCATAAAATTCAAATGATTCGCACAAATTGGGCGAAAAGGAAAATTGAAACTGCGCGTAGTCTGGCTTCGCGTCTTGACAGTTGTTTTGAACCTGAAGATTAGTTAATTTTTAGTCCGTGATTTACGACGCATCACTCGACGATCTGCTGCAGAAAGTCTGGACCGGCGCGCGCATCAACGCCGCCGAGGCGCTGCGGCTTTACGCGCTGCCGCTGGAGGAGCTTGGCGCGCTCGCCGACCGCCGCCGCCAGCT